>NZ_JBAHWA010000010.1:0-137010 GCF_036697405.1 Lysobacter sp. CCNWLW3
GTCATCCACAGCGAATGCACGTGCGGGCAGATGTGCGCGGGCACGGCGGCGATCGGCTTGGCCGCGTTCGCCTGCGCGAGCGCGCGCTGTTGCGCCAGGCGCAGCTCCTGCGCCTGCTGCGCGTCCAGGCGCTGCGACTGTTCGGCCTGGGCCGCGCGCGCGGCGGCCAGACCGTCGCGCAGGCGCGGCAACGCCGGCGCTTGCGCGTCCACGCGCGCGAGCAGGTCCAGCATGCGCTGGGCTTCGTTCAGCTCGCCGCCGGCCATGGCCTGCTCGCCGGCGATCAGCACGTAGGGCTGCAGTTCCTGCAGGGCATTGGCGACCCGGGCGTCGGCGGGCGTCTTGTCGCGCAGCGCGAGGTAGTACTCGACCGCGTTGTCGCCCGCCGGCGCGTACATGCGCTGGTCGCGCAGGGACTGCGCGGCCAGCGCGCGCAGGCGTTCGGCGTCCAGGCTGGCCAGGGCCGGGCGCGCCGGGACGGCCTCCAGCGACGACGAGGACTGCACGCTCTGCGGCGGCCGCTCGCTGCCGCAACCGGCCAAGCACGCAAGCGCGACGAAGGCCGCGCAGGTCCGAACCCACTTCATGACACGCCCCCTGTAGACGAGGCGCGCAGTCTGGCCAGCGCATGTGACGCCCGTGCGGCACGCGCTGTGCCGGGTCGGCGCAATTGTGTATCGCCGCGCCGAGCCCGTACCCTAGCGCCCATGTCCGGCCTGCCGCCCCTGTCCTCGATCCTGCGCTGCCTGGTCTTCGGCCTACTCATGGCCATGGCCGTGCTGCGGCCGGCGCTGGCCTTCGCCGAGGAAGCGCGCGAGATCGCGACGATCGACGCCGCCCAGAGCGGTGCGAGCCTGGGCGAACACGGCCACGACCATCCGCCGGGCCAGCCCGGCTCCGGCGACGACAACGACAACCGCTGGCACCTGAGCCATTGCTGCGGCCAGCAGGCAGCGATGCTGCCGGCCTACGAACTGCGCATGATCGCGCCCGACGCGCGAGCGCCGATTCCGCCGCGCGCGTTCGCCTTCGTACCCGCGCCGCTGCCGGTACCGTTCCGTCCCCCGATCGCGGGCTGAGGCTTACGCCGGCATTCGCCGGCCGATCCTTCCTGTCTTCGATTCGGAGTACGTCCCATGTGGTTGCGTCCAGCGGCTTCGGCCGTCCTGGCGGCTGCGCTGTGCTTTCCGGCACGCGCGCAGTCGTCCTCTCCCGCCCCGGCCACGCGCCCGGCGGCGGCATTCACCCTCGACGACGCGCTCGCGCGCATCGATGCCTCGCATCCCGACCTGCGCCTGTTCGGCGGTCGCCGCGACGCGCTCGCGGCCGAACTCGACCGCGCCGGCCAGCGCCCGGCCCTGAGCGCCGGCGCGAGCCTGGAAAACGCCTTCGGCAGCGGCCGGCTCAGCGGCCTGGGCGGCGCCGAACTGTCGCTGACCCTGGCCTCGGTGTTCGAGCGCGGCGGCAAACTGGATGCGCGCCGCACCCTCGCGCAGAGCCGCATCGACGCGCTGGCGGTCGAGCGCGAAGGCCGGCGCCTGGATCTGCTGGCCGAGGCCGCGCGGCGTTATCTGGCCGTCGTCGCCGCGCAGCGCCAACACGCGGTCGCCGAGCTCGACATCGGCCAGCGCCAGCGCACCGTCGCCGCCGCGCGCCAGCGCCTGCAGGCCGGCGCCTCTCCGGAGTCGGTGGTGCTGACCGCGCAGGCGGCGCTCGCACGCGCCGAACTCGAACGCGAACGCGCCGCGCAACGCCAGGTCGCCGCGCGCCGGCACCTGGCGGCGCTGTGGGGCGAGCGCGATCCGGTGTTCGCCAGCGTCGCCGGCGATCCGCTGGCGCTGCCGGCGATCGAGGACTTCGACGCGCTCGCGGCGCTGCTGCAGCGCAGCCCCGAGCTCGCCCGCTTCGCCGACGAGGGCCGCATCCGCGAGGCGCGCTTGCAGCTCGCGCGCAGCCAGGCGACGCCGGATCTGGAGTGGCAGCTCGGCGTGCGCCGCCTGCGCGACGGCGACGACCAGGCCCTGCTGGGCAGCGTGTCCCTGCCGCTGGGCGCGACGCGACGCGCGGCGCCGGATATCCGCGCCGCCGAAGCCGAACTGGCGATGCTGGGGATCGAACGCGAAGCGCAGGGCCTGTCGCTGTACTCGACCCTGGCCGACGCGCACGGCCGCTACCAGGTCGCCGCGCTGGAAGTGCGGCGCCTGGGCGAGGAAGTGCTGCCCAAGCTCGCGCGCGCCGAAACTGCGGCCGAACGCGCCTACCGCGCCGGCGCCATCAGCTACCTCGAATGGGCGCAGCTGCAGTCCGAACGCACCAATGGACGCAAACAGCAGTTGGAAGCCGCGCTCGAAGCGCAGCGCGCCCTGATCGAAATCCAGAGGCTCACCGGCGAGGCCTTCGTCGCCGCGCCCGCCGCCTCCAACGCACAAGGAACCGCCCCGTGAACATCGCCCACCTCAGCGCCGCATTGGCCCTGACCCTGCTGCTGGCCGCGTGCGGCGGTGGTCCGACCGCGAGGACCGAACACGCGCACGGCGAAGGCGGGGAACACGCCGAAGCGCAAGCGCCGCGCAAGGGCGAACACGGCGGCCGCGTGCTCGAGCACGAGGGCTACGCCGTCGAACTGGCGATCGCCGAGGACGGCACGCCGCCGAAGTACCAGGCCTGGCTGTACCGCGACGGCAAGCCGCTGCCGGCCTCGGCCGGCAGCGTCGAAGTGCGGCTCAAGCGCCTGGGCGGTGTCGCCGAAACCCACGTCCTGAAACCTCAGGCGGACGGCAGCCTGATGGCCGCCAGCGTGGTCGGCGAACCGCATTCGTTCGATATCGATGTCGTGGCCCGGATCGCCGGCACCGCGCTGCGCTGGGCCTACCCCAGCTACGAGGGCCGCACCCGCATCGACGCCAAGATCGCCCACGACGCCGGCATCCGGGTCGCCCCGGCCGCGGCGGGCGTGATCGCCGACGAGCACGAAGTCCAGGGCCTGCTGACGCCGGTCGAGGGGCGCGTGGCCAAGGTCGCGGCACGTTTCCCGGGCCCGGTGCGGCGGCTCAACGCGAATGTCGGCGACGAGGTACGCGCGGGCCAGGTGCTGGCGAGCATCGAGAGCAACCTGAGCTTGACGACCTACACCGTCGCCTCGCCGATTCCCGGCGTGGTGCTGGCGCGCAACGCCGCGGTGGGCACGGTGGCCGCCGAAGGCGCGGCCTTGTTCGAAGTCGCCGACCTGTCCTCGCTGTGGGTCGATCTGCACGTGTTCGGCGCCGACGCCCAGCACATCCGTCCGGGCGTGCCGGTCACCGTCACCCGCATGAGCGACGGCGCCACCGTCGACACCACGCTCGAACGCGTGCTGCCCGGCACCGCCACCGCCAGCCAGAGCACCGTGGCGCGCGCGACCATCGCCAACGCCGACGGCCTGTGGCGGCCGGGCTCGGCGGTCAAGGCGCGCATCACCGTGGAACGGCAGCCGGCCAGGCTGGTGGTGCCGCTGGCGGCGCTGCAGAGCTTCCGCGACTGGGACGCGGTGTTCGTGCGCCACGGCGACGTCTACGAAGTGCGCCCGATCGAGCTGGGCAAACGCGATGCGCAACGGGTGGAGGTGCTCTCGGGCCTGAACGCCGGCGACCAGGTGGTGGTCGAGCAGAGCTATCTGGTGAAGGCGGACATCGAGAAGTCCGGCGCTTCCCACGATCACTAAGGGCGCCGCGGTCCGCTAGCGCGCCCTTGGCCAGCGGCCCGGCGCAAGCCGTCGCGTCGTTCGCGATGCCCGGCCCCGTATTCCGAGGAACTACTCATGCTCGAGAAAATCATTCGTTTCGCCATCGCCCACCGATGGCTGATGATCGCGCTCACCCTGGCCCTGGTCGGCGTGGGCGCGTGGAGCTTCACCAAGCTGCCGATCGACGCCACCCCCGACATCACCAACGTCCAGGTCCAGATCAACACCGCAACCCCGGGCTATTCGCCATTGGAATCCGAACAGCGGGTGACCTTCCCCATCGAGACCGCCCTGGCGGGCCTGCCGGGGCTGGACTACACCCGCTCGATTTCCCGCTACGGCCTGTCGCAGGTCACGGTGGTGTTCAAGGACGGCACCGACCTGTACTTCGCCCGCCAACAAGTGACCGAACGCATCCAGCAGGTGAAGTCCCAGCTGCCGGCGGAACTGGAACCGGGCATGGGACCGATCGCCACCGGCATGGGCGAGATCTTCATGTACACGGTCGACGCCAAGCCCGGCGCGCGCAAGAAGGACGGCACGCCCTGGACCGCGACCGACCTGCGCACCCTGCAGGACTGGGTGGTGCGACCGCAGCTGCGCAACACCCCCGGCGTGACCGAGGTCAACACCATCGGCGGCTACGCGCGCCAGATCCACATCACCCCGGATCCGGCGCGGCTGGTCGCGCTGGGCTTCACCCTGCACGACGTGGTCGCGGCGGTGGCCGCCAACAACCAGAACGTCGGCGCCGGCTACATCGAACGCAACGGCCAGCAGTTCCTGGTGCGCGCGCCGGGCCAGGTCGCCGACCTGGACGCGATCCGCGACATCGTGCTGGATCGCCGCGACGGCGTGCCGATCCGCGTGCGCGACGTGGCCCAGGTCGGCGAAGGCCCGGAACTGCGCACCGGCGCGGCCACCCAGGACGGCCGCGAGGTGGTGCTGGGCACCGCGTTCATGCTGATCGGCGCCAACAGCCGCGCGGTCGCCCAGGCCGCCGCCGAAAAACTGGCCGTGGCCAACAAGAGTCTGCCGGCCGGCGTGTCGGCCACCCCGGTCTACGATCGCACCGCGCTGGTCGATCGCACCATCAAGACCGTGGCCAAGAACCTGATCGAAGGCGCGCTGCTGGTGATCGTGGTGCTGTTCCTGCTGCTGGGCAACTTCCGCGCGGCCCTGATCACCGCCGCGGTGATTCCGTTGGCGATGCTGTTCACGATGACCGGCATGGTCCGCGGCGGCGTGTCCGGCAACCTGATGAGCCTGGGCGCGCTGGACTTCGGCCTGATCGTCGACGGCGCGGTGATCATCATCGAGAACTGCCTGCGCCGTTTCGGCGAGCTGCAGCACAGCCTGCAGCGCGCGCTGAGCGACGAGGAGCGCCTGGACGCGACCGCCTCGGCCACCGCCGAGGTGATCCGTCCCAGCCTGTTCGGCCTGGGCATCATCACCGCGGTGTACCTGCCGATCTTCGCCCTCACCGGGGTCGAAGGGAAAATGTTCCACCCGATGGCGATCACCGTGGTGCTGGCGCTCAGCGGCGCGATGCTGCTGTGCCTGAGCTTCGTGCCGGCGGCCATCGCCTTGTTCCTGCGCGGCCGCGTCGAGGAAAAGGAAACCCGACTGATGCGCTGGTCGCGCCGCGCCTACGAGCCCGCGCTGGCCTGGGCCCTGCGCCGCCGCGCCTGGGTGATCGGCGGCGCGCTGGCCGGCATCGCCCTGTGCGGCCTGCTGGCCACGCGCCTGGGTTCGGAGTTCATCCCCAGCCTGGACGAAGGCGACATCGCCTTGCATGCGATGCGCATACCGGGCACCAGCCTGGAGCAGGCGATCAAGATGCAGTCCACCCTGGAGGCGCGCATCAAGCAATTCCCGGAAGTGGAGCGGGTGTTCGGCAAGCTCGGCACCGCCGAGGTCGCGACCGATCCGATGCCGCCCTCGGTCGCCGACACCTTCGTGATGCTCAAGCCGCGCGAACGATGGCCGGATCCGCGCAAGACCAAGGCCGAACTGGTCGCCGAGATCGAAACCGCGGTCAAGCGGCTGCCGGGCAACAACTACGAGTTCACCCAGCCGATCCAGATGCGCATGAACGAGCTGATCTCGGGCGTGCGCGCCGATGTCGCGATCAAGCTGTACGGCGACGATCTGGAGCGCTTGCTGGAAACCGGCCAGCGCATCGAGGCAGTCGCCAAGGCCGTGCCCGGCGCGGCCGACGTCAAGATCGAGCAGGCGACCGGCCTGCCCTTGCTGACGATCGTCCCGGACCGGCAGGCCCTGGTGCGTTACGGCCTCAACCCCGGCGCGGTGCAGGACACGGTGGCCACCGCGGTCGGCGGCGAAGTGGCCGGCCAATTGTTCGAAGGCGACCGCCGCTTCGACATCGTGGTGCGCCTGCCCGAGCATCTGCGCCAGGACCCGGCGGCCTTGCAGGACCTGCCCATCCCGCTGGGCGGCAGCGACAACATCGACGAATCCAGCCGCGCCGCCGCCTGGATGTCCGGTGCGCCGCAGACGGTGCCGCTGCGCGAGGTGGCGAAGATCGAGACCGCCCTGGGCCCGAACCAGATCAACCGCGAGAACGGCAAGCGCCGCGTGGTGATCACCGCCAACGTGCGCGGCCGTGACCTGGGCGGCTTCGTCGGCGAGCTGCGCCAGCGGGTCGCGGCCGAGGTCGAGCTGCCGACCGGCTACTGGATCGACTACGGCGGCACCTTCGAGCAACTGATCTCGGCCAGCCGGCGTCTGGCGATCGTGGTGCCGGTGACCCTGGCGATCATCTTCGCCCTGCTGTTCTGGGCCTTCGGCTCGGCCAAGGACGCGGCGATCGTGTTCAGCGGCGTGCCGCTGGCGCTGACCGGCGGCGTGATCGCGCTGGCCCTGCGCGGGATACCGCTGTCGATCTCGGCCGGCGTGGGCTTCATCGCCCTGTCGGGCGTGGCGGTGCTCAACGGCCTGGTGATGATCGCCTTCATCCGCAAGCTGCGCGAACAGGGCGACCGCCTCGACGAGGCCATCGTCGACGGCGCGCTGGGCCGCCTGCGGCCGGTGCTGATGACCGCGCTGGTGGCCTCGCTGGGCTTCCTGCCGATGGCCTTCAACGTCGGCGCCGGCTCGGAAGTGCAGCGGCCGCTGGCGACGGTGGTGATCGGCGGCATCGTGTCCTCGACCCTGCTGACCTTGCTGGTGCTGCCGGTGCTGTACCGCTGGCTGCACCGGGAGGGCGAAACCGCGCCCGCCGCGACACGGGCCGGCTGATCGAGTCGATGCAGCGAAGCCCGCGGCGCCGTGCCGCGGGCTTTGATCGTTCGATACGCGCGGCCGTGGCGGGGTCGGCGGGCGTGAGGCGCGATTACATTCCCGCGGCCACGACGCCGCTGCGTGTCGCGATCGCGGCTTACGCCGCTCCCACAGGAAGCAAGGCGGTTTCGGCGGCCGGGCAGCTACGACGCCGGACAGGGGCCGCCGGCGTCGGCCCAGAGCTTGAACTGGGCGACGAATTCGTCGTGCGGCACCGGCACCGGCAGGCGGTTGCCGCCGGGCTCCCAGCCCCACAGCACCAGCTTGTCCTCGCTGACGTGCTTGAGCAGCGCGGCGAAGTCGCGGCCGCCGTTGCTGCGTTTGTCCTGGATCATTTCGCACAATTGTTTCGGCGGCAGACCGATCCAGGCCATCTTGTGATCCGGCGGCGGCAGCTGCCAGTGCGGCGCGCCCGGCGGCGCATTCGGGCCGTAGCTGGCCGGCAGGTTCTTCTCGCCGTGGCAGGTCGCGCAGGGCAGGCCCGCGGCGCCCTTGCCGTCGGGGCCGCGCACCACGCCCATCGCGTGCGGCAGGCCGGCGTCGAACTGCAGCGGCTGGTCGCCGGGAATGTGGCAGTTCTGGCAACGCGGGTGCTGGAACACCCGCTGCACGGTGGCGAAGGCCGCCACCGCTTTTTCGCGCTGCTCGGGGCTGGGGCGCGGGCCGCAGGCGGTCAGCGCGCAGACCAGGGCGATCGGTAACAGGATGCGCATGGCGTCGTCCTCAGGCCTTCAGTCGCAGCGGCAGTTCGCGCAGGCGTTGTCCGGTCAGCGCGAACACCGCGTTGGCCACCGCCGGCGCGATCGGCGCGGTGCCGGGTTCGCCGGCGCCGCCCATGCGTTCGGTGCTGGGCACGATATGGACCTCGACCTGCGGCATCTCGTGCAGGCGCAGCACCTGGTAGTCGTGGTAGTTCGATTCCTGCACGCGGCCGTCCTTGAAGCTCAAGGCGCTGTGCAAGGCCGCGCCCAGGCCGAAGGCGATGCCCGATTCCATCTGCGCGCGCACGCCCTCGGGGTTCACCGCCAGCCCGCAGTCGATCGCGCACACCACCCGGTGCACGCGGATCGCGCCGTTCTCGACCGAGACCTCGGCGATCTGCGCCAGATAGCTGCCGAAGGATTCGTGCACCGCCACGCCGCGGCCGCGGCCCTTGGCCGGCGCCACGCTCCAGCCGGCCTTTTCGGCGGCCAGGTTCAGCGCGGCGAGATGGCGCGGATGCGCCTTGAGCAGCGCGCGCCGGTACTCGACCGGGTCCTTGCCGGCGGCGTGCGCGAGCTCGTCGATCAGGCTTTCCATCACGAAGGCGTTGTAGCTGTGGCCGACCGAACGCCACCACAGCACCGGGATGCCGGTCTTGGGCGAATGCAGTTCGACCCGGTGGTCGGCGAGGTCCTTGAGATAGGGCGAATCGGCCACGCCCTCGACCGAGGTCGCGTCGATGCCGTTCTTGACCATCGCCGCCTCGAACGGCGTGCCGCCGAGGATGGACTGCCCGACCAGACGGTGCTGCCAGGCCACCGGATAGCCCTGCGCGTCGACCGCGATCTTCGCCTGTTGCAGGTACATCGGCCGGTAGTAGCCGCCGCGCACGTCGTCCTCGCGCGACCACACCGTCTTGACCGGCTTGCCCGCGGCCTTGGCCACCTGCACCGCCTCGGACACGAAATCCGAAGTCGGCGTGGCGCGCCGGCCGAAGCCGCCGCCG
This sequence comes from Lysobacter sp. CCNWLW3, assembly GCF_036697405.1. Lineage (NCBI taxonomy): Bacteria > Pseudomonadati > Pseudomonadota > Gammaproteobacteria > Lysobacterales > Lysobacteraceae > Lysobacter > Lysobacter sp. CCNWLW3. The sequence continues at coordinate 8,733 of NZ_JBAHWA010000010.1, forward strand.
AGGAACATGGTGTGGATCTGCACCTGCTCGGGCTTGAGGCCGAGGATGCCGGCCGCGACCTGTTGATCCAGGGTCTGGAACTGGGTGCCGGTCCAGATTTCGCAGCGGCCGTCTTCGACCTTGACCGTGCAGTTCAAGGGCTCCATCGGCGCATGCGCGAGATAGGGCACGTTGTACTCGGCGTCGAAGGTCTTGCCGGCCTTGGCCAGCGCGGCGGCGGCATCGCCGGCCTGCGCGGCGACCGCGCCCGGGGTCGCGGCGAGCTTGCGGAATTGCTCGCGCAGCGCCGCGGTATCCAGCGCCGCGTTCGGGCCCAGGTCCCATTCGATCTGCAGGGCATCGCGGCCCTGCTTGGCGGCCCAGTAGTGATCGGCGATCACCGCCACGCCGGTCGGCACCTGGACCACGTCGCGTACGCCCGGCACGGCCTTGGCCTTGGCCGCATCGAAGGACGTGACCTTGCCGCCGAACACCGGCGCACGCGCGACCACCGCGGTCAGTAGGCCGTCGAACTGCACGTCCATGCCGAACTTGGCGCGGCCGGTGATTTTTTCCGGCGAGTCCAGGCGCTTGGTCGGCTTGCCGATCAGCTTCCAGTCCTTGGCCTGCTTGAGCACCGGCGCGGCCTTCGACGCCGGCAACTTCGCGGCCGCGTCGGCGAGTTCGCCGTAGCGCGCGCGCTGGCTGCCGGCGATGGCCACGCCGTTCTCGGTGCGTACGTCCGCCGCGGCCACGCCGAAGCGCTGCGCGGCGGCCGCGACCAGCAGCTGGCGCGCGGTCGCGCCGGCCTGGCGATAGCGGTCGAACTCCGACCAGGTGCTGGTGGAACCGCCGGTCATCTGCATGCCGAACGCGGTGTGCGCGTAGGCCGGCGCCGCCGGTGCGTGCTCGACCCGGATCTTCGTCCAGTCCGCGTCCAGCTCTTCGGCCACCAGCATGGCCAGACCGGTCCAGATGCCCTGGCCCATCTCCGAATGCGCGATCAGCACGGTCACGCTGTCGTCGTTGCCGATGCGCAGGAAGGCGTTGGGGACGAATCCGCTCGCGGCGGCGGCTTCGGCGGGCGCGGCGTACGCGAAGCGGCGCGCGCCGGGGATCGCGAAACCGATCACCAGTCCGCCGCCGAGCACGGCACCGGCTTTGAGGAACCGACGTCGGGAAGGCTGAGGCACAGCGTTCACGGCACACCTCCGTTATTCGTTGCGAAGCCCGCGGCCGCGCGAGCTCCAGGTCGGCTCAGACCTTGCCGATGCCGGCCGCGCGCTTCACCGCCGCGCGGATGCGCGGATAGGTGCCGCAACGGCAGATGTTGCCGGACAGGGCCTGGTCGATATCGGTGTCGGTGGGCGCCGGCACCTTGGCCAGCAGCGCGGCCGCGGACATGATCTGGCCGGACTGGCAGTAACCGCACTGGACCACGTCGAGTTCGGCCCAGGCGCGCTGCACCGGATGGCTGCCGTCGGGCGACAGGCCTTCGATGGTGAGGATGTGCTTGCCTTCCACGGTCGATACCGGGGTCACGCAGGACCGGCGCGGCGCGCCGTCGACATGCACGGTGCAGGCGCCGCACTGGGCGATGCCGCAACCGAACTTGGTACCGGTGAGTCGCATCAGGTCGCGCAGGACCCAGAGCAGGGGCATGTCGGGTGGGGCATCCACCTCGTGCTCGCTGCCGTTGACATGCAGTTTCATGGATCCCTCGCGGCGGCTGGGGAAAGCCGAACATACGCCTGGCGCCGGCTTTGCGCCATCCAGGGCGCGCGCGCCTGGCGCCTGCAAGAATCGCGCCCGCATTGCAGGCGTCATGCCCAGACCGCATGATCGGGCGGTCGTCCGCGCTCAGGGAACCGCCGTGCCAGACGCTGCGCCCGTTGCCCCCGTCCTGCCTGCCGCCGGCGGCGTGCGCGGCGCCCTGGAAGCCGCGGTGCGCGCGCAGGAGCGCGGCGACTCGGCCAGCCTGGCCGTGGTCCTGGAGAGCGAGGGTTCGACCTACGTCCATCCCGGCGCGCTGGCCCTGTTCGGCGCGCGCGAGGGCCAGGTCGGCTGGCTCAGCGGCGGCTGCATCGAACCCGAGATCGAGGGCCTGGCCGCGACCGCGGCGCGCTACGGCCGGGTCGAGTGGATGGACATCGACACCCGCAGCGACGAGGACCTGTTCGACGGTTCGGCGATCGGCTGCCGCGGGCGCCTGCGCCTGGCGCTGCTGCCGTTGGCCGCGCTGCGCGAACTGCCGGCGCTGGTCGACGAATGGCGGCGCGGCCACGGCGACCTGCGCCTGGACGTCAACATCAACGGCGCCCTGCGCGTGCGCGTCGGCGGCGAGCACCAGCCCTGGACGCTGCCGGTGGCGACGCCGCCGTGGCTGGGGCGCGGCGCCGACGCCTGGCTGCTGGAGATCGCGCGGCCGCCGTCGGTGCTGGTGTTCGGCGCCGGCCCGGAGTCGGCGACGCTGCTGCCGCTGCTGCGTTCCCTGGGCTGGATCACCAGCGTGGTCGAGCGCCGTCCGCGCTGGTCGGCGCAGGCCGCGCACGCCGACTATGCGATCGCGCGAACGCCCGCGCAGGCGCTGGCCGCCGCGCGTCCGCACGACGCCGCACTGGTCATGCACCACCACTTCGAACTCGACCGCGAAGCCCTGGACGCGTTGGCCGCGAGCGAGATCGGCTTCGTCGGCCTGCTCGGGCCCGGCCAGCGCCGCGACGATCTGTTCCGGGTCCTGCCCGAGGCCGCGCGTGCCGCGCTCGTGCCGCGCCTGCACGCGCCGATCGGGCTCAAGCTCGGCGGCGACGGCCCGGAAGCGATCGCGCTCAGCATCGCCGCGCAGTTGCAGGCGCTGCGCCACGCGCCGGCATGAGGCACGCGGCGCTGGTGTTGGCCGCGGGCGGCAGCCGCCGGCTCGGCCGCGCCAAGCAGCTCCTGTGCCGCGACGGCGAAAGCCTGATCCATCGCGCTGTGCGCCTGGCCGCGCAGACCCGGCCGCAACGCCTGCTGGTGGTCCTGGGCGCGCAGGCCGAAATCCTGCAGGCGGCGATCGCCGACCTGCCCGCCGAGATCCGCATCAACGCACAGTGGGAACAGGGCCTGGCCGGCAGCCTGCATTGCGGCGCGGCGGCCTTGGCCGCGCATGCCGGGCCGGTGTTGATCCTGGGCTGCGATCAGCCGGGCCTGGAAGCGCGGCACCTGCAAGCCTTGCTCGCCGGCGCGGCGCTGGCGCGTTCGGGCTGCGCGGCCACGCGCCACGGCGATGCGCCGGGCATCCCGGCGCTGGTGTCAGGCGAACTGATGGCGCAGGCGCGAAGCCTGCGCGGCGACCGCGGCTTCGGGGCGCTGCTTGCGCGCCGGCCGCAGGAGGAACTGGCCTGGCTCGACGAAGCCGCGCTGCGCTGGGACATCGACGTGGAAGCCGACATCGAACGTGCGGTCGCGTCGGGGCTGCTGGATCGCGGCGCGAGCGCCTGAGAGGCGCCCGCGCCGCCCGGAGCGCTCGTCCAACGTTCCGGGCGACGCGGGCTTCACGCGGGCCTAGGGGACCAGCGTGCCGAACACCGCCTGCGAGCGCGCGTCGTAGATGCGCAGCCACAGTCCGTTGCGCGATTGTTCCGCGTAGCGCTGCGCCAGCGGCAGCACCGCTTCCAAAGCGGCTTCGGGGCTGAGGTAGTCCTGCGCCAGCTCCGCGATCGCGGTGGTCAGGGCCCTGCCTTCGTTGCCGTCCCGCAGCTTCAATTCGACGCGAAACATGGCGCTTCCTTGCTCTGTGATGAGGCGTCCCCGGCCCAGCTTCGACATTCCCGTGTCTCGGCGTCCTTCTCCGTGGCGCGGCTCCTGCCGTTGCCTGAGGCCGTGCTGTCGGGGACGCGATCAATGTGCCCTTTTCGTGAGCCGGATACCGTCATCCGAGCGCTCGATCGTTTGTAGGATTTTTCCTACACGGCGCGCGCGGGACGGCCGTCCAGGCGCGGCTGCAGCTCCGCGAAACCGTCGCGCATCGCCTCCAGGAAGGCCTGCACCCGGGCGGTCCGGCGCAGGTCCGGGTGGGTCAGCAGCCACAGGTCCGAACGCAGTTCCGCAATCGGATCGCCGACCCGCACCAGGCGCGCGTCGTCGTCGCACAGATGGCAGGGCAGCACCGCCATGCCGATTCCGACCGCGACCGCGTCGCGCAGCGCGAGCAGGCTGTTGCTGCGCAGGACGGCACGCTCGTGGTAGCCGCGCTTGAGCCCCCATTGCGCCATCGCGATATGCGACAGGCTGTCGTCGGGCACCACCCAATCCTGGTCGCCGAGCTCGGCGCCCGCGCGCAGTTTGAGTGCGCGCGGCCGATACACCGCCGCCGCGATCGTCGCGATCTTGCGGCCGATCAGGCTGTCCGGCGGCTGCCCGCCGGGCCGCAGGGCCACGTCGGCCTCGCGCCGGCTGAGGTCGCGGGTGGCGTTGTCGGCGGCCAATTCCAGCACGATGCGCGGATAGGCCTGGCGGAATCGCGCCAGCAGCGGCGGCATCAGGCCGTACAGCAGCGCCTCGACCGTGGTCACGCGCAGGCTGCCGGCCGGGCGCGCGTCCAGGCCGGAAAGCCGGCGTTCGGTGGCCTCGATGCGCTGCTCGATCTCGGCCGCGACCCGCACCACTTCCTCGCCGGTCGCGGTCGCCGCATAGCCCTCGCGCGCGCGCTCGAACAGGCGCGTGCCGAGCTTGCGCTCGATCTCGTTGATGCGCCGGAACACCGTGGGGTGGCTCACGCCCAGGCGCTTGGAGGCGCCGTTGAGCGAACCGGCGCGGCCGACGGCGAGGATGTAGCGGTAATCGTCCCAGGACAGTGCTTGTTCATTCATGCAATCACCGCTTGCATCCGTATCGGAATGTGTTTCAGCGATGAACATCCTAACCTGCCGCTCGAACGCCCCCAGCGAGCGCCGCCTTCCCCCATTCGGAGTTCCACGCCATGTCGCAACGTCTCGACACCAACAGCCTGCTGCCCGCCGGCCTCCAGGCCCTGGCCGCCCTGCGCAGCGCGATCGAAGCCAGCGGCCTGGAAGCCTCGCTGATCGATCTGGTCAACCTGCGCGCCTCGCAGATCAACGGCTGCGCCTACTGCCTGTGGCTGCACACGCGCGAGGCCATCGCCCACGGCGAAACGCCCGAACGCCTGCAGCTGCTGCGGGTCTGGGACGAAGGCCCCTACAGCGAACGCGAACGCGCCGCCCTGGCCTGGACCGAGGCGGTCACCCGGGTGGCCGAGGCGCCGGTCGCCGACGCGGTCTACGAACGCGCGCTGGCCGCGTTCGGCGAACAGGGCCTGGGCGCGCTCAACTACGCGGTGATCGCGATCAACGCCTGGAACCGGCTAGCGATCCCGTTCCGCAAGGCGCCGCCGCCGGCGCGCGCGGCCAAGCCCGCGCACGCGGCGGCGTAAGGCCCGCGCGCCGAGCCACGCAAGGGCGCGTAGCGCGCCTCAGAACCGATAGCGCGCCATCCGCCCCAGCCGGCGCAGCCAGGCCCAGCGGTCGTAGGCGCGGTACAGCCAGCGCTGCCGCGCGGGCAGGCCGGCCACTTCGGGGCGCTCGGCCAGGCGCGCTTCGTCGACGAACGCCAGGCGCGGATGCCAGGCCTCCATCTCGCGCGGATCGTCGAAGCCCCAGTCGCCGAAGCGCGCGCCGGTGCTGCGCGCGACCCAGGAGCGCGCCAACAGGCGCAGGGCGAAACGGCTGTAGATGTCGCACAGCCATTCGCCGCGCGGGAAACGCTCGATCACGCGTTGCACCAGGTCGCGCGCATCGGCCTCCTCCAGATAGGGGAACAGGCCTTCGCTGATCACCAATGCCGGGCGCCCGCCCGCGATCGGCGCCAGCCAGTCCGGATCGGAGGCGTCCACCGCCAGCATGCGGTAGCTGCCGTAGCGCTCGGGCAGCAACTCGCGCCGCAGTTGGATCACCTCGGGATAGTCGATGTCGATCCAGTCCAGGTCCGAGGGCGGATTGATCCGGAACACGCGCGTGTCCAGGCCGCAGCCCAGGTGCAGCACGATGGTGTCGGGATGCTGCGCCAGCCATTCGCGCGCCCAGTCGTCGAGCACCTTGGCGCGCAACGCGATGCCGGCGATCTGGCCGGTGTTGAGCGGAAAGCGGCCGAAGTCGTAGTCGATCCGGCGCACGATCTCGTCGGCCAGTTCGTCGTGCAGCAGCGGCTGCGCCGAACGATTGTCCAAGGCCTTGGCGTAGAGCGTGATCAGCAGGGTCTGCTGGGCGCCTTGCAATTGCACGTCGTTCCTCCGGCCATGCGGCGAGGCCGCCGCCGCGCGTGCGTTCGCGTCGACATCCGCCTCATCGGCGATCTTGCGACCGGGCGTGTGAGGATCAGGCGTAGACGCGGCGGATGCGGACCGGCATGCGCAAGGCCCGCGCTTGTCCTCCATCGCCAACGCGATCGCGTTGTCGGCGCCTCGCGATCGGCGTAGCATGATGTCCAAGCCCAGGGACAGACCCGGGGCTACTCACCGTGAGGGAGCCTCATGGACTACGACTACCTGGTTTTCATCGGCCGTTTCGAGCCGTTCCACAACGGCCACGCCGCCGTCGCCCGCCTCGCCCTGAGCAAGGCGCGCAAGATCATCTTCCTGGTCGGCTCGGCCGACACCCCACGCACCGTCAAGAACCCCTTCACCGTGGCCGAACGCGCGGTGATGATCCAATCCGCGCTCGCCGACGCGGCCGAGCGCCTGATCGTGCGCCCGCTGCGCGACCGCCTCTACAACGAAAGCCGCTGGATCGCCGGCGTGCAGCGCGCGGTCGCCGAAGCGGTCGCCCAGGACGGCGGCGACGCGCAGGCGCGGGTGGGCCTGATCGGCCAGGACAAGGATGCCTCCAGCTACTACCTGCGCGAATTCCCGCAGTGGCCGCTGGTCGACGTGCAGCACACCGCGACCCTGTCGGCCACCGAACTGCGCCGCTACCTGTACGAAGCCAACCAGCTCGACAGCCACGGCGGCCTGATGCTGATCCGCGCCAACGTGCCCGGCCCGGTGTTCGACATGCTGGAGGCCTTCCGCAAGAACTCGCCGGCGTTCAGGCAACTGGTCGCCGAGCACCAGTTCATCGACACCTACCGCGCGGCCTGGGCCGACGCCCCCTACCCGCCCACTTTCGTCACCACCGACGCGGTGGTGGTGCATTCCGGCCATGTGCTGCTGGTGCGCCGCCGCGCCGAGCCCGGCAAGGGCCTGTGGGCGCTGCCCGGCGGCTTCGTCGGCCAGGACGAGAGCCTGCTCGACGCTTGTTTGCGCGAGCTGCGCGAAGAGACCCGGCTGAAGATACCGGTGCCGGTGCTGAAGGGGTCGATCCGCCACCAGCACGTGTTCGACCACCCCGATCGCAGCCAGCGCGGACGCACCATCACCCACGCTTTCCATTTCGACTTCCCCAGCGGCGAGCTGCCCGACGTGCGCGGCGGCGACGACGCCGACAAGGCGCGCTGGATACCGGTAAGCGTGGCCCTGGAAATGGGCCCGCAGCTGTTCGAGGACCACCTGCACATCCTCGAGTTTTTCCTCGGCCGCGGTTGAACCGCCGGCCGCACCCGCCGGCGGACAGACCGCCGGTTTTCCAGACGCGAAGGAGCTTCCCGTCATGCAATGCCTGAACAACCTGCTGCTCAACACCGACAGCTACAAGGCCAGTCACTGGCTGCAATACCCGCCCGGCACCGACGCCACCTTCTTCTACGTCGAATCGCGCGGCGGCGTCTACGACCGCACTGTGTTCTTCGGCCTGCAGGCGATCCTCAAGGAATACCTGGGCAAGCCGGTCAGCCATGCCGACGTCGACGAGGCGCGCGATCTCTATGCCGCGCACGGCGAACCCTTCAACGAGGCCGGCTGGCGCTACATCGTCGATCATCACGGCGGCCTGCTGCCGCTGCGCATCCGCGCCGTGCCCGAAGGCACCGTGGTGCCGACCCACCAGGCCCTGGTCACGATCGAATCCACCGATCCGCAGGCCTACTGGGTGCCGTCCTACGTCGAGACCCTGCTGCTGCGCCTGTGGTACCCGGTGACGGTGGCCACGATCAGCTGGCATGCCAAGCAGACCATCCGCCAGTTCCTGGAACGCACCAGCGACGATCCCGAAGGCCAGTTGCCGTTCAAGTTGCACGACTTCGGCGCGCGCGGCGTGTCGAGCGCCGAATCGGCCGCGCTGGGCGGCGTCGCCCACCTGGTCAACTTCATGGGTACCGACACCGTCGCCGGACTGCTCGCCGCGCGCACCTACTACCACGAGGCCATGGCCGGCTATTCGATCCCGGCCGCCGAGCACAGCACCATCACCAGCTGGGGCCGCGAGCACGAGGTCGACGCCTATCGCAACATGCTGCGCCAGTTCGCCAAGCCGGGCGCGATCGTGGCGGTGGTCTCCGACAGCTACGACATCTTCCACGCCATCCGCGAGCATTGGGGCAAGACCCTGCGCGAGGAGGTGATCGCCTCCGGCGCGACCGTGGTGATCCGCCCCGACTCGGGCGACCCGGTCGATGTCGTGCACCAGTGCCTGAGCCTGCTCGACGAGGCCTTCGGCCACACCGTCAACGGCAAGGGCTACAAAGTGCTCAACCACGTGCGGGTGATCCAGGGCGACGGCATCAACCCGACCAGCATCCGCGCCATCCTGGAACGCGCGACCAGCTACGGCTACGCCACCGACAACCTCGCCTTCGGCATGGGCGGCGCGCTGCTGCAGCGCCTGGACCGCGACACCCAGAAGTTCGCGCTGAAATGTTCGGCCGCGCGCGTGAACGGCGAATGGATCGACGTCTACAAGGATCCGGTCACCGACAAGGGCAAGGCCAGCAAGCGCGGCCGCATGACCCTGCTGCGCCACCGCGAGTACGGCCATTTCAAGACCGTGCCGGTGCCGGCCGAAGCGGCCACGCTGGAGGACCTGGCGCGGCCGGCCGGCTACGACGACGCCATGGTCACGGTCTGGGAGAACGGGCGCCTGCTGCGCGACTGGCGTTTCGACGAGGTGCGCGCGCTGGCCAACGCCGCGCGCCTGTAAAGGCCGCCCCGCAGCCTTGCGCGGCGTGCCAGCCGCGCAACGCTGCTTCTTTCCGGCGCCGATTGCGCGCCGCCGGGGCAGCGCCGACACTGCCGGCCTGGCCCGCGCGCTGCCGCGCGGGCCGCCGCGCGAGGCCCCCATGGACATGCTGCTGCACCTGATCGAAAGCTACGGCCTGTTCGTGGTCTTCGCCGCCGTGCTGCTGGATCAGGGCGGCGTGCCGGTGCCGGCGTATCCGCCGATCATCGTCACCGCCGCGATCGCGGTGGACCGCGGCGAGAGCCTGCTGGCGATCGTGCTGGTGGCCTCGGCGGCGGCGGTGATCGCCGATTGGCTGTGGTTCGTCGGCGGCCGCCGGTTCGGCAACGCCCTGCTGCGGCTGATGTGCCGGCTGTCGCTGTCGCCGGATTCCTGCGTGCTGATGACGCGCGGGGTGTACGCGCGCTGGGGCGCGCCTTCGCTGATCGTGGCCAAGTTCGTGCCCGGCTTCGCCGCGGTCGCGACCACCCTGGCCGGCGACACCGGCACCAGCACCCGCCGTTTCCTGCTGTTCGACGCGGTCGGCGCGCTGCTATGGGCTTCGGTCGCGGTGGCGGTGGGCGCGGTGTTCCATCGGGCGGTCAACGAGGTGCTGGAGCGCCTGGAAGCGTTGGGCCAGTACGCGCTGCCGGCGCTGCTGGCGCTGATCGCGGCCTTCGTGGCCTACAAGTGGCTGCGCCGGCAGTGGTTCCTGCGCCAGCTGCGCATGGCCCGGATCACGGTCGGCGAGCTCTATCGCATGATCGAGGACGGCACCGGCCCGACCATCCTGGACGTCCGCCGCGCCGAGAGCCGCGCCGAATCGGGCTGGATCCCGGGCGCGATCCTGGTGGCCACCCTGTCCGACGCGCCGTTGGTGCCGGCCGACGAAGTGATCGTCTACTGCGACTGCCCCAACGAGGCCTCGGCCGCGGTGCTGGCGCAGGAACTCAAGCGGCGCGGCTACAAGCGCGTGCGTCCGCTCGCGGGCGGTTTCGCGGCCTGGGCGGCCGAGGGCCACACGATCGCGCGCGACTGAAACGCGCGGCTCAGTCGGCGGCGCGCTCGTACAGCTCCAGCGGCAGTTCGTCGGGATCGGCGAAGAAGGTGTAGCGGCGGCCGGTGTACTCGTCCACCCGCACCGGCTCCACGCTCACGCCATGGCCCTGCAGCGATCGCACCGCGGCCTCGATGTCGTCCACCTCGAAGGCCAGATGGCGCAGGCCGCGCGCCTCCGGATAGGACGGCCGCGGCGGCGGATCGGGAAACGAGAACAGTTCCAGCTGGCTGCCGTCGGGCAGGGCCAGGTCGAGCTTGTAGGAGTCGCGCGCCGCGCGGTAGGCCTCGGCGATCACGCGCAGGCCCAGCACCTGGGTATAGAAGTGCTTGGAGCGCGCGTAGTCGGAGCAGATCAGCGCAACATGATGGAGGGCGGCAATCTGCATGACGGCGGTCGCGATCGGGTGTCCGCCATTCTAGGACGCGCGCGGGCGGCGTCCGGTGAAGCCGGCCTTCACGCCACGATCGGCATGCCGCGCCGGCCGCGCGCGCGTCGCCGTTTGCGACCGCGTCGACATTCCGACTGCCGCGATCTGACACAATTCGCGCAGGACGAGCCGCATCCCCCCGACATCGCCCGACCCTGTTTCGAGACACAGGCTGTCGCAATGCCGTCCAGCACCTTCGCCGCCGAACTGACGCAATCGCGCCTGCGCTTCATCCGGCGCATCCGCCGCATGCGCAGCATCGGCCTGGGGCTGGGACTGCTGTGCGTGGGTTCGGGCCTGTACGCCGCGCAGGCGCCGCCGCCGGCCTGGGCCCTGCTCGCGTTCAATGGCCTGGTCTGGCCGCATCTGGCCTATTCGATGGCGCGCCGGCACGCGCACCCGGACCGGATCGAGTTCCGCAACCTGACCGTGGACTCGGCCATGGGCGGGGTCTGGATCGCGCTGATGCAGTTCAACCTGCTGCCCTCGGTGCTGCTGGCGGTGATGCTGACCATGGACAAGCTCAGCGTCGGCGGCCCGCGCTTCGCCTCGCGCGCGCTGCTGTGGATGATGGCCTGCTGCCTGGTCGTCGCGGCCTTGAACGGCTTCGCGTTCGCGCCCGCCAGCGGGCAGATGGAAATCCTGGGCTCGCTGCCGCTGCTGATCGCCTACCCGCTCGCCATCGGCATCGCGACCTGGGAGCTGGGCCACAAGGTGCGGGTGCAGAACAAGCTGCTGCGCGAGGTCGCGGTGGTGGATTTCGCCTCCGGCCTGGCCAACCGCCGGCATTGGCTGGAAGTGGTGCGCGACGAGCTCGCGCGCCACCAGCGCACCCAGCGCCCGGCCACCTTGATGATGATCGACATCGACCACTTCAAGCAGATCAACGACAGCCAGGGCCACACCGTCGGCGACCAGGTGATCGAGGAATTCGCCGCCCTGCTGCAGCGCTGCCTGCGCGAGACCGACACCGCCGGCCGCTACGGCGGCGACGAATTCGCGGTGGTCCTGCCCGGTTCCGATCTGGCCGAGGCCCGGCACATCGCCGAACGCGTCCTGGCGCAGGTGCGCGAGCGCCTGTTCGCGCAAAGCCTGCACTGCTCGATCAGCATCGGCGCGGCCGAAGCTGGGCCGAGCACGCCCGACGCCGGCGCCTGGATCCGCAAGGCCGACAGCGCCCTGTACCGGGCCAAGGCGGCCGGCCGCGACCGGGTCGAGTTGGCGCAGTAACGCCGCCCTTGGCGGATACTGTCGGCCTCCCCCACCGGAACGCGCATGAGCGTCTACGTCGACGATGCCGTCTGGCCCTGGCGCGGCGAACGCTGGGCCCATCTGATGGCCGACACCCTGGACGAGCTGCACGCCTTCGCGCAGCGGCTGGGGATCCCGCGGCGCGCGTTCCAAAACAAGGCCAGCGGCGCTCACTACGACGTGAACGCCGCGCTGCGCGAGCGCGCGATCGCCCTGGGCGCGACCGCGATCTCGCGCCACCGCGACCGCGAACTGGTACGTGCGGTGATCGCGAACGCCAAGGCGCAGGGACGCGGCGAGCGGCCTTGAGGGGGCAGGTCGGCGCGGCCGCCCGCGCGTTCAGGTCTTGAGCTTGTAGCCGGTGCGGAAGATCAGCCAGATCGCGAACAGGCACAGCAGCAGGAAGGCCGCGGTCATGCCCACGCTGACCGCGATGCTGACGTCGGACACGCCGTAGAAACTCCAGCGGAAGCCGCTGACCAGGTACACCACCGGGTTGAACAGCGAGAGCTTCTGCCACAGCGGCGGCAGCATGTGGATGGAATAGAAGCTGCCGCCGAGGAAGGCCAGCGGCGTGACGATCATCATCGGCACGATCTGCAGCTTCTCGAAGCCGTCGGCCCATACCCCGATGATGAAGCCGAACAGGCTGAAGCTGACCGCGGTCAGGACCAGGAAGCCGACCATCCACAGCGGGTGCGCGATCTCGAACGGCACGAACAAGCGCGCCGTGGCCAGCATGATGACGCCCAGGACCACCGACTTGGTCGCCGCCGCGCCGACGTAGCCCAGCACCACCTCGACGAAGGAGATCGGCGCCGACAGGATCTCGAAGATGGTGCCGGTGAACTTGGGCATGTAGATGCCGAAGGAGGCGTTGGAGATGCTCTCGGTCAGCAGCGCCAGCATGATCAGGCCCGGCACGATGTAGGCGCCGTAGCTGATGCCGTCGATGGCGACCATGCGCGAACCGATCGCCGAGCCGAACACGATGAAGTACAGCGAGGTCGACAGCACCGGCGAGGCGATGCTCTGCATCAGGGTGCGCCAGGTGCGGTGCATCTCGAAATAGTAGATGGCGCGGATCGCGTGCACGTTCATGCCTGCGCTCCGCGGCCGTTGGAGCGCACCAGACTGACGAAGATCTCCTCCAGCGAGCTCTGGGTGGTCTGCAGGTCCTTGAAGTCGATGCCGTGCTCGCCCAGGCAGCGCAGCAGGGCGGCGATGCCGGTCTCCTCGGCCTGGGCATCGAAGGTGTAGACCAGCTCGTTGCCGTCGGCCGACAGTTCCAGGGGCAGGCCGGCCAAGGCCTCGGGCAGCCGCTGCAGCGGCGTCTGCAGGTGCAGGGTGAGCTGCTTCTTGCCGAGCTTGCGCATCAGCGCGACCTTGTCCTCGACCAGCACGATCTCGCCGCGGTTGATCACGCCGATGCGGTCGGCCATCTCCTCGGCCTCCTCGATGTAGTGGGTGGTCAGGATCACGGTCACGCCGCTGGCGCGCAGCGCCGACACCATGGTCCACATGTCGCGGCGCAGTTCGACGTCGACGCCGGCGGTGGGCTCGTCCAGGAACAGCACCTTGGGCTCGTGCGACAGCGCCTTGGCGATCAGCACGCGGCGCTTCATGCCGCCGGACAGGGCCATGATCTTGGCGTCCTTCTTGTCCCACAGCGACAGATCGCGCAGCACCTGTTCCAGGTAGCGCGGATTGGGCGGCTTGCCGAACAGGCCGCGGCTGAACTTGACCGTGTCCCAGACGCTTTCGAAGGCGTCGGTGGACAGCTCCTGCGGCACCAGGCCGATCTTGGCGCGGGCGGCGCGGAAGTCGCGCAGGATGTCGTGGCCGTCGACGCGCACCGTGCCCGAGCTTGGATTGACGATGCCGCAGACGATGCTGATCAGGGTGGTCTTGCCGGCGCCGTTGGGGCCCAGCAGGGCGAAGATCTCGCCCTGGCGTATCGCCAGGTCCACGCCCTTCAAGGCTTGGAAACCGCCGGCATAGGCCTTGGTCAGGCCGACGATGGACACGATGGCTTCGGCGGATGCGTGGTCGGGCGCTTTCGCGGTCGAGGGCATGGCAACTCCGTCAGGATCGGGGCGGTGGCGGGCCACGCCCGCCGCCGAGCGTGGCCACTCTACCCGACCCCCCGCGTGCGGGCTGTGCAGCACGCGTGGCGATCGCGTTCACGCCGCGGTCGCCAATGCCTCGCAACGCTGGCGCAAGGCATGCGCCTGTGCGGCCTGATCCTGCATAGCGCGCCCCTGCAGAGCACGATCGAGCAGGCTGCGTTCCAGCACGGCCAGTTCGAACGGCACCCGCTCCGGCGCGAGCGACGCCGACGCGACCGCAGGCTGCGCCGGCGGCGGCGCCCGCAGACAGCCCATGCCGTACAGGGTGTCGCGCACCGCAGTGTCGAGATCGGTGCGCGGCTCCTCGCCGAGGAAGGCCAGCAGACGGCGGTTGTCCAGCCGCACCGGCTGCATCCACAGCCGGCGCTGTTCGGCGATGTCGCGCAGCATCGGCAGCAGCGGCGAGCTCATCCGCAGCAGGGCCCAGGGAAAACGTTTGACGCGCAGGTTCGGCCGATCGAGCGCGCGCGCGATCGCCGCGGTCATGGCGCCGCCGTCGGCGTCCCAATGCCCGCCGACGTGGAAGCTCTCGTAGGCGTCCAGGCGCTCCTCGTTCTCGATCAGGCGCATCATGGTCTCGGCCAGGTCCGGTTGGTAGCACCACTGATGGCCGATGCCGCTGCGGCCGGGATAGCGCAGGCCGCCCGCCTCGCGCCCGGGTTCGAGCAGGCCCTGCGAGAACCAGCTGTGGCCCGCGTACGGCCCGAAGTGATCGCCGCTGCGCACGATCAGGGCGCGCGCGCCCTGGGCGACCGCCTCGCGCAGGCGCCGCTCCATCTCCACCCGCAGCGCGCCGCGCCGCGTCTGCGGCCGCTGCGGCGCGTCCTCGGCCACCGCCGGCGAGGGGCCGTAGTTGCAGGCCGCGCCCGGCAGCAGCAGGCGCGCGCGTCCGGCGATCGCGGCGTCCAGGCTGTGCTGCAGCATCGGCAGCGATTGGGTGTCGCCGTCCTGATAGATGCTGGGCTGCACCGCGTGCACGATCAGCGTAGCGCCCTTGGCGGCCTGCATCACGTCGTCGCGGTTCAACGCGTCGCCGCGCCACCAGTAGATGCCGTTGCCGCGGCGTCCGCCCATGCGGCTGCGGTGCTGCAGCGCATGCACCTCCCAGCCGCGCTGGACCAGGCGCACCGCGACTTCGCCGCCGATGCCGCCGCTGGCGCCCAACACCAAGGCGCGTCTGTTCGAGTTCATGCGGCCCTCCCTTGCGTATGCCGGTCACGCTGCGGCTTGGCGACTACCTTGGCAGCGCGCCCGCAAGCGCGGAATTGACGAATGTCATCCGCTGCGCATCGCATGGCGCACGAGTTCGCGCGGCGTCGCCGGTCGCGGCCGGCGACGCCGCGCCCGGCTCAGGCCGCCTGCGCCAACCGCGGCAGCGTGTCGGCCAGGGCGATCTCGCCGCGGAAGCCGCCGGCGCCGACCGCCGCCTCCTGGCGCTCGATCGCATGCGCGAAGGCGACCGCCGGGTCGGCCTCCAATGCCTCGTACAGGCGCTGCAGCTTGGGGTAGTCGCGGCGGTCGACGGCATCGTGGTAGCGGGTCCAGCGCGCGATGCCGATGAAGTAGGCGTCGGCGACCGTGCGCTGCTCGCCCAGCAGCCAGGGGCCGTCGCCGATCATGGCTTCGAGCTCGGCATGCGCCTTCTCGACCCTGGCCCGGCCGTACTTCACCAGCGCCTGCTTCTCGGCCGCCGGCAGCTCGTGCTCGAGCACGTACCACAGCGGTGCGAAGGCGCCGAAGAACGTCGTGTTGAGGTAGGCCAGCATGCGGTTGAGGCGGTCGAAATCGCGGCTGCCTTGCGGGTAACCCAGGCCGCGATCGATGCCGCGCGCGGCGATGTGGTTGAGGATCGCCATGCTCTCGCTGAGCGTGTGGCCCCGCGCGTCCAGCAGCGCCGGGGTCTCGCCGACGGGATTGACGCGGCGGAACGCCTCGCCGGTCACGACTTCGGGCATTTCGATCCGGCTCAGCGCGTAGGGCTGGCCCAGCCATTCCAGGGCGACGATGGAACCGAAGGAGCAGCCCGAGGGCACGCCGTAATAGAGGATGGGGAGCGGATTCATAGGGGTCTCCAGAGTGGGGATAGGGACCGGTTCGGCCCTGGAGAAAGCCTATGAGCGTGGACTTAGCCTGAGTAGACTGAGTTTCGTGGACCCATCGTCCACGCATGTGGACTTAATATGCTCAATCTGAACGATCTGGTCCTGTTCGCCGCCGCGGTCGAGGACGGCGGTTTCGCCGCCGCCGGGCGCCGCCTGGGGGTGCCCAAGTCCACCGTCAGCAAGCGCGTGGCCGAACTCGAAGCCGGCCTGCAGGCGCGCCTGATCCAGCGCACCTCGCGCAGCTTCAGCCTCACCGAGGTCGGTCGCGACTTCTACCAGCACGCGCGCGCCGCCCTGATCGAAGCCGAAGCCGCCGAGGCCAGCGTGCGCCGGCGCGTCGCCGAGCCCAGCGGCGCGGTGCGCATCACCGCCTCGGTGCCGACCGCGCAACTCTACCTGGCCGAGCACCTGCCGCGATTGGCGCAGCGCTACCCCAAGCTGCAGTTGCAACTGGACGTGAGCGATCGCTTCGTCGACCTGGTCCAGGAGGGCTACGACATCGCCCTGCGCAGCCATTTCGCGCCGCTGCCGGATTCGGGCCTGGTGCAACGCACGCTGGCGGTGGAAACCGTCGTGCTGGTCGCCGCGCCCGCGTATCTGCAGGCGCAGGGCAGCCCCGATGCGCCCGCGCAGTTGTCCGAGCACGACGGCCTGCTCACCGCCGCCCACGCGACCGTCTGGGGCCTGCACCACCGCGACGGCGGCCAGGCGCAGGTCGCGCCGCGCGCGCGCATGAGCGCGAACGAATCGGTGGCGCTGATGCGTGCGGCCTGCGCCGGCCTGGGCATCGCCTGCGTGCCGGAAGGTTTCTGCCGCGAGGCCCTGGGCGACGGCCGTCTGCGGCGCGTGCTGCCGCAATGGAACGCCGGCCGCGTGACCACCAGCCTGGTGATGCCGCATCGCCGCGGTCTGCTGCCGGGCGTGCGCGCGACGGTCGAGTTTCTCGCCGACTGCCTGCGCGCTGCGCCGGAGCCGGCACCCTGATCAGCGGCGCGCGCCGCGCTCGAGCAGATAGCGCCGCACCGTGTCGGCGCGCGCCTGATTCAAGGGCGAGCGCCACACCGGCGCGGCGCCGGCATGCGCGCGCACCGATACGCCCAGATTGACGTCGGCGCCGCGCTCGACCAGGTAGGCGACCGCCGCCAGGTCGCCGCTGCGCGCGGCGTTGATCAGCGGGGTCTCGTCGTCCTCGACGACGGCGTCGACATCCGCGCCGGCCTCGACCAGGCGCCGCAACACCGCCAGGTTGTCGCGCTGCGCGGCGGCCGCGATCAGGGCGTTGCCGTCGCCGCGCACGCTGCGGTCGACCTGCGCGCCCAGCCGCAGCAGTTCGGCGACCAGGGCCGGGTCGCGACGGCGCGCGGCCTGGATCAAAGCGGTGCCGTCGCCGGGCACGGCGGCGTCGATGTCGGCGCCGCGCGCGACCAGCTCGCGCAGGGTATCGAGGCGACCGGCACGGACCGCATCGATCAGGGCCGCGCCCTGGTCGACGGTGGCGCGGGCCGGCTTGAGCAGCATGGCCGACAACAGGCCCAGCACCAGGGCCGCGTAGAGCGCGGCGCGGATCGGATAGCGAATGCGCATGCGGGAACTCCGGAACTGGGCGCTCAGCGGCGCGGACGGTTGGGGTCGTAACCGGCGTCGAGCAGCACGCGTTGCACCGCGCGCTGTTCGTCGGGCGTGGCGGCCTGGTGATAGAGCTTCATCACCACGCCTTCGTTGGAAGCGACCAGCAGGCTCTTGAGGACTTCCTCGCGCAGCTGCGGCGCGCTGCGCACGTTCGGATACAGCGCCAGCAGGTCGCGGGTGGCGTTGGCCGTGCCCAGGGCCTGGATCGCCGCGATCCGGGTCGCCGCGTCGGCCGAACTGTTGGCGACCTGGGCCAGTACTTCGCTCTGTCCGGCCACACCCAGCGCCTGCAGCGCGGCCTGGCGCAGGGCCAGGTTCGGATTGCGGCGCGCGACCTCGGCCAGGTCCTCGTAGCTGCCGGCCACGCCCATGGCCTTGAGCACCAGCAGCTTGCGGTCCAGCTGCGGCACGGCCACATAGACCTGCCGCAGCTCGTCGCCGGCGTTGGCCACCGCCAGCATGCGCACCGCGCGCTCGGCCAGCGGGCGGTCGTTGCCGCGCGCCACCACCGCCACCTGCGCCAGCGCGCCGGCGTCGTCCATCTGGCTGAGCAGGAACAGCGCGCGTTGTTTCAGGCGCGGCGCGCCCTTGCCGCCGAGGATGGCCACCAACTTCGGGATCGCCTGCGCCGGCGGCTGCTGCAGCATGCCGGTCAGCGAATCGTCGCCTTCGACGACGGGCGTGCGGTTCTTGCCGTGCAGCAGTTGCGCGGCGTCGCGGTTCCAGCGGCTGCGCGGGAACTCGCCGCGCAGCCGCTTGACCAGCGCGGTCGCCTCGTCGTCGCGGCCGGCGCGCATCAGCGCATAGGCCTGCCAGTAGATCGCCGCGTCGACCGCATTGGGTTCGTTCTGGCGCAGGCGCCGTTCGAGGTCGGCGAAACGCAGCTGCGCGGCCTTCCAATCGCCGGCGCCCAGGGCGCTGTGGCCCTGCCAATACAGGGCGTTCATGTCGCCGCCCGGATCCAGCGGCGCGGCCGCCAGGGGCGCGGCGAACAACAGCGTCGCCAGGGCCAGCGCGGCCAGGCGTGGACGCACGGGGGTATACCGGATCATGTCGTCGCTCCTTCCTGCGTGGCGGCGGCGCCGCTGCGCTGTTGCAAACGCGCTTCGACCGCGCGCACCTGGAACACCAGATCGCTGCCGTCGACGTAGTCGCGCAGCGCGTTTTCTTGTTCGACGCCCTCGGCGGGCGCGCGGTTAGCCAGTTCGATCAGGGTCGGCTCCAGCGAATCCAGGAAACCGGCCAGGGCGCGGTCGCCGCGCTCGGCGGCGGCGGCGGCGTAGAGGCGGTTGTCGTCGACCAGATCGCGCACATAGCCCGGATCCATCGGCGCCAGCGCGCCGCCCTCGTTGTTGACCACGCTCAGCAGCAGGCCTTCGGTGCTGCGCAGATGGCCGGCCACGTAGGCGTCGAGCACGCGGTCGGCGGACGCCTGGCCGGCGCCGGCCCGCGCCGGGGCGGCGGCGGGCGCGGCCGGTTGCGCCGCGATCGGCGCGGCCGGCGGCGCCGGCTCGCGCCGCGACAAGGGCAGATAGAGCGCCAGGGCCAGCACCGCGGTCGCGGCCAGGCCGGCGCCCCAGGCGCGCAGACGGCGGCGCGGCCGCGCATGCGCGCGCGTGCTCGCACGCGGCGGCGACGCGCCCGTCGGCGCCGACGCGTCCGCCAATCGCGGCTGCAGGCGCTGCCACAGCCGCGCCTCCAGATCGGGGTCGTACGGCGGCAGCGCATCGGCGTCCGCCGCGGCCAGCAGCTGACGCAGCGTCTGATAGCGCGCGGCCAGCTCGGGCGAGCCGGCCAGCGCGGTCGCGATCTCGCGCAGGCGCTCGGGCGCCAGGCCGTCGCGGTAGTGGTACAGGATCAGGTCGTCGTCGCGGATGGACATGGCTTACCTCAGTGTTTCCAGTGCGTCGCGCAACTTGCGCACCGCGCGGAAGATGGCCTGCTTGCATTGGCCGGTGTTCATGCCCAGGGTCTCGGCGATCCGCTCCAGCGGCTCGCCCTCCCAATGGCGCAGAACGAAAGCGGCGCGCTCGGACGGACTCAGGCGCTGCATCTGGCGATCGATGCGCAGGCCGATCTGCACGCCGGAGGCGCGCGCCTCCGGATCCGGCGCGTCGTCGGGCAGGGTCGCCAGGAAGTCCGCGCCGTCCTCGTCGTCGGTGTGCGCGGGCGGGCCGTCCTGGCGATGGCGGGCGTCGCGGCGCAACTGCTCCAGCGCCGCGTTGACCGCGATCCGGTGCAGCCAGGTCGAGAACGCGGCGCGGCCGTCGTAGCCCGCCAGCCCGCGCCAAGCCTTGTAGAACGCCTCCTGGACCGCGTCCTCGGCCAGGGCCGCATCGCGGGTGATGCGGAAGCACAACTGGAACAAGGGCCGCGCGTGCGCCTCCACCAGCCGGCGGAACGCGTGTTCGTCGCCGGCGCGCGCGCGTGCCACCGCCGATTGCGCTGCGCTGTCCAAGGGTGGGTCGCCGCCGTCCATCCTCCTAGGATGCACGCAGTCCGCGATCGGTTAGCCCGGATGTTCGCGGCGGCATGCGAAAACCGGCCCGGCCTAGAACCGGTAACGGATCTTGGCCAGCAGCTGGTCGGCGTCGCGCAGTCCCAGGGCGTCGTCGAACAGCTCGCCGCCGCCGATCCCGTCGCGCTCCTGGAGCCGGTAGCCGCCGCGCGAATAGGCCAGGAACACGTCCGATTGCGGCCCCAGCAGGTAGCGGTAACGCAGCTGCAGGCCGAAATTGTTGACGTCGAAGTCCGGTCGCGCCTGGCCGCTGGCGAGCAACTGGCCCGAGGGCTGCAGCCGGTAGCGCTCGCCCTGGCTGCCGCGCACCGCCACCCACTCCGACTTCAGGCGCAGCTCATGGCGCGGGCCCGGGAACCAGCTCAGGCCCAGGCTGGCGAAGTCGCCGCGGCGCCGGTAGCGGCCGAAGTCGCGCCCGCCCTCCCAGATCAACCAGTCCCGGCCGCGGTCGGGGCCGAATTCGAACGAGGCGTTGAAGGCATCGTCGGGGTACCAGTTGGCGCTGAGCACCAGCTCCTGGGTCGGCCGCGCGCCCAAGCCCCGCGGGTCCACCGACACCGAGGCGCCCAGCGACCAGTCGCCGTAGCGGCGGCTGGCGTAGCCGACTTCGGCGTCGTAGCGGCCGGAGCGGCGCCACAGGCCGTTGCCGCGCGAGATCAGATCGTCCCAGCCCGCGCCGATCAGGCTGGCCTCCAGGTAGATCAGGTCGCCGTTGCGGAAGTTGAGGTTGCCGCCCAGCAGCAGATAGGTCGGCAGGCGGTCGCCGTGGTCGTTGCTGCGCGCCTGCAGTTCGGCCGACCAGCGCGTGCTGCCCAGCCTGGAGTCTGCGTCCTCGATCCGGTGCAGGTAGACGCCGGTCAGCTCCATCTCGTTGAGGCTGGCGCGGCGCTGGAAACCCAGGTCGTTGAAGTCGAGGCGGTCGCCGAAATGGGTGAGTTCCAACTCGTAGCGCCAGCGGTTCGACGGCGTCCAGTTGATCCGCAGCCAGGCGCCGTTGCCGTCGCGGCTGCGGCCGGCCTGGTCGATGAAGCTGGCCAGGGCCTGGGCGTTGACGATCAGCCGCTCGTTCGGCTTCCAGCTCAGGTCCAGCGCCTGCACCTGCGCCTCGCGGTCGCGGTAGGGGCGCTGCACCAGGCTGCCCAGCCAGCCCAGGTTGAGCCCCGGGCGCAGCGGGTACTGCAGCCGCGCCGCGTAGAAATCGCGGCCGGCGGCGCCGTCCTCGCTGGCCGCGAGCAGGCCGTAGCCGAGCGCGCCCACCGAACCGTTGAGCTTGAGCGCGGCGTCGATGTCGCTGGCGCCGGAACCGTCGTCGGCGTCCGCGCCGATGCGGCGGGTGTGGATCAGCCGGCCCGAGTCGGGCGTGGTCAGGGCGAAGATGCCCTGGTTCTCGGTGAAGAACGGGCGGCGGTCGCTGTAGAAGGTCTCCACCGCATCGAAGTTGATCACCAGATCGTCGGATTCGACCTGGCCGAAATCCGGATTGACCGTGGCGCTGAGCTGGAAGGTCGGCGACGGCTTCCAGAACACGTCGACGCCGGCGTTGTAGCGGGTGCGGCCGTCGATCAAGTCGTGGTTGGCGGTCAGGTAGGGCCAGAAGTGCAACAGCGGCTTGCGGTACTGGGCGATCTCGATGGGCTCGAAGCCGGACACGAAGCGCCCGCGCGACGGCGCCACCGCCGGATAGGCCTGGCGCTCGCCGTTGCTGCCCAGGGTGCGGCTGAAATAGACCTTGACCTCGCGCGTGGCGGTGTCGGTGCCGCGCATGGTCGCCACCGACCATGGGATCAGCAGCTCGGCCTGCCAACCGCCCTCGCTCTCGCTCACCGCCCAGGACCAGTCGGTGTCCCAGTCCGGATTCAGCACGTTCTCGTTGGCGATCACGCCGTCCTGCACCGAGCCCGACAGATCGACGCTGAAGCTGTAGGCGCTGCGGCCGTCGCCGTCGAAATCGATGCTGAGGTTGACCCGGTCGGCGGCGCGGTCCTGGTCGCGCTCCAGGCGCGGCTTGACCCGCGCGAACGCGCCGGATTGCTCCAGCTCGAACGCCACCGCGATGCCGTCGGGCGTGGACAGCAGCCGCGCCTTGGTGGCCGAACCGGCCGCCGGCGCGCTCAGGCGGTAGGGCTCGGTGACCTTGAAGTCCTGGTAGACGCGCGCCTGCTGCCACTCGGGCTCGTCGACCTTGCCGTCCACCACGATCGCGGCCTGCGCGTTCGCGCACAAACCCAGCGACAACACTATCCCGCCGCATGCCTGGGCATGCGTTTTGAATGTTCGCGTTCGCATTGCAGTCCCTTCGTCGATCGCATCGTCGACCTAAGGACTTGGACGCGCCGATCGCGCGGCGGTTAGGCGCGAAACGCTTCGGCGCAAACGCATGCGCCAGGCCGTTGGACCTGGCGCATGCGCGGTACGCGGCGGCGGCGGGGACGCTACTGGAACATCGAGTGCTTCTGCGTCTGCTGCTGCGGGTTCTGCTGGGTCGCGTTGATCTTGGCCAGGTCCTGGGTGCTCTGCTGGATCGAATGGTTCACCGCGACCGAGGTGGCGACCTGTCCGTAATGGTGCAGCCCTTTCAGGTCGCCCTGGACCGCGAACAGGTTATTGCCGTCGGTACTGCGCGCGACCACGTCGATCGTGGACAGATGCGCGGCCTTGGCCGCCACCACCAGGGCGCCGGAGGCGTTCTCGCGTTCCTGCGGGTTCATCTTCTGGCCGATATCGGTCTTGGACAGCCCGTTCATGGCCAGGTTGTACAGCTTGTTGTCCGGATGGTCGGCGTCCTTCAGCAGGATCGGGCGCCCCGGCTCGTAGGTGCGCGCGAGGTCGCGAATCTCCTTGCGCATCGAGTCGCTAAGTTGCTGGCCATCGTCGACCAACCAGTTCTTGAACTCGTTGCGGCGCTCGGGTTTTTCCTTGTCGCGGAACTCCATCTGCTCGTTGAGCTCGAACTCGTGCGAGCTGTTGACGCTGCGGCCGACCAGGCGCAGGTTGCTGGTCTCGTTGTAGGCGTCCAGGGCGTTGGCCTTGGTGGCGGTGCCGTCGGAGGTGTGCTTCATCATCGCCTTGGCCAGGATCTCGAACGGCAGTTCGTGATCGATGTCCAGGGCGTCGCGCGTGCACAGCTGGCCGGAGGCGGCGCAGCGGAACAGATGCACTTGCTGCTTGTCTCCGGTCTTCGGGTGCGTGGCCTCGACCGTGCAAGCGTACTGACTCTGCAGCTGCGCCTCGTACCACTTGCCTACCACTCCGGCGTCGAAGCTCAGACCCTTGCGGCCGTCCTCCGGCTCGTATCCCTGCCCCATCGTGGTCTTGGTGCGCCGGGCCAGGTCGCGTTCGTCGTCGAAGGCCGGATGATTGGCCTTGGCGTCGAAACCGAAGCGCTCGCTGACCCATTCCTTCCACTGCGGAGAATCCGCGCCGTAGGTCTTGAACACGTTGTCGGCGCTGTCGCGCGCGCGGTTCACCACCGCCGGCAGCATGCGCAGGTTGCCGACGTCGTTGTAGGCCATGTGCGCGTCGGCGTGGGTCTTCACGCCCAGCGCGGTGAAGTGTTCCTTCCACGGCTTGATGTGGTCGATGTCCAGGGCGTCGGTGGAATGCCAGGTGTTGCTGTCGCGGTTGTGGTACAGCATCACGTTGCCCTGCGGCGTCTCGAAGCCCTGCGGCGACATGAATTTCTCGGCCCAGTCGTTGCGCATGAACTCGACGGTGGAATCGTAGAAGCCGACCTTGGAGCGCGTGTCGGAATCCTTCCAGGGCTTGTTCTGCAGTTTGCTGCCGTGCTGGGTCGGCGATTCGTCCTCCCAGCTGACCAGGGTCACCTGCTTGCCGCTGCTCAAGGTTTCCTGTTCGAAGGTGTGTCCCATAACCGCCTCTCCTTGTCGATGAGCTCAGACTTGCGTTCGTTCCGATCCGCGGCCGCGCAGGCCGTCGGGACTCCATGCCCGCCGGGCTAGCCGTGCGTCACTGCACCAGTCCGCGGTTCTGCTGCTGCGCCTGCTGCCAGCCCTGCTGGCTGGGCGCGGCCACATTGGCGATTTCCTGGGTATTTTGCTGGATGCTGCGGTTGAGCAGATTCTGTTCGGGGTGATGGATCACGTCGCGCGCGCCGCTGAAACCGTGATCGCGCACCGCGTACAGGCTGCCTTCGTGGCTCACCACGCGCGAGATCTCGGGCATGTGGTTCTGCTTGGCGAACAACGCCACCGACGAGGCCAGCACTTCCTGCTGCTGCGGCATCAGGCTCGTGTATTCGGCCTGCACGCACTGGAGCGCATTGCGGAACAGCGGATTGTCCGGGTGGCGGCCGTCGTTTAGCAGGACCGCCTGCTGCGGCTGCGGTACGCCGAACGGCACCTGCCCGCCGAAGCCGCCCTCCTGCATGCTGCCGATGCCGCCGTAGGTCTGGCGCACGGTATCGCGGATCTGCTGGCGCATGCCGTTGGGCAGTACCAACTGGTCCTCGCGGTAGTCGCCGGGCAGCGGCTTGATCTCGACCTTGTCGCGGTACTGGCCGTGCCGGTCCAGCTCCCACTCGTGGCCGCTGTTGGCGCTGCGGCCGACCAGCCGCAGGTTGCTGGTTTCGTTGTAGGCGTCCGCGGCGTGGGCCTTGGTGATGCCGCCGTCCGGCGCGTACTTCATCATTTCCTTGGACAGGATCTCGAACGGCACCCGGTGGTCGATGTCCAGGGCGTCGCGGGTGAGCAACTGGCCGGAGGCGTCGCACTTGAACAGGTGCACGTCGCTGATCTTTCCGGTGGTCGGGCTCTTGAGCTGCACCGTGGTCGCGTAGGCCTGCTCCAACTGCGCCTCGTACCACTTGCCGGCGACCTTGGCATCGAAGCTCAGGCCCTTGCGGCCTTCGTCGGCCGACCACGGCGTTTCCATGGTGGTCTTGTGGCGGCGCGCCAGATCGCGGTTCTCGTCGAAGCCGGGATGCTGGGCGCCGGGGTCGAAGCCGAGGCGCTCGTCCACCCACTTCTGCCATTGCGGCGAGTTCGGCCCGTGCGTGTTGTAGACCAGATCGGCGCTGTCGCGGGCGCGGTTCACCACCGCCGGCAGCATGCGCAGATTGCCCACGTCGTTGTAGGCGCGGTGGGCGTCGGCCTGGTTGGTCACGCCCTTGGCCAGGCAGTGCTGCTTCCAAGGCGTGGCGTGGTCGATGTCCAGCGCGTCGGTGCTGTGCCAGGTGTCGGTGCTGGCGTTGTGGAACAGCGCGACCCGCCCCTGCGGCGTCTCCACCAGCTGCGCATGCATGTTCTTGAACGCCCACTCGTTGCGCATGTACTCGATGGTCGAGTCGTAGAAGGCCAGCGACTCGCGCGTGTCCTGGCCGGTCCAGGGCGTGGTCTGCAGGCGGGGACCGTGCTGGGGCGGCGTCATGTCGCCCCAGCTGACCAGGGTCACGTGGTGTCCGCTTTGCAGGGTGACGTCTTCGAACGGCATGGCTAGGCTCCTTGGCGGCGACGCATCGGCGTCCTTGCGGTCGTAGTGCGGCGGGTTCGTCAGTACTTCATGGGTTGCGGCGTGCTTTGCCCTTGCGCCTGGGCCTTGGCCGGAGTGGGCAACTTGTCGATGACCGAGGTGTTCTGCTCCACACTGCGCTTGATCGCCAGATCGGCCATGGCGAATGCGACCTGGCGCGCCGGGGAGCCCGGGTTCTGCACCGCGTACAGCCTGCCGTCGCTGAGGGTTACCTGGTCGATGGCGGTCATCTGGTTGGCCTTGGCCACCCAAGCCAAAGACGAGGCCGCATTTTGCTGCTGGGTCGCGTTCAACTGGGCGCCGGGCCCGGTCTGCAGGCCCCGGAGCGCCTGCGCATACAGCGGATGATCGGGATGACGGCCATCGCTCATGAGGGGCGCGACCGGCGCGGCCGTTCCCATGAGCGGCGGTGCGGCGTAGGCCGGCGCCGATTTCGCCGCGGCGCCGAACGGCGAAGGCGATGGCGCGTGTTGCGCCGGCTGCGGCGCGGCGAACGCGAACGACGGCGATGCGGGCCCGGTACCGAACGGCATCGACGGTGCGTACGGGGTGGCGACCACGAACGACGGCGATGCGGGCGCGCTACCGGACGGCAAGGACGGCGCCTGCGATAGCGCCTGAGACGAGCCGAAGGCGAACGACGGCGCAGCGGGCGCGGCGCCGAACAACGAGGACGGCATCTGCGGCGCGGCGACCGCCAACGGCGGCGACGACACCGCGGACGGCACGGCCCGCAGTGGCGCGCTCGCGATCGCCGACATGGCGGGCGCTGCCTTGGCGCCGGCCTTCATCCCGGCATCCAGACCGGAGCGGTCGATGAAGTCGTCGAACTCGCCCGGCCGCTCCGGCTTCTGTTTATCGCGGTAGCCGCCGGACCGGTCCAACTCCCATTCGTGCGAGCTGTTGGCGCCGCGCGCGACCAGGCGCAGGTTGCTGGTCTCGTTGTAGGCGTCCGCCGCATTGGCCTTGCTCAACTTGCCGCCCTCGGCGTACTTCACCATCTCCACGGCCAGGATCTCGAACGGCACGCGATGGTCGATGTCGAGCGCATCGCGCGTGCACAACTGCTGCGACGCGCCGCAACGGAACAGCGGCACGTCGGTGACCTGGCCGGTGGTCGGGCTGGTCATGCGGACCGTGGCGGCATAGCTCTGCTTGAGTTGGCCGTCGTACCACTTGTTGAGCACGCCGGCGTCGAACTTCAGGCCCTTGCGGCCCTCGCTGGGATCCCATTCGCGGTCCGTGGTGGCGGCGGTGCGGCGCGCGAGATCGCGCTCTTCATCGTAGGCCGGACGCGGGGCGTCGGGATCGAAGGCGAAGTGCTTCTTGACCCAGGCCTTGCTCTGCGCGGAATCGCCGCCGTGCGTCTCCAACATGGTCTCGAAGCTCGCGCGCGCGCGATTGATCGGCGCGGGCAGCAGCCGCAGGTTGGTCACGTCGTTGTAGGCGCGGTTGGCGTCGGCGTAGTTGTCGACCCTGAGCGCGCTGAGGTGGTCCTTCCATTGGCGTGCATGGTCGATATCCAGCGCATCCGACGAATGCCAGGTGTCGGTGGCGGCGTTGTGGAACAGCAGCAGATCCTGCTTGCCCACCGACACGTGCGTGGGCGACATATGGGCCTGGGCCCAGTCGTTGCGCATGTACTCGACGGTGGAATCGTAAAAGCCCACGCCCTTGCGCGGATGGCTGGGGTTCCAGGCCTTGGCCTGCAGTTCGGCGCCGTGCTGCGGCGGCGCCTCGTCTTCCCACTTGACCAGTACCACTCGACCGCCGCCGTGCAACCGGGTCGGAATGAACTCGTGCGCCATGCTGCCTCTCCCTGTCGATGGAGCCGACTTCCTTGATGACTGGCGGTTCGCCGGCCGGCGCCTGCCCCAGGCGCCGGTCGGGCCCGGGCCGAGCGGGGCTCGGGGCGGGCACGGCGGCGAGGATACCGCTCGCAGGCACCCTCATGACACTTTTTTTGCTCAGCTCAGGCCGCTACGGCGACCGTCCGTCGCGTGGCGGCGCGGGGACGGCCCGCGGACCGTCCCGGGGGATCGGCTTGCCGCGGCGCGGCCTCAGATCGTGCCGGCCGGCACCCGCACCCAGCCTTCCATCAGCACGCGCGCGCTGCGGCTCATCGTGGCCTTGGTCACGGCCCATTCGCCCTCGACCTGGCGCGCTTCCACGCCCACGCGCAGCGTGCCGGAGGGGTGGCCGAAGCGCACCACGGCGCGGTCCGTGCCGCCGCCGCCGGCGGCCAGGTTGACCAGGGTGCCGGGCACCGACGCGGCGGTGGCGATCGCAACCGCCGCCGTGCCCATCATGGCGTGGTGCATCTTGCCCATCGACAGCGCGCGCGCGAGCAGGTCGATGTCGCTGGCGGCGATGCGCTTGCCGCCGGAGGAGGTGTAGTCGCGCGGCGGCGCCACGAACGCGACCTTGGGCGTGTGCTGGCGCTGCACCGCGTCGGCGACGTCGGCGATCAGGCCCATGCGCACCGCGCCGTGGGCGCGGATGGTCTCGAACTTGGCCAGCGCGGCGGGATCGCCGTTGATCGCGTCCTGCAGCTCGGCGCCGGTGTAGCCCAGGTCGGCGGCGTTGAGGAAGATGGTCGGCACCCCGGCATTGATCATGGTCGCGCGCAGCGTGCCCACGCCCGGCACGTCCAGATCGTCGACGATATTGCCGGTGGGGAACATCGCCGCGCCGCCCTCGCCTTCGCCTTCGTCGGCCGGATCCAGGAACTCCAGCGCGATCTCGGCGGCCGGGAAGGTCACGCCGTCGAGTTCGAAATCGCCGGTCTCCTGCACCTGGCCGTCGCTCATCGGCACGTGGGCGATGATGGTCTTGCCGATGTTGGCCTGCCAGATGCGCACCACCGCCACGCCGTCGCGCGGCACCCGCGCGGGGTCGATCAGGCCGGCGGCGATCGCGAACGGACCCACCGCGGTGCTGAGGTTGCCGCAGTTTCCGCTCCAGTCGACGAAGGGCTGGGCGATCGAGACCTGGCCGTAGAGATAGTCCACGTCGTGGTCGGGCACCGCCGACTTGGCGATGATTACGGTTTTGCTGGTGCTGGAGGTGGCGCCGCCCATTCCGTCGGTGTGCTTGCCGTAGGGATCGGGCGAACCGATCACGCGCATCAGCAGCGCGTCGCGCGCCGGCCCCGGCACCTGGGCGGCGACGGGCAGGTCATCCAGACGGAAAAACACGCCCTTGCTGGTGCCGCCGCGCATGTAGGTGGCGGGAATGCGGATCTGGGGGAGGTGCGACATGGTCGATGGCGTCCGTGGAACGGGTGGATCCGGAATGGATGGGCTGGAATCGCCGCGCGCCGGGCGCGGCGATGCGCGGGCTCAGGCCGCCTGCGCGGATTCCAGGAAGTCGTTGGCGAAACGCTGCAGCACGCCGCCGGCCTCGTAGATCGACACTTCCTCGGCGGTGTCCAGGCGGCAGGTCACCGGCACCTCGACGCGCTCGCCGTTGCGGCGGTGGATCACCAGGGTCAGGCTCGCGCGCGGCGTGCGCTCGCCGACCACATCAAAGGTTTCGCTGCCGTCGATGCCCAGGGTGTTGCGATCGGTGCCGGGCAGGAATTCCAGCGGCAGCACGCCCATGCCGATCAGGTTGGTGCGGTGGATGCGCTCGAAGCCTTCGGCCGCGATCGCCTCCACGCCCGCCAGGCGCACGCCCTTGGCCGCCCAGTCGCGCGAGGAGCCCTGGCCGTAGTCGGCGCCGGCGACGATGATCAGCGGCTGGCGACGCCCCATGTAGGTTTCGATCGCCTCCCACATGCGTGTGACCTGGCCTTCCGGCTCGATCCGCGCCAGCGAGCCCTGGCGCACCTTGCCGGTTTCTTCGCGGACCATCTCGTTGAGCAGCTTGGGATTGGCGAAGGTCGCGCGCTGGGCGGTGAGGTGGTCGCCGCGGTGGGTGGCGTAGGAATTGAAGTCCTCTTCCGGCACGCCCATCTTGGCCAGATATTCGCCGGCCGCGCTGTCGAGCATGATCGCGTTGGACGGCGACAGGTGGTCGGTGGTGATGTTGTCGCCCAGCACCGCCAGCGGGCGCATGCCGCGCAGCGTGCGCTCGCCGGCCAGCGCGCCTTCCCAATACGGCGGGCGGCGGATGTAGGTGCTCTGCGGGCGCCAGGCGTAGAGCGGATCGATGCTGCCGCCGACCGCGCCGTCGGAGCGGAACATCGGTTCGTAGACCTGGCGGAACTGCTCCGGCTTCACGCTGCGCGCCACGATCGCGTCGATCTCCTCGTCGCTGGGCCAGATGTCCTTGAGCGTGATCGGCTGGCCGTCGGCATCGAAGCCCAACGCGTCCTTCTCGATGTCGAAGCGCACCGTGCCGGCGATCGCATAGGCGACCACCAGCGGCGGCGAGGCCAGGAAGGCCTGCTTGGCGTAGGGATGGATGCGGCCGTCGAAATTGCGGTTGCCCGACAGCACCGCGGTCGCGTACAGGTCGCGCTCGATCACTTCCTTCTGGATCGCCGGATCCAGCGCGCCGCTCATGCCGTTGCAGGTGGTGCAGGCGAAGGCGACGATGCCGAAGCCCAGCCGTTCGAGCTCCGACAACAGGCCGGCCTCTTCCAGGTACAGCTGCACCGCCTTGGAACCGGGCGCCAGCGAACTCTTCACCCACGGCCGGCGCGCCAGGCCGCGCGCGTTGGCGTTGCGCGCCAGCAGGCCGGCGGCGATCACGTTGCGCGGATTGCTGGTGTTGGTGCAACTGGTGATGGCGGCGATGATCACCGCGCCGTCGGGCATCTGGCCCGGCACGTCGTCCCAGGCGCCGGCGATGCCGCGCGCGGCCAGCTCGGAGGTCGGCAGGCGCTTGTGCGGATTGGACGGGCCGGCCATGTTGCGCACCACCGTCGACAGATCGAAGTGCAGCACGCGCTCGTATTCGGCGCCGGCCAGCGCGTCGGCCCACAGGCCGGTCTGCCGGGCGTAGGTCTCCACCAGCTTGACCTGGGCGTCCTCGCGGCCGGTCAGGCGCAGGTAGTCGATGGTCTTGTCGTCGATGAAGAACATCGCCGCGGTGGCGCCGTACTCGGGCGCCATGTTGGAAATCGTGGCGCGGTCGCCCAGGGTCAGCGCGGACGCGCCCTCGCCGTGGAACTCCAGGTAGGCGCCGACCACCTTGGACTGGCGCAGGAACTCGGTCAGCGCCAGCACGACGTCGGTGGCGGTGATGCCCGGCTGCGGCTTGCCGCCCAGGCGCACGCCGACGATCTCGGGCAGGCGCATCCACGAGGCGCGGCCCAGCATCACGCTCTCGGCCTCCAGGCCGCCGACGCCGATCGCGATCACGCCCAGCGCGTCCACGTGCGGGGTGTGGCTGTCGGTGCCGACCAGGGTGTCGGGGAAGGCCACGCCGTCGCGCGCGTGCACCACCGGCGACATCCGCTCAAGATTGATCTGATGCATGATCCCGTTGCCCGGCGGGATCACATCGACGTTGCGGAACGCGCGCTTGGTCCAGTTGATGAAATGGAAGCGGTCCTCGTTGCGGCGGTCCTCGACGGCGCGGTTCTTGGCGAACGCGTCCTTGTCGAAACCGCCGTGCTCCACCGCCAGCGAGTGGTCGACGATCAGCTGGGTCGGCACCACCGGATTGATCTGCGAGGGGTCGCCGCCGCGCTCGGCGATGGCGTCGCGCAAGCCGGCCAGGTCCACCAGCGCGGTCTGGCCGAGGATGTCGTGGCAGACCACGCGCGCCGGGAACCAGGGGAAGTCCAGGTCGCTGCGGCGCTCCACCAACTGGGTCAGGTAGGCCGCGAGCATCGCCGGCTCGGCGCGCCGCACCAGGTTCTCCGCATGCACGCGCGAGGTGTAGGGCAGGCGGTCGTAGGCGCCGGGCGCGATC
The DNA here is from genome assembly GCF_036697405.1 of Lysobacter sp. CCNWLW3. Classification (NCBI taxonomy): domain Bacteria; kingdom Pseudomonadati; phylum Pseudomonadota; class Gammaproteobacteria; order Lysobacterales; family Lysobacteraceae; genus Lysobacter; species Lysobacter sp. CCNWLW3. Next base: position 40,263 of record NZ_JBAHWA010000010.1, read on the forward strand.
GCCTCGACCGCGGCGCGTGCGTCGAAATAGTCGAGCGTGGTGCCCGGTAGCGGCTTGCGATAATCAGTGTTCATGGCTGGCGGCTGCTTTCGTTGCGAAGGGCGGTGGTGCGGACGGCGCGCCGGCATGGCGCGCCTGGCCGGGCCCGCGACCTGCGGCCATGCGGTAGCCAGGAAGGCGGCGACGCCGGAACCGGGCGTCGCCGGCGCCCGCGATTATCCCGCAATTGCCCCGGCGCCGGGGCGGCGCGGTTGCCGCGACCGCCTGCCGCGGCGGCGGCGTGCCGCGCGCGCGCTGGCGCGCCCGCCTCGCGCGGGCCGCGCAGCCTGCCCGTGCCCGCCGCGGCGGCGTTGACCGGCCCGGCCGAAACGGGCAATCCTCGGCTCCCCTTCGACGCCGGCCCGAACACGATGAACCGCATGTTGCCGGGCACGCGCGCGCTGCGGACCTTCGAGGCGGCGGCCCGGCATCTGAACTTCAGCCGCGCCGCCGCGGAACTGGGCCTGACCCCGGCCGCGGTCAGCCATCAGATCAAGGAACTCGAGGACCAGCTGGACCTGGTGCTGTTCGCGCGCGGCGGCCGCAATCTCCAGCTCACGCCGGCCGGCATGCAGCTGTTCGAGGCCGCGGCCGCGGCATTGGAATCGCTGCGCCGGGCGGTCGCCCGCGCGCGCGGCATGGCGCGCGGTGCCACCCAGTTGCGGATCTCCCTGAGCGCGCGCTTCGCCAGCAACTGGCTGCTGCCGCGGCTGCCGCAGTTCCAGGCCGCGCATCCGCAGCTGGAACTGAGCTTCGACATCGGCGACGCCTTGCGCGACTTCGAGGCCGACGACATCGACCTGGCGATCCGCTTCGGCCGCGGCGGCGGCGCCAACCTGTGCGCCGAGCGCCTGTTCGGCACCATGGTGGCGCCGGTATGCAGCCCGCGCCTGATCGCCACCGGCGCCAGACTGGAACAGCCCAGCGACCTGTTGCGGCACAGCCTGTACTACGTCGACTGGAAGACCGACGGCATGGTCTGGCCGAATTGGCGGATGTGGATGGCCGCGGCCGGCATCGAGGATTTCGACGACCGCCGCTGCGTGGGCTTCGCCGATTCCAGCCACGTGGTGCAGGCGGTGATCGACGGCGACGGCATCGGCCTGGCCGATCTGGAGATGATCGGCAACGACCTGGCCCAGGGCCGCCTGCAACGGCTGTTCGATATCGCCGTGCCGGTGGCGCTGGACTACGCCTATCACCTGGTCTATCCGCAGCGCAGCCGCGAAGACCCGCGCATCCTCGCGTTTCGGTCCTGGCTGCTGGAACAGGCGGGCGCCGCCGCCACCTGAGTTCGTGCGGGCAGACCCAGCGGGTTTGGCGATAGCGGCCGGCGCCGCCGATCCAGGCCCTCGCGCCGCCACGCCTGGCGGCGACGCGATGCAGCCGCGGCCGGCCTCAGTACTTGGCGTCGAAGGCGAAGATCGGCTTGCGCGACTTCCACAGGCCCTGGGTGAAGTCCGGGAAGTCCAGGGTCTGGTAGCCCTGCGCGATCGACTGTTCCGACAGCGGCGTGATCGCGCTCCAGGCCACCGCGTCGTAGATGTCGATCGGCATCGGCGCTTCGGCCTTCACGGCCTCGACGAAGGCGTGGATCACGAAGTAGTCCATGCCGCCGTGGCCAGCGCCCTCGGCGTCCTTGGCGTACTTGCGCCACAGCGGATGGTCGTACTGGTCCTGATAGGTCTGGAACGGTTCCCACTTGTGCGGCGGGCTGCGGCCTTCGATATGAATGGATTGATTGAGGTCCATCCACAACCCTTTCGTGCCCTGCACGCGGAAGCCCAGCGAATACGGGCGCGGCAGCGAGGTGTCGTGCTGCAGCAGGATGGTCTCGCCGTTCTCGCAGGCCAGGGTGGTGGTGACCACGTCGCCGAGCTTGAAGCTGGCCTGGGTGCTGGGATGGGCGGTGCCGCCGCTCTTGGCCACGGTGTATTCGTGCAGGCCGCGCGCCTTGCTGGCGAAGCTGTTGATGCGGGTGAAACGATTGCCGCGGTTGATGCCGGTGTACATCGCGCAGGGGCCGATGCCGTGGCTGGGATAGAGCTCGCCGTTGCGGCGCACCGAATGCTCGGTGCGCCAGCGCGCTTCCGACCAGCCCTTGGGTCCGAACTCCACGCCGCTGCCGTAGGGCTGGTCGGGATCGCCGGAGTTGAACTTCACCGCGCGCAGATCGTGCTGGTAGCCGCCCTGCAGATGCACCAGCTCGCCGAACAACCCTGCCCGCACCATCTGCAGCGCCGCCATCACGTCGCGCCGGTAGCACACGTTCTCCAGCAGCATGTAGGGCGTGCCGGTGCGCAGCTGGGTGCGCAACACCTGCCAGTGATCGTCCAGGGTGACGCCGGCGACCACCTCGCAACCGACCGCGACCTTGGCCTCCATGGCGTCGATCGCCATCGGCGCATGCCATTCCCAGGGCGTGGCCACGATCACCGCGTCCAGGCCGCGCTGTTGCAGCAGGCGCCGGTAGGCGTGGGTGTCGCCGTCCTCGCCGTAGGCCCTGGGCGCGGGCTTGCCGGCCTTGCTGGCCATGTCCAAGGCGCGCTTGAGCACGATCGGCTCGATGTCGCACAGCGCCACCACCTCGACGTCGTCGCGGCGCAGCAGCTCCTTCAACAACACCTGGCCACGCATGCCGGTGCCGATCAGGCCCAGGCGGATGCGGCGGTTGGCGGCCCAGGACGGCGTGCTGGGCAGCAACGCGCTGGCGCCGATCGCGGCGCCGGCCAGGATGAAATCTCTACGGTTCATTTTTTGCTCCTACGCTTCCGCGGCCGGTCCGCCATCAGCTTGCCACGCGCGGTTCGGGTGAATGCGAATCCGGCCGGATCCGCAAGGTGGGGTCAAGGCTTCAGGTGCCAGCGTTGGTAACCGTTGCCCAGGCAGGTGTAGGTACGCAGCCAGGCGCCGCGCACCGCGCCGCTCATCGGGTCCAGGCACTGACGCGCGCCGACGTTGTAGACCTCGTTGGAGCCGGGGATCGGCATCCAGCGCTGGCGCGAGCCGGCTCCGCAATCGGTCAGACGCACCTTGCCGTCGGCGTCGGCCTGCAGGCACTTGCTGCGCGAGCGCATCAGCATGCGGAAACCGTCGTCGCGCTCGATCTGCTGATTGGCGTTGGCGGCGCAATCCCACAGGCCCGCCTGCGTGCCGCCGGACAAAGTGTCCAGGCAGTAGCCGCTGTGCTCGTTGAGCAGGCGCTGCGGACTGCCCAGAGTGCCGTACACGTTGGCCGCGGCGATGCAATCCTGCTCGGCCGTGCAGGCCGCACGGGCGATGGTGGCGCAGATGCCATAGGTGGTGGCGGTGCTGGACACCGGCGCCACGCTGCCCTGCTCGGCGGTCGGCGCGTGCAGCACCGCGCTGCTGGCCGGCACCGCGGCGCAGCTGGCACGCTGCTGGTCGCCCTGCGCGTAATCTTCCAGGAAGGTGTTGGTGCGGTTGGTCAGGCCGCCCCAGGCCGTGGGCACGTGTATGGTCGCGACCTTGCGCTGCGTGCCGCTGGCGGTGTCGACGATGTAGGCCGCCCAGCGCGCGGGCGCCTCGGCGACGATGCGGATATCGTAGGTGACGCGCTGGCGCCAGGCGTAGTCGACCCAGCACTGCACGCCGCTGCCTTCGTGGTCGAAGTAGGCGCACTGGGTGCCGGGCTCGGCGGTCCAGGCGGTCGCCTTCCAGATCGAGAAATTCAGCGCCTTGTTGTGGCCGTCGCGCTGCTGCAGGCCGACATAGCCGCCGTCGCCGCCCTTGAACCAGAACTGGTGCGCCCAGTAGGTGTAGCCGTCCTTGCCCGGCTCGTCGGTGATGGTGGTGGGGAAACGCAGGTCCAGATAGCCCAGCTCGGTGGCCGGCCATTGGCGGTCGATGGCGACCATGCCGCCGGCGACCAGGGCGAAGGCATTGGACGAAAGCATCAGGCACAGCAACAGCACGGCGTAGCGGATGGTGCGCATGGGAACCCTCCTGCGGAAGACGTGGCGCCCTGGCGGACGCGGCTGGGCGCGCGGCGGCCGCCCCACGGGGAGCGGCCGCCGCGCGGTTGGCATCAGAACTTGTAGCCCACGGTCACGCTGAAGATGCGGCCGAAGTTGTTGGTGTAGCCGGGGAAGGTCATCCAGTCGTTGGGGTCGTAGAACGGACGGCGGTCGAACAGGTTCTTCACCGTCGCACCGACCGTGAGCTTCTCCGTCGGCCGCCAAGTCACGCCCAGGTTCGCCGTCCACCAGGCCGGCGCGCCGTCGCACTTGCTCGGCTGCACCGACACGTAGCTGCCGGTGCAGGTTTCGGCGTTGTTGTCCTGCTCGTCGATGCGGTCGTAGGCCCACTTGGTCTTGCCGACGTAGTTGACGTAGAAGCTGGTGTTCCAGTCGCCGTAGTTCCAATCGACGTTGAAGGTCGCGCGCAGGCGCGGGTTGTTGTAGTAGCCCACGGTGTTGCCGTACAGCCAGCCCGAATCGTCGCCGGCGTGGTACATGTTGCGGCGCGCGATGGTCGCGGCCACGCCGACGTTCAAGCGGCCCCAGTCGCCCAGGTCGAAGCGGCTGCGCGCGTCGATGTCGAAGCCGTCGACCAGGGTACGGCCGCGGTTGCGGTACTGACCGATGACGCTGGAGATGTTGCCGATGCTGTAGCCCGGCAGCGTGCCCGGACAGGTCACGCCGCTGGCCGGATCGGCGCACATCGCGGCCAGGGCGGCCAGGTTGGCGCGGTCGGCGTCGGTGATGCCGAAGCGCGTCATCGCCAGGATGTCCTCGGGCTTGCTGTAGTCCGGCGCGACGATCTCGTTGCGGCGATAGATGAACCAGTAGTCGGCCGACACCGACAGCCAGTTGGTCGGCTCGTACACGAAGCCCAGGGTGGCGATCTTGGCCTTCTCCGGCTCCAGGTCCTGGTTGGGCTGGGTCAGGCGCGCCACGTTGCGGCTGCAGTCGGAATTGCGCAGCGTGCGGCCCAGGTCCACGTCGCCGGGGCGGGCGGACTGCAGCAGCAGGTTGGCGATGGCATTGGTTTCGTTGCAACGGATTTCGTCGCGATAGCCGCCGATCTGGGCGAACACGCCGCCTTCGCCGGACTCGGCCAGGCTGGGCGCGCGGAAGCCTTCGGAATAGGTGCCGCGCAGCAGCAGCTGATCGAAGGCCTGATACTTCAAGCCGATCTTGGGCGCCAGGTTGGCATTGAAGTTGGGGTACTTGTCCAGACGTGCGGCGAACTCGAGTTCCAGCTTCTCGGTGATCGGCGCCACCGCTTCGCCGAACAGCGCATAGGTGGTGCGCTTGCCGTCGAACCAGGAGCCGCCCTGCTGGGTGATCAGGCCGTTGGCCGCGTCGGGGTTGCCGGGCGTGTAGAAGGTTTCGCGGCTGAGGTTGAAGCCGAACGCCGCGCGCACCTCGCCCGCGGGCAGCGAGAACAGCGGCCCTTCGATCTTGCCGTCGAGGGTATGCAGGCGCGTCCAGGACTCGATGTCGAAGGTCGGGTAGGCCTCGCGCAGCAGCCTGGCGTTGGCCTCGCTGATCTCGCCGAACTTGTAGGCCGGATTGTCCGAAATGATCACCCGCCCCGTGCCCGGGTCGACGGTGAACGGACCGAAGGCGCGTTCGAAGCCCTCCAGGTTGACGTTGACCGTCTGGTAGGTGACCGAATGCGAACCGGCGGTGGTGAAGGCGCTTTCCCAGCTCCAGTCGCCGAGGCTGCCGCGCAGGCCGAACATGCCGCGGTAACTCTTGTCGGTATTGCGCTGCCCGAAGTGGTCGCCGCCCACGTCCTGCAGCAGATACTGCAGCCCGACCACGCCGCCGTTGATCGCGCGCAGCGCGGGGCTGGCCTTGTTGTAGACGTTGTTGGGGCCGAGGTAGGGATAGAAGAACTGGTTGACGCTGTTGCCGGTGTTGCGCGAGAACCAGCTGGTCGGATTGCCGGTGGTGGTGCCGTAGGCGCGCGGCGTGCCGCCGTTGGCGCGCAGGTCGATGTCGGTATAGGTGGCCTCGGCGAAGGCCTCGGTGGTGTCGCCGATCAGGAAGCGCGCGCTGACATAGGCGGTGGCGCGCTCGGACTGCGCGCCGCCGTCGATCTCGTTGTTCAGCCAGGTCTGCCAGATGCAGCGCGGCCCGGCGGCTTCGACGACCACGTTCTGGCAGCCGGGCGCCGCCTCCTGCGTGCGCCGGCCGGTGACGGGGTTGATCGCGAAGTAGCTGCCGGGATTGAACACGCCCGGCGCGCTGCCGGTGCCCAGGCGCAGGTTGTTGATGTAGTTCGGGTTGTTGACGTAGAACTGTTCGGGCTTCTTGTCGTACCACTCCGACAGCGGAATCGGGTCGCGCCGATACAGGTTGACCGAGCCGTAGACGTTGTAGCGGTCCTCGTCCAGATCGCCGAAGCCGCCGGTGAAGCTGAGCTGGTGCTCGCCGTAGGAATCGAAGCGCGGGGCGAAATCGGTGGTGAGGCTGATCTCGGCGCCGCGGTATTCGCGCTTGGTGATCACGTTGATCACGCCGGCGACCGCGTCGGTGCCGTACACCGCCGAGGCGCCGTCGGTCAGCACTTCCATGCGCTCGATCGCGGCGGCCGGGATCGAGTCGATGTTGACGAACTGGGTCTGGAAGCCCGCCGGCGCGCCGTAGTACGACAGGCGGCGGCCGTTCAACAGCACCAGCGTGCCCTGCGCGCCCAGGCCGCGCAGATTGGCCTGCGAGGCGCCGTCCGATCCGGTGAACAGCGACTTGGAATCCACCTGCGCCGGGCGCGCCGCCGGCAGGTTGTCGAGCACCTGCAGCAGGGTGCGGGCGCCCATGTTCTCGATGTCCTGCTTGCTGATGATCTGCACCGGCGAAGCGGTTTCCACATCGGTGCGCTTGATGTTGGAGCCGGTGACCTCGATCCGCTCCAGTTCGGTGGCCTTCTCCTTGGCCTCGGCGTCCGCCGCGGCGGTGTCGGCGGTCTGCGCGTGGACCGGGCCCGCCAGAGCGGCGGCCAGGGCGACGGACAGCGCGGTGACGGGGATGCGGCGATGGCGACAGCGTTGGCTTGAATGCAACATCTTCGGCTCCATTTCGATCGGCAGCGCCGGGCGCTGCGCGGGCGGGTTGGCTTGCGTGAGGCAACAAAGCTCCGGTGCCGCGGCCGTCGGGCCGCAGTCGGAAGGCGGGTGCTGGGAATGACGCTGGCTTAGGGCGTGGCGATGGCGGCGGTATCGCCCTCCTGTCCGATCAACACGGCATTGGCCCAGTTGGCGCAGACCTGCGTCGGGCGTGCGCCTTGCGCGCCCAGGGTGCGCAGGCTCAAACGCTTCAGGCCGCGGATATCCAGTTCGGGCTTGACCACCGCCGGCGCGCGCACCAGGCCGCTGTCGAACAGCAGGCGCTGGTCGCCCCAGACCTGGAATTGCAGGCCGCCGGCCTCGCGGCAGCGGTCGTCGATGCCGAGATCGGCGCGCAGCAGGCGCCAGTCGCCCTGCAGTTGCAGGTCGACGCGGCTGTTCGCGCCCACGCCCAGGCCGCGGCGGAACTGCAGGCCGTTCATGCGCATCTCGCCGTCGCCGCCGTAGGCGCGGTCGCGCGCGATATCGGCCGCCAGCGGCAGTTCCGACAGATAGCGCTGCTGGGCGGGGCGCTCGGGCGCGCGGTGCTCGAGTATGCGGAAGGTGGACAGCGCGATCGGGCCGACGTCGCGCGGACGCAGCGCATCGACCACGCGCGCGGCGCCGGCCTGGGCCGCCGACACCATCGGATCGCTGCCGCTGGCGGAGTCGCCGTCCGGGTTCTGGGTGCTGAGCACGCGGAAGCGCAGCAGGCGGCCGGCGCGCGGCGCGAACTCGATGCGTTGCAGGTCCTGCTGCAACTTGAGCTGCCCGCGCGCGATCGGCTCGCCCCATTCGCCGTTGCTGTCGGCCAGGTAGACCTCGTAATCGCGGACCTGGCCGTGCTTCCAATGCTGATCGTTGCGCGGCGCGATCTCGATACCGTCGATCAGGCTGCGTTCGCCGAAGCCGATCGTCCATTCGTGCGCGCCGGTGCGCACCGCCTGGTTGCGCACGCTGCGGAACCAGGTCGCCGGGTCGTCGTCGAAGGCGTTCTCGAGCGGATGGCCGGGTTCCTCGGCCGGGCGATTGACCACCAGCAGGCTGTCGGGCGGCAAGGCGCGACCCTGCGCGGGCGCGGGCGGGAACTCGTCGTCGGCCGCCGCGGGCGCGGCCGGCAGATCGATGCGGAACGCGAGCGCGCTGCGGATATCGACGGGCGCGGTGCGCACGTGCAGGCTGCCGCGGCGTTCGGCCGCATCGAAGTACCAGCCCTCGTCGGCGGCCTGCAGCGCGGCGCGGTCGGCCAGCGCCGGCAGCGCGCGGCCGTCCAGTTCGACCGCGCGCGGACGCTGGCGGCTGAGCAGGCGCAAAGCGTAGCGGCGTTGCGGCAGCTGGCCGGCGTAGCGGCCGCGCTGGCCTTCGATGCGCACGCGCACTTCGCCGTTGCCCTGCGCCGGCGCCTGCATCGCGATGGTCTGCTCGCTGAACTCGCCCTGCTGGTAGCGGCGGGTGTTGCCGTCGTCTTCGTACAGCGTGTAATGCGATTCGCCCTGCGGGTACAGATCCAAGGTCAGCTCGTCGAGCGGTTTTTCGCCGTCGTAGAGCATGGCCGGGTACATCGGCAGGATCGCGCCGGCGCGTACGAACACCGGCAGCGTGGCCAGGTCGACCTGGCGATCGAGCTGGCGGCCCTGCGCGCCGGCCTGCAACTGGCGGCCGTCCCAGTAGTCGATCCAGCGCCCGGGCGGCAGATGGATGTCGCGCCGCCAGCCGCGGCTCGCCGCCTGGCTGCGGTACACCGGCGCCACCAGCAGCTCGCGGCCGAGCAGGAACTGGTATTTGTGCGCCTCGGTGTAGGCCTGCGGATCCTGCGGGTAGTCCCACATCAGCGCGCGCAGCGGCGGCGCGCCGCTGAGTTCGGCCTCGCGAGTCAGGCCGTACATGTACGGCGTCAGGCGCATCTTGAGCTTGAGGTAGTCGCGGTTGATGCTGCGGTAGGGCTCCTCGTACCACCACGGATGCTTGCGCCCGGCCGAGGACCAGCCGGACATGCCCATCAGCACCGGCGTGAACGCCTTCCACTGCAGATCGCGGGTGTAGGTTTCGGCGCTGCCGCCGAAGATGCCGTCGACGTCGCCGGTGGCGTAGGCCAGCCCCGACAGGCCCGAACCGATCAGGGTCGGGATATGCCAGCGGATGTAATCCCAGCTGCCGCTCTGGTCGCCGGTCCAGGCCACCGCGTAGCGCTGGATGCCGGCCCAGCCCATCACCGTCCACAGGAACGGGCGCGAATCAGAATTCTTCAAGATGCCGTCGTAGGCGGCGTGGTTGGCGTCCATCGCGAACTGGTAGCCCTTGCCGGTCCAGGCCACGTCCAGCTTCTGCACGCGACTGCCGGCGGTGCCGACCTCCCAGGCGATCTTGTCGACGCCGTCCTCGGTCCACAGCCCGGTGCGGAAACCGTAGCGGGCCAGGCCCTGCACCACTTTCGGCAGGTCCTTGTAGCCGCAACCGTAGCCGTCGTTGGGCAGGATCCAGCCGCCGGGCATGTCGTGTTCGCGGTATTGGCGCGCGACGCTGTCGACCACGTCCGGGGTGCCGCCGCTGGGGCCGTCGCTCCAGCCCTCGGGCACGGTGCCCGGCTTCTTCTTGTTGTCGCCGTCGTTGTAGCAATCGGCGTCGCCGTAGGACAGCGCCCAGCGCGGCAGCAGACCGGCGCGGCCGGTCAAGGCGGTGTAGCGGTCCAGCAATTGCGGCAGGCCGGCGCCGACGAAGTAATAGGCGTCGAAACGGTCCTCGCGATGCAGCAAGGTGGCCTGGTCGGGTTGGCGCAGATCGTAGCTGCCGTCGCTCCAGGTATTGCGCAACATGCCCCAGCCGCGCGAGCTGAGCAGCATCGGCGCCGGACTCGGGCGGTCGCCGTCTTCCCAACCGCCGGAGTAGGAAATCTCCAGCTCGCGGCCCTTGAACTCGAAGCGGCCGTTCTGCTGGCCGCCGCCGTAATAGTGTTCGCCCGCATCGCTGGACAGCACCTGCACGCTCTGTTCGGCGGCCAGGTCCAGCGGCTGCAGCTCGCGCCACAACGCGATCGCGCGGCCGGCTTCGATGCGCTCCAGCGACAAGCGCAGCGGCTGGCGCTGGATATGCAGCACCAGCGCCTGGGTGCGGATGCGCACTTCCTTGGCGTCTTCTTCGTACGTGTGCTCGACCTGGCCCGCGGGCTGGGCGGGCACGATGGCGGTGGCCTTGTCGCCGTTCGCGCTCAACTTGCCGCGGCGGCCCGCCTGCACGCGCAAAAGATCGGCGCGCAGCAGGTCGATGCGCAGGCGCGCGCCGCTGGCGGTGGTGAGTTCCCAACTCGGGGCCTGCCCGGACGAGGAGCCGGGCGCGATCGCGCGCAGATCGCCCACGGGCTCGGCCAAGGCCGGCGCGGCAGATAGCAACAGCCAGGACATCGCTGCGATGAGCAGGCGGCCATGGCCTCGTGCGCTGGTTTCCACCTTGCCCCCAAGCCCGCCTTACACGGGATCCGAAACGCTTGCGACCGACTCTAGGGCAGCCCGTCGAAATATGTCAACAAATTGCAAAGGAAAAAGAAGGATATTTTCCTCATATCGAAAGATTGTGCAAAGCACAACTTTCATATAGCAGCACGAAATGATCGAAACTTGCGCTGGAACCCCGGAATTGCTGCGTAGCAACACGATCCGTCGTACGGCCGCTGGAAACCCAAGCCCGACGCCAGAATCTTTCAATTAGCTTTCGATGTTTGACATTTCGAAAGAAAACGCAGATCGTGAGCGCGCCCAACAGGAACCATGAATGGACGCTCCCCTGCTTCCCGATTTGTCCGCCTGGCAGCGCCTGGGCGGAGCCCACACCGCCGAAGAAATCGCCCAGCAGCCCGCGCTGTGGGAAGAGCTGGCGCAGGTGCTGGAGCAGACGCGCGCAGGCATCGACGGCTTCCTCGGCGACTGGCTGCGCCAGCCCGGGCATCGGGTGATCTTCACCGGCGCCGGCAGCTCGGGCTTCATCGCCGAAATGGTCGCCGACCAGATCAATGCGCAGTGGCCGGCCGAGGTGCGCGCCCTGCACACCACCACCCTGCTCACCCATCCCTCGCTGTACCTGCAACGCGATCGCCCGACCCTGCTGGTGTCGTTCGCGCGCAGCGGCTCCAGCCCGGAAAGCAGCGCCGCGGTCGATCTGGTGCGCGAGCGCGTCGCCGAGGCGCGTTTCCTCGACATCACCTGCAACGGCGAGGGCGCGCTCGCGCGTCGCGGGCGCGACCGCGCCGACACCCTCACCCTGCTGATGCCGCCGGCCAGCTGCGACCGCGCCTTCGCCATGACCAGCAGCCTGAGCTGCATGCAGCTGGCCGCGCTGGCGGTGTTCGACACCGCGCCGTGGCCGCAGCGACTGCAGCGCCTGCCGCTGCTCGCCGCGCATGCGCGGCGCGCGCTGAGCGACTGGGACGCCCCGGTGACGGCGCTGGCGCAAGCGCCGTACTCGCGCGTGATCTATCTGGGCAGCGGCCCGTTGGAAGCGCTGGCGCGCGAAGCCGCGCTGAAATTGCTGGAGCTCACCGCCGGCCGCGTGCTGGCCCTGGCCAACACCCCGCTGGGCTTCCGCCACGGCCCCAAGTCCACGCTCGACGGCGAGGCCCTGGTGGTGGTGCTGCGCAGCGCCGAAGCGGTCGCGCGCCGCTACGAACAGGACCTGCTGGACGAACTGCGCCGCGACGGCATCGCCGGCCGCGTGCTGTCGGTGGGCCCGTCCGCCGGCGACGGCGACGACGGCGATTTCGTCCTGGACGCGCCGGCCCTGCCCGATCCCTGGCTGGCACCGCTGTGGCTGAGCATGGCCCAGCGCTACGCCCTGCTGCGCTCGGCCGCGCTCGGCCTGACGCCGGACAATCCCTTCCCCGACGGCAGCGTCAACCGCGTCGTCCAGGGCGTGACCATCCATCGCCATGACTGACGCCGGCGCCAGCGCGCAGACCTACTACGGCCTGGACATCGGCGGGACCAAGATCGAACTGGTCGCCTGCGACGAGGCCATGCAGGTGCGCTACCGGCGCCGCATCGCCACCCCGACCCAGGACTACGACGCCTTCCTGCGCGCACTGACCGAACTGGTGCAGGCCGCCGATGCCGAGCTCGGCGGCAGCGGCGCGGCGGTCGGCCTGGGCGTGCCGGGCGTGGTCGATCGCGACAGCGGGCGCCAGCTCAGTTCCAACGTGCCGGCCCTGACCGGCCAGCGCGTCGGACAGGATCTGCGCGCGCGCCTGCAGCGTCCGCTGTACCTGGGCAACGACTGCCAGTGCTTCGCGCTGTCGGAAGCCCAGGGCGGCGCGGCCGCGGGCTACGCCAGCATGTTCGGCGCCATCCTCGGCACCGGCGCCGGCGGCGGCTACTGCCTGGAAGGCCGCCTGATCGCGGGCTACAACGGCATCGCCGGCGAATGGGGCCACTGGAGCGTGCCGGCCGCGCTGCTGCAACGCCACGGCCTGCCCTTGCTGGACTGCGCCTGCGGCCTGCGCGGCTGCATGGAGCGTTACGTGTCCGGCAGCGGCCTGGCCCTGATCCACCAGCGGCTCGGCGGCGACGCGATCGATGCCGGCGCGATCGCGCAGCGCGCCGGACAGGGCGATGCCCACGCGGACCGGGCGCTGGCGATCCACCGCGACCTGCTCGGCTACGGCCTGGCGGGCCTGGTGCTGAGCCTGGACCCGCACGTGATCGTGCTCGGCGGCGGGCTGTCCAAGCTCGATGCCCTGTATCGCGACCTGCCCGCCGCGGTGGCCGCGCATCTGTTCGGCGGTCCGCGCGTGCCGCCGATCCTGCCGCCGGTGTTCGGCGATGCCGGCGGCGCACGCGGCGCCGCCCTGCTCGCACGCCAGCGCCACCGAACCGCCTGATCCCTATCCGAGACCCGTCCATGTCCGCCGTCCAAACCCTGATCGCCGCCCACCGCCGCGGCGAGCGCGTCGGCCTGTACAGCGTGTGCTGCAGCAACGAGCAGGTGCTGCTGGCGGCGATGCAGGTCGCGCAGGACTACGGCAGCCTGCTGCTGATCGAAGCCACCTCCAACCAGGTCGACCAGTTCGGCGGCTACACCGGCATGACCCCGGCGCAGTACCGCGACTACGTGCAGGCGCTGGCGCGCGCGCAGGGCTTCCCCGGCGAACGCCTGATCCTGGGCGGCGACCACCTCGGCCCGAACGCCTGGCAGCAACGCCCGGCCGCCGAGGCCATGGCGCATGCGCGCGAGCTGATCGCCGCCTACGTCGCCGCCGGCTTCCACAAGATCCATCTCGACTGCAGCATGTCCTGCGCCGACGACCCCACGCCCCTGCCCGACGAGACCGTGGCCGCGCGCTCGGCGGAGTTGGCGCGCATCGCCGAACGCAGCGCCGTCGACGCCGGCCTGCCGCCGCCGGTCTACGTGATCGGCACCGAAGTGCCGGTGCCCGGCGGCGAAGCCTCGCTGGCCGGCGGCGTCGCGGTCACCCGCCCCGACGCGGCCGCGCGCACCCTGGAGATCCACCGCCAGGCCTTCCTCGCACCCGATCTGGCGCCGGCCTGGGAGCGCGTGATCGCGATGGTGGTGCAGCCCGGCGTCGACTTCGACCACAGCAGCGTGCAGCACTACGATCCGCGCGCCGCGCGTGCGCTGTCGGCCTTCGTCGAGGAGCAGCCGCGCATCGTCTACGAGGCGCACTCCACCGACTACCAGACCGAGACCTCGCTGCACGCGCTGGTGCGCGACCACTACGCCATCCTCAAGGTCGGCCCGGCCGCGACCTACGCCTACCGCGAGGCCGTGTTCGCGCTGGCGGCGATCGAACGCGAACTGCTGCCGGCCGCGCAGTGCTCGGACCTGGTCGAGGTGCTGGACCGCTGCATGCGCGAGCGTCCCGCGCATTGGCGCAAGCACTACCACGGCGACGAGCGCCTGCTGCGCCTGCTGCGCGCCTACGCGCTCAGCGACCGCAGCCGCTACTACTGGGGCGAACCCGAGGTGCAGGCCGCGCTGCGGCGATTGATCGACAACCTGCGCGCCAACCCGCCGCCGGCGATCCTGCTCAGCCAGTTCATGCCCGAGCAACAGCGCGCGCTCGAAGCCGGCCGCCTGGCGGCCGAGCCGCTGGCCCTGATCCGGCACAAGGTCCACGCCCGCCTGGCCGAGTACGCGCGCGCCTGCGTGCGCAACCGGGCCGGCGCGGCGGACGCAAACGAAACCTCCGCAGCCACCGCGCTTTCGGAACGGTAAGCTCACGCTTCCGTTCCGAACCCCAGAGCCCGTCATGCGAAACACCCGCCAACGCCGGCAACAGATCCTGCAGCTGCTGGTCCAGCACGGCAACGTGCAGGTCGCGGACCTGGTCGAACGCTACGGCGTGTCCTCGGTGACGATCCGCGCCGACCTCAGCCACATCGAGTCGCAGGGCCTGGCCACGCGCAACCACGGCGGCGCCACCCTGGTGCGCACGCCGCCGCAGGAACAGGACATCCACGAGAAGGACGCGCTCAACCTGCCGCTGAAGGAATCCATCGGCGCGCACGCCGCGCGCCTGGTCAAGGCCGGCGACAACATCATCATCGATTCCGGCTCGACCACGATGACCCTGGCCCGCCATCTGCGCCAGCACCGCGACGTCACCGTGATGACCAACGGCCTCAACATCGCCTGGGAACTGGCCAACGCGCCCGGCGTGGAGCTGCTGCTCACCGGCGGCCTGCTGCGCAAGCAGTCGCTGTCGCTGCAGGGCAGCCAGGCCGAGGCCAGCCTCAATCCCTACAGCTTCGACGCCGTCTACCTGGGCGTGGACGGCCTGGACCTGCAGTTCGGGCTGACCACCCACCACGAGGCCGAAGCCAGCCTCAACCACCGCATGGTCGAACACGCGCGCCGGGTCGTGGTGCTCACCGACGCCTCCAAGTTCGGACGCGTCAGCCTGCACCGCATCGCCCGCCTCGACCAGATCCACACCGTCATCACCGACGACGGCATCAGCAGCGAGTACCGCGAGGGACTGCAGCGGCTGGGCATCGAGGTGATCATCGCCGAGCCGCCACCTTGACCACGCCACGCGTATTGCACGGCCGCATCCTCACCGCGACGGGGTGGCTGCGGGGGGACATCGAATTCGACCAACGCGTGCGCCGCATCCGCGCCACGCACCCGGACAGCGGCGGCGACGACGGCCCGCTGATCCTGCCCGGCTTCATCGACCTGCACGTCCACGGCGCCGCCGGCGTCGACCTCATGCAAGGCGGCGACGCCATCGCGACCATCGCGCGCACCCACGCGCGCCACGGCACCACCGCCCTGCTGGGCACCACCATGACCGCGCACGAGGACGACATCGTCCAGGCCCTGCGCGGGCTGGCGCCGGCGATCGCCGCGCGCGCGCCGGGCGCGGCGCGGGTGCTGGGCGTGCATCTGGAGGGCCCCTACATCAGCCTCGAACGCCTGGGCGCGCAGCCGCCGCTGGTGGTCGAAGCGACCTTGGCGCAGGTGCGGCGCCTGCACGCGCTGGCGCCGATCCGGGTGCTCACGCTGGCCCCGGAGATCGGCGCGCATCGCCGGTTGATCCCGCAACTGGCGGCGCTGGGCATCCGCGTCCAGCTCGGCCACAGCGCCGGCAGCTACGAAGACGGCGTGGCCGCGCTGGAAGCCGGCGCCGCCGGTTTCACCCACCTGTTCAACGGCATGACCGGGCTGGATCACTATCGGCCGGGCATCGCCGCCGCCGCGCTCGCGCATGCGCAGTACGCCGAGCTGATCCCCGACCTGCAGCACGTGCACCCGGGCGCGATCCGCGCCGCGCTGCGCGCGATCCCGCGCCTGTACTGCGTGACCGATGCGACCGCCGCCACCGGCATGCCCGACGGCGAGTACGCGCTGGGCTCGCAGCGCGTGCACAAATGCCTGGGCTGCGTGCGCCTGTCCAGCGGCTCGCTGGCCGGCAGCGCGCTGACCATGGACCAGGCACTGCGCAACCTGGTCGCGCTGGGTCTGGACCTGGCCGACGCCTCCAACCGCCTGTCGCTGTACCCGGCCGACTACCTCGCATTGCACGACCGCGGCCGCCTGCAGGCCGAGGCCTGGGCCGATCTGGTGGTGCTGGACCCGCAACTGCGGCTGCAGCAGGTCTTCGTCGAGGGAGACGAAATCGCGCTGACCTGATCGCGCTCGAACCCGTTCCTTCGTATCCGCACGCACCGCCCTCGCCCATCCGCCGCGCAAGCGCGGCGCACGGCGCCCACCCGCACCCAGGATCGGCCCGATGAACGACGCTTCCGCCGCCATGCCCATGCCCGCCAACGCCGACACGCCGCGCTGGAGCATCCGCTACCTGTTGTTCATCGCCGGCATGGGCGGCCTGCTCTACGGCATCGACATCGGCATCATCGCCGGCGCCCTGCCTTACCTGGAGGCGACCGCCAGCGCGAGCTGGCACCTGAGCAGCCAGCAGCTCGGCTTCGTGGTCGCCGCCGTGCTGCTGGGCAGCGTGCTGTCCTCGCTGTTCGCCGGCGCCGTCGCCGACCTGATCGGCCGGCGCGGCGCGATGCTGCTCGCCGGCGTGCTGTTCACCCTCAGCATTCCGGTGATGGCGCTGGCCTCGGGCTATCTGCCGCTGCTGCTGGGCCGGCTGCTGCAAGGCATCAGCGGTGGCCTGATCGGCGTGGTGGTGCCGCTGTACCTGGCCGAAGTGCTGAGCCCGGAACGCCGCGGCCGCGGCGCGGCGATGTTCCAGCTGCTGCTCACCGTCGGCCTGGTGCTGGCCGCGGCGATCGGCCTGTACCACGCCCATGCGGTCGACGCCGCGACCGCGTCGGTGCAAGCGCTTTCCTCGGCCGAACAGCAGCGCGTGCTGTTCGCGGTCAAGGACCACGCCTGGCGCACCATCTTCTGGAGCTGCCTGCTGCCCGGCCTGATCTTCAGCGCCGGCGTGCTGCTGCTCAGCGAGTCGCCGCGCTGGCTGGTGCGGCGCGGCCGCATCGAGCGCGCACGCGCCGCCCTCCAGCGCACCGTGCCCGCGGCCCAGGTCGAGAGCACTTTGCAGCAGATGCAGACGCCGGCCACCTCCCCGAGCGGCGGCGCGCAACCGCGCGATCGCCTGCTCAGCCGCCGCTACGTGTGGCCGTTCCTGCTCGCCTGCGCGATCCTCGCCTTCACCCAGGCCACCGGCATCAACTCGGTCCTGGCCTACGCGGTCAACATCCTCAACCAGGCCGGCCTGCCCGGCGCGGCGGCCAACTGGGCCGACGTTTCGATCAAGCTGCTCAACGCGGTGATGACCGTGGTGGCGCTGGTGCTGGTCGACCGCAAGGGCCGCAAGTTCCTGCTCATGCTCGGCAGCGGCGGCATCGCGCTGTCCCTGCTGGCGGCGGCGCTGCTGTTCGTGCAGGCCGAGCGCGGCCTGCAGGACGTGCGCCAGCCCTTGCAGCAGCAGATCGCCGGCGATGCCTTGTCGCTGCGCTTGGACGCCGCCCAATGGCGGCGCCTGGGCGTGGACCCGGACCTCGAGCCGCAACAGCTGACCGTGGCCTATGCCTACGGCGGTTTCAGCAACGTGCGCTCGCTGCGCAGCGACGCGCTGGGCGACAGCGAGCTGTCGATCCGGCGCCAGGACAGCGTGCAGGCCGACAGCGTCATCGGCGCCTTCTTCCGCCGCATCCACCTCAACCCCTTCCCCGACCCGGCCGCGGCCGCGCAGGCGCCGCTGCGGATCGAACGCGCGAGCATCGGCGCGGTACCGCCGTCCGCGCACGGCTGGGCGGTCGCCGCCTGCATCCTGGTGTTCGTCGCCTTCTTCTCGGTCGGCCCCGGCGTGTGCGTATGGCTGGCACTGTCGGAGCTGATGCCCACGCGCATCCGCTCCAACGGCATGAGCATCGCCCTGCTGATCAACCAGTTCGTGTCCACCGTGATCGCGGCGATCTTCCTGCCCACGGTGGGCCACTACGGCTACGCCAGCATGTTCTTCTTCTGGGCCGGCTGCACCGTGGTCTATTTCCTGGTCGCCGCGTTCTTCCTGCCCGAAACCAAGGGCAAGTCGCTGGAGCAGATCGAAGCGCATTTCCGCTGAGGCGCGGCGCCTCCGGCTCGGGCGGGACGAATCGCCGGTCGCTTCAGCGGTCGTCGGGCATGCGCAGACGCAGCTTGCGCAGCAGCCGCGCGAGCTCGGCGCATTCGCTCTTGCTCAGGCCGGCGACGGCCTGGCTGGCCTGGGCGAAACGGGCCTCGATGGCCCGGTCGATCAGCTTGCGGCCCTTGGCGGTCAGCGCCGCCGCCAATGCGCGGCGGTCGTGCTCCTCCGGGCTGCGCACGATCAGCTCGCGCGCCTCCAGGCGGTTCAGGCAGGCGGTCATGGCGCCGGAGGTCAGCAACACCGAACGCCGCAGCAGGGTCGGGGTGAGCCGGTACGGCGCGCCCGAACGCCGGAGCGTGGCCAACACGTCCAGCTCGGTGTAGCTGAGCTCGGCCTCGCGCAGGCATTCGCCGGCGCCGGCTTCCAGCAAGCGTCCCAGGTGCAGGACACGGCCGACCACCGCCATCGCCGAGGCATCCAGGTCGGGCCGTTCGCGCCGCCAGTCGCGCAGCAACTGATCGACCACGTCTTCGTCGGGCTTGGCTTGCGGGTGCTGGGCGGGTCGCGGCATGCGCCGATTATATCCAGGCGAAGTATCTTTACCTGAAGCTATCAGGACGAAGCCGCCCGATGCGCGTCCGCGACGCTCCCGACGCGGGCGCGACCGGTTTCGGCCTGCGCCCGCGCTCGCGACCCGGGCCGCTGCCGCATCATTTCAGGATCTGCTCCGCGTCGACGATATCCACGCCTTGCATCTGCCCGAGCAGATCGTCGAACCAGGGCTTGTGCGAGCTGCCGACGACGGACAGCACGCGCGCGCCCGGACGTTCGCGGAAGGTCTCGCGGATGTTGGCCACCATGCGCAGGTTGCGGGCTTCCCAGCCGGCGACGTAGAGCCGGCCGTAGCGCTGCGGCGAAGGGTCCTTGAGCGCCGCGCCGAAATCGGCGGCTATCGCCACGCGCATCACATCGGGACGGTTGATGTAGCGATACAGTTCCAGCATGTCGCCGGACTTGCCGATCGCCTCTTCGCGATCGCGCATGGCCTGCGCCGCCGGCGCGCCGGCGCTCCAGGCCTGCTGGACCGCCTTGCCGTAGGCCTCGACGTCGCTCACGTCGACGTTGTCGCCGGTATGGTCGTCGACCGCGTGCACGCGCTGCA
The DNA here is from genome assembly GCF_036697405.1 of Lysobacter sp. CCNWLW3. Lineage (NCBI taxonomy): Bacteria > Pseudomonadati > Pseudomonadota > Gammaproteobacteria > Lysobacterales > Lysobacteraceae > Lysobacter > Lysobacter sp. CCNWLW3. The sequence goes on from NZ_JBAHWA010000010.1 coordinate 59,586, forward strand.
GGCCCAGTCGCGCCGCCAGCCGCGCCGCGATCGAGGCGTTCTCGTTGCTGCTTAGCGCCGCCTTCTCCAGCAGCGCCACCAGCGCCTCGTTCAAACCGTCGCCGGCGCGGCGCTCGGACGCGGGCAGCTGCCACCATTGCACCAGCGCCGAGTTACCGTCGCCGGCGGCCATGAACAAGGAGGCCAGGCGGCGCCGTTGCGCGGGCGCGGGCGCCGCGGGCCATTGTTTCAGGGTCTTGTGGACCTCGCCGATCGCCGTGGGCACGTCCAGCCCGGTCGCCGCCCTAACCGCATCCAGCTTGCGGCAGTACGAGCCCGGACCGTCCGGCCCGCCGTAGATCGCCGGGTGCCGCGCCACCAGATCGCATTGCTCGCCGGACAAGGCTTCGATGGTGATGATGTCCGGTTTGAACGCGGCCAGGCGCTCCAGCACCGGCGCCAACGACTCGCGGTCGAAGTTTTCCCGCCCCTGGTTCAGATGCACCGAGCCCAGCACCAGCACCTGCGTGCGCGGTCCCTGCATGCCCCGGTCGAGCGTGGACAGGTCCACCTGCGCCGCCGCCGGCCCCGCCATGCCCAGGCACAATCCCCATACCGCCAATGTTTTACGCACAGTCTTGCTCCTTGTGGCGCCGGCCCGGGAGCGGGCGCGGTGTTGTAGTGTCGTGACTGGCGGCGAGCTCGCCATTCCGGACCGTACGGCCGGTATCGCGCGCAAGCCCCATCGCTCGGATGCGCCGGGATCGCGAATGGATTAAAGCGTGTTCATGAAGATCAAGGCCGTTCGCATGTTCGCGACCGGTCTTTGTTCTCTAATTGGGAATGCGGCCGCCGAACGACCCTAGACCCGAAGCCGGGCGACGCCCGATGGGCCCTGCACCATGTCGCAACGCATCCTGATCGTATGCCGCGGAAATCTCTGCCGCAGCCCCATGGCCGAGGCGTTGATGCGCCACCGCGCATCGGCGCTGGCGGTGACGTCGGCGGGATTGGCCGCGATCGAGGGCAGCGACATGGACCCCGCCGCACGGCGCGCGCTGGCGGCGCATGGACTGGACGCGCAAGCGCACGTCGCGCGCCAGGTCACGCTGGCGGCCATCGAACGCGCCGACCTGGTGCTGGCGATGGAACAACGCCACATCGCCGCCCTGATCGCGCTGTCGCCGGCCGCGCGCGGCAAGGCCTGCCTGCTCTCGCGCTGGAGCGACAAGCTCGACATCGACGACCCCTACGGCCGCTCGCAGGATGCATTCGATCGTTGCTGCGCGATCATCGCATCGTCCGTGGATGCTTGGCTCGCGAAACTGATTTGATGTGATCGCGCTTGCAATTTCCGTTCCCGCAAATTCGACCGCGATCTCGTTCATTGAACTGAACTCAAGCCAAGCGAGCACGCAGATTCACGACGATGAATCTGCGGTCTTCATGAAATCATCAACTTTCGCCGAATAGATTTCGATGCGAATCGATATCGCTCGCGCGCTCTCGCGCTGAATGCGAAGTCGATCCGATGCGGTGGTTGTTGTAGGTGCGCATGCACACGGAACGCAACATCCCGGGACATTCCCATCCGAGGTGCGTGCATGAACGACCACAAGTTGGTAGCCGCCAGCGCCATCGCTTTGGCTGTCACTTTGTTCGCCATCTTCTCCATCCGCCCTTGGGCACGCAGGTTCGGCCTGGTCGACAAGCCCGACGAGCGCAAGCGCCATCGCGGGCATATTCCGTTGATAGGCGGGCTGTGCTTTTTCCTGGGCACGCTGATCGGCCTGGGCTATCTGGGCTATCTCGACCGCTTCGTCACCAGCCTGGTGATCGGCTCGGCGGCGATCGTGATCGCCGGCGCCCTGGACGACGCGCACGACCTCAGCGTGCGCTCGCGCCTGCTGATCGAGGCCGGAGCGACCTTGCTGGTGATCGGCCTGTCCGGCTTCTACGTGCGCGACCTGGGCGACTTCGCGGTGATGGGCGACACTTTCGGCCTCGGCCCCTTCGGCATCCCGTTCACGATCGTCGCCGTGATCGGGCTGATCAACGCCTTCAACATGCTCGACGGCATCGACGGCCTGGCCGCGACCATGGCCATGGCCTGCATCGCCGCGATCCTGCTGTTCAACGGCGCGCACTGGACGGTGCCGGGCGTGCTGGTCCTGCTGCAGGTGATGTTCGCCGCGCTCATTCCCTACCTGTTGGTCAACCTCGGCTGGCCGGACGGGCGCAAGGTGTTCATGGGCGACGCGGGCAGCACCCTGATCGGCTTCGTGCTGGCCTGGAGCCTGATCTACGTGAGCCATCCGCGCATCGCGCGACTGTCGCCGGTGGACGTGATGTGGTGCGCGTCCCTGCCGGTGATGGACACGCTCTCGGTCATGTTCCACCGCATGCGCGCCGGCCGATCGCCGTTCCGTCCCGACCGCCGCCACCTGCATCATCTGCTGATCGGCGCCGGTCTGCGGCCGCGCGCGGTGCTGGTCGCGATCCTGAGCCTGTACGGCGTGCTGGTGCTGCTGGGCTACAGCCTGCGCAAGGCGCCCGAGCCGATCAGCGGCGCGGTCTTCATCGTCTGCCTGATCGCCTACGTGCTCGGTCTGACCACGATCCTGAACCGGCTGCCGCAACGTTCGCCGGCGACCGCCGACACCGGCGCGATGGGCGCGACGGCGACAGCCGCGCCGGCCTCGCTGGCCGCGCCCAACGAGCTGCCCCAGGACCACGCGCCGCCGCTCAAGGCCTTGTGCGTGTTCGCCGATCCGCCCGAATCGGCGCAGATCGGCCCGATCGCGCAGCAACTCGCGCGCGACGAACGCTTCGAACCGACCGTCTGCGTGACCACGCCCGATCCGGCCGATGCGACCGCCCAGGTACTGGACGAGTTCGGCCTGATCGCCGACCTCGCGATCGATCTGCCCACGCCGGCGCGCGACGGTGCGGAGATCGCCGTGTCCGCGCTGGACGGTCTGCAGCGGGTCATGGACGAGGTACAGCCCGACATGGTCCTGGTACCGGGCGATACCTCGGCCTCGCTGTTCGCGACCCTGGCCGCGCATTACCACCACGTGCCCGTGGTGTGCGTGGATTCGGGCCAGTCGGCGCCGGAACTCGCCGCCGCCGACGATTCCGCCCGCGCCATCGCGCTGGCGCTGGCCACCCTGCATCTGGCCAGCGACGACGATGCCGGGCAACTGCTGGTCGAACGCGGCGTTCCTGCCGAACGCGTGCTGGTGACCGGCGATCCGGCCAACGATTTCGACGCGTGCGCGCGCGTCGTCGACGCATTGGCGGGCCTGCGCTCCGCAGCCCACACCGCACCGACCCCGACGTGGGGCGCGGGTTCGCCAATCCCGCCTGAGGCCGACACGGTACGGGCCTCATGAATCGCAATACCGCCACCGCGACCGGACGTGCACGCAGGCGGCGCTTGCCGCCTGCGTCTCCGGGCCGATGCCGGCGCGTCACTTTCAAGGGTGAACAGACATGGCAACGCAACTGATACCCCGAACCGAGCCCATCCAGGCGATTCCCACCATCGCGGCACGCGAGGACGACATCGACCTGCCCAACCTGGTCTCGACCTTGGCCGACCACAAATGGACGATCGCGTTCGGCACCCTGCTGTTCTTCCTGCTCAGCGCGGCCTACGCCATGCTGGCGACGCCCAAGTACGAGGCCAACGCCGTCGTGCAGGTCGAAAGCCGGCCGCCCACCGTGCCCGGCCTGAGCACCAGCAGCGCCTCGCCGATGCCGCCGGTGGTGGACGCGCCGGCCGCGACCGAATCGCAGCTGCTGACCTCGCGCCGCGTGCTGGGCGAGGCCATGACCGAACTGGATCTGGACGTGAGCGCCAAGCCGGTGCGCCTGCCGGTGATCGGCGATCTGATCGCGCGCGCGCAGCAGCGCTTGAATCCCGGCGTGCTGGCCACGCCCTGGCTGGACCTGAAGCAGTACGGCTGGGGCGGCGAGCGCATCGACGTCGCCCACCTGAAACTGCCCGACGAACTGATGGACGTGCCCTTGCAATTGCAGGCCGGCGAGCACGGCCGCTATGCCCTGTTCGGGCCTGACGGCCGCCAGCTGCTGGAAGGCACGGTCGGCAGAACCGCCAGCAACGGCCAGGGCGTGAGCGTAGATCTCAAGACCCTGGTCGCCCAGCCCGGCACCCGTTTCGAGTTGCGCAAGTTCAATCCGATGGCGGTGATCAGCGCGCTCAAGAACGACATCACCGTCGCCGAGCAGGGCCGCAGTTCCGGCGTGATCGCGCTGACCTACGCCCACGAAGACCCGATCCGCGCGCGCGAAGTGCTGGACAAGATCACCCAGGCCTACGTGCGCCAGAACGTCGCGCGCAATTCCGCCGAGGCCGCCAAGCGCCTGCAGTTCGTCAGCAAGCAGTTGCCCAACGTGCGCCGCGAACTGGCCAACGCGCAGGCGGCGTTGAACGCGTTCCAGACCCGTACCCGCACCCTCGATGTCGGCATGCAGAACCAGGCCCTGCTCAACCAGACCGTGGCCCTGGACACCAACATCCGCCAGCTGCAGGTGCAGCTGGCCGACGCCGGCAGCCGCTACACCCCGTCGCACCCCGTGTACGCGGCGCTGGCGCAGCAGATCGCCCGCTTCGAGGGCGAGAAAGGGCGCCTGCAGGGCCAGATCAGCCAGCTGCCGGACACCCAGCAGGGCCTGTTCCGTCTGAACCGCGATGTCGAGGTCATCAACCAGACCTATGCCAACCTGCTCGACCAGGAGCAACAGCTCAACATCGCGCGCGCCAGCGCGGTCGGCAACGCCCGCATCATCGACCCGGCCGACGTCAATCTGGACAGTCCGGCCTGGCCCAAGCCGATGCTGATCCTGGCCGCCGGCACCGCCCTGGGCGGCGTGCTGATGGTCGCGCTGGTGCTGCTGCGCCAGACCTTCCGGCGCGGCGTGGAGGACCCCATCGACATCGAGCTGCTGGGCCTGCCGGTGTACGCCTCGATTCCGTTCAGCGCGCGCGGCCGCCAGATCGCGACCCAGCCCGGCCGCAGCCGCCGCGACGGCCGCCAGCGCTTGCTCGCGCTGCGATCGCCGTCCGACCTGGCAATGGAGGCGCTGCGCACCCTGCGCACCAGCCTGCATTTCGCCCGCATGGAGATGAAGAACAACGTGCTGATGATCGCCGCGCCCAGTCCCGGCGTCGGCAAGACCTTCGTCTGCGCCAACCTCGCCGTCACCATGGCCCAGGCCGGCCAGAGCGTATTGCTGATCGACGCCGACATGCGCCGCGGCACCCTGCACCAGGCGGTGGGCGTGCGCTCCGAGGGCGGCCTGTCGGAGCTGATCTCCGGACAGATCACGCCCGAAGACGCGGTGCGCAAGGTGCCGGGCACCGAGCGCATGTCGTTCATTTCGCGCGGCGCGGTGCCGCCCAACCCTTCCGAACTGCTGATGCGGCCGCGTTTCGCCGAGTTGCTGAAGCAGATGGCGCGCGACTACGACGTGGTGGTGATCGATACCCCGCCGGTGCTGGCCGTGACCGACGCCGCGGTCATCGGCCACCACGTCGGCACCTGCCTGATGGTGGTGCGCTGGGGCCTCAACCAGCAGCGCGAGATCGCGCTGGCCAAGCAGCGCCTGGAGCAGAACGGCGTCGACGTGCGCGGCGCGATCTTCAACGCGGTCGAGAAGCGCGGTTCCGGGCAGTACGCCTACAGCTACTACGACTACCGCGCGGTGCACGAAGCGGCGGCGAGGCGCTGAGCATGCGTCTGCAGATCACCATGTCGCCCTACTACGGCACGCCCGATTTCTCGGCCCTGGCCGGCGCGGAGCCGGCGAGGCTGGACCCGGTGTCGGTGGCGGACCTGTTGCGCAACGCCTTCGTGTATCCGCCCTACTCGATCTACGAGGGCGTGCGCCTGGTCACCTTCGGCTTCTGTCCGCACGAGGACATGCATGCCGAACCGAACTTCCGCTTCAAGTTCCGCAATGCCGGCGAGGTGCCGGAGCGGGCGGGCGTCGAACAGGACTGGGTGGGCGTGTACCACCGCCTGCTGTGCCAGGCCGTAAGCCGGCGCTGCGCCGACATGCGCGCGCCCTGGCTGCTGCAAAGCGGCGGCAAGGACTCGACCACCCTGGCCATCGCGATCGCGCAGGCGCGTCCGGATACCGTATGCATCACCTATCTCGGCGGCCGCGAGGAGGACGAAGTCGCTTCGGCCGCGCAGGTGGCGCGTGCGCTGGGCCTGCGCCACCACGCCCTGGTCTGCGACCCCGGCCGCGCCTACGACCGCTATCTGGATCTGGTTCCGCGCATGCCGCTGCTGACGGCCGACTTCGCCCTGCTGTCTTATGCCGACCTGGGCACCGAGATCGCCGGCCTGGGCGGCGACGGCGTCATAGACGGCCTCGGCGCCGACAGCTATTTCGGCACCCCGATGAGTACGCGCCAACATCTGCTGTCCGGCCTGGCGCGGGAGTTGCGGCTGCCACCCGTACTGTCCGAACTGCCCCTGGTGTCCCGCAGTTTCCGCCTGTGCTATCTGCTCAGCACTCTGCAGATGAATCCGGTGGAACGGGTGTTTCCCGGCTCGCGCTTCAGCGACGAGGAGGTCGACGCCCTGTTCGGGCGCGAGGTCTCGCGGCAGTCGCGCGAACGCCTGCAGTTGTTCGCGCGCGAGATCGGCTCGGCCACCAGCGCCTGGGAGTGGCGCGACATGTCGACTTCGATCGCGGGCTCCGCCGGCGCCTTCGCCAAGGGCCTGTACGTGGCCGAGGCGCTGGGCCTGGGGGCCGCCTATCCGCTGTGCGATCGCGATCTGCGCGAATGGATCCACCATGAAGTGCCGCGCTATCAGAAGGTCGATCCGGCCACCCAGCTCAACAAGCTGCTGATCCGGCGCCATATCGCGACCCGCTTCCCGCAGCTGCCCTATGTCGAGCGCAAGGGCTCGTTCCGCTTCGACCTGCGCGGCCTGGCGCGCCAGCGCTACGACCGGGTGCGCGACTACGCCGAACGCGCGCGCGATTTTCTGCCCGGCGCGACGGCCTGGCTGGACCGCAACCGCGGCCGCCTCGGCAACAAGTACTACGCGTCCAAGTTCTATCTGCTGGCCGTGGTCCTGCCCTGGCTGGACCGGCACGCCGCCAGCGCCGCCGGCCAGCCGCGAGCGCGTCATGCGCCGGCGTGGAACTGAGCACGACGGCCGGCGCCGGGCGCTGCTGCGCGCCGGCCTGACCGCGCTGGTGGGCGCGATCGCGCCGCACGCGGGCGCGGTTGCGGCCCGCGGCGGCACGCGCATCGACGTGCGCGCGCACGGCGCGCGCGGCGACGGCCGCCACGACGACACCGCCGCCTTCCAGTCGGCGATCGACGCCCTGCCCGCAAGCGGCGGAACGGTGGTGGTGCCGGCCGGCGACTACCGCATCGATCCGCAACGCAGCGTCCGCCTGCGCAGCCGCATGCATCTGGCCATGGAAGCCGGAACGCGCCTGCTGGCGATCCCGAATGCCGCCGCGCGCGCCTACGTGCTCAGCCTGATCGGCATCGACGGGGTCGAGGTCTCCGGCGGCCGCATCGTCGGCGATCGCGACACCCATCTGGGCACTACCGGCGAATGGGGACATGGCGTGATGGTGCGCGGCTCGTCCTCGGTGACCCTGCGCGAACTGCACATCTCGCGCTGCTGGGGCGACGGCATCTCCATCGGCGGCGACAAGGCCGCCGGCGGGCGCATCACGCCCAGCAGCGACGTCCTGATCGCCAACGTGCGTTGCGTCGGCAACCGCCGCCAGGGCCTGACCATCGGCCGTTCGCGCCGGGTGCGGGTGCGCGACAGCGAGTTCGCCGACACCGGCGGCACCCTGCCCGGCTGCGGCATCGACATCGAACCCGACGCCGGCGACAGCGCCCGCGACGCGGTGATCAGCGGTTGTCTCATCCACGGCAACCAAGGGGCCGGCGTCCAGATCTACAAGCGCAGCGCCGGCATCGTCCTGCGCGGCTGCACCATCGAGGCCAATCGCGGCCACGGAGTGTTGGTCATAGGCGCCAGCGATTGCAGCGTCGTCGACAACCGCATCCGCCGCAACGCGCTGGGCGGGCTCAGCCTGCGCCCGGGCAGCAACGGCGTGGTGGTTAGCCTGAACGAGTTCGTCGCCAACGGGCCGGCGCGCGCGCACGCCGGCAAGGACGGCCCGCGCGCGCGCCAGCTGTCGGTGGCACCGGAAGCACGTGCGATCCGCATCGACGACGACAACCGCTATGCGGAATGAGCGCGATTCCGCGCAAACGCCCGTATGCACCGGCGCGGCGATCCACAGTCATAAACTTGAATGCGCGGCAGCCTGAACGATTCATCGCTCAATGTTTGCGCGCGCGCACAGATAGCGAAATTCACGATTCCGGTTCAGACGCGCTGCGCTAGATTTGCGCCAGTCACGAACATGATCGTGACGTGATGGCGCGCGAGCGCATCGCCAACGCAGCTCTCCGAACAAGCTCTCTGAACAGGGGTCATCCCAGGAACCGATAGTGAACGAAGCCCACTCCGGCGGCGTCGCCGCGCCGCGCCGCGATTTTCTCCGCAAGTCCCTGCTCCTCGCCGTCCCCGGCATTCTCTCCTTCTCCTATCTTCCGCGCGCCCTGGCCGCGATCGGCAGCACACCGGACGCCACCTACACGCCGCCCACGCGGGCGCGCGGCGCCGCGGTCCTGAACGTGCGCGACCACGGGGTGTACGGCGACGGCGACCATGACGACACCACCGCGTTCCAGGCCGTGATCGACGCGCTGCCCGCCGACGGCGGCACCGTCTACGTTCCGGCCGGCAACTACATCATCGACCCGACCCGCAATCTGCGCCTGCGCAGCAAGATGCACCTGCAGCTGGCCGACGGCGCCAAGCTGCTGGCCAAGCGCAACAGCGCCGATCGCGCCTACGTCGTCATGGTCTACAAGGTCAGCGACGTGGAGATTTCCGGCGGCCAGATCGTCGGCGACCGCGACAACCACCTGGGCACCACCGGCGAATGGGGCCACGGCATCATGGTGCGCGGGTCCTCGCGCGTCACGATCCGCGACATCCGCATTTCCCGCTGCTGGGGCGACGGCATCTCGGTCGGCGGCGCGATCGTCACCGGCCTGCCCACGGTGATCTCGCAGGGCGTGGTGATCGCCAATGCGGTGTGCACCGGCAATCGCCGCCAGGGCCTGTCGATCGGCCGCTCCAGCGAGGTCAAGGTCTACGATTCGGAGTTCAGCGACAATGTCGGCATCGCGCCGGGTTGCGGCATCGACATCGAGCCCGACGCCAACGACCTGGGCACCACCACCACGGTGCACGTCGAGAACTGCCTGATCAAGGGCAACCAGGGCAACGGCATCCAGGTCTACAAGCGCGTCAAGGGCGTCACCATCAAGCGCTGCACGATCGAGTACAACGGCGGCTACGGGATCCTGACCATCGCTCCGGTCAGCGGTTACATCGCGCTCAACCGCATCGCCCACAACTATCTGATGGGCGTCATGCTGCGCTCGGCGACCACGTCCTATCAGGTCAGCGGCAACGTGTTCCGCAACAACCACACCCGCATGCACGGGGTGAACACCACCGACCTGCCGCTGGTGTCCATGACCGGCCTGGTCGGCGGCAACAACGGCAACGGCGCCCATATCCAGGCCACCACCGACTGCATCGACCTGCGCGTGACGACGAACTCGTACGCCAAATGAACGCGGATGCGCGCAGGGCCGGCGACAATGCCGGCCCTGCGCCTCATGAACGCGGATCGATGCCCGTAATTCATACAGCGATGCGACAAACGGTGTGGTTTCCCTCCATCGTTGCGCACCGTCGCGCATTCGTTCACTCGATGCACGGGAACGTGAGCGTGTTGTAAAAATCCGTGCCAGCGAGTGTGGCTACAATCGAACCACCTTCGTTGATCCGACCCGGTCGCCGCATCGCCCACCCCGTTCCATCGCGATGCACGACCGCGATTTTCTATGCGTATCGTTTTCTTCGCCAACACGGACTGGTACCTCTACAACTTTCGTCTTCCGATGGCGCTGCAGCTGCAGCAGCGCGGCGCCGAAGTGGTGATGCTCTCGCCGCCGGGCGAGTTCGGCGATCGTTTCCGACAGCACGGCCTGCGCTGGCTGACCCTGCCGATGGACCGGGTCAGCCTGAACCCCCTGCGCGAACTGTGGACCCTGCAGCGCCTGTTCGCCCTGCTGCGCGCCGAACAGCCCGACCTGCTGCATAACTTCACCGTCAAATGCGCGATCTACGGCGGTATCGCCGCGCGCGCGGCGCGGGTACCGGCGATCGTGCACGCGGTGGCCGGCATGGGCTTCGTCTACGCCAGCGACCGCATCAAGGCGCGCCTGCTGCGTCCGGTGGTCGGCGGATTGATGCGCGGCGTATTGGGCAAGGGCCATTCGCGGGTGATCCTGCAGAACCCCGACGACGCCCAAACCATGGCCGAGGCCGGCCTGGTGCCGGAGGACCGGATCCGCCTGATCCTGGGCTCCGGCGTGGACACCGAGCGTTTCCGGCCGGCGCGCGACGATGCACCGCGGCCCCTGCGGGTGCTGCTGGCGGCGCGCCTGGTGCGCGAGAAGGGCGTGCACGAGTTCGTCGCCGCCGCGCGACTGCTGCGCGAGCAAGGGCGCAGCATCGAATTCCTGCTGGCCGGCACGCCGGACGCCGGCAATCCCAGTTCGGTGGCGCAGGAGGAAGTGGAGGCCTGGCATCGCGAGGGCGTGCTGCGCTGGCTGGGTCATGTCGAGGACATGCCGGCGCTGCTCAACTCCGTCGACGTGATGACCCTGCCCAGCTACTACCGCGAAGGCGTGCCGCGCTGCCTGCTAGAAGGCGCCGCCTGCGGCCTGGCCCTGATCACCACCGACATGCCCGGCTGCCGCGAGATCGTCAGCGAGCACGGCCAGGACGGTTTGCGGGTGCGTCCGCGCGACGCTGCCTCGCTGGCCGCACTGCTGGCGCGCTTGGACGACGATCGCGCGCTGCTGCGCCAACTGGGCGCGAACGCGCGCGCGCGCGCGGTCCGCGATTTCGACGAACGCAGCGTGATCAGCAAGACCTTCGAGGTATACGACGAACTCCTGGGCCGCGTGCCCCATGAAGCCGTGGCCGAACCGCGGTGAGCCGCATGCTGCCGCACTCCTGGCGCTCCGCCGCGGCGGCGATCACCGTGCTGTGGCTGGCCACGCTGGCCGCGGCCGGCATGATCTTCCTGTCCCAGACCTTGCTGGCGCGCCGATTGGGCCCCAGCGATTACGGCCTGTTCGCCTCTTCGCTGGCGACGGTCAGCATGCTCGCGCCGCTGGCCGGCTTCGGCCTGTCGCAGTTCCGGCTCAAGGCCTACGGCAGCGAGGGCTGGTCCGCCGACCGCTGGCTGCGGCCGGCGCTGCGCTTCTCGTTGCTGAGCACGATGCTGGCCTGGTTCCTGCTCGCGGCCTGGGCCTTGTACGCTCCCGGCATCGATACCGCCACGCGCGCGGCCTTGTGGGCGCTGCTGCCGGTGGTGGTGGGGCTGCTCGCCGTCGATCTGGTCGGCAGCAAGCTGCGCCTGGAGGAGCGCCATCGCATGCTCGCGGCCTGGCAGCTGCTGATGCCGGGCGGGCGCCTGCTGGTCGCGGCGCTGGCGTTCGCCGCGGTCTCGGTGTCGGCGACGGCGGTGGCGCTGGGCTATGGCCTGGTGGCGGCGCTGGTGGCGGTGCTGGCGGCGCCGCAATTGTGGGCGCTGTGGCAGGGCCGGATCGACCTCAAGGGTCACGGGCCCCGCCCCCAGGCCGCGTCCGTGCAGGACATCCCCAGCGTCGCCCAACTCAGCGCCCAGGCCTGGGCCTACGGTCTGGCGGCGGTGCTGTATCCGATCTTCTTCCAGATCAGCACGGTCTTGCTGAAGTACCTGGGCAGCGACGCCCAGGCCGGGCACTACGGCGTCGCCCTGGCGGTCATGACCGCGGTCTATCTGCTGCCGGCCACGATCTACCAGAAGTTTCTGCTCTCGCGCCTGCATCGCTGGGCCGCGCACGACCAGCCGAAATTCTGGCGCGTCTATCGCCTCGGCAACCGCTGCATGGCCGCGGCCGGCGCCGCGATCGGCCTGGCGCTGGCGGCGCTGGCGCCCTGGCTGGTGCCTGCCTTGTTCGGCCCCGCCTATGTCGGCGTCGCCGCGGTGCTGATGGTCCTGGCGATCTGCACGCCGATCCGTTTCCTGTCCACCTCGGTCGGATCGGTCCTGCTCACCGAGCGTCATATGCGCTATCGCGTGCTCGCCATGCTGGCCGCCACCGCGGCCGCGGTGGCCCTGAACGCCGCGGCCGTGCCGCACTACGGCGAGCTCGGCGCCGCCTGGGCTACGGTGATCGCGGAAAGTCTGCTCCTGCTTTCGATGTGGCTGGGCGCGCGCCGCGTGATGGCCAAGGCGGCGAACGCATGAGCCGGCCGCTGAGCGTCGCCCTGAGCGGCTACTACGGCATGCGCAACTTCGGCGACGATCTGTTCGGCCTGCTGTGCGCGGCCGCGGCGCGCCGGTTCTGGGGCGCCGATCCGGTCCTGATCGGCCCGCCCCTGCTCGGCGCGCACGCGCGCAGCACTTGGCCGCGGCCCCTGCCGCCGGCGCTGTACGGTGCCGGCGGCCCAGCCGGCAAGCTCAGCCGCCTGCTGGGGTTCGCCGGCGGGCTGCGCGCCTGCGACCTGCTGGTCATGGGCGGCGGTTCGGTGATCAACGCCCGCGAATCGTTCCGCAAGCCGCTGATGCTGGCAGCGCAACGGCGCGGGCGCGCGCAGCTGGCGGCCATCGGCGTCTCGATCGGACCGTTCGCGAATCGCGCCGAGCAGACCATCGCCGCCGACTACGTGCGCAGCTTCGCCTACCTGGCGGTACGCGACCGCCGCTCGCACGCGCTGGCGCTGGAGATGGGTCTGGAGCGCATCGTCCACCACGGCCGCGATCTGGCCGGCCTGCTGCCGCATCTGGCGCCGGTCGCGGCCCGCCGCGGCGATCGCGCCGCACCGGTGATCGGCATCGCGCCCTGCCATTTCCACGCCCGTCCCGACCACCCCGCGCCGGCGCCGCAGGCCTGGCAGGACGCGGCGATCGCGGCGCTCGCGCATTGCGCGAGCGAACGCGCGCTGGCCGTGACCGTGTTCAGCCTCAACGGCCATCCGCGCCATGGCGATGCGGAACTGGCCCTGCGCATGCAATCGCAGTTGCACGACCGCGGCGTGGTCGCCACTGCGCAGCTGTACGCGGGCGGCGATCCGCTCGCCATGGTCGACGCGATCGCCGACTGCGACGCCTTCGTCAGTGCGCGCCTGCACGGCGCGATCGTCGCCTATCTGTGCGGCGTGCCGTTCACGATCGTGGACTACCACCCCAAGTGCCGCGATTTCGCCGACGACATCGGCCTGCCGTCGGCGCTGCGCATCACCGCTGACGAACATGACTACGCGGCATGCCTGCGCGCGCTGTCGACGATGCTGAACGAAACCGGTATCGAGCCCGCCGTTTCACCGAACTTATACGCGCAGCAAGCGCCTCGTATATTCCAATGTGCACCATGGTCGACGACTGCGCCCTCGACGCCATGAACGTGAACAGCTCGCCCGCGCGCGCGATCGCGCCGGTCAGCGTGATCGTTCCCTGCTACCGCTGCGCCGACACCATCGCCGAGGCCGTGGCCTCGGTCGCCGCGCAGAGCCTGGCGGTGGCCGAGGTCGTCCTGGTCGACGATTGCAGCGGCGACGGCACGCTGGAACGGCTGCACGCGTTGGCCGCGCGCTATCCCGAAGGCTGGCTGCAGGTGCTCGCCCTATCGGAGAACGCGGGGCCGTCGCGTGCGCGCAACGCCGGCTGGGCTCGCGCCAGCCAGCCCTATGTCGCGTTCCTGGATGCGGACGACACCTGGGCGCGCAACAAGATCGAGCTGCAGATGCAGGTACTGCGCCAGGACCCGGACATCGCCCTGATCGCGCACCGCATGCAGGTCCGCGACCGTCGCGCGCCCACGCCTCCGCCGGTGGACCGCGCGCGTGCGACCGTCGTCGGCCGCCGCCGCATGCTGCTGAACAATCCGTTCCCGACCGCCTCGGTGATCCTGCGCCGCGACTTGCCGTTCCGTTTCGACGAACGCTTCCGTCGCGTCGAGGACTTCCTGCTCTGGGCCCAGATCGCGCTCTCCGGCTACCGCTGCGTCAAGCTCGACCGCACCCTGGCGTTCTGGCACAAACCGACCTTCGGCGCTGGCGGCCTCAGCGAGGATCTTCGCGCCATGCACGCCGCCGGCCGCGAGGTCCGGCGCGAGTTGCTGCGACAGGGTCTGGTGAGCCTGCCCGAACACTGCTTCGCGCGTGCGCTGGGCTACCTGCGCCGCGGCCGCCAGCGCCTGCGCCTGGCCTGGCGGCGCGCGACCGAACCCGGGCTGCGGACATGAGTGTCATGCCGGACATCCTGGCCGCCGGCGAGCGCCCGCGGCGCGGCGCCGACGTCGCCGCCAAAACGGTGCTGAGCGTCCTGCTGCTGGCGATGGTGGCCGCGTTCGGCTGCTGGCTGGTCGGCACGCGCGCACCCGACATCGGCACCGACACCAACACCTACGCCGGCTTCTTCGAAGCGCTGGGCCAGGGCGGCATGGAAACGCGCCTGGAGCCGGGCTTCGTCTACCTCAGCTACCTGCTGTGGAAGCTCGACGTGGGCATCACCGGTTATCAGGCCGCACTGTTCGCCCTGATGCTGCTCACGGTGGTGATATCCAGCCATCGCTACTTCGCCTACCTGGGCGACCGCCGCGGCTACCTGACCTTCCTCGGCGTCGCGGTCATGCTGTTGTTCGTCTCGCCCATGTTCGTCAACGCCACCATCAACGCGGTGCGCCAGGGCCTGGCCGCGCTGCTGGTGTTCACCGCTCTGCTGTCGTTCCGCGAACGCAAGTGGCTGCACTTCCTGCTCTACGGCGCGGCCGCCAGCAGCCTGCACCTGTCGTCGCTGCTGTATCTGTTGTTCGCGCCCCTGCTGTTGCTGAGCGCGCGCAGCCAGCGCCTGGCCGCGGTGGCCGCGTTCGCGCTCTACGTCAGCGGCGCCTCGTTGCTGTTGGTGAAGGCCACGCTGCCGGCGCTGTACGAGCTGGTGATGTCCTATACCGCCAACCGCTACTACCGCTCCGGCGTGCGTATCGATTTCGCCGTGTTTTCGATCTTCTGGTACCTGCTGCCGCATCTGCTCTCGCCGCTGGTGCGCGCGGAAGTGCGCGATAAGATCAAGGACAGCGCCGGCATTTATCTGGTCATGATGCTGCCGTTCTTCGCCATCGGCTGGGGCTATTTCTCCAACCGCTACCTGCTGCCGGCATGGCTGTCGCTGTCCCTGATCCTGGCCGCGATGCTGTTCCACAGCCGCCTGTCGCTGCTGCGCCACCCGCTGTTGCTCCGATTCGGACTGATCGCGTCCTGCGCGGTGTTCTATTACTACGTCACCCACGAGATCGTGATCTGAGGGCCGATGATGCTGGCATCGCTGCAAAGAATGGCCGTCGCGCTGACCTACCCGCCCACCCTGAGCCTGGGCCTGACGGTGCTGGCGGCGCTGCTGATGATCCGCTATCGCAAGGCCGGCCTGCTGACCCTGTGCGCGGCGCTGGGCTGGTCCGCGCTGTGGTCGGTGCCGATCGCCTCGGATTGGCTGCGCCACCAGTTGGAGAAGCGCTATCCGGTGCTGGACACCGCGGCCTTGCCGCAGGCGGACGCCGTCGTCGTGCTCGGCGGCGGCAGCCGTTATGCCTGGTTGGACCAAGCCAACGTGCGGCCGGAAACGCTGCAGAGCAGCCGCTTGGCCGCCGGCGCCCGTGCCTGGCATGCCGGGCGGGCGCCGCGCATCGTATTGTCCGGCGGCGGCGGCGAAGGCGGCGGCAGCGAAGCGCGCATGATGGCCAGCGCGATCGCCAGGCTGGGCGTGCCCTCGTCGGCGCTGTTGCTGGAAGAACGCAGTCGCAATACCCGCGACAACGCCTACTACACCGCCGAGCTGGTCGAGCGCTTCCGCATGCGCCGCGTGCTCCTGGTCACCTCCTCGCTGCATATGCCGCGCGCGATCGCGCAGTTCCGCCAGCAGGGCATAGACGCGGTCGCGGTGCCGGTGCCCGAACTCGCGCGGCGATCCAACTGGCGCGAACGCTGGCTGCCTTCGCGCAGCGCGCTGTGGCGCAGCGGCCGCGCGTTCAAGGAATACGCCGCCTTGTTGTCGGTACGCTTATGGACCTGAATGCCTACACGGATATGAATCGGGCTTTCGCACGCGCCGCAGCGCGCGCATGCGCGTTCACGATGAATCCGTCCGCACCGGCGGCGGCGGCCGTCACGCCTTTTACGCGAATGCCCACTTAGGATCTTTTCACTGACGTGCGCAGCGGGAACGCTGAGCGCCATCGAAGTCGGCACGTTGGCATGGACGCGCACCCGGCATCGGCGATGCCGGCCACTGCCGCGAACATGAGGACCAGACCTTGAAGACCATCCTTTGCGCTTGTTCGGCGATCGTGCTTTCGATCGCATCCGCGGGCTGCGTGCCCGGCCAACAAATGTCGAGGAGCTCGGCCCACGAGGCCGAAGCCGTCGCCGGCAGCGACGTCAGGATGGTGCCGATCACCCAGGAACTGGTAACGGCGAACGCGCGGCCCCCGGCCAAGTTACCGCCGGAACTGCTGAACGTGCGCAAGGAGGACTACAAGATCCACCCCGGCGACACCCTGCTGGTCACGGTATGGGAGCACCCGGAGCTCACCGCTCCCGCCGGCAACCAGCAGCAGGCCGTCACCAACGGACGCCTGGTGCAGCCCGACGGCAGCTTCTTCTATCCCTACGCCGGCAAGATCAACGTCGCCGGCATGACCGTGCAGGCCCTGCGCGACACCTTGAGCGCAAGCCTGGGCAAATACCTGCGCAACCCGCAGCTGGACGTCAACGTGGTCGGATTCGGCAGCCGCGTTTCGCTGCAGGGCGCCTTCGTCGATACTGCGCCGCAGGAACTGACCACGGTGCCGCTGACGCTGTCGCAGGCGATCGGCCGCGCGCGCATCAATGTCGAAACCGCCGACCTGGCGGGTTTCACCCTGACCCGCGACGGCCGCAGCTATGCGCTCGATCTCGACGCCCTCAATCGCGACGGATCGGTGGCGCCCGATATCGTGCTGCGCCCGGGCGATCATCTGTTCCTGCCGTTCAACGACCGCAAGGAGGTCTACGTGGTCGGCGAGGTGCTGCGCCCGCAGGCGCTGACCTTCAAGACCACCGACATGAGCCTGACCCAGGCCCTGGGCCGCAGCGGCGGCCTCAATCCCGTGACCTCCAAGGGCGAGGCGGTGTACGTGATCCGCGGCATCGAGGCGATGCAGAACACGCCGGCCACGGTCTATCACCTCGACGCCAAATCGCCGGCCGCGTTCGCCCTGGGCGATCGCTTCTCGCTGCGCCCGGGCGACGTGGTCTGGGTCGGCCCGGCCGGCGTCACCCGTTGGAACCGCTTCCTGTCGCAGCTGCTTCCGCTGTCGGGCATCATCAGCAACGCCGCCTCGGCGCAGTACAACCTCGATCGCGGTAATTGATCCGGCACCAATGCGGCAGCGGGGCGGCCGACGGCGGCCGGGCCGCGCAGCTCGCGGCGCCGGACCGCGCGTTCGGCGTCGCGACGTGCCACCATCCGGCGATCCATCGCCACGAGCCCAGAGCTCAGTGTGAGTTGCCGCGCATGAAACTGCTGCTCGTCGGCTCGACCGGATTGGTCGGCCGCCACCTGCTCGCACTCGCCCTGGCGCATCCCGGGGTCGAAACCGTGGTCGCGCCGGTGCGTCGGCCCGCGTCGGCTCAGCCCAAGCTGCTCGCGCCGCTCGTGGATTTCGAGGCGCTGCCGGCCGACGCGGCGTGGTGGCGGGTCGATGCCGCGATCTGCACGCTGGGCACGACGATGCGCGTCGCCGGTTCCCGTGAGGCCTTCCGCCGGGTCGATCACGATTACCCGCTGGCGGTGGCCAAGCTCGCCCGCCGTCATCAGGTACCGACCTTCGTTTTGAACTCCGCCGTCGGCGCGGATCCCAATTCGCTGTTCTTCTACAACCGGGTGAAAGGCGAACTGGAGCGCGACCTGGGCGAGCTGGGCTTCCGCTCGCTGACGCTGGTGCGCCCCGGCCTGATCGGCGGGCAACGCGAGGAACATCGCGGCGGCGAACGCGCCGCGCTGCTGGCGCTGGGCCTGATGGGCCCGCTGCTGCCGCGCGCCTGGCGGATCAATCCCGCGCAGCGCATCGCCCAGGCCCTGCTCGACGCCGCGCTCGCCTCCGCTCCCGGCGCGCACGTCGTGAGTTCCGACCGATTGATCTAAGTCGTCAGGACGTTGCCGCGTCCGCGTCGCTTCATCGCTTGGCCGCATTCGGCGCGGGCCGGTAGATGTCGGCGATCTCGGGAATGAAGCGCTCCGGATTGGCGCCGACCAGATTGGTCAGCACCACGATGGCCAGCCCATCGTCCGGATACACCACGAACGCCGCGCGCGCGCCGCCGATGCCCGCCACCTGCCGATGCGGCGGCGGCGCCAGCACCGGCCAGCCGGCCGCCCAGGCGCCGTCGGCGCCGCTGTTCAACTTTTCCGGCGTCCACATGCCGCGAACGCCGGTCGCGCTGATCAACTTGTCGTCCGACAGCGCGATGATCCAGGCCGCCAGTTCGTCGGCCGTGGTCTGGATGCCGCCGCCGGCCCACAGACTGGGCGGAATGTCGTAGAACCAACGCGACAAACGATTGGCGTCGTTCTCGGCGATCGTCCCGCGCGGAAAGTAGCTGTACATGGTGGCCGCATGGGGGACCAGATCGTAGCTGTCGCCGAAGGTCGTCAGGCGCATGCCGGCCACCGCGAACTGGCGTTGCCTGAGGTAACGCTCGTAGGTCATCTTGCTCTGCTGGGCGATGATCCGCGACAACAGGCCGTAGTTGGTCTGGTTGTAGATGAAGCGCTCGCCGGTGGGCGCATCCATCGGCCGGTCCCGGATCGCCTTCCAGGCCTCCGGCTCGGACAGGCCGTCGACCATGCCTTCGGGGCCGACGACATCGGGCAGGCCGGAAGTGTGCGCGAGCAGCTGACGCACGCGAACCGCCCGCCACGCCTGCGGCAGATCGTCGAGGTAGCGCGACACCGGCGCCTCCAGATCGACCAGGCCGGCCTCGGCCAACTGGGTCATGGCGACGCCGGTGAAGCTCTTGGTCGCCGAGTTGATCGGAAACAAGGTGGTATTCGTCACCGGGACGGCGTTCTCGACGTTGGCCAGGCCATAGCTTTCGGACAGGACCAGGCGCCGGTCCCGGACCACCGCGATCTGCAGGCCGGGTATGCGCTGGTCCTGCATGATTTGCCGCACGTAGCGTCTGGCTCGTTCGTTGGCATCGTCCAGAGCGCTCGCGGCGGCACCGAATGCGGGCAGAGACAGCAAAGCAGCGACCATCGTCGCCATGACGCGCGGTTTTCCGGACAGCATGAAACTTCCCCAGGCGAAGTCGCCTATGACGTGATGGTCGATGCCGTAACGCGCATTGCCGCGCCGGCCCCGAAACAGGGATGCGCCGCAAGCGCGAAGGGTTTAAGCGCGAAACCCGAAATCGTCCTGGCGCAGATGGCGCGGCGGCACTGGCAATTATTGCGATGTGTATTACCGTGCGGGCTGACCATTCGATCGAGCGGCTGGATGACGGACTCCGAAATGCTTCTCGGCCGTGGCTTCGCCCGTCGGCGCGTGTGCGCGGGCATCGCGCTCCTGCCCTTGGTCGCGGCGAGCCGCGGCAGCTTCGCCGCCGCCGATGCGCCTCCCGCCTGGGGCGTCGACCTGGCCGGCATCGGCAGCAAACACGCAGCCGGCGACGACTTCTTCTCTTACGTGAATCAAGCCTGGCTCGACACCGCCGTGCGGCCCGCAGGCTACGCGCACTATGGCGAGTTGAACGCGATGTTCCTGCGTACCGAAACGCGGATCAAGGCGATCATCCAAGCCGAAGCCAAGTCCACGGCGGGCAGCAGCAAGTTGGCCGATCTCTATCAAAGCTACGTCGATGTGGATGCCATCGATAAGGCCGGCCTGGCCCCCATCCGGCGCGATCTGGATTCGATCCTGTCAGGAACGACCCATGCCGACGTGGCGCGCCGGATGGCGCACCCGCTGTCCCACACCATCGTGGGCTGCTACGTGTTCCTGGACGCCGGAAATACGCGCCGCAGCCTCCTGCACCTCGATCAGCAGGTGGCGAGCGGGCGTGTCGTGGGCTTGCCCGACAAACGCCATTACGACATCGCGAACGAAAAGTTCGCGAGCCAGCGCTCGGCCTATCTCGACTACATCGCGGCCACGATGGAACGCGCCGGAATCGCCGACGGTCGCGCGCGCGCCGCCGCGGTGCTGGCGCTGGAAGCGAAACTGGCCGACGCGCAGTGGAACCCCGAGCAACTGCGCGATCGCAAGTTGAACTACCACCTGATGGCGCTGGCCGAACTGCTGGACTATGCGCCCGGTTTTCCCTGGGAGACGTTCATAGAGGCCGCAGGCTATCCCCCGGCCGAGACCGTGGTCCTGAACACCGACACCGCGATCCGCGCTTGCGCCGCCATCTTCGCCCAGACGCCGGTGGAGACCTGGAACTCCTACCTGGCCTTCCACTGGATCCACAATCACGCGCATTTGCTGCCCACGCCCTTTCAGGATGCGAGCTTCCAGTTCTACGGCACGGCCCTGGCGGGCCTGAAAACCCGCCGTTCGCGCGCGGAGCGCGGCATACAGTTCGTCAGCCAGAACCTTCCGGAATTGGTGGGCGCGCGCTACGTCCGGCAATTCTTCACCCCGGCCGACCGCGCCGCGGTCGCCTCGATGATCCCCTATATGAAACAGGCCTTCCGGGCCCGTATCGCGCAGGCCGGCTGGCTGGACCCCGCGACGCGCCGCACCGCGCTGGCCAAGATCGACAGGATGCAGCTGCGCCTGGGCTATCCCGACGACCTGCGCGACTATGCCGAAGTCGAAATTCTGCCGAACGACCCTATCGGCAATCTGCATCGCCTCAAGGCCGCCCAGATCGAGCTGGATGCCCAGCACCTCGCCCATCCGCAACGCGCCTACCGCTGGCATCTGCCGCCGCAATCGGTCGATGGCAGCTTCAGCCCTCAACTCAATGCCGTCACGTTTCCCGCGGCGCTGCTGCAGGCGCCGGCCTTCAGTATCGCCGCCGACAGCGCGGTGAACTTCGGCGCGATCGGCGCCGTCCTGGGCCACGAAATGGCGCACGGCTTCGACGACCAGGGCTCCCGCTTCGACGACCAGGGCAATCTGCGCGACTGGTGGTCGCCGGCGACGCGCGCCGCATTCGATGCCAGGACCGAAGTCCTGGTGAACCAGTACTCCGCATACGAACCCCTGCCCGGCGCGCATCTGGACGGGCGCCGCAGCCTGGGCGAAAACCTGGCCGATCTGGTCGGCGTGACGGTGGCCTTGGACGCGTACCGCCTGTATGCCGCCGCGAACGGGATCGACATCCAAGCGGTACGCGACGGCTACCACGGCGAACAGCGCTTCTTCCTGGGATGGGCGCAGCTGTGGCGATCGCTCGACAACGAAAGCTCGTTGCGCGCCGATATCGATCAGGCCTACCACTCGCCGTCGAAGTACCGGGTCAACGGTGTGGTGCGCAATCTGCAAGCCTGGTACGACGCCTTCAAGATCGACGCGCAGGCGCAGCTGTTCCTGGCGCCGGAGCAGCGCGCGTCGGTCTGGTGACCGGGCGGCCGCGCGAGCGCCGTATGCTTTTGCTACGCACTCCCTCCACGCGCGCTGATGCCAGGCGACTGCGGGCCCGCACCGGATTGATGGGCGTGCGGATCGCAGAACGGCGCAGCTGAACGGCCGTTTAGGTTCGCGTCCCGCCGGCCCTGGGCATGGCCGCAGGGGTCGCCAGCGCCCTGCGCCCCTCCCCAGCCTGTAAACTGGTCGTTTTTTGGCCAGTCGTACTTTGGAAGCTCTACAACGGACGCCCGTCCGTGGCCCGACGTTCATTCGCCTGCTCGCTCGCCTCACGGACGTCGACGTACCCCCTCCCAGCGCTTCGCTGTCCGATCGCCTGAGCGATTGGATCGACTGGACCCGCGCCGTCGCGCTGTCACGGGTGCTGGACGGCGCCGCGCCGGCGGCGGGCCCGGGCGGACCGGCGTTCGATGGCGCGGAAGAAGCCGCCTACGCGGCCACGCGCGCGGCGCTGAGCGCCACCATCGCCGGCTGCCTCGAGCTGCCCGCGACCGGAACGCCGGAGGCCGAAGCCGAGTACGCGCCCTTCCGTCAGCACTACCTCGCCAGCCAGCGGGCCATGCTGACGGCCACGGGCCGCCTGCGCGGACGCCTGCGCGACATGCTGGCCGGCCGATCGGCGCCGCAGGCCCGGCTGGCCGACCTGGACGCGCTCATGGAAGTGGTGCTGAGCCCGCGCGAGCAAACGCTGCTGGCGGCGGTGCCCGACCTGCTCGGCGCGCATTTCGAACGTCTGCGCCTGGCCGCGCAGCCGGCCTGCGACGACGCGCTCCTGCGCTCCAACGCCTGGCTGGACGTATTTCGCAGGGACATGCAAGGCGTGCTGCTCGCCGAACTGGATGTCCGTTTTCTACCGTTGGAAGGCCTGCTCGCAGCGCTTCGCCCCCACCCCCAGGGACGTCATGTTCAGACATACGCTTGATCTCGTTGTGTTCTTACTCGGCCTGGCGGCGGTGTGCTGGATCGGCGCCGGCTATCTCGGATCGAACCCGCTCGGGCTGGCCGTCACCTTGCTGATCGCCGCCGGCTACATCGCCGGCGGACTGGAACTGCTGCGCTACCGGCAGGCCACGGCCACGCTGGAACGCGGCCTGGCCGCGCTGTCCGCGCCGCCTTCCAGCCTGGAAGACTGGCTCGCCCAGCTCGACCCGTCCCTGCGCAACGCGGTGCGCCAGCGCGTCGAAGGCCAGCGCCTGCCGCTGCCGGGACCGGCGCTCACGCCCTACCTGGTCGGCCTGCTGGTGCTGCTGGGCATGCTGGGCACCCTGCTGGGCATGATGGCGATGCTGCGCGGCACCGGCATGGCGTTGGAAACCGCGACCGACCTGCAGGCGATCCGCGATTCCCTGGCCGCGCCGGTGAAGGGTTTGGGCTTCGCCTTCGGCACCTCGATCGCGGGCGTGGCGACCTCGGCGATGCTGGGCCTGCTGTCGGCGCTGCGCCGGCGCGAGCGCCTGCGCGCGGTGCAGACGCTGGACGCGAAGATCGCGGGCAGCCTGCACGCTTACTCGCTCGCGCATCGCCGCGAGGAAAGCCTGCGCCTGCTGCAACGCCAGACCGATCTGATGCCGGCCTTGATCGACCGCCTGCAGACCATGATGGCGGCGATCGAACAACACAGCCTGGGCGCGAACGAGCGCCAGCTCGCCAATCAGGACGCCTTCCATCGCCAGACCCAGGCCGTCTTCGCGCAACTGGCCGCGTCGGTGGAGCGGTCCCTGCAGAAGAGCGTCTCCGACAGCGTGCGCGTGGCCAGCGAAGCCTTGCAGCCGGTCATGCAGGCGACGATGACGGCGATGGCGCAGGAGACCGCCGCGCTGCGCGACACCGTCGGCCTGGCCGTGGAACGGCAGTTGCAGGGTTGGTCGCAGGGCCTGGAAACCACCACCGCCAGCGTGGCGGACCTGTGGAGCCGCTCGCTGGCCCAGCAGCAGCAGTCCAACGAAAGCCTCAACCGCGATCTGCGCGAGGCCCTGGATCGGTTCGGCGCCGGCTTCGAACAGCGTTCGCTCAACCTGGTGGACGGCGTCGCCGCGCGTCTGGACACCACCGCCGGCCAGGTGGCGCAGGCCTGGGCGCAGGCGCTGGCGCAGCAGCAGGACGTCAATGCCGGCCTGGCCGAGCGCAACCAGGACGCGCTGACCGCGGCGGCCGCCGCGTTCGAACAGCACTCGGCCTCGTTGCTGCGCGCCGTGGACCAGTCGCATGGCGAACTGAAGACCGCGCTGGCCGCGCAGGACCAGCAACGCCTGCACGCCTGGACCGAATCGCTGAGCGCGATGAGCGCCGCGCTGCGCGAGGATTGGGCGCAGGCCGGCGCCGACAGCGCCGATCGCCAGCAAGGCATCTGCGACAGCCTCGCCCGCACCGCCGACGAGATCGGCGCGCGCACCCAGGCGCACGCCAGCGCCACCATCGCCGAGATTTCGCGACTGGTGGACACCGCCTCGGAGGCGCCCAAGGCCGCGGCCGAGGTCATCGGCGAGCTGCGCCATAACCTGTCCGAGAGCATGGCCCGCGACACCGCGGTGCTGGCGGAACGCACCCAGCTGATGGCGACCCTGGAAACCCTGCTGGCGGCGGTGAACCACGCCTCCACGCAGCAGCGCGCCGCCATCGACGCCCTGGTCGCGACCTCGGCGGACCTGCTGGATCGGGTCGGCAGCCGCTTCGCCGGCCACATCGAGGCCGAAACCGGCAAGCTCGACGCGGTCGCGCAGCAAGTCAGCGTGGGCGCGGTCGAAGTCGCCAGCCTGGGCGAGGCCTTCGGCGCGGCGGCGCGCGTGTTCGGCGACGCCAACGACAAGCTCGCCGATCGCCTGCAGGGCATCGAGGATGCGCTGGCCAAATCGATCGCGCGCAGCGACGAGCAACTGGCCTATTACGTCGCGCAGGCGCGCGAGGTGGTCGACCTGAGCCTGCTCGCGCAGAAGCAGATCGTCGAGGACCTGCAGCGCCTGTCTGGCGCGCGCGCGGCCGCGGCGGCCGAGGCGGCATGAGCGCGGACCTGCACGCCGAGGTCGACGGCGAGGCCGACGCCTCGGTCTCGGTCTGGGCCGCCTTCGGCGACCTGATGTCGGTGCTGCTGGGCGCGTTCGTGCTGATCCTGGTCGGCGTGATCGCAGTGCAGTTGCAGCTGGAGATCAAGCTCAAGCAGGAAATCGCGCAGCGCAAGATCGAGACCCAGCGCCGCCAGAGCCTGGAGCAGGCCCTGGCCGGCCCGCTGGCCGCGGGGCGGATCACCCTGATCGACGGACGCATCGGCATACGCGGCAGCGTGCTGTTCGCCCTGAACTCCGACCAGTTGCAGCCCGAAGGCAGGGAACTGCTCAAGAGCCTGGCGCGCCCGCTCGCGGGCTACCTGCGCGCGCGCGACGAAGTGCTGATGGTCAGCGGCTTCACCGACGACCGCCAGGTCAGCGACGGCAATCCGCAGTTCGCCGACAACTGGGAACTGTCGGCGCAGCGCGCGCTGACCGTGACCCGCGTGCTGATCGCCGAAGGCGTGCGCGCGGACTCGGTGTTCGCGGCCGCGTTCGGCGCCCAGCAGCCGGTGAGCCCCAACACCGACGAGGCCGGACGCGCCAGCAACCGCCGCGTGGAAATGGCGCCGGTGCCGCGCCTGAAGCGCACCGTCGTGCCGAGCCATGCGCGCTGAGCCGCCGCCCGATCACGCGATCCTCGACGCCTGGCGCGAACAGGGCGCCGATCGTCTGGACCCCTACGCCTTCCATTGCATGCAGGCCCTGCGCCGGCGCGCGGCCGAGCGCGACGGCGCCACCCGGCGCGCGCTGGAAGAAAAACTGACCGAGCGTATCCAGGCCTATGCCGAAGCGCTGGCACGCGGCGCGCATGTAACCGCAACACCCGCCCGCGATGCCTGCCGCGCCCGCGGCCCGCTGGGCGAACTGGCGGCCGAGCTTGGCGCGCGCTCCGCCCAGCGCGGCAAGGCAAGCGACGGCGCCGCGGCATCGTCCGCGCTGCCGGAACTGGGCATGCTCGAAGACTTCCGCAAGCTCTGGACCGAAGTGCGCAGCGACAGTCAGCTGCGGCGTTCGCTGCAGCCTTCGCCGCAAGGCACCGGCCCGCTCAACTCCAGCAGCCTGGTGCACCGCTCGCTGAAGCTGATGCGCGAACTGTCGCCGGGCTATCTGCAGCAGTTCCTGTCCTACCTCGACGCCCTGTCGTGGCTGGAGCAGATGAAGGACGGCGGCGTTCTGGCGGCGCAGGAGCCGGCGCCGCGCGAGCTCGGCAAGGTGCGTACGCGCGCCAAGCCGCGCAAGCGCCGCGAATAGATCGCGGCCCCTGCGCCGGCCGCCGCATCGGGGCGGGCGGACTCACCGCCGGCGCAGGTAGTCGGCCAGCTGCGCGATCTGCTCAGCGCTCAGGCCGGCGGCCTGCGGCCGCATCGCGCCCTGGCTCAAGGCCTGCACGATGCGCTCGCGCGGATGGCCGGCGATCACCTCGCGCGGCGGGATATTGCCCACCGCGTGGTCGTGGCAGAGCGCGCAACGCTGGCGGTAGATCGCGTCCGCGGCCAGGCCCGCCATGGCGCCGGATGGCACCGAGGGCGGCGCTTGCGTGGCGGGCGTGGATGGCAGCCGCGCCCGCGCAGCCTGACGACGGCCGCCCAAGCCGAAAGCCTGGATGCGGTCGGTGCCGACGAACACCTGCCCGCCGCCGAACGCGGGCTGGTTGTACTTGCCGCTGGTGTGCAGCTCACCGGGCGCGCTGCGCCACAGCAATTCCAGGCTCGCGGCATCCAGTGCGTACAGCACCGGCCGCGGCGCGTCGGCGCCGCTCAACCGGGCCGAGCGCGGCGCGTTCTCGTCCAGCACCCAGACGATGGCGTGCTCCGGTCCCAGGCTGGTGACCACCGGCGAGCCGGGATTGCCCATCACCAGCGAGCGCTGGCGCCGGTCTATCCTCAGGAACGGCGTCCGGCCCTCGCCTCGCACCACCTGCAAACGGACCAGGGAAGGCGGCACGCTGTCCGCCGAGCCGGGCGCGCGCTTGCTGTTGCCGGTGACGAACAGGTAGTCCACGCCGCGGCGGTCGCGGAAGGTCGCCGGCACCGAGCGCGAACGCGCCAGGTCCAGGGCCGCGTCCTGCTCCGAGTAGGGGCCGAACACGTTCAAAGGACCGCGCGTGCCGAACTGCGGCTGCGCCTGCGGCGGCAGCAAGGACCGGTCTTGCGACGCATCGTCGGAACAGGGCTGGCGCCGCTCCAGTCCACCGGGCATGCGCTCACGATCGAGCAGATAGACATTGCCCTGCTTGCCGCCCACCGCGAGCAGGCGCCGGGCATCGCCGCTCGCCGCATCCGGCAACAGCACCGCGCCCCCGGAGCCCAGATCGATGTCCATCTTCGCGCTGCGGCAATAATTGAACGGCGTGTAGGTGCCGCGCAGCACGAAACCTCCTGCGCCGGGCGGCGCCAGTTTCAGCACCGACTGGGTCCAATCGTGGTCGCTGTCCTGGTAGCCCTCGAAGCCGCTGCCGGTGACCACGTACACCTGGCCGTCGGCATCGACCGCGGGGCCGCCCGCGCCCCAGATGCCGCCGCTGCCGCGGTGCGGCATCGCCACCGCGGCGAAGGCGCTGCTGAGTTTGGCCTGGCGCGTGTCCACCGCCACCAGCCAGCCGGTCTCGGACTCGCCGAACACCACATACAGCTGCTCGCCGTCCGGCGACAGGTTCAGCGCGCCGCGCTGGACGCGGAAATCGAAACGCCGCTTCGGCGCCACGCGTTGCGGGCCCGCGTTGGCGTTCAAGGCATTGAAGCGCTCTTCGTCCAATCGCACCGGCCAGCCCGGCAGCACCGCACCGCTGCCGATATCCAGGGCATAGGCCTGCCAGCGCGATTTCGGATCGCAGTGGGTCGCGTACAAACGCCCGCGCTCGGCGTCGATCACCGGCGTGCTGAGGATGCCGGTGGCGACGCCGTCCAGCGGCGCTGGCTGCAGATGGCAGGGCGCGCCCAGGCGGGTGCGCCACAGAATGCGGCCGGCGGCGATGTCGCCGCGCCGCGCCGCGGCGATGGCGTAGACGTAGCCGGCATTGCTGGCGGCGAACACGACCGGGAAAGTTTCGCCGCGCAACGGCCCCTGGCTCAGGGTGAGGCTGGGCAGATACAGCGGCGAGGCGTACAGGCGCGCGGGCTGCCCGTCCGCGCCGTCCAGCGGCAGCGATTGCCAGACCTCGCCGAAGCCGGCCTCGTCGACGTTCTCCGGCCTCAGCACGGTTTCGTCCCGGCGCCAGCCCGAGCGCGCCGCGTCGACATGGAAGCTGACGCGCGCGGGACCGTTCGCCGCAACCGCCTTGATCGGCGGCGGCGGCCGCTCGACGGCGCGCAAGGCGGCGCCGCCCATTCCCTCGCGCGGGACGTCCAAGCCGGCCGACCACGTGATCGCGTTGAGCAACAGGCCGGCCAGCTGCGGCTGATCCAGTGCGCTCAGGTAATGCGCGCCGCTGAAGACGAAGCCGCGACCGCCGCCCTCGCGTTCGAAGGCCCAGGCCACGGTGGCGTCTTCGGCGCGATCCTCGAGCAGGTGGCGGCCCGCGCGGAACTGCGGATGCAGGCGGGTCTTGAGCACAGGCGTGCGCGTGCCGCCTCCCGCGGCGAAACGGAAGCTGGGATAGAACTCGTCGCGATAGGCGAACGCGGACACGCCGCGCGCCGGCGCTGCGTCCGCATCGGCCGGCGCCAGGCTCGCCCATTGCGTACTGCGATCGAACATGCCCTCGCGCACGCCGCCCAGCCAGCGCGGCAGCCCCAGGTCCTCGCCCACCGGCGCGGTCGAGGATTGATGCAACGCGACCAGACCGACGCCGCGCTGCATCAAGGCCTCGAAGCGATGGCGGCGTTGCGGATCGCGCAGCGGATGACGATCCAGGCCGTCGAAATACCAGACCACGGTGTCGGCCGCGTCCAGCGCACGCGGATCCTGCGGCCAACCGTCGGGATAAGCGACCACGCGCAAAGCCGCATGCGCCTTCGGCGTGGCCTCGATCAGGGCCTGCAGCTTGCGCACGCCCTGCGGATAGTCGTGCCGGCCCGGCCCTTCGCTGGCGGCGCCGCCGATGATGACCACGGTGCGCTGCGGCGGCGCACAGGCCGATAGCCAAACGCAGAGCAACAGCGCGCCTGCCTGCCGGCAAGCTCGCCAGCGCGCGGCGATGCGGAGCTTGCGAACGCTCATCGACGCCTCCCACGGCGGCACCGGGCCTGCACGCATGCTAGTCCCGCACGACGCGGCGAGGCGGCGCGCGCGCCTATGTTCAATCGACAGTTTTTGTTTGCACCGCAGGGCGGCGCATACGAACGCATCGATGCGACCTGTCGATGCGGCCTGGAGCAGGACCGCCACGGCGGTTCGCTTGCGATCGCGCGGCGAACGAACCGCGGACGGCCACGGCGACCACGACTAATTACATAGTTGACAACCCATGCCGGCGCCCATAGGCTGGCTTCAACTAAGGAATTAGTGGCAATCCGCGTATGGCCAGACCCCCCTCCCCGTCGGTGACCGAGGCAGAGCAGGCCATCCTGGAAGTCCTGTGGGAGCTGGGCGAAGCCTCCGTGCGCGAGGTCGCCGACCGCCTGGCGCAGCACAAGCCCGTCGCCTACACCACCGTGCTGACCATGCTCGGCATCCTGCACAAGAAGGACCTGGTGACGTTCCGGCAGGAGGGCCGCGCCTTCATCTATCGGCCGGCGTTGACCAAGGCGGAGGTCAGGCAGCGCGCGCTCAGCAATCTGATGACGCAGTTGTTCGACGGCTCGCCGGAAGCGCTGGCCTTGCATCTGATCGAAAACCACGACGTGGACCCGGGCAAGATCGAGGCCCTGCGCGACAAGATCCGGCGCGCCAAGGGCAAGGGGCAGGCGTGATGACGGACCTGGCGTTCCGGCTGCTGAACTACGCGCTCGAGCATGTGCTGCTCTGTCTGGTCGTCGTACCGCTGGCCTACGCCGCGATCCGGATACGGACGATCGCGCCGGAGAAACACGCCGCGCTGCTGCTGGCGGCGTTCGCGGTGGTGATCGTCGGCCCGGCGATTTCGCTGCCGCCGAAGCCAACGGCGCCGCTCGAGCGCGCGCTCGCCCAGGCCGCGGACGCGCGCGGCGCGGGCGGGCGATCGAGTGCCGATGCAGGATCGCTGCTCGCGCCTGCCGATCGCGCCGACCGGCATGGCGCGATGACGCTCGCGCCCGAGCCCGCCCTGCTGCTGCTCGCGCTGTGGCTGACCGGCGCGGGCTGGCGCCTGCTCCGTCTGGCGACGGCGCAGCGCGCCCTGCGCCGAATATTGGCCGCGTCGCAGCGCTCGCACGAACTCGAGGCGGCCTATCGCCAGCTGATTCCCGCAGGCGTCGAAATCCATGTATCGCCGTCGTTCGGGCCCGCCGCCATCGGGATCGCGCGGCCCAGGATCGTCCTGCCCCAGGCGATGGCGAATTCGCTGCCCGCGGCTTCGCTGCGTGCGGTCGTGCTGCACGAGGCCAGCCATATCCGGCGCAAGGATCTGCCGGTCCTGCTGAGCCAGCGGTTGATCGAAGCGCTGTTCTGGTGGAACCCCCTGCTGCGCTCGCTGGCCGCCGCCTGCGACAGCGCGCGCGAAATCGCCTGCGACCTGGGCGCCTCGCGCGCCTACGGCTCGTCGGCCGACTATGCGGAGGCGCTGCTGGTGTCGATCGAGCGCCTGGCGCCCGCCGCGCATCGCGCAGCGCCGGCCTTATGCGCCACCGCGGCGCTGAGCACGCTGGACCAGCGCATCGACGCCATCATCGAAGGGCCGCGTTCGCCCGGATGGACGGCCAGGGCGACGCTGCTGGGCGTTGGCGCGATGCTCGCGGCGCTGTGGATCGCCACGGATGCGGTGGCACCGCGCATCGCCTTGCGGCATCCCGTCGCGAGCGCCTCACAGGCAGGCACCGGCGCGACGCCAACGCCCGCGCTGGCAGCGAGTTCGAAGCAGGCCGTAGACGCGCCGGCGCCGCCGCCTTCGCAGCAGGAACAGGAAGCCTTGCTTGCCCTGCACGACGATTACTCCCGGTTCCTGTACGACATGCACGACCGCTACTCGCAAACCCTGTATCAGCTGACCGACGCGCACACCCGGGACCTTTCCGCGCTAGCGGACGCGCCGGACGGGGACGATAGCGATCGGCGGCTGGCGCGGCTGAACCAGGACTACGAGCGCATGCGCGCCGACGCCGAGTCCCGCTTCCGCACCGCGACGGCGCTGGCGCAGACGAAGTTCCTCCATGCACGCAAAGCGCTGGGCCATCCGTAAGCGATAGCCCGGCCGCGGCAACGAACACGCGGGCGCAGACCGTGCCCGCAGCGCATCAACCCTCCAAGCTCAGGGGTTCAAGCATGAAGCGTAGTCATTGGTGGCCCCTGGCCGCCCTGGGATTGCTGTTGCCGTACGCAGCCGATACGGCCGCGTTCGATCGCGCCGCGGCGCCACCGCGGGCCGAAGTGCTGCAGGAAGACGCCTGGCGACGGACCGTCTCGGGCGTGCGCCACATCGTTCCGGCCGGATGGAGCGCGAGCGCCGACGGCCCGGCCGTCGTCATGAAAACGCCGAGCGACGACGCCGCGATCGCGATCGTGGACGTCGCGGCCCAGACCGCCGATCAAGCGGTCGCGCTGGCTTGGCAACGGTATCGCCCCGGCTTCGAGCCGCAGCTGCGCGACGCCGCGGACCGGCCTTCGCGCAACGGTTGGGCGCTGGTGCGCAGCTACAACTACACGCACGCCGGCGAGCCGGCGCGGGTCCTGCGCGCGCAGGTGCTGCACGAAGGCGATACCTGGATCGTGGCGATCATGGACCTGCCCGCGCAGGCGATGGACCGGCGCGAACCCCAGCTCACGCGCGTGCTGTCCAGCCTGCGCGCCAAGACCTATGTGCCCGAAACGCTGGCGGGAAAGAAAGCCAACGAGCTGGACGCGCACCGGATCGCGGCGCTGCTGCGGTTCCTCGACGAAGCGCGCACCGGCCTCGGTATACCCGGGGTGGCCCTGGGCGTCGTGCAGAACGGCCAGATCAAATACTCCGGCGGCCTCGGCATCCGCAGGCTGGGCAGCCAGGAGAAGGTTGATGCATCCACCCGCTTCCTGACCGCCTCCGTCACCAAGCCCATGACCTCGCTGATGCTGGCCAAGCTGGTCGACATGGGCAAACTGGATTGGGACGATCCCGCCGAACGCCTGTTGCCGGCCTTCAAGCTCGGCGACGCGGAACGGGCGAAGTCGATCCGGGTCCGGCATCTGCTGTGCGCCTGCACGGGCATTCCCGCGCAGGACATGGAATGGATACTCTCGGGCGACGAGATGGGCCCGGAGGACGTGCTCGGCGTGCTGGGCGGCATCGAACCCACCGCCGCCATCGGCGAGCTGTATCAGTACTCCAACCTGATGGCGGTCGCGGGCGGTTATCTCGGCGGCCATGTGGCCCACCGCGACCTGCCCTTGGGCGCGGCCTACGACCGCACGATGCAGGAGCTGGTGTTCGATCCGCTGGGCATGGGCTCGACCACCTTCGATTTCGCGGTTGCGCAAGCCGGCAATCATGCCGCCCCGCACGGCACCACCATCGACGGCGACATCGCGGTGTCGTCGATGGGCTACAACCTGGCCTCGATCCCGATGCGTCCGGACGGCGGCGCCTGGAGCAACATCCGCGACATGAGCCGCTACCTGCAGATGGAACTGTCGTCCGGACAGCTTCCGCGGGGCGGCCGCTACATCGGCGCGCAGGCGTTGCGGGAACGCTGGAAGGCGCAGGTGGCGCGCGGCGGCGTGGACCAGTGGTACGGCATGGGCCTGAAGACCGACCGCCGGTTGGGCGTGCTGCAGGTGATGCACGGCGGCAGCATGGCCGGCTATCAGGCCGAGATCTACTGGCTGCCGGAGAGCGATGCCGGCTACGTCCTGCTGATGAACGCCGATGCGGGGGCGCAGTTGCGCAGCGTCTTTTCCGATCGCTTCCTGGAGATCCTGTTCGATACCGACCGCCGCGCCGCCGCGACCTTGAAGGCCTTGCCGGAGCGTTTGAAGCGCGAGCGCGAAGCGCATCGCGCCGAGCTGCAGGTACCGCCGAGCGCGACCGTGCTGGCGACGCTGGCGCCCGTCTATTCGCACCCGACGCTGGGCACGATCCGCATCGTCAGGGAGGGGCCCAGGACCTGGTTCGATTTCGGCGGCTGGCGCAGCGAGATGGCCTTGGATACCTCCGACGCGGACACCGTGTTCGAAACGATCTCGCCCAGCGTCGCGGGCTTCCGTTTCAGTCCGACGGCGGCCGACGGCCAGCGCGCGCTGGTCCTGAACGATGGCCAGAGGACCTACCGCTTCCTCGAAGGCGACCGCACTTCCTCGCGCAGCGGCGGGAACGCGGAGTAAGGGGCCTTACGCCACAGATCCGCGGCCCCGCGTCGATAGGCGAGCGGCCCGCCGGCGCCTGCGCCCAGGCCAGCGACGGGCCGAAACCAGGCTATTTCCGGCCTTCGCATTCGCGACAATCCTGTTACTCCCGGCCGCGCCGATAGCTGAGTACATTGCTTCCACGGCGCCGCCGCTGGCGCCATCGGGATCAGGATCATGGGCCGAACCGTCGGCACGGCCGACTGAGCATCGGCGGACGTCGCCGGACGACGCCCTGTTCGGCCCGCCCGAGCGCCGAGTCCATACCGCGCCCCGCAAGCGCTCCGCCCTCCCTCCGGCCTGCGGACCGGAGACGGGCGAGCCTTGCCCGCCCGCCGCCGATCCCGCGTCCGCACACCACCACCGACCATCGGGTCGAGGAGCACCGCATGAACGCCGCACTTGCCGAAACCCATCTCGTCGATCATCCCGTCGTAACCAGAGAACATTGGCTGGCCGCGCGCAAGACGCTGCTGGCGCACGAGAAGGAGCTCACCCGCCTGCAGGACCGGATCGCGCGCGAACGCCGCGCATTGCCATGGGTGCGCGTGGAAAAGGAGTATCTGTTCGATACCGCCGAAGGCCCGCGCCGGCTCGTCGACTTGTTCGAGGGCCGCCGCCAGTTGCTGGTGCAGCACTTCATGTTCGCGCCGGGCTGGGAGCAGGGCTGCAAAAGTTGCTCCTACATGGCCGACCACAACGACGGCGCCAACCTCCATCTCGCCCAGCGCGACGTGACCCTACTGGTCGTATCGCGTGCGCCGCTGTCCGATATCCAGCGCTTTCGCGAACGCATGGGTTGGCGCTTCAAGTGGGTGTCCTCGTACGCGACCGACTTCAACCGCGACTTCGGCGTCAATTTCACCGCCGACGAGGTCGCCAACGGCCAAGCCGATTACAACTATACGATCCAACGCTTCCCGCACGAGGAAGCGCCCGGAATCAGCGTGTTCTATCGCGACGATGCCGGCCAGGTCTTCCACACCTATTCGCGCTACGGCCGTGGCGTGGAAATCATGATGCATACCTACGCCTTGCTGGAGCTCACGCCCAAGGGCCGCGACGAAGACGGCTTGGACTATCCGATGGCCTGGGTGCGCCATCACGACCGCTACGCGTCGGAGGCGCCGGCGAAGGCACCGGCGGCCGCCGCCTGTTGCGCGTCGCAGTCCTGACCGGCCGCGGGCGCGCGTCGTGAGCGACCTGTGGCCATGGTTGGCGGTCGCCGGGCTGGGCACGCTGCACGGCCTGAGCCCGACCAGCGGCTGGATGTTCGCGGCCGCCTGGGGCCTGGGCTCGCACGACCGCTCGCGGGTGCGGCTTGCGCTGCTGCCCATCGCGATCGGACACAGCGCCTCGGTGGCGATCGTGGTGCTCGCGGTTGCGCAAGGCACGCTCGTCGACCGCGGCCGGGTGCAGGCGCTTGCGGGCGCCCTGCTCATCGCCGTGGCGTGCTACCGCTGGCTGCGCGGCCCCGCGTCCGATGCGCACCGGCGCGGCGTCGCCGGCCTTCGCGCGCCCGCGCATGCCGGTCACGCCGGCATCGCGCTGTGGTCCTGCCTGATGGCCACCGTGCATGGCGCCGGGCTGATGCTGGTTCCGGCGCTGGCGCCGCTGTGCATGTCGGACACGCCGGCGCGCGAGATCACGGCGTCCGGTTCGTTGGCCCTGGCCCTGGCCGCGGTCGCGCTGCACCTGGCCGCCATGCTGGTCACCACCGGCGCCATCGCCGCCGGCGTGTGCCGCAGCGTCGCCAAGTTCCCGACCCTGCTGAGCGCGGGCGCGCGGCGTTCGCTCTGGACCGTCGCCTTGGCCGCTGCAGGCCTGCTGTTGATGACACTGCGCTAGCGCGGGCGCCGTAGCGATGTCGTGCGCGGGCAGGTTGCGTTTCTCCGCGGCTTAACAAGTTTTGTCGGGTCTTCCGACATGAAGACCATGACAGTCGACCTTCAAAGAAATTAAAAGTATTCGCGCCGATCGGACGCAGCGGCGCATCGTTAGCGCGGCCTACACGACGCCAAGCGAACCACTGCGCTGCACGTTTGAGCATTTGTGAGAGGCATCACGACGGAAACATCCTTTTGAGCGTAATTATTCGCGCCGGAAACGGAGTTTCTCTTCGCTACTTGGGCAAGGCCGGCAGACGGGTTATCGATCAGCCTTCCCTGCGGACATGGAGGTCGCTATGCGCATCAACGCAAGCGCGTGCCCGATATTCTCTGCGGCCAACCGTCTTTCGGCCGTACCTGCCCTTTACGAGTTCAGGCCTCCTCCGCGGCGCGCCGCGCCTGCGCATCCCTGATCGCAGCGAGCGCGGCTGAGCCTTCGGCATCAGCGGCGAAAAACGCGGCATCGCGCATGCCGCGAAGGCCGTGTGCGCAATGACATTCGGATCCGAACATGCAAACAGCGGAGCGTCGTGAGACGCGCTGCGAGCGCGGCCAGGGATGGCCGCGTCGGCGAAACGGGCGCCCCCTGCCCGTCTCGTCGGAGCCGGTCCGCCCCCTGTACGGACTGCTCCAGGTCGAGAGAATGCAGGATGCGCTTTCTCGACTGCCCGCTAAAGGACTACCCCACCAACAACGGAGCTTGTTATGAAAACGCTAGTCGCGCTGAGTTTGGTGCTGTTGATTTCGGTCCCGGCGATGGAGACGGCGCAAGCCAAGGAGCCTTCATTCCGGAAGTTGAACGAGAAAGCCAGGTTCATCCATGGCGACAACCTGGTGACGCGCGCGTTGCCGGAGATGGGCATCGCCACCGACGCCCGCCTGCAGACGCCGCGACAGAAGGCGGCCGGATTGAGCACCGTCATGGTCACTCGCAACGGCGACCAGTACGAGTCCACGATGGATCCGGAAGACGTCGCCATCTTCGAGCAGGCCATCAGCGACCTGGAAATGATCGGCCGCACCTCCACCACGATGACCACTCCGCCCAAGCTTCCGCTGCGCTTCGGCAGCGCCCTGGTCGGCCCCACCGTCGTCATCGGCCCGGACAACCGGGTGCAGGTGACCAACACCGTGGCTTCGCCGTACTGGCACATCGGCCGCATTGCGATAGGCTGCACCGGCACCCTGATCACCCCGAAGCACGTGCTCACCGCGGGACACTGCGTGTCCAACGGTTCCGGCACCTGGTACTCCAGCCTGAACTTCACCACCGCCCAGAACGGCAGTTACCAGCCCTGGGGCACGACCAGTTGGGCCCGCGCCGTCACCACGACGGCATGGCACAACAGCGCCGACAGCAACTACGACTACGCGCTGATCGTACTCAGCTCGGCGCCGCACGGCGGCAATTCCGGCTGGGGCGTCTATTCCGGCGGCACGCATACCATCAGCGGCTATCCGGGCGATAAGCCCCTCGGCACGATGTGGACCCACTCCGGAACGGTGTCGACCAGCGGTTCTTACCGCCTTTGCTACACCATCGACACCTTCGGCGGAAACAGCGGCAGCGGCATCGCCAGCGACGGCGGCGTCAACGTCCGCGGTATCCACACCACCGGCTCGCCCACCCAGAACTGCGGCACCCGGCTGACCAGTACCGTCTACAACACGCTGCAGAACTGGATCGCCACGTACCCCTGACGGTCCAGCGAGTATTGAGCTACTGCAACAGCTGCGTGGCGCGCCGCGACATGGCGCGCCACGCTCTTGGCCCCATCGTCCAAACCCAAGGCGGCGAGCATGAGAATCGCATTCATCCTGGCACTGATGCTGTCGGCCAGCTGCAATCCCGGCAACAAACAAGCCGAGGCGGATCACGAGCCCTTGGAGAGCGCCCTGATCGTAGGCAGCGCCGAATCCCCGGACCCCGTGCTGGCCAGGGTGATGGCACTGGAGAAGAGCGGAGTGGTGAAGGATGTCGTCGTCCAGGAATCCTTTCCCGTGCAGATCCGCCTGCGTGCGCCCAGGAAGGTGATCGAAGAGCTCAAGCGGATGCCGAGAACCGGCGAACTGCGTTAGGCGGCCATGGTCGCATCGATCCTGCCGAAGTGGCCTAACGCACCCGCTTCAGCTGCCGCAAGAAATGCACGCCATCGCTATCGCCTTCGATGGTGAGCACATCTCCCTCGACCCGAAAAGGTCGCGGCTGGTCGGTTCCGGTATAGCTGGGCATCAGGCTGCCCTCCACCCGATGCACGACAACGCCTTTCTTGGCGTCGACCTCGTACGTGCCGAAGTAGGCGACGAAGCCGTCGTAGGCGGCGCGCACTTCCGCGTCGCTGCCCTTGGCGTCGTCGCCCGAGGCGAACGGCGGCACCGCGGGCGTGCGCATGATCTGCACGCTCAGATGGCCGGTGGCGTCGTAGACGATGTAGCCCTTGGGATGCTCACCGTAGGGATGGACGAGCTTGCCGGACTTGATGTCGGTATCGGTGATGCGCTCGACGCGCCAGGTACCCACCAGCGATGCGGGCTTGTCGGCCGCGCGCGACGGCAGGCTGATCGCTAGCGCCAGCAGCGCGGAAAGAACGGCGCAGGCGGCGGGGAAGACACGTGCGATGTTCATGCGGGTACCGCGTGGTGGTGTTGGGCCCTACACCTTATCAGCGCCCTGGCACCCGCTCCTGGAACACTGTGAGCGATGGATCGGAACGAAGCTGCCGGTGCTCGTCCCTGACAGCGAGGACGGTGCGTCCTACGCGAGACGGGGCGGCGCAACACCGCCGCCCCTTTCGTGGATCCGACTTCCGTCGCTTACAGACCGATCGCGGTTTCCGCGGTCACGTAAGGCAGGTTGTGGGCCAGGGCGACCGGTTCGCAGGTCACGTGGCCTTCGGACACGTTGAGGCCGTTACGCAGATGGACGTCGCGCGTCAGCGCTTCCTTCCAGCCGTGGTTGGCCAGCGCCAGGGTGAACGGCAGGGTCACGCTGTTGAGCGCGAAGGTCGAGGTGCGGGCGACCGCGCCGGGCATGTTGGCCACGCAGTAGTGCACGACGCCGTCGACCACGTAGGTGGGCGCGGCATGGGTGGTGGCGTGCGAGGTTTCGACGCAACCGCCCTGGTCGATGGCCACGTCGACGATGACCGAGCCCGGCTTCATGGTGCGGACCATATCGTGCGTGACCAGCTTGGGCGCGGCGGCGCCCGGCACCAGCACGGTACCGATCAGCAGGTCGGCGCGGCGCACCAGCTCTTCGATGGCCGAACGGGTCGAGAACACGGTCGAGATGGACGTGCCGAACTGGGTGGCCAGACGCTTGAGCGCATCGGCGGAACGATCCACCACGGTGACCTGGGCGCCCATGCCGACGGCGATCGTCGCCGCATGCGTACCGGACACGCCGCCGCCGAGGATGACCACTTCGGCCGCCGGCACGCCAGGCACGCCGCCCAACAGCACGCCGCGGCCGCCCTGCGCCTTCTCCAGCGCGTGCGCGCCGACCTGCGGCGCCAGGCGACCGGCGACTTCCGACATCGGAGTCAGCAGCGGCAGCGAACCGTTGGCGGCGGTCACGGTCTCGTACGCGATGCAGATCGCGCCGGAGGCGATCAGGTCGTTGGTCTGCGCGGCATCGGGCGCCAGGTGCAGATAGGTGAACAGGATCTGGCCCGGGCGCAGCTTGGCGCGCTCCTCGGCCAGCGGTTCCTTCACCTTCACGATCATTTCGGCGTCGGCGAAGATCTGGTCGGCACCGTCCACGATCACGGCGCCCGCGGCGACGTA
Source organism: Lysobacter sp. CCNWLW3 (assembly GCF_036697405.1). NCBI lineage: Bacteria > Pseudomonadati > Pseudomonadota > Gammaproteobacteria > Lysobacterales > Lysobacteraceae > Lysobacter > Lysobacter sp. CCNWLW3. The sequence continues at coordinate 98,519 of NZ_JBAHWA010000010.1, forward strand.
GTCGGCATCGGCCAGCCCGGCGCCCAGACCGGCGCCCGCCTGCACCATCACCTGGTGGCCGTGGTGCACCAACTCCTGCACGGACGAGGGAACGAGACCTACGCGGTACTCGTGGTTCTTGATTTCCTTCGGGACACCAATGCGCATGGTCTGCTCTCGCCGTTGATCTGGCCCCGGCTCGTCCGGCGCCTTGTGGGGAGGCAGTATGGACGAGCAAACATGCACTTATTCGCCAATTTCGTTGCCTGGCAGCCGTCAATGCCGCACTATTAGCCAATATTTTGTCTATTCATCGAATAATATGCTAATGAAATTGGACGCCCGCGATCGCGCCATCCTGCGCCTGCTTCAGGAGGACGGGCGCCTGACCAATGCCGACGTGGCCCAGCAGATCAACCTGTCGCCCTCGGCCTGCCTGCGGCGCGTCAAATTGCTGGAGGAGCGCGGCCTGATCGCGCGCTACGTGATGCTGCTGGACGAGAAAGTGGTGGGCCTGCCCGGCACCGCATTCGTGCTGGTGACGCTGGACCAGCAGGGGCGCGCCTCGCTGGACGCGTTCGAGGCGGAGATCCAGCAGCACCCCGAAGTCACCGAGTGCTGCCTGCTCGCCGGCACGGCCGACTACATGGTGCGCGTGGCCTACGCCGACTCCGCCGACTTCGAGCGCATCCATACCGAGATCCTGACCCAGCTGCCGGGCGTGGTGCGGGTGCAGTCGACGCTGGCGCTGCGCACGGTCAAGAAGACCACCGCGCTGCCGGTGTGAGGCCGTCCGCGGCCGCCGACGCAGGTCGCCGGCGCCAGCAGGCACCGGCGGCCGCGCGACGGACGCTCAGCTGATCGCGATCGCCAGCGTCAGCACCGCCAAACGATTGACGTAGGCCGACATCAGGTCGGCGTTGCCGTTGCCGTTGTTCTGCGGAGTGAACGCGTCGCAGGCGCCAGGAGGCGATGGCGAGCCGAAGCTAGGATTCACCAGCGCGTCGGCCATGGCGAGGATCGCCGGCTTGTACGCGGTCAGCAGCGCCGGCTCGGCCCGATAGGCCTGCAGCAGATAGCGCAGGTAGGCGCCCACGCCGGTCTGGTAATCGCCGTAGTCGCTGCCCGGCGGCGTCACGTTGTACGGGTCCGCGGCTCCCACCTCCAGCCAGGGCAGCGGGAAACTGCCGCTGACCGAACCGTAAGTGCGCGCGCGGAAATAGTTGGCGAAGGTGCCCTTGATGAGATCCGGGTACAGGCCGCACACCGGCGGCGGCGAGGCCTTGTAGATCGCATTCGCCTCGCGCAGGGCGCCGATCAGCAGGCCCTGGTCGCCGCTCCACGTCATGTCCTTGTTGTACGAGGAATCCCAGTAGATCTCGTTGTTCACCGCATGGAAGCTGGACACGCGCTCGCGCACCAAGGACCCGCCCTGCGAGCCCTGCTGCCCCGTCAGCAACAGCGACTGCAGCGGGTCCGCCGTCTTCAGCATCCACAGCTGCCACCAGGCGATCTGATCCTCCCAGGCCTGGTTGCAGGCCGCGAGGTTGAAACTCACCCCACTGAAGTACGGCGCTAAATCCGGCCGCTTCGCGGCCTGGGACAAGCGCAGGCTCAGCAGCGCATAGACGGCGTTGGTGACGGTATTCTGGATCGGATTGAGGACGTCGCCGCCGCCGCTGTTGTACTCGGGCGACGGAATGGGGTGCTCGGTGGCGGTGAAGGGCGAGTTCCAAATGCCGCCGGGCGAGTAGCGCGGACGCAGCTTGGCCTGCATGTCCGGCGTCACGCCCGGCCAGGTCTGATTGATGTAAACCCAGCAATTGGGCGCACCGGTGTTGTTGCCGTGGGTGCTGGCGAAGCTAGCCCACCCCGGCGGATCGAGGTAGGGATAGGCCCCCTGCGGCCCCGACACCGTCGACCAACCCGCGCCGTACATGTAGCACCAGGAATTGATCGCGATCTTGAGGAAGTCGTAGCGGTGCTTGGCCGCGAAGCCCAACTCGGCCGCGCGCAAGGCCGCGATGCCGATCCAGCCGAAGTCGTCCCACCAATTGCCTTTCTTGGTCGGATCCAAGGCGCTCAACGCGTCGTCCCCGTAATCCGCGCTATCGATACCGCTGACGACGAAGTAATCGAGCAGGCTGTCGAAAGCGCAGGCGGTCCGCCAGACATTGCCGGCGGAGTTCCACAGCGGGGTAATCTGTTTGAAGAGTGCAGCGGCTTCGGCCAGATAGGCCGCTTTATCGGCCGGCACGCCTTGTTGCGTGGCACGGCCATCCTGAGTGTCGTTCATGGCTTCATCCTTGAGCTGGGTGATAGGGAGCTGCGATCTGTGCTGCTCTTGGTGCGCAGGCAGCATAGCCCCATGCAAGCCCACGAACTCGACGACCTAGCCGTTCTCTACGACGCACGGCCATGTTCGTCGGCCCGGGCGGTACGGCGGCCGATGGCCCCGACCTCGTCACCGGGCATCCGCCGACGCCCGAGGGCGCCATCGGCCTTCGCCGCCTACAAGCAGCCCCGACACAGTCGCCCCTTCACGCATTGCGGCCGCCGTCAGCGCCGGTGCTGACGGCGGCATGGGCTCTCTGCCGCTCAGTCGGACACTGAGTGCAGCATGGGCGGTCCCGCCTTAGATGGACCGCACCCCGATCGCCGGTTCCTCAGACGACCCGCATCGACAGTTCGACATCGTCGGCGAAAGGAACGGATAGATAGCCGGACGCCGGCGAACGCACATGCGCCAGATATTCCGGGCTGAAGTCGGCGTTGTCCGCGACGATCAACGCGCCCGGCCGCAAACGGTCTTCCACCAGCGCCAGCACCTCGGCATACAGCGACTTGGCGCCGTCCAGCAGCAGCAGGTCGATCGAGTCGGGCAGATCCGACGCCAGGCTCTGCAGCGCATCGCCCGCACGCACCTCCACCAGGTCGACGAACCCGGCCTCGGCGATGTGCTGCCTCGCGCGCGCGACCTTGGACGGCTCGAACTCCGTGGTGAGAACGCGGCCGCCGCCGTTGTCGCGAACGGCCGCCGCCAGGTGCAAGGTCGAAATCCCGAAAGAGGTTCCGAACTCGACGACGCTGCGGGCTCCGGACGTGCGCGCCAGCACGTAAAGCAGACGACCGGTCTCGCGCGAAACCGGCAGCCAGAGATCCTTGAACCGCTCGTAGAAATCGACGTACTCGGTCTTGCTCAACATCAGGCGCTGGAGCTCGTCCTGCGACATCTGGGCGGCCTCCGGACTGCTGGCCGCATCCGCTTCGTTGAAGAGCCGATCGAGCAAGGGAGCAAGGGGTGCAACAGAAAGGGTGTTCATGGGCTTTATCCGTCTTGTGCGAGTGAAATCTCGTGCCGGCACACAATACGAATAATTCGTCGTTTTTCGTACTCGCATTGGCTTCCGCCATGCTCAACCCGACGCGAAACGCCTGGATTTCCGGCACTTTCGCCCAAGAACGGCCGATTGAACCGAACGCTTTCCGCGCATCGACCCGCCATCGTTCGCATTTCATGAGCACCGAACCCCGCTTCATCGCAGCAGAGCGGCTACTGAGCCACTGGCTGTACCGTTCGGCATCGCGAGCTTGCTTCCGCCGCAAGTGGAGCACCGCGACGAGCTCCACGACGGCCTACGTTGCCGGGCAAGAGTTCGTCATCGGCCACCAGATGGCGACTGACGGCAGCAGCGTCGGCGTGTCAGGACTCTGACCAGGGCCTATGATGCGACCCGTTCGTCATACCCATTGCGCGCACAGAAGGGCCGACCATGGCAGACCGCAAAGCCCCCAGGATCTCCTCGCGCAAGCAGCCCAAGCAGGCCCGATCGAACCAGCTGGTCGCCGCGATCCTGGAGGCGGCCGCCCAGGTCCTGGCCGCGGAGGGCGCGCAACGCTTCACCACCGCCCGCGTGGCCGAACGCGCCGGCGTCAGCATCGGATCGCTGTACCAGTACTTCCCCAACAAGGCCGCCATCCTCTTCCGCCTGCAAAGCGACGAGTGGCGGCAGACGTCCGACCTGCTCGGCCTCATCCTGAAAGACACCGCCCAGCCGCCGCAGGAACGGCTGCGCACCCTGGTCCACGCCTTCGTCCGCTCCGAATGCGAGGAAGCCCAGATGCGGGTCGCCCTCAACGACGCCGCCCCGCTCTACCGCAACGCGCCCGAAGCCAAGGAAGTACGCGCCGCGGGCAACCGCACCCTCCAGGCCTTCATGCGGGAAGTTCTGCCGAACACCCCCAGCGCCACCCGCCTGCGCGCAGGCGGCCTGATCAGCACGACGCTCAGCACCGTGGGCAAACAATTTTCCGAATCGCCGCGGACCCAGGCGGAGATCAAGGCCTATGCGGACGCGATGTCCGACATGTTTCTGGCCTATATCGAGCGCATCAAGCGGTCGTGAAATCGTTCCACCCAGGCGATGCCGGCACCGTCTCCGCCGCCCCCTTTTCCTCTGGGCTGGTGAAGTATTAAAGCTGGGGTGCGCGATCAGAAATGGACCTGGCCCTTTTACGCAAGCTCGGCCGAGGTTAGCCAAGCCCTGGCGCCTGACGGCCTCCTCTCGTTTGATCGCCGAGCCGACGCGGGGTTACCATGCCCGCGCGATCGCATTGATCGCCGTCTGTGTTCGTTGCCGCGGACCCGTTTCAGTGGCTCGCGACGTCTCTCACCCGTATCCACGCCGCCGGTCGCTCGTGCGACCCAATACTGCGCGCGATCACGAGGGGCGACGGCCTGGGCACGGACTTCGCTACCGACGGGCCGCGCGAGGCCGCGGCCTCCGGCATCGGAAGCATTCACCTCATTGAAAGGACATCGTTTTGAACAAGTTTCGCCATCTCGTACTGCTCGGTTTGCTTGCGCTGTTCGCCGCCGCCTGCTCCAGCGGTGGCCGCAGCACCATGACTCCCGACGAATACCTGCTGCACAACGTCTCGGCCTGGAACGGTGCGACCGAGTACATCAATCGCTGGCTCGGCGGCGAGCAGGGCGAGGCATTCACCCAGTCGCTGCAGGAACACAAGAACATGAAGCAGTACGCAGGCCCGCTGGGCCATGCGCGCGCCGAACTGGCGCAGGTGCTGATCCAGGTGCAGACCTTCCCGCCGCCGGAAGATGCGGTCGCACTGCGCGACATGACCGCGACCTACCTCAAGACCGCTGACAGCATCTACGAGACGATGCAGAAAGTCGCCGCGTTGCCGGACGGCTTCAGCGGCGAGCAGTTCGCGCCTTTGGGTAGCGAGCTCGAGCGCCTGGGCAAGGACCTGGAAACCCAGATGAGCCGCTTGAACGACGCCCAGAGTGCCTACGCAAAGAAGCATGGCATCCAGTTGCAGCAGTCCGGCGGCTGAGCGCTACGCCGATGACAAGCAAGGCCGGCTGCCGCGAGGCGCCGGCCTTTTTCATGCGGTGCGGCCGGCGCGCGCGCCAGGCAGCCGCAATACCGCCTGCCCGGTTCTGCTGGCGGCGAGCGCCTCGGCCGGCAATTGCATGTCGATCAGGTTTTGACTCACACCCCATCCTTAGCGGCCTGTGAGATCACACTGATCTCACGGCCAGCCCGCGCAGATCAGGACGATGCTCGCGAGCGTTGTCATGCGGATCGCGAAGCGTTCTGGGCAAGCGTGAAAGTTCGTGCTCCGCGCGTGACTCGCCGACAAAGCGCTCCGACTTCGGGCTCCAACCCCGGATCTCGGCGCCGATTACCAAACCAGGTCGTCGGGCACCTGGAACTGCGCGTAGTACGCATCGTCTTCGGCCGTCGTCGCGGTGGAACCGGCGTCGGTGGCCAGCCCGTGATCGAGCACGATCATGCTGGCATCGCGTTCGCGGACCTTGTCCGCCGCCGCGCGCGGCAGCAGCTCGTAGCGCTCGTCCACGCAGGCGATCACGAGCACGCCGGAGGACAACTTCTTGCGCAGGTCCTCATCGACCAGCACGCTGCGAATGACGCCGCCGGCGGTGAAGCGGTACTCGCTCTCGCCCGAACGCGGCACTTTCCGGTCCTCGATGATCTGCCGCGCCTGCGCGCGCAGTTCGGCGATGCGTGCCTGTGCCTTGCGCTCGGCCGCCAGCGCGCGGTCCCGCTCGGCCTTTTCGGCCCGCGCCCGCTCCGCCTCCAACTGGACCTCGCTGGGCCCGGACGCCCCCTTGGCGTGCCGCGCTTTGTTCTGCTCGCGCGCCACCTCGGCCACCTTGGACTTTTTGACCAGCCCTGCCTTGAGCAGCTGTTCCTGTAGCGGATTCGCCTTTGCCATGCCGCAGCTTCTTACCGGGGATTTCTGGCCATCATACCCCTGTCCCCGCCCCCTTCCCTCTGTGCTGGTGGAGTACCAGAACCGGGTACCCAATTGGAAATGAAGCAGACCCTCTTTTTACGGTACGGCTCAATCAAGGACTACCGTAGCAACCCGTAGCCATGGCCCCAGCCCCAAGGCCGTCGACTTCAATCGTGATCGGCTGCGCGCCGTGCCAACTAAGATCGACGAGCGAGCCTCGGAGTGCGTAAGCGATGCGTCGCCCGCATATCGAACCGCTTACACAGGTCCCCTTACGCTAGCGCAGCGCCACCCAGCTCGCAGCTTCCTGCACGGTCACCGTCTGTCCTGGCTCCACCCGCTCGCCGCCGCGCACGATCAGGCGATCGCCGGGCCTCACCTCGCCGCTGATCTCGACCAGATCGCCGACTTCGGTGCCGGTCCGCACCGGCAGGCGCTCGGCCTTGTTGTCGGCGCCTACGCGCAGCACGAAGCTGCCTTCGCGACGCAGGATCACCGCGTCGCGCCGCGCCGCCACGGTCACGCGCGGCGTGGCGCTGGGCATGCCCACTTCCACCGCCGTCCCGACCGGCAGTTCGCGCGCATCCATCGCAATGCGCAATTCGAGCTGACGCGAGGCCTCGTCGCCCACCGGCACGAACGCGCTGATCGGATGGGTGCGCTCCCGACCGTCCACCCGCACCAGCACCGGCATGCCGACGGCGAGGTAGCGGGCCAGGTCCACCGGCGCGCGCACGCGCACTTCCTGCGCCGAGGTGTCGACCAGCCGGGCAACCGCTGCGCCGCTGGCCACGTATTCGCCCAGTTGCACCTGGCGCTCGGCGACCACGCCGGAGAACGGCGCACGCACGGTCATCTGCGCGCGCTGGTGCCGCGTTTGCGCCAGCAGCGCCTGCGAACGCGCACGGTCCTGCATCAGCACATCGCGCTCGGCGCGCAGTTGCTCGTACTGAGCGCGCGCGATGTTCTGCTGCGCGGCCAGTTGCGCGTAGCGCTGCTCCTGTCGCGTGGCCAGATCGAGTTGGGCCTGGATGCGCGCCAGCTCCGCCTGCCCTTCCTGCTCGCGCAGGCGCAGGGCCGAGTCGTCGAGCACCGCCAGAGGCTCGCCGGCACGCACTTGCTGGCCGACCTCGGCCACGCGCACCACGCGGCCATTTTGTTCGCTGGCCACGCGCGCATCCCGACGGCTGATGACGCCGCCGGGCGCCCAGCGGCGCGGCGCCAGTTCGGTGCTCACCGCGGCCGCCACACCGACTACCGCTGGCGGCGCGTCGGGCTTGGCGGGAGCGCTCGCGTCGGCGTCGTAGTCCCACAGCGGGACGAACAATGCGGCCGCGAGCGCCGCGGCGATCAGTGTCTTGTACAAGGTGCGCATGGCGTACTCCGTGGGGAAGGAGGTCAGGACAGGGGGGCGGGCAGCGCGTCATCCGCGGCGGCGTCGCGGATGCGCACGGGACGGCGGGCCTCGGCCAGACGCAGCAGTGCGGGCACCAGCACCACCGTGAAGACCAGGCTGAGGGCGACACCGCCGACCGATACCGCGGCCAAGCCGCGGTAGATCACGGCGCCGGGGCCGGGGTTGATCGCCATCGGCAACGCGCCCAGCACGCCGGTCAGCGCGGCGATCAGGATCGGACGCAGGCGCTGACCCAGTGCCTGCTGCAGCGCCGTCTCCAGCGACGCGCCGGCCGCCTGTGCGTCGCGGGTCTGCGCGACCAGCAGGATCGCGTTGTTGATGACCATGCCCAGCAGCATGATGAAGCCGATCATGGACAGCAGATCCAGCGTCTGCCCCGCGATCAGATCCAGCGCGAGCAAGCCGAGAACGCCGCCGAGCACGGCCATCGGCAAGGTCGCCATGACGAATGCGCTGTCGCGCAGCGAACGGAACATCGCGGCCATCAGCAGGAACAGCACGACCAGTGCCATCGCGAAGTTCGAGCCCATGGTGCGCACGACCTGGCCCAGGCGGTCGGCGCTGCCGGAGATGCGGATTGCGGCATCGGCGGGCAGGGCGTCGCGCAGTGCCGGCACCACGTCCTGGTTGACGATGTCCAGCGCCTCCTCCAGCGACATCGCCGGCGGCGGGTCCACCGTCAGGGTCACGGTGCGGCGGCGATCGATGCGGCGCAACTGATTGGGCGCGAGCACCGTGTCCACCCGCGCCAGCTCGCCCAGGCTCAACAAACCGCCCTGCGGCGTGGCCAAGGGCGCGGCCCCGAGACGGCTGAAGTCTTCCTCGCGATTGCTGCGCAGGATGATCGCAAGGCGGCGGTCGCCATCGAAGTGCTCGCCCAGCCATTGGCCGTCGCCCAGCGTGCGCACGACGGTGCCCAGCTCCGGCCGCCGCCAGCCCACTTCGGCCAGACGGCGGTCGTCAGCGGTGATGCGCAGCTCCGGGGCGCCCGCATCGGCGTTGGGCCAGGCCTGGACGTTTGCGCCGGGGAACAGTTCGGTCAAGCGCTTGCGTCCGGTTTCCGCCGCGCGCGCGAGCGCGTCGCCATCGCCGTGCTGCAGGTGGATCTGGATCGCCCGCGCCGAGCCGCCGAAGCTGCCGAACAACTCGCCCTCGCCGGCGAAGGCGCGGGTGTCGGGGAAACCGACCACGATCTCGTCGCGCACGATGCGCTCGAGCTCGCCGATATCGTCCGGGTCGACCACGCGTGCGCCGATGGTGCCGCCGCCGGGCCAGACGTTGATGTACCAGTTGCTCAGCTGCGGTGGCTTCTCCCCGTCCATGTACGGCCGCATGCGCTGCAGGATCGTGGGCACGATCTCGCGATTGACGCGCTCCGGGCTCATGCCCGGCGGAAAATTGAACACGGCGTCCACCGCCGCGCGCTTGACCGGCGGCAGGTAGTCGATCTGCGGCAACAGGGCGAAGGTGAGCAGTATCGGCGCCACTACCAGCGCACCGACCCAAGCCCACTGGCGGCGGCGGCCGGTCGTCGTGCGCAGGGCCCATTCGCTGACCCGGGCCCAGTAGCGATGCTGTTGCGGGTTCTGCTTGCCGACGCGCAGCCAGTTGCCGGCGGCCGCCGGCAGCACGGTGAACGCGATCAGCAACGAGATACCGACCGCGATCGAGATCGTGAGCGCCAGGTCGGCGAACAACTGCCCCTCCACGTCCTCCATGAAGATCACCGGCAGGAACACGGCCACGGTCGTGAGCGTGGAAGCGAACAGCGCACCGCCGACCTGGCGGGTGCCTTCCAGCGCGGCGCGGCCGGCGGGCATGCCCTCTTCGCGCAGGCGCACGATGTTCTCGGCCACGACCACGGCCGCGTCCATCACCATGCCCACGGCGAACGCCAGGCCTGCGAGCGAAATCACGTTGAGGCTGCGCCCGGTCAGCTGCAGCACGATGAAGGTGGCCAGCAGCGAGATCGGAATCGCGCAGGCGATCAGGGTGGTGGCGCGCACGTCGCGCAGGAACCACCACAGGCAGCCGATCGCCAGCAGCACGCCCGCGAACAGGTTGCCCGACAGCAGGCCCACGGCGCGGTTGATGAACACCGAGGCATCGAAGCTCTGACGTATGTCCAGACCCAGCGGCTTGAGCTCCTTCTCGCGCACCTGCTCGACCACCGCCTTCACTTCGTTCAGCGTGTCCAGGACATTGGCGCCGTTCTCGCGCAGGATGCGCAAGCCGATCGCGGGGTTGCCGTTCTGATAGGCGAAGAAACGCTGCTCCGGTCGCTTCACTTCCACCTGCGCCACATCGCCCAGGCGCACCGGACGGCCGTCGCGCCAGGCCAGGATCAGCTCGCCCAAGGCCTCGGGGGAATAGCGGCCGGCGAAGCGCATCACGTATTCGCGACGGCCGGCCTCGACGACGCCGCCGGACACGTCGGTGGCGCGCGCGGCCACTGCGGCGACCTCGGGGATCTGGATGCCCATGGCCGCGGCACGCTCCAGATTCAGGGTGATCGTCAATTCCTCCGGCGCGCCGCCGTTGATCTCCACCCCGGCCACGCCCTCCACCGCGGACAGGCGCGGCACGATGCGGTCCTCGATCATCTGCCGATAGTCGAGGATGTTGCCGGGCGTGCCCGGCAGCTTCTGCACGAAGAAGTAGGTCAGCGAATTGTTGGCGTTGTCCGCGCCGGCCTGCACCACCGGCGGCGTCGCGTCGCGCGGCAAGGGCTGCAGGCGGTTCATGCGCGCCAGCACTTCCACCAGCATCGCATCCATGTCGCTGCCGACGGCGAAGGTCAGGCTGATCTGGCTGTTTCCGGCCTGCACGTTGGACGCGATTTCCTCCAGGCCAGGCAGGCCCTGCATCACCGCCTCGATCGGTTCGACGATCTCCGATTCCATCTCTTGCGGCGATGCCGCGCGCCAACCGGTCTGGATCGACATCTGCGGACGCTCGATGTCCGGGAACAGTTGCAGCGGCAGGTCGAGCAGGCTCATCAACCCGAAGGCGCAGACCATCACCACGGCGACGGCGACGGCGGCGGGATTGCGCAAGGAGGCTTCGGTGATCTTCATGGCGCATTCGTCGGCAGGCAGGCCGGCGCACGATGCGCCGCGCCCGCGAACACGCTATGGGCCGGAAGTCACAGTCTGCGACCAGTGGTTGCGGTGGTGCGACCAAGCGTTCGTCGCATCCGATACGCGCTATCGGCGCCCTGGCTGCAAGCACCGCGACGCGCGGGCACTGCTCGGCCCTCCGCGCTCACGGCCCGATACTGTTCGCAAGAATCGCACGCATGCCGTTTGGCTCCCGCCAGCGCGGGAGCGCGGGCGCGGGCACGCGCCAAAGCGGCACGCGTCAGATCAGCAGGGCCACTTTTTCCCGATGCGTGCGCGACAGTTTCAGCTCCTGCCCGCAGTCCAGCCGGATGAAGCCTTCGCCGTTGGTATGGGGGCGCAATTCCACCACCCGCCTGGCATTGACGATGGTGGAGCGATGGATCCGCGGAAAGCGCTGCGGGTCCAACTGCTTCTCAAGCTCGCGCATGGTCCCGCGCAGAATCAAGGTTTCGCCGTCGGTGTGGATGCACATGTAATCGCCGGCCGCATCGATCCAGCGGATGCTGCCCAGGTCGATACGCACCGTGCGGCCTCCGTCGCGCACCGCCAGCTTGTTGTCGTTGCGCAGCTGCTCGATGGCGTCCGGGCGCAGCGCTTCGTCCAGGCCCAGCGGCTCCCGGCCGCTGAGTTCGCCCAGCAGGCCCAGCAGGTGCGCGCAGTGGCCGCTGGCATCGCGCTGGGTCCGTGCGTAGCGCACACGCGCCAGCGCCTGCGCCAGGCGGCCTTCGTCCACGGGCTTGAGCAGATAGTCGGTGGCGGAGGCCTCGAAGGCGCGGATCGCGTAATGATCGTAGGCGGTGACGAACACCACCAGCGGCATCTCCGCCGCGGGTATATGGCGCAGGGCCTCGAAGCCGTCGACCCCCGGCATCTGCACGTCCAGAAACATCAGGTCCGGGCGCTGCAGGTGCACCGCGGCGATGGCCGCGGCACCGTCGCCGTACTGGCCCACCACCTCCACGTCCGCGTGCTCGCTCAGCCGCAGCTCAAGACCGCGGCGCGCCAGCGGCTCGTCGTCGACGATGATGGTACGCAGCCGGGCCTGGGCCAGCCGGTCTTCCCGCTCGACTGCCTGATGGCGAACGCCGTTATCCATGACTACTCCCCGGCGCCCTTGGTTTCGAACGGCAGTCGCAGTTCCACCTCGATGCCGCAGCGGCGATTGCGAACCATGAAGCCGCCGCTTTCGCCGTACAGCACGGCCAGGCGCTCGCGCGTATTGCGCAAGCCGACGCCCTTGCCCGGGGGCAGCTCGCCGTTCTCGAGCGCGCCGCAACCGGGGCCGTCGTCGATGACCCGCAGCACTAGGTGCTCGCCTTCGTGCTGCGCCTCGATCCGCAACAGCCCGCCTTCGACCCGCTTGGCCACCGCGTATTTGATCGCGTTCTCCACCAGCGGCTGCAACAACATGCTCGGCAGCAATGCGCGCCAGCACTCCTCTTCTATGTCGGTCTCGACGCGCAGCCGCTCGGTGAAGCGCATCTTCTCTATGTCCAGGTACAAGGTCAGCGCGTCCAGCTCCTGACGCAGAGTGACCCGCTGCATCGGATCGCTGTCCAGCGAGTGCCGCAGGAACGAGGACAGGCCCTGCACCATGCGATTCGCGGTGGGGTTTTCCCGATCCAGGATCAGGGTCGAGATGGCGTTGAGCGTGTTGAACAGGAAATGCGGGTTGAGCTGATAGCGCAACATCTTCAGCTGCGCCTGATGGGCCATGGTGCGCGAGGCCAGCGCGCGCCGCGTCTGGTCCTGCAGCTGGTGGTAGTACTTGATCCCCATGTACAGCCCGACCCAGGCCAGCACCACGTAGATATAGCCCAGCGCATAGGCGACGTAGGCGGCGTTGTTCGTCGGCGCGCAGGTGTCGCAGAACTCGATCATGACCCGCCGCGTGATCAGGTCAATCACCGCCGAGCTGGCCAGGATCGGCACCACCATCACCGCCAGCAGGCGCCGGGGCGACAGCGACCAGGCACTGCGCAGCAGATAGCGCAAGCCCAGGGTGACCAGCGAGCCGGTGACGGTGGCCGTCAGCGGCACCACCCAGTAGCCCGCCGGCTTGCCGTAGGCCACCGACTGCAGATAGCCCAGGCTGAAATAGGCAGCCCAGCCGCCCAGATGCAGCAACCAAAACAGGCGCTCGCGCGGCAGATCGAAGGGACGGGATGCGGTGATGGCCATGGGTGCCGGGAGCGCGCTGACGCAGATGCGTGGATGCTAACCCCAGAAGCGGGGATCCCGGCAACGGCTCGTCGGGCGATTCGAACGGCTCGGCGATTCCGCCCGGCGTTCGGCCCTGGCCCCGGTTGCGGCAAGGAAGGCCCATCGGGAGCGACGGACTATCGGGGCCCGATATGGGAGCAGGCCGCTCTTTATGGCATCCGGCCAGCGCGTCTCGTGAAGTGCACTCTGACCCCCATTCCTTACCCCCATTCCTTTGAGGATTAACCCGACCCACCTTCGGCCTACTGGTTGGGCGTTGCTGGCCCCAGAAACACGACAGCCCGATGATTGCCAGTGCCTGGGATGAGTGGTCGGGCCTTGAAGGCCGCGGCCAGTCATCTACTATCGTTCCACCATCAAGGAGGATCGCGCCATGTGGGCAGACGTTGCTGGTTACCTGATCGACCCACGCCAGATTGCGGCGTTAGGGCCTGTTCACCCGAGCGGCTCAGGCAATGCCGTCGGATCTACCTTCGAGATCGTCACGCTGGGCGGGCATGTCGTGCTGCCCAAGTTCCCGGACTCGGCCGCAGCCACCGCTGCGCGGAACGCGCTCAAGGGAAGATTACCGAGCTAGGCTCGGATACGCGAAAGCCCGCGATCGCTCGCAAGGCTTCATTTAGAAGTGAACCTGACGCCTGTTCCGAATACGCTATTCGAAATAGTTGGTTTCAAAGGACGCACACGATCGTAGACAGCAACAGACGTGATGCAATCTCAATATTCACATCAAATGGAGATTGGTGATGAGGACCGTCATGATCGCACTCGCGGCGACCCTGCTCTCCGCCGGGTGCGGCGAGCGCACCCTGGACGCGCCAGCGAAGTCCGATATGACGCCGCGCCCTGCATCGCCCGCCGTCGCAGCGCCACCGCCCAAGGGCTCGGCCGCCATCGGAATCAAAGCGGCGATGGACAAATGCTATGCGAACGAAGACGCCGAGGTGCAGGACACTTGCGTACGCGCCTTGGAAAACGCCCAGTTCGCGCTGACCGACGGCCGCGCCAGCCGCGACGGCCTCAATCTCTGCTTCAAGACCAACGCGCCCACGCCGGTATGCCTGGAAGACAGGCCGGCGCGCGGCATGGACAGCGAGCGCGACTTCACCGAATACCGATACCTGGGACGCTTGCCTGGACCGCCCCTGTATGTGGTGGAGCGGTGGCAGTATCAGGGAAGCGACGTGACACTGATCGACGCCGACACCGGCGCGGTCAGCGAGGTCGGCGCCGTGCCGGTGGCCTCGCCCGACGGCGTGCGCATCGCCGTCGCATCGACCGTCCTGGACCCATCGGCCGATGAGTCGGATCAGGTGATCTACCGCCTTGCCTCGGCGCTCACGATCTTTCGTTACAGCAATGGCAAGCTTCTGCAGGAGTTCAAACTCGAGGCGCCGGACGACTGGGGGCCGGGCGAACCGCGCTGGCTCGACGCCCAGCGCCTGGAGGTGCCGATAATGCAGATCATCGATGCTAGCGACCATGCCGTGTTGCAAGCAACGGGAATTCGGACATACGAATTGCGCGATGGCCGTTGGCACGAGGCCTCAGCAAAGCCGATTCCGGCGAACTGAAGCCCAAGCGAACCGGCCCATGGAGACATCATGCGTATCAAAAACTGGCTCACCATCGTCCTGATCTCGTCACTGTTTTCCGGGTTAGCCGCGGCCGCACCTCCTGGAGCGCCATCCACTAAGGAGCTGAGCCTGGCCGGCTTGAAGATCGGCGACCCGCTGACCCTGGTGCGCAAGAAGCTCGGCAAACCCGACAGCACGATAGGCTCGCCTGGCGATCACGACTACAAACTGATCTATCGTGGCTTGCGCATTGAGATGATCGAACCGGGTCAGGTACTCACGCTCGAATCCACATCCCCAAGCTACTGCACACCTTCGGGCCTATGCCCGGGCCAACCGCTGGACGAAGCACGAAAACGCTGGGGCCCAGGGGATATCTACGCTGAGGACAGCAGCGGCACCTTGAACTACAGCGTCGGCGATGATTCGTGCTTCTTCCAGATCACCCCCGACGCATCGCAGGAACTCATCCAGAGCGTGGCCTTCGGTTGCCCCTGAAGCGTTAGCGACCGGTTTGTGGGGCGCCGTAGCTCGGCTTCACTCCGTCTGACCTTGCCAGCCAACGGGTTTTCCGGATGCGTGAACCTTACGAAGCGATCAAACGATTGCAGATCCGTTGCAGGCGCACAGGAAGGTGAGCGATGAGCTCAACTGTATGTCCGATCAGGTGGATCGCGCTGATCGGCTACCAGAAGGGTCAGTCGATCTCCCTGCCTGCCGGTGAGCTAGCATTGGTCTGACCTGACACGGACGAGCAACATGGAACGCAGTATCGAGGCGCTACCAAGAAATGGGGTCAGGTTCAAATTCCTGAGCCCTACCTGGCGGACCACATGCGAACCGGCGCCATTCTGCCTGGAGCCATCCTCATTTAGTCAGACCGGAAAGGTCGCCAGACATCATGAAGCTCAAGCAAAGCTTTGCAGAGCCGCTCGAACGGTTATCGATCTAGCAGACAGTCGATGAACGCACCGAGGAGAGCTGGTCGATGCTGCCTGCTCGGATAGTAGAGAAACAACCCCGGTCGCGAAATCGACCAGTCCGCGAGGACCTGGACCAGCCGCCCCTGGGCCAAAAGCTCGCCCACGCCATCTCGCTCAAAGTGATAGGCAATGCCGACGCCGTTCAGCGCAGCAGCGATGCCGATGTCGGCATGATTGGTGACGACGGGGCCGTCTACCGCGACTTCGAGTCGTTGCCCTCGTTTCTCGAACTCCCAGCGATAGTGCCTGCCGTCCATCTGGAGCCGCCAGTTGATGCACGTGTGGTTATGCAAATCGGCAGGCGACTTAGGTATTCCTCGACTCGCGAGATAGTCTGGGGACGCTACGGCAACCATGTTCAGGTCCGGCGTGAGGCGAACGGCCACCATGTCGTTCTCGAGCCGGTTGCCTACGCGGATGCCCGCGTCAAAGCGGCCAACCACGATATCAGCCAGCGCGTCGTCAACCACGATGTCGAGAACCACGTCAGGGTGTGCTTGATGGAAGCGTGAAAGCCGGGGTGCAATGACGGTTCTCGCTGCGATCCCCAGCGTGTTGATGCGCAGCGTGCCGCTCATCTGCCCCGTCGCCTCACTGGCTTCAGCGACTGCAGCAGCCATCTCACGAAACAGCGGCGCTATGCGCCTGTAGAGCAGTTCGCCACTTGCCGATGGCGCGACGCTTCGAGTCGTGCGATTCAGAAGGCGAGCGCCGATGCGGCCTTCGAGCTGCCGGATAGTCTGGCTGAGTGCCGACGGCGACAGACCCAGATGCTCTGCAGCTCGGGCAAAGCTCTGGCGCTCCACCACGGCCACGAAGGCCTTTAGCTCAGCAAAGTCGGATCCGCGCATTCTGTATTAATTTCAACACAGCCCATCCAGATTATAGAGCATTCATTAAATTCACGTCGGCGCGCATCCTGAGGCCGTCAATGATCCCATGGAGCCGACAATATGAACGCCTTGACCCTTCCTGAGCCAATTGCCGCCTACTTCGCGGCCGAACACAACCCTGAAGCCTTGGCGCATTGCTTCACGCCGCAAGCCTTCATGAAGGACGACGGTCACACCTACACGGGCATCGACGCCATCAAGGGCTTTATGGCCGAGGCATCGGCCAAGTACAGCGCGACGAGCGTGCCGTTCGCCATTGAGCGGGAGGACGGCTTCCAACTTGTCCGCGCCAACGTCACCGGCAACTTCCCTGGTAGCCCGATTGTTCTGTCCTACCGCTTTCGCCTTGAACGCGGTCTGATCGCATCGCTGGAGGTCACGGTATGAGCTTCGACCTTCACCTGAATGGCCTGCGGGCAGTGGTCACCGGCGGCACGCTGGGCCTTGGCGCTGCAGTGGTGAAAATCCTTGCAGAGGCCGGCGCTCGGGTGGCGACATCCGCGCGCACTGTGCCAGCGCAGCCGTTGGAGGGGGTCACCTACGTGGCTGCCGACCTATCGACGGCGGAGGGCACGAGTCACCTTGCTCAGACCGTCCTGCAGGATTGGGGCGGCGTTGACATCTTGATCAACGTGCTCGGCGGCTCAAAAACCCCCGGCGGCGGCTTCGCTGCGATCAGTGATGAGCACTGGTTTGCCGAGTTGAACCTGAACTTGATGCCTGCCGTGCGCTTGGATCGTGCGCTACTTCCGGCGATGCTGGCTCAAGGCTCGGGTGTCATCATCCACGTCAACTCCATCCAACGCGCGCTGCCGCTGCCCGAGTCCACGACTGCCTACGCCGCGGCCAAGGGGGCCCTCACGACCTACAGTAAGTCTCTGGCAAGAGAGGTGACGCCAAAGGGAGTTCGCGTGCTGAGCGTTGCGCCTGGCTGGATCGAGACCGAGGCTTCCGTAGTGTTTGCGGAACGGATGGGTGCGGAGGCCGGAACAGACTATGAGGGCGGCAAAAAAATCGTCATGGACTGGCTGGGCGGAATTCCAGTAGGCCGCCCCGCCAAACCACACGAGGTTGCCGATTTGATCGCCTTCCTGGCGTCGCCGCGATCCGCTTCGATCGCAGGGGCCGAGTATCGGATCGATGGCGGCACTGTTCCTACTCTGTAGTCGGCAGCTGCGAAGAAATGGGGTCAGGTTGAATTTCGTGAGCCCTACACGGCGGGCCACATGCGAACCGGCTCCATTCTGCTGGGAGCCATCCTCATATCGATTTGATCCGGTTTAGAGGCGACAAATACGGCAACCAACCGTCAAAGATTGGCGGAGCACGGCAAGCTTTGATGCGCCCCGCAGAACCGATACCCACCCGACGCAACATGGTGGGCCCACCAGGATTCGAACCTGGAACCAAAGGATTATGAGTCCTCTGCTCTAACCGTTGAGCTATAGGCCCGCGCGTCGGGGAATTCTACGGGAGCGGGCCGCGCGGCATAAGTCGGGCCGGGCGTGCCGGCCAGGTACGCCGGAGGCGGCCGCGCCGCTGGGCGCGGTGCGGCCGCTGCTGCGGGCTCAGGGCTGGGAGGACATCGAGTACGGCCGCTGCTTCGGGTCCGTCGCCCAGGCTTTGTCGGGCTGGGCCTGCATGGTGAAGCGCAGTTCGCCGCCGGCCAGGATTTCGTCGTGGCGCAGGTAGGCGCGGTCCAGCGGTTGGCCGTTGAGGGTGGCGCGGCCGATGTAGGTGTGGGCTTGGTCCAGGCCGTCGGCGATCACGCTGAAGCGCTTGCCGTTGGGCAGGCTGAGGGTGGCGCGCGGTACGAAGGGGCGGCCGATCACGTACTCGTTGCTGGCCGGGGCGACCGGGTAGAAACCCAGGGCGGTGAATACGTACCAGGCCGACATCTGGCCGAGGTCGTCGTTGCCGGCCAGGCCGTCGGGGCGCGGGGCGTACTGGGTGGCCATGATCTGCTTGAGGCGCTCCTGGGTGCGCCAGGGTTGGCCTGCGTAGGCGTAGAGGTAGGCGACGTGGTGGCTGGGTTCGTTGCCGTGGGCGTACCAGCCGATCAGGCCGGTGATGTCTTCCATGTGGGCGAAGACCTTGGGGTCGACCTTGGCGTCGAAGACCTGGTCGAGTTTGTCGACCAGTTTGGCGTCGCCGCCGAGCGCGGCGGTGAGGCCGGCGACGTCCTGCGGGACGTACCAGGAGTACTGCCAGGCGTTGCCTTCGGTGTAGTCGCTGCCGTAGCCGCTGACGGTGGGGTCGAAGGGCTCGCGGAAGCTGCCGTCGCGCTTGCGCGCGCGCATGAAGCCGGTCTTGGCGTCGAAGGCGTGCTTCCAGTTGCCGGCGCGCTTGCCGAACGCGGCGGCGATGTCCTTGCGGCCCATGGCGCCGGCCATGCGCGCGATGGTCCAGTCGTCGTAGGCGTATTCCAGGGTCTTGGAGGCGGCTTCGCCTTCTTCGTCGATGGGCACGTAGCCCAGTTCCATGTATTGGGCGATGCCGTCGTAGGGGCCGTAGCTGGCGCTGGCGACCATGGCCTGCAGGGCTTCGTCGGCGTCGTAGCCGCGGATGCCCTTCATGTAGGCGTCGGCGATCACCGGCACGGCGTGATAGCCGACCATGCACCAGGTTTCCTGGCCGTGGAAGGCCCACACCGGCAACACGCCGTAGGGACTTTCGCGGCGCGAGGCCAGCAGCGAATTGACGAAGTCGCTGTTGCGTTGCTCAGGCTGGACCAGGGTCAGCAGCGGATGCAGCGCGCGGTAGGTGTCCCACAGCGAGAAGGTGGAATGGTGGCGGTAGCCCTGGGCCTGGTGCACGGCGTTGTCGGGGCCGCGGTAGCGACCGTCGCTGTCCATGAACAGGCTGGGGCCCATCAGGGTGTGGTAGAGCGCGGTGTAGAAGCTCTTGCGCATCGGCTCGGGCGCGTCCAGGTCCACCGCCGACAGCGCTTGCGTCCAGCTGGCGCGCGCCTGCGCGCGCACGCCGTCGAAATCCCAGCCGGGCACTTCGGCGTCGAGGTTGGCGATGGCGCTGTCTTCGCTGACCGGCGAGATCGCGACCTTGACCACCAGCGACTGTCCGGGCGCGTCGGCGAAGTCGAAGGCGCCGACCAGCTGCCGGCCTTCGATCTGCGCGCGCAGCGCCGGGGTTTTCTCGGCCGGCGGCGGGAAGCCCTTGTAGATCACGTCCTGTTCGGTGTCGTGGAATTGGTGGCCGCTGAGCGGGCGCGAGAAGCGCATCGCGAAGTAGAGCTGGCGACCGGGCGCCCAGCCGCGGGTTTCGCGGAAGCCGGTGACGGTGCCGTCGGGACGCAGGCGCAAGCGCGACCACAGCACCTTGCCGGGGTAGTCGTACAGGCTGGTGCGCAGGTCGATCAGCACGTGCGCGGGCTGGCCCTTGGGGAAGCTGTAGCGGTGCACGCCGACGCGTTCGGTGGCGGTGAGTTCGGCGCGCACTTGATAGTCGTCCAGGGTGACGGCGTAGTAGCCGGGCTGGGCGACTTCGTCGTCGTGGCGGAAGCGCGAGCGGTAGCCGCTGCCGGGTTTGCCGTCTTCGCCGCGCTCGAGTTTTACCTCGCCCGCGATCGGCATCAGCAGCACATCGCCGAGATCGGAGTGGCCGGTACCGGAGAAATGCGTATGCGAGAAGCCGACGATACCGGTGTCGTCGTAGCGGTAGCCCGCGGCCCAGCCGTAGGCCTCCTTGCGCGGCTTGATCTGGGTGTCGGGGCTGAGCTGGACCATGCCGAAGGGGACCACCGCGCCGGGGAAGGTGTGGCCTTCGCCGCCGGTGCCGATGAAGGGGTCGACCGCGGCATAGGCGCGGCGGCCGGCTTCGTCGGCGGCGGCCGGCGCGGCCGCGGCGGCGATGCCGCCGATGGCCCAGGCCAGCAGCAGCGGCCAGCGCAGGCGGCGCGAGAGCGAGGGGCGCGGGGACGATGGATCGGCAGGCATGAACAGCTCCGAAGGGGCGAACCGGGATCGGACGACCCGGGCGGGGGCCGCGCTGGCGGAAACTTTAGATCGTTCTAAACGGCGAAAACTAGCACGCAGCCGGTGGCCCCGCATGCTGCAGCGCAGAATGCAAAGCCGCGGCGGCGGGGCGCAGCATGGGCCGAGTTTAGAACGATCTAAACCATGCGCCCCACCCGCCCGACGCCAGGCCGCCGCACGATGACGCCAAGCGCGCGCCATGGCCGTTGACGCCGCCCCACGCCGCCAAGCGCTGCGGCCGGTCGACACACGCCCAGCCGGGTTCCGCATCCGCATGCGGCCCGAACCCAGCCCCCCCGCGCCACGCCGCCCGCAGCGCAAGCAGGCGGTGCCGCAAGGTATCCTCGGGCGTGGCACTGGCGACCAACGACCTGTCCCCTCCATTCCCCGCCGGACCCGACGCCGGCGCCGATGGATCGCTGGCCTTCGCCGGCCATGCCGGCCAGCCCTGCGCCGCCGGCGACCCAGGCGAACGCCGGCAGGCGGCGCCGCGGCCGCGGCTGGAGCGCCGCGAAGGGTGTCGCACGGCGATCACCGCCACCGCACCGATCCTGCAAGGCCCACGCGATCCCGACATCCGCACGCGCACTGTCGCGCCGGCGCGTCCGCGGTTGCGCGCCAACCCAGACCCCGCATCCGTCGTCCCGCCCGGAGATACCGCATGAACGGTCGCACCCTGTCCTACGGCGCGGCCACTGCCGTGGTCAGCCTGATCTTCTTCACCTGGGGCGGGCTGACCAGCCTCAACGACGTGCTGATCCCGCATCTGAAGTCCGTGTTCACCATGAACTACGCGCAGACGATGCTGATCCAGTCCAGCTTCTTCGGCGCCTACTTCCTGATGTCGCTGCCGGCAGGGCGGGTATTGGCCAAGTTGGGTTACCAGCGCGCGATCGTGGTCGGGCTGCTGGTGGCCGCGGCCGGCGCGGCGATGTTCTTCCCGGCCGCGCGGCTGCCCTCGTATCCGCTGTTCCTGGGCGCGCTGTTCGTGCTGGCCAGCGGCATCACCCTGCTGCAGGTGGCGGCCAATCCTTACATCAGCCTGCTCGGCGACCCGGCCGGCGCGCCCAGTCGACTGAACCTGGCGCAGGCGCTGAATTCGCTGGGCACCACCCTGTTCCCCTACCTGATCGGGCCGCTGATCCTGTCCGGCGCGGTGCTGGGCGCGACCGAACTGGCGGCGCTGTCGCCGACGCAGTTGGCCGCGTATCGCGCCGAGGAAGCGGCATCGGTGCAGGCGCCCTACATGATCATCGCCGGCTGCCTGCTGGCGATGGCGGCGTTCGTGGCGCTGATGCGGATCCCGCCGCTGACCGAGGCCACCGAACGCGCCGACGACGCCCGCCACAGTTTCCGCGAGGTGCTGGGCCATCGCCACCTGCGCTGGGGCGTGCTGGCGATCTTCGTCTACGTCGGCGCCGAGGTCTCGATCGGCAGCTTCATGATCAACTACATCAGCGACCCGGCGATCGGCGCGCTCGACGGCGACGCCGCCACCCAGCACCTGGCCTATTACTGGGGCGGTGCGATGGTCGGCCGCTTCATCGGCGCGGCGCTGCTGCGGCGCTACGACGCGCGCCGCTTGCTGGCGCTGGCGGCGGTGATCGCGATCGCGCTGCTGCTGGCGACCATGTCGTTGCAGGGCAAGCCGGCGATGTGGAGCGTGCTGGCGATCGGCCTGTTCAATTCGGTGATGTTCCCGACCATCTTCACCATCGCGATCGAGCGGCTGGGGCCGATGACCAGCAAGGCCTCCAGCCTGCTGGTGATGGCCATCGTCGGCGGCGCGATCCTGCCCTGGCTGCAGGGCACGCTGGCCGACCGCATCGGCCTGCAGCCCTCGTTCGCGATTCCGCTGCTGTGCTACGCCTTCATCGTCTGGTACGGCTGGCGCGGCTCGCGCCTGGCGCCGTCGCTACAGGGCGAGGCCCTGGCCGCGGCACCGCTGGCCAGGACCATGCATTGATGGCCCGCCAGGCGCGCCAGGCCATCGTCTGTTTCGGCGAAGCGCTGATCGATTTCCTGGCGCGCCCGCAGCGCCCGGGCGAGGCCCGTCATTTCGTCGAATACGCCGGCGGCGCGCCGGCCAACGTCGCCGCCGCGATCGCACGCCTGGGCGGACAGGCGCGCTTCGTCGGCATGCTGGGCGAGGACATGTTCGGCGACTTCCTCTACGAGCAGCTGCGCGACGCCGGCGTCGACGTGCTCTACACGGTGCGCACCGCCGGCGCCAAGACCGCGCTGGCGTTCGTCTCGCTGGACGCACAGGGCGAGCGCAGCTTCAGTTTCTACCGCCCGCCCGCGGCCGACCTGCTGTTCCGCGCCGAGCACTACCAGGCGAGCTGCTTCGAAGACGCGCTGGCTTTCCACGTCTGCTCCAACAGCCTGACCGAGGCCGGCATCGCCAACGCCACCCTGTCGGGCATGCAGCGCGCGCGCCAGGCCGGCGCGCTGGTCAGCATGGACCTCAACCTGCGCCAGGCGCTGTGGGCCGACGCCTTCGACCCGCTGCCCACGGTATGGCGGGCCTTGCTGGAAGCCGACACGATCAAGCTCAGCCGCTCCGAGCTGGAATTCCTGGCCGGGCCGCTGGGCGGCGAGGCGGCGACCCTGCAGCGCCTGTGGCATGGCTACGCCACCTGCGTGCTGGTCACCGACGGCGCCGCGCCCATCCGCTGGTACACGCGCACCCGCCAGGGCCAGCTGGACACCTTCGAGGTCCTGCCCACCGACACCACCGCGGCCGGCGACGCCTTCGTCGGCGGCTGGCTGCACCGGCTGGCGACGCTGGACGTGCAAGCCCCTGACTTTCCGGCCTTCCTCGAGCGGCGGGAGGCGTTCGAAGATGCGCTGCGCTACGCCGCCGCGACCGGCGCGCTGGCGACCACGCGCCACGGCGCGTTCGCGGCGATGCCGCCGCGTTCGGAGGTCGAGTCACTGATGGAAGAGCAGCCGTGATGAAGGAACACGCATGAGCCGTTACCACGCCCCCTCGCAGGACGGCACGCTGCCGGATTTCCGCGACCCCGACTTCCTGCGCGCCCACATCGCCGACACCATGGCCTTCTACCACCCGCGCGCGATCGATCCGGCCGGCGGCTACTTCCACTATTTCCGCGACGACGGCAGCGTCTACGAGCGCTCGCACCGGCACCTGGTCAGCAGCACGCGCTTCGTCTTCAACTACGCCATGGCCGCGCGCGAGTTCGACCTGGACGAATACCGCGACGCCGCCCGCCACGGCCTGCGCTACCTGCGCCAGGCCCATCGCGACCCGGTCGGCGGCGGCTACGCCTGGACCCTGCGCGACGGCATGCCCGAGGACCGCACCAATCATGCCTACGGCGTCGCCTTCGTGATGCTGGCCTACGCCAGCGCGCTCAAGGGCGGCATCGACGAGGCCGCGCCCTGGCTGGAGGAAACCTGGCAATTGCTGGAGACCTGGTACTGGGACGAGGACGCCGGGCTGTACCGCGACGAAGCCGACGCCAGCTGGCGCTTCTCCGACTACCGCGGCCAGAACGCCAACATGCACCTGTGCGAGGCCCTGATCGCCGCCTACGAGGCCAGCGGCGAGCCGCGTTACTACTACCGCGCGCGCACCCTAGCCAGCCAGATGACCCGGCGCCAGGCCGCGCTGGCCGGCGGCCTGGTGTGGGAGCACTACGACCGCGACTGGAACATCGACTGGGACTACCACCGCGACGATCCCAAGCACCTGTTCCGTCCCTGGGGTTTCCAACCCGGGCACCAGACCGAATGGGCCAAGCTGCTGCTGATCCTCGACCGCCACGCCCAGGAACGCGGCGCGCCGGTGGACTGGCTGCTGCCGGTCGCGCAGCAGCTGTTCGACACCGCGGTCGCGCATGCCTGGGACGAGGCGCACGGCGGCCTGAGCTACGGCTTCGACCCCGACGGCACGGTCTGCGACGACGACAAGTATTTCTGGGTCCAGGCCGAGTCGCTGGCCGCGGCCGCGCGCCTGGCCCAGCGCACCGGCGATGCGCGCTACTGGGACTGGTACCAGCGCCTGTGGGCCTACAGCTGGCGCCACTTCGTCGATCACCGGCACGGCGCGTGGTTCCGCATCCTCGACCGCGAGAACCGCAAGTACAGCGACGAGAAGAGCCCGGCCGGCAAGACCGACTACCACACCATGGGCGCCTGCTACGACGCGCTGGAGCTGCTGCGCCCGCGCTGATCCGCGCGGATCCAGGATACGACGATGGCGGCGCTCAACGCCGCGGGAGCGCGCGATCGGGGTGGGCTGGAAACGACCGGGCCGCGCCATGTCGATGCGGCGCGCCGCCGCATCGGGGCTACAACTGCCAGGATTCCGGCGCCAGGAGGGCCACCAGCAGCAGGATCGCCAACATCCCCAGGCTGATCAGCAGGGAGATGCCGACGGCCGACCAGTTCGAGCGCATCTGCGCGCCTTGGGCCTCGAGCGCGCGTATCGCGGGGCCCTGCAGCTTGCTGGCCAGCGACACGATCACGACGATCTGCACGATCACGAACGCCAGCCCGGGCACCTGCTCCGGCAACGTATAGACCAGCGCGAACAGCACCAAAGTCCCCAGCAGGGACCACACCAGCGCGTTGCGCGCCTTGACCGGCTCGCCCAGCGCGCGGTAGTTCCGCGCGATCAATACTCCGCCGGCCAGCAGGCTGCCGAAGAACACGCCGAGGCCGATCCCCCTGAGGCTGTACAAGCGCGCATTCGGGTCCACCACGACGGCATCGTGCACGGCGACGGCAGGCGGTTGGTACGGGTTGTCGTGCGACATGCGCGGCTCTCGACGGGCCAGAGCGCACGATGCCGCAGCCGTCGCGGGCCTGCAAGCCGGCCACGCCCGAGCGCTCACCCCTGACAACACGCTGTCAGCAGGGCGGGCGTAATCTGCGGCTCCCACCCCAAAGGAACGCCCGCATGAATACCGAACAAGTCGCACGCCGTCTGGTCGAGCTGTGCCGCCAGGGCGAATACGATCAAGCCCAGACCGAGCTGTACGCGGACGACGCCGTCAGCATCGAACCCGAGGGTCTGCCGCCGGAGGCGCTGGGCAACGCCCATGGCCTGGAGGCGATCCGCGAGAAGGGCCGCAAGTTCAACGAACGCATCGAAGCCATGCACGGCAGCAGCTGCAGCGATCCGGTGGTCGCGGGCGATTGGTTCAGCGTGTCCATGCGCCTGGACGTGACCATGAAGGGCATGGGCCGCATCGACATGAGCGAGATCTGCGTCTACAAGGTGCGCGACGGCAAGATCGTGCACGAGCAGTTCTTCTATAACGTGGGTTGAGTCGGTAGCCGGTAGTCGGTAGTCGGTAGTCGGTAGCCGGAGATTCGATCGCGGCTTACGCCGCTCCCACAGAAGGCGGTACGTCGTCGCTCTCTGTGGGAGCGGCGTAAGCCGCGATCGCGCTGCCAGGGCCGCAACGCGGCCCAAAGAAAAAGCCCCGCATCGGCGGGGCTTTTTCGTATTGCGACAGCGGCGGGCTTCAGTCGATATCGAGGAAGCTGCGCAGCTGTTCCGAGCGGCTCGGATGGCGCAGCTTGCGCAGCGCCTTGGCTTCGATCTGACGGATGCGCTCGCGGGTGACATCGAACTGCTTGCCGACTTCCTCGAGGGTGTGGTCGGTGTTCATGTCGATGCCGAAGCGCATGCGCAGCACCTTGGCCTCCCTCGGGGTCAGGCCGGCGAGCACGTCGCGGACCGTCTCGGAAAGGTTGATGTTGGTGGTGGCTTCGACCGGGGACTCCACGTTGGTGTCCTCGATGAAGTCGCCCAGATGCGAATCCTCGTCGTCGCCGATCGGAGTTTCCATGGAGATCGGCTCCTTGGCGATCTTCATGACCTTGCGGATCTTGTCCTCGGGCATGTCCATCTCTTTCGCCAACTCTTCCGGCGTGGCCTCGCGGCCGTACTGCTGGAGCATCTGGCGCGAGATGCGGTTGAGCTTGTTGATCGTTTCGATCATGTGCACCGGAATACGGATGGTGCGGGCCTGATCGGCGATCGAACGGGTGATGGCCTGACGGATCCACCAGGTGGCGTAGGTCGAGAACTTGAAGCCGCGGCGGAACTCGAACTTGTCCACGGCCTTCATCAGGCCGATGTTGCCCTCCTGGATCAGGTCGAGGAACTGCAGACCGCGGTTGGTGTACTTCTTGGCGATGGAGATCACCAGGCGCAGGTTGGCCTCGACCATCTCCTTCTTGGCCTTGCGCGCCTTGGCTTCGCCATAGGCCATCGCGCGGCTGATTTCCTTGATGTCGGCCAGGGTCAGGAACGAGGCCTGCTCGATCGCGATCGTGGCTTCCTGCTCGGCGATGACCTGGTCCTTGACGTCGCGCAGGCCCGAGGACCACTTCTGCTTGCGCTTGAGCAGCTCGTCCACCCACTCCAGATTGGTCTGGTTGCCTTCCCAGGCGCGGATGAAGTCCTTGCGCGGCATCTTGGCCACGCGCGTGGACAGGTCGAGGATCTTGCGCTCGTGGTCCTTGATCTTGCCGACCACCTCGCGCAGGTTGCGGACCAGCGAATCGGTCAGCGCCAGCGGCAGCTTGAGGGTGACGAACACCGCGGCCATGTCCTCGCGCGCCTTGAGCACGGTCTTGTGGCTGGGACCGTTCTTGGCGTACGCCTTCTGGAACTTGGCGTAGTCGGCGGACATCGCCTCCATGCGGTTGGCGACCTCGACCGGATCCGGACCGCTGACGGTCTCCTCGGCTTCCTCGTCGGCGGCGGTCTCGACTTCGTCTTCGTCGCCTTCTTCGATTTCGGCCACGACCACCGGTGCCGGCGGCTCGGGTTCCTGGTCGAGGTGGTCGTTGAAGCCGACCACGATCTCGGCCAGGCGCTTCTTGCCGGCCTTGTGCAGCTCGTAGTCTTCCAGGATCAGCTGGATCGTCGCCGGGAACGAAGCGAGCGAGGCCTGGACCTGGTTCAGGCCCTCCTCGATGCGCTTGGCGATGGCGATTTCGCCCTCGCGGGTCAGCAGCTCGACCGTGCCCATCTCGCGCATGTACATGCGCACGGGGTCGGTGGTGCGGCCGCCTTCGCCGTCGAGCGCGGTCAGCGCCGCCGCGGCTTCTTCGGCGGCGGTGTCGTCGACTTCGCGGTTACCGGTATTGCCGTCGGCAAGCAGCAAGGTTTCGGCGTCGGGCGCAACTTCGTGCACCTCGATGCCCATGCCGTTGATCATGCCGATGATGTCTTCGATCTGCTCGGCGTCGACCAGGTCGTCCGGCAGGTGATCGTTGACCTCGGCATAGGTCAGATAGCCCTGCTCCAAACCCTTGCTGATCAGGAGCTTGATATCGGACGGAGGGGGCTGTCGTTCGTTGGCCATGGGCTGCGCCACCCGCGCTTGTAGGTCTAGGGAACGTTCCAGTATAGCAGGCCGGGCCGGCTAGGGCCCGATCTAGGACCGGAGGAGGAAGGTGACCGGGCCGTCGTTGACCAGGCTGATCACCATATGGGCACCGAAGCGCCCGGTTTCCACCCCCCCGGCGTGACGCGTCCGGCAGGTCGCGACCAGCCGGTTGAATATCGGTTCAGCCAGCTCCGGCGCGGCCGCGGTGCTGAAGCCCGGGCGCATGCCGCTGCGGGTGTCGGCGGCCAGGGTGAACTGGCTGACCAGGAGCAGGCCGCCGCCGGTGTCGCCCAGGCCCAGATTCATGCGCCCGGCCGGGTCGGCGAACACCCGGTAACCGAGCAGGCGCTCGGCCATGCGCGCGATTTGTGCCTCGCCGTCGCCGGGTTCGACCCCGACCAGGGCCAGCAGGCCGGGGCCGATCGCCCCGACGGTCTCGCCGTCTACGGTTACGGCCGCCTGGGTCACGCGCTGGATCAGACTGAGCACGGCGGCGGGGTCCTGCGAGACGGGCCGCACAGTGTCGCCCGGCCCGTCGCATCCGGCCAGCCCGCGCACCGGGCCGCCCGTCCGCGCCGGCTAGACTGATGCGATGACCCGTTTCGTCGCCCGCCTGCTGTACCTGCTCGCCTCCGCGCTCGCGCGCCTGCCCTGGTCCTGGCTGCTCGGCCTGGGCGACCTGGTCGCCGCGGCCTGGCGCTGGCGCAACGGGCGCGAGAGCCGGGTGACCCGGGTCAACCTGGAGCTGGCCTACCCCGGGCTGCTGCCCGCCGAGCGCGAGCAGTGGCACCGGGCGATCCTGCGCACCACCGGCCGCCAGATCCTGGAGACCCTGCGCCTGTGGACCCGGCCGCACCAGGAGAACCTGGCCCTGCTGCGCGAGACCCACGGCACCGAACTGTTCGACGCGGCGATCGCGGCCGGGCGCGGGGTGATCGTGGCCGCGCCGCATTACGGCAACTGGGAGCTGCTGAACCAGTGGCTGGCCTCGCGCACGCCGCTGGCGATCCTGTACCGGCCGCCGGAGTCGAAGATCGGCGAGGCCTTCCTCAACCTGGTGCGCGCCGATGCGCCCGACCGGGTCACCCAGATCCGCGCCGAGGGCCCGGCGGTGCGCCAGCTGTGGAAGCTGCTCAACGCCGGCGGCGTGACCGGGATCCTGCCCGACCAGCAGCCCAAGGCCGGCGACGGCGAGTTCGCGCCGTTCTTCGGCGTGCCGGCGCTGACCATGACCCTGCTGGGACGCCTCGCCGGCCGCACCGGCGCGACCGTGCTGTTCGCGTACTGCGAACGCATCGACACCCACGACGGCGCGCCGGGCTTCGCCCTGCGCATCGAGCCGGCGCCGGCGCAGATCGGCGACGAGGATCTGGCCGTCGCCACCGCCGCGCTCAACGCCGCGGTGGAACGCATCGCGCGGCGCGATCCGGCTCAATACCAGTGGACCTACAAACGCTATACGCTGCGACCGCCGGGCTCGGGCGAGGAAAACCCGTACTGGAATCGCTGAACGGCGCAGACGCCGCGGCCTGCGCGCGCAGGCCGCTGCGCGTCGATCGACGTATTACTCAAGGGGATGATGGATGCGCTGTTGGATGCTGTGTTTCGCGCTGCTCGCCGCTCCGGCGGCGGCGGCCGACGAACTGACCGAAATGAACGCCGTGAGCCAGGCCTGGGACCGCTACGCGCAGCTGAGCAGCCGCGACGATCCGGCCAGCGCCGCCCTGGTGGCGCCGTCCAGCCTGGACTACTACCTGTTCCTGCGCGATGCGGCGCGCGCCGCTTCCGCCGACCAGATGCGGCGCATCCCGCTCAGCGACCGGGTGGTGGTGTATGCGCTGCGCGCCGCGCAGACCGACGCCCAGCTGGCCGCGCTCGACGGCGACGGCCTGGCGCGGCTGTGCCTGAGCCGCGGCTGGTGCGGCGTGGCCGCGCCGGACGAAGGCGAGCCGCTGCCGACCCTGAGCCACGTCACCCTGATCGGCAGCGACCGCGCGATCGGCGAGCTCGGCCCGCCGACCGGCACCAACTTCCAGTTCGGTCCGGAATTCGTGCGCACCGATAGCGGCTGGAAGGTGATGACCGAATCCCTGGTCAACGACGAGTCGGTGCAGGTGCGGCAGTACGCGCAGCAGGCGGGCATGAGCGAAGCCGACATGGCGCAGTCGATCCTGATCGAGCTGCTCGGCGACGGGGTCGAGACGCCGCCGATCGCGAGCCTGGAGCAGCCCCTGCACGACGACGCCGCGCTGCGCACCCGCCTCAACGAGCGTTGGCCCAAGTACCTGGCGACCTACAAGACCCGCTTGGCGGCGTTGGAGCGCAAGGCCGACGACGGCGATTCGCTGGCGCAGTTGGGGCTGGGCGCGATGCTCTACTCCGGCCAGCCCGCGGACTGGGTCGTGCAGGACAAGGCGCGCGGCAGGAAGCTGCTGGAGCAATCCAGCGAGGCCGGCAACGCGACGGCCGCGTTCGCGGTCCTCAGCACGCTGCTGGACACCTCGGACCTACCCAAGGGCAAGCCGATCCCGCCCGAACGCCTGGTCCAGGCCCTGCCGCACCTGCGGCGCGCGGCCGAAAGCGGGCAGCCGGCGGCGATGAGCATGCTGTCGAACCTGTATTTCAACGGCGCGGCGGGCCTGAAACGCGACTGCCGCCAGGCCGACGAGTGGATCGCCCGCGCCGAGGACGCCGGCGGCAAGAACGCGCGCAACGACCGCGCCTGGAATCTGGCGGTGTGCCCGATCCCGGAGCAGCGCGATCCGGCGCGAGCGCTCGTGCTGGCCCAGCGCATGATCGAGGACGCCGGCAATCTGTCCGGCGCCGAGCTCGATACCGTCGCCGCCGTCTATGCGGCCAACGGCAAGTTCGACGAGGCGGTGGACTTCCAGAAGCGCGCGATCGCCAAGTTCGGCGACACCGGCGCGGCGCACACCCAGCAACGCGCGCGTGCGCGCCTGAAGGCCTACAGCGCCCGCCGCGACTGGGTCCAGGATTACAACGCCATGGAACTCCCGATCGAATGAGCGCGCTGCCGCCCGAGCCCGCAAGCGCCGCCGATCCGGACGCCCGGCCCGCCGCGCAGGTCGCCTGGCAGGCGCTGCCGCCGCGCGCGCGGCCGCTGTTCGTGCTCGACACCTCGATCTCGCTGGGCGTGCTGTTCGGCGTGGTCGGGGTGGTGTCGGGCACGCTGGGCCTGGGCGTGGCCGCCGGCATCGCCGCCGGCGCGACCGGCGCGCTGCTGGGCATCGCGACCGGGATCTGGATCGGCACCAAGCAGTTCAACCATTGCTACTGGCGCCTGGACGAGCACGGCCTGGCGGTGCGCCGCGGCCGTCTGTGGCAGCGCGAGACGCGGGTGCCGATCACGCGCGTGCAGCACCTGGACCTCAAGCACGGCCCCTGGCAGCGCCGGCGCCGGCTGGCGACCCTAGTGGTGCACACCGCCGGCACCCGCCACAGCTCGGTCAACGTGCCCCACCTGGACGCCGAGGACGCGCAGCGCCTGCGCGATCGCCTGGGCCGGCAGATCGATCTCGATGACGACGCCTGATCCGATCGCGGGCGAAGCCGAAGCGCCGCGCCCGGAACCGACCGCGGCCGAGGCCGCGAGCGCCGAACGCCGCCTGCACCCGATGTCGTGGCTGTTCGTGCTGCTGGCGCAGTTGCGCCAGTTCATCGTGCCGCTGATCGCGCTGCTGGTGTTCGGGCGCGGCGATCGCAACGAACTGTGGTCGCTGCTCGCGGTCGGCGTGCTGGTGGTGCTGTCGCTGTGGCAGTACTTCACCTACCGCTACGGGGCCACCGGCGACAGCCTGGTGGTGCGCAGCGGCCTGTTCGAGCGCAGCCTGCGGGTGATCCCGTTCGCGCGCATCCACAACGTCGCGCTGCGCCAGTCGGCGCTGCACCGGGTGTTCGGGGTGGCCGAGGTGCGCCTGGAATCGGCCGGCGGCAACAAGCCCGAAGCCGAGATGCGCGTGCTCAAGCTGTCCGACGCGCTGGCGCTGGAAGCGCTGGTGCGCCGCCGCGGCGCGGCCGCGGGCGCGAGCCTGGCCGCCGACGACAGCGCAGCGCCGCCGCTGCTGACGATGCCGCTGGGCGAAGTGTTGCGCCTGGGCCTGATCAACAACCGCGGTATGTTCGTGGTCGGCGCCGGTATCGCCGGTTTCATGCCCTACAGCCGCGATCTGCTGCCGGAAGGCATGGGCGGCCAGATCCGGCAACTGGTGCTGTCCCTGTTCGGCTGGACCAGCGAACACCATTTCGGCGCGCTGCAGTACCTGCTGGCGGCCCTGGTGCTGCTGGGGCTGTTCGTGGGCCTGGTGCGGCTGCTGTCGATGCTGCTGGCGCTGCTGCAGTACTACGGCTTCCGCCTCAGCGAGCACGGCCGCCGCCTGACCGTCGAGCGCGGCCTGCTGGCGCGCTGGCGCACCAGCGCCTCGCGCCGCCGGATCCAGGCCTGGACCCTGCGCGAAGGCCCCGTGCACCGGCTGCTGCGCCGGCGCACGCTGGAAATCGAGACCGCGGTCGGCAACGAGCAGGAGCAGGAACGCGCCCTGCGCGAACTGGCGCCGATCGCGACGCCGGCGGTCTGCGCATCGCTGATCGAACATCTGCTGCCGAAGGCCGGATGGTCGCGCCTGGATTGGCGCTCGCTGCCGCTGGCGAGCTGGTGGCGGCTGTTCCTGCCCGGCACGCCCTGGCTGGCGGCGGTCACCGCCTTGCTGTGCTTCCGCTTCGGCGCCTGGGGCCTGCTGGCGCTGCTGTGGCTGCCGTGGGCGGTGTTCAAGGCACGCCAGCGCGCGCATCGCATGGGCTATGCGCTGGGGGCCGAAGTGGTCGCGGTGCGCGAAGGCTGGTGGAAGCGTTATTGGCGTTTCGCCGAGATCGACAAGCTGCAGGCCCTGCAGCTCAGCCGCAGCCCGATCGACCGCCGCTGCGGCACCGCCACGCTGTGGCTGGACACCGCCGGCGCGGGGGCCTTGGCGCCGCCGCTGCGGATCCGATTCCTGCCGCTGGCCGAGGCCGAGGCGCTGTACCGCGAGCTGTCGGCGACCCTGGCGGTACGCAAGCTGCATTGGTAGGCGGAGGGCGGCGGCGCACGTGCGGTGCGGCGATGATGCGGTTCGCCTTTGGCTCACCGCATCCTACGAAGGCGGGACTCGCGGCGGGCTGTCTTTCGCAGAAGCCGCGCCGGCCGTAGGGTGCGGTGGTAACCGCACCGGCGCGGACTTGCGGGCCCTCGCGACGATGCGGTTCGCCTGCGGCTCACCGCATCCTACGAAGGCGGGACTCGCGGCGGGCCGTCTTACGCAGAAGCCGCGCCGGCCGTAGGGTGCGGTAGTAACCGCACCGGCGCGGACTTGCGGGCCTTCGCGATGATGCGGTTCGCCTGCGGCTCACCGCATCCTACGAAGGCGGGACTCGCGGCGGGCTGTCTTACGCAGAAGCCGCGCCGGCCGTAGGGTGCGGTGGTAACCGCACCGGCGCGGACTTGCGGGCCCTCGCGATGATGCGGTTCGCCTGCGGCTCACCTCATCCTACGAAGGCCAAAGGCAGGTGGCTGCCGCTCCTACGTCCGGCTCAGCCGCGGCCCCAATAGCCCAGCTCGCGGCGGATCTGCAGCGCGCGCAGGCGCGCCGAGAACGGCTTGGCGCGCAGGCGGCCCAGGCGGCCGGCGAGCAGGTCCTCGGTGGCCGCGATCACCCGCTCGGACGAGCGCCCGTCGCGGTAGGGATGGATCGCGTCGGCGTAGGCGTCCAGCGAGGCCTGCAGCTCCGGGCCGGGGGTGAAGGCCTGTTCCAGCATCGCCGGCAGTTCGGCCGGCTCGTGGAAATCGATCATGTGCGCTTTCGGCGCGCGGTTGCGGAAGGTCACCACCGGCTTGCGCTGGACCACGAACTCCGAGACCACCGAGGTGGTGTCGGCCACCAGCACGTCGGCCGCGCGCTGGGCCGCGATCAACTGCTCGGTCTCGACGAAATCGGCGTTGGGGCCGGCCAGCTTGCGATAGCGCTCGAACAGCTCCGGCGGGCATTTGGGGTGCAGGGTCAGCAGCCAGTAGCGGTCGCCGCGGCGGACTTCCTGGGCGATCGCCTCGTACAGGTGCGGGGCCGCGCTCAGGCGTTCGGTGAAGGTCGAGGCGAACAGCACCACCGGGCGCCGCCCGGCGCGCCGGCGCAGGCGCGCGGCGCTGCCATCGTCGTCGCGGAACAGCGGGTCCAGCTTGGGCCAACCGGTCTCGACCACGGCGAAGTGGCCGGCCTCGGCGGCCAGCGAACGGAACGGCGCGGTGGTGGCCGGGCCCTGGGTGCAGTACAGATCGAACAGGCCGCGCACGCGGAAATGGCCGCGCGCGTCCTCGCGCTTCTCGACGTTGAAGCCGTGGAACAGCTGGACCTTGGCCCCGCTCACGAAGGGCGGCACCCAATTGGCGGCGCTGAACACCGCCCGCGGTTTCAGCGCCACGGCCTCGTGCAGGCCGATGCTGCGCACCGGTGCGGCCAACTTGGCCCCGGCGGCGCCGTCGACGAACCAGGCATGCGCCGCGTGCCCCTGCGCTTGCAGCGCATCGGCCAGCGGTTGCAGGATGGGCAGCGCATAACGCTCGCTCGCGAACAACAGGTAATCCGCCATCAACGCTTCCCGGACTGAATCGAACGTGGCTGCCGCGGGCGCGCAAGCGCGCGCGGCGCAGGCATCTTGCCAGCTTTCGGCCTGCATCATCGCCTTCAACGAGGCCGATCGCATCGGCGACTGCCTGGCCTCGCTGGCGTTCTGCGACGAGGTGGTGGTGGTGGACTCCTATTCCACCGACGCCACGGTCGAGATCGCGCGCGCGGCCGGCGCGCGCGTGCTGCAGCGGCAGTTCGACGGCTTCCGCAGCCAGAAGCAGTTCGCGATCGAGCAGGCCGCACACGACTGGGTGCTGTGCCTGGACGCCGACGAACGCGTCGACGACGCCCTGCGCACGGCGATCCAGGCCGAGCAGGCCGCCGGCTTCGGCGCCGCGGCCGGCTACCGTTTCGCGCGCCTGTCGGAGTATTTCGGCAAATTCCTGCGTCACGGCAACGCCTATCCCGACCGCGTGCTGCGCCTGTTCGACCGCCGCCGCGGCGGCTGGCGCGGCCAGCGCGAGGTGCACGAGGCCGCCAGCGTCGACGGCCCCGTGCGCACCCTGCCCGGCGATCTCATCCACTACCCCTACCGCTCGCTGGAGCAGCAGCTGGCCAAGACCCAGCGCTACGCCCGGATGATGGCCGAGCACGATTACGCGCGCGGCAAGCGCGCGA
Source organism: Lysobacter sp. CCNWLW3 (assembly GCF_036697405.1). Taxonomy (NCBI): domain Bacteria; kingdom Pseudomonadati; phylum Pseudomonadota; class Gammaproteobacteria; order Lysobacterales; family Lysobacteraceae; genus Lysobacter; species Lysobacter sp. CCNWLW3. The sequence continues at coordinate 133,661 of NZ_JBAHWA010000010.1, forward strand.
CCCTGGGCAAGCTGGTGCTGGCGCCGGCCTGGCGCTTCTGGCGCGGCTACGTGCTGCGGCTGGGCTTCCTGGACGGCTGGCACGGGCTGGTCTACGCCTATGTGCGCGCCAACTACGTGCGCCAGAAGACCATCATGCTGTGGATGTTGCAGAACGGTCAGCGCGTCACCACCTCGGAACCATGAACGCATCCCCTGCCCCGCGCGCGAGCGTGGTCATCACCACCTACAACTGGCCCGAGGCGCTGGAACTGGCCCTGGGCGCGCTCGCGCGCCAGCGCCACCTGCCCTACGAGGTGGTGGTGGCCGACGACGGCTCGCGCGAGGACACGCGCGCGCGGATCGCCGCGATCGCGCGCGATTATCCGGTGCCGCTGCGCCACAGCTGGCAGGAGGATCGCGGTTTCCGCGTCGCCCTGGCGCGCAACCGCGCCATCGCGGCGACCTCGGGCGACTACGTGCTGCTGCTGGACGGCGACATGCTCGCGCATCCGCAGTTCGTCGCCGACCACCTGCGCGCGGCGCAGCCGGGCAGCTTCGTGCAGGGCCAGCGCGTGCTCACCGACGAGGTCGGCCGCGATCGGCTGCTGTCGGGCGAGACCCGCGCCCTGGGTTTCTTCGATCGCGGTCTGACCCGGCGCCGCCACACCCTGCGCATCCCGCCGCTGGCAGCGCTGTCGCTGCGCGCCACGCGCGGCCAGAGCACGGCCGCGATCAAGACCTGCAACCAGGGCTGGTGGCGCGAGGATCTGATCGCGCTCAACGGTTTCGACGAGCGCTACGAAGGCTGGGGCCGCGAAGACAAGGACCTGGCCGTGCGCGCCTTCCACGCCGGCCTGGAGCGGCGCTCGCTGCGCTTCGCCGGCCTGGCCACGCACCTGTACCACCGCGAGCGCCACGACGACGGCGACAGCCCCAACGACGCCCTGCTGGCCGAGGCCAAGACCAGCGGGCGGGTGCGCGCGCCGGTGGGCTTGGATCGGCATGTGGCGGAATTCGCGGTGGCGCCGCTACCGGATTTGCGCAAGCAGTAGCGGGCGAACACGCCGAGCGCCGTGCTTGCCTGCATCGGGCGATGGCCGCGGCGGCGCGGGCATTGGGTTCGGCGCGACGATGCGGTTCGCCTGCGGCTCACCGCATCCTACGGGTCGCCATCTGTGGGAGCGGCGTAAGCCGCGATGCCGCCGGAGGCGGCGCATCGGTCCCTAAGGCAACAACCCCCGCGGCATGCAGATCCATGACACCTGTTGTTCGGGGCTTGCGTCGTTACCGATTCTCATCGCGGCTTACGCCGCTCTCCCACAGGGTTAGGCGCCGCGCGCGCGAAGGAATCCTTGCCCCTCATTCGCGTCCGATGGCGCAGGCGTGGATCGCGGCACCCGGCACCAGCGTCCAGCCACGCCGGTTGGCGTTGCCCATGTGGACGCTCAGGGCCTGGTCGACGCAGGCGTCCAGCGCCACGTCCTGCACCAGCAGCCAGCGCGTATCGGGGCTCTGCGCCTGCCAGGCCAGGCCGCGGCGCATCTGCTCCTTGAAGTCGAGCTTGAAGCCGAAGGTGGTGGCAGGGCGATCGGCCATCAACAGGTTCTGCTCGCGCCAGGCCACCAGGGCCAGTTCCGCCTTCGGCCCGATGGTCTGGCCCACTTCGGTCATCAGCCCGCGCGCCGACGATGAATCGTTGAGCAGCGGCGCCATCAGCAGACCGAAACCGACCCACAAGCCGGTCAGCAGCGACGCCATCGCCGCCAGCGGGCGCCGCGGCCCGAACCACAGCAGGCTGGCCAGGCCCCACACGCCGACCGCCATCAGGCTGGCCGCCATCGCATGCGCGCCCTCGGCGATGCCGCGCTCGGCGACCAGCTTGCGCTCGAAACCGGGGTTGCCGAACCACATCGCCGCGCCCATGCCCAGCAGGCCCAGCGCGAACAGCCAGCTGAAACCGGCGGCGATGCGGCGCGGCCACAGCTTGCGCACGATGCCCGGCAGCAGCGGCGCCAACGCCAGGCACACCATCGGCAGCGCCGGCAGGATGTACATGTCGCGCTTGCCGTTGGGCAGGGTGAAGAACACCAGCACCAGCAGCCACCAGGCCAGCGGCAGCAGGTAACGCGGATCGCGCCGGCGCAGGCGGCGCCACCAGGCCGGGATCGCCCAGGGCAACGCCAGCATGGTCGGCAGCCACATGGTCAACACGACTTGCAGGAAGTACCACGGCGGCTGGCCGTGGTCCCAGGACGCGCCGTAGCGCTTGGCGGTCTGGCGCAGCAGGATGTCGTCCATGTAGGCGCGGTACTCGGGCGAACCGTTGCCGGTCGCGGCGATCACCATCGGCACCAGCCACACGCAGGCCGCGGCCACGAACGCGAGCGGGCCGAGCCAAAACCGCGGATTGGCCGCCTGCACGCGCACGCGCCAGCCGCGCAGCGAGGCGATGCCGGCCGGGATCAGCATCAGCAGCGCGATCGCGCCCACGCCCTTGCTGATGGTGCCCAGGCCCGCCGCGGCCCAGGCCAGGGTCCACATCCGCCAGTCGCCGCCGCCGTCCTTGCGCCAGGACAGCACATGCCGGAGCAGGCCGTAGTTGGCCAGGGTGATCCAGAACACCACCAGCGGATCGATCTGGGCCTTCTTGGATTGCCAGGTGAACTGGAACGCGAACAGCAGCGCCCAGCCCGCGTACAGGCCGACCTTGCGCGTCCACAGGCGGCGGCCGAGGTCGACCACGCACCACAGGGTGCCCAGCGCGGCCAGCAGCGAGGGCAGCAGGAAGGCCACGCGCCAATCGCGGAATACCGTGTAGGCGGCCGCCTGCAGCCACATGAACAAGGGCGGCTTGTCCGAGTACAGCTCGACGCCGCGATGCGGGAACAGCCAATCCCCGCTTTCGACCATCTGCTTGGCGACCAGGGTGAACCGCGGTTCGTCGGCCGGCCAGGGATCGCGCAACCCCAGCCCGGCGCCCAGCACCAGCAGGGCGATGATCCAGAACAGCCAGGCGTCGCGGGAACGGGTCGAATTCGGCATGCGCGGGATGATAGCCGCGATACCGGCGACGGATGTCGGAGAAACGTTCAGACCGGGGGTGTTCGGAGGAAGCGATGCGGGGATGCCGGCGCCATTGCTGCTTCCGTTGCTGCTTCCGTTGCTGCTTCCGTTACTGCGGCTGCGGCTGCGGCTGCGGCTGCGGCTGCGGTTGCCGTTGCCGTTGCCGTTGCCGTTGCCGTTGCCGTTGCCCCTGCATTGGAATCCATAGCCCCGCACCCACGCGAGCAGTCGTAGACCCGAAGGGCGGCGCGCAGGACGCGCGCCGTTTTTCGAATGGACAAGGATGTCCATTCGAAAAATCCCGGC
>NZ_JBAHWA010000011.1:0-99661 GCF_036697405.1 Lysobacter sp. CCNWLW3
GGATTTTTCGAATGGACGTCCCTGTCCATTCGAAAAACGGCGCGCGTCCTGCGCGCCGCCCTTCGGGTCTACGGTTGCTCGCATGAGTGCGGGGCTATGGATTCCAATGCCACGGCCACGGCCACGGCCACGGCCACGGCCACGGCAACGGCCACGGCCACGGCCACGGCCACGGCAACGGCAACCGCAATCGCAATCGCAATCGCAATCGCAATCGCTACGCCGGCCGTAGGATGTGGTGAGCCTAGGCGAACCGCATCGTCGCGGGGTGGCGAATGGCCTCGACGACGCGGTCGTCGCCATCCCGCACGGGCATGGCCCGCGCGGAATCGGTGATTGCCTTGCGTGGCGATTCCGCCGGGTTCGCTCAGGGCCGCGCTTCCAGCACCAGGTTGAACGGGGTCTGGGTGGCGCGCCGGAAGCGGGTGAAGCCGCCTTCGCTCATGACCTGCTGCAGGCGCGCTTGCCCGGCCTGCGCGCCCAGGGCCGGGCCGTGGCGGGCCAGGGAAACGGGCACGCAGATCTGCGAGGACGCGCCGTAGTAGACCCGGCCGACCGGATTGAGGTTGTCCTCGACGCGATCGCCGGCGAAGGGTTCGACCAGCAGGCAGTGGCCGTCGGGCTTGAGCGCCTCGCGCGCGTGGCGCGCGGCGCCTACCGGATCGCCCATGTCGTGCAGGCAATCGAAGAAAGCGATCAGGTCGAAATTGCGGCCGCTGTAGCCGGTGGCGTCGGCGACCTCGAAATAGGCGTTGTCGATGCCGGCCTCTTGCGCGCGGCGGCGCGCGGTCTCGATCGAGGCCGGGTGGTAGTCGTAGCCGATGAAGCTGGTGTTCGGAAACGCCTTGGCCATCAGGGTGGTGCTGGCGCCGTGGCCGCAGCCGACGTCGGCGACCTTGCCGCCCTGGCGCAGCTTGTCCAGTACGCCGTCCAGCGCCGGCAGCCATTCGCCCAGCAGGTGCGCGTTGTAGCCGGCGCGGAAGAAGCGCTCGGTGCCGTGGAACAGGCAGGGGTGGTGCTCGCCCCATTCCATGCCGGCGCCGCTGCGGAAGTTCTGCTTGGTCCGTTCCAGCGCATGGAACGCGGCCTCGACGATGGAATAGGCGCCGGGCAGGTCGACCGGCCCGCCGGGATCGGCCAGGCACAGCGCTTGTTCCTCGCTGAGCCGGTAGCGTCCGTCGTCGGCGTCGTACTGGACGTAGCCGCCGGCCGCCTGGTTGCCCAGCCACTCGCGCGCGTAGCGCTCGTGGGTGCCGGTGCGCTCGGCCAGTTCGGCCGGACTCAGGGCTTCCTTCGCCAGCGCCCGGTAGTAGCCGAGCTGGTCGCCGACCAGGATCAGGGTGGCGCTGATGGCGGCGCCCAGGTCGCCGACCGCGCGGCCCAGGAATTCGTTGAGGCGTGCTTCATCGATGCTCATATCCGCGTTCCGACCGGTCCCTCCGTGGATGCGCGGCAAGGCCTGCCGCCAGCCCCATGCATTGGAGCCAACGCGCCGGGCGCGCGCGGACGGACAGCCGCCGGTCGGCGGGGGGCGGGAACGGGGAGGGCGCCGGGCCCGGACTCAGGCCGGGCTGGGCTTGCGCAGGTCCAGCGAGACCCGGATCAGGCCGGGCGCGTCCTGCTGGAATTCGCGCTCGAAGCCCAGCGACTGCGCCAGCGAGATCATGGCGTGGTTGTGCTCGAACACGTCGCCGTAGATGCGCTCGACCTTCTTGCCGCGCGCCCATTTGACCAGCCGCGTCATCAGGTAGCGGCCCAGGCCCATGTTGGCGATGAAGTGGCTGACCAGGATCGCGAACTCCGCGTCCTTGCCGTTGTCGTCGATGGCCACCCGCGCCACCGCGCCGACCAGGGCCTCGCCGGGCGGCAGCGGCTCGGCGGCGACCAGGGCGAATTCGGTCTTGGGATTGATCCGGGTGAAGCGCTCGGCCATCTCCGGGGTGAGTTCCTTCAGCGCGTAAAGAAAGCGCTGGCGGACTTCGTCGGGCTGCAGCAGGCCGAAGCCGGCGCGCAGCGGTTCTGCGTCCTCCGGTCGGATCGGACGAATGAGCAACTCGCGTCCGTTGGGGAGACGCTGACGCTCGTGCCAAGGCGGGAGTCTTTCGCGCGCGGCCATGCCCGGATATTGGCACACTGGAGGGGCTTACGGCTTCATGTCGGGATCACATGGACGAAAAATCTTGCGTGCCTGGGTCGGCGGCTGGCCGGGGGTGGTCGAAGACCTGAAGTGGAAGGAGGTGACGGTCTTCAGCGTCGGCGACCGTATGTTCTGTGCCTGCCGGCTGCAGGGGCCGGAGCCGGGCGGCATCAGTTTCCGGGTCGAGGACGAGCGTTTCCTGGAGCTGACCGAGCGCCCCGGCTTCCGTCCGGCGCCGTTCCTGGCCCGCGCCCACTGGGTCAACGTGCCCCAGCCGCAACGCCTGCCGGCGGCCGAGCTGCAGGCTTTGCTGCGCCGCAGCTACGAGCTGATCCGGGCCCGCCTGAGCAAGAAGCGCCAGCGCGAATTGGCCGACTGACCGGCCCGCCGCAGGGGCGGCGTGCGGCGCCCCGGGGCGCGCGGGCGCGGATGCTAGACTCCGCCGCTTCCGAACCTCACGAGCAGGACGACCATGGCAGGTGGTGGTGATTCGACCCGCGCGATTCTGTTCGCGCTAGGCGCCAATTTCGCGATCGCGGTGTCCAAGGGCGTGGCCGCGTTCTTCACCGGCTCCAGCGCCATGCTGGCCGAAACCGTGCACTCGCTGGCCGACTGCGGCAACCAGCTGCTGCTGTTGCTGGGCATGCGCCAGGCCAAGCGGCCGCCGTCGCCGGACTACCCGCTGGGCTACGGCAAGGCGATCTATTTCTGGTCCTTCCTGGTCGCGGTGATGCTGTTCACCGTCGGCGGCATGTTCTCCCTGTACGAGGGCATCCATAAGCTGCAGCACCCCGAGCCGCTGAAGCAGTGGTGGTGGGCGGCCGGCGTGCTCACCTTCGGCATCGCCGCCGAGGCGGTGTCGATGCGCGCCTGCCTGGTCGAGGTCAACAAGGCGCGCGGCAGCCGCAGCCTGTGGCAGTGGTTCCGCGAGAGCCGCCAGGCCGAACTGGTGGTGATCTTCGGCGAGGATCTGGCCGCGCTGTTCGGCCTGGTGTTCGCGCTGGCCGCGGTGCTGACCGCGGTGATCACCGGCAACCCGATCTGGGACGCCATCGGCACCATCGCCATCGGCGCCCTACTGATCGTGGTCGCGGTGTTCGTCGCCATCGAGGTCAAGGCCATGCTGATCGGCCAGAGCGTCGACCCGGCGCGCCAGCAGCAGATCCGCGACTTCCTCGACGGCCGTGCGGAGATCGCCCAGGTCATCAGCCTGATCACCCTGCAGCTGGGCAACGAGGTCATGGTCTCGGTGCAGGCGCGCATGCGCGAGGAGCACAGCGTCGCGGCCCTGACCGAGCAGATCAACACGGTCGAGCGGGCGATGAAGCAGGCCTTCCCGGAAGTGCGCTGGAGCTTCTTCGAGCCGGACAGCAAGGCCGGCCTCTGAGGCGCGGTACCGCACCGAGAAAAGTCCGGCCATGGCCGGGCTTTTCGCTTTTTGCGCGCGCGCAGGGTCAGGGAGCGGCGGCCCCGATGCCGGCGGCGGTCATTGCTGTACCCAGAATTCGATCGAATTGGTGGGCACGTTGATCGCCGCGACCGGGCCGCTCACGGTGGTCAGCGCCTGCTTCCACTGGTTCACGCGGTAGCGGTAACCCTTGAAGCTGCCGGTGCTGCCGAAGTTGATGTTGAAGGTGTAGGTGGGCGTGGCCGCGTCGCGGTTGGTCAGCACCACCACCAGCTTGCCGCCGGGCCCGCCCTGGCGGAAGGCGAGGATGCGCTTGTCCTTGTAAGGCCGGGATACGCCATTGGAATCGGTAAACAAGGGTTCGTCCACCTGGTAACGCTGCGAGTTCCACGGCATCCATTCCAGGAAGCCGACGATCGCCCGCCAGTTGCGCAGTTCGTAATCGAAGTGGCCCGGCTGGATGTGGGCGAACTTGCTGAAGTCGGTGTCGTCGGCCGGCCGCCAGTAGCCCAGCGCATAGCCCTCGGCCTCGGAGTTGTAGGTCGGCTTGAGCGCGTGCAGCCAATACCAGGTCGGCGAGTCGACGAAGGTGAACCAGTTCATGATCGACTGCGCGGTGTTCATCATCCGCGCCTCGGAGGTGCCGCCGCTGAGGTATTCGAACTCGTTGTTGTAGACCGCCTTGCCCATGCGGTTGGCGTTGAACATCGCCGCATTGTCGATCTGGTCGTTCGAGTTGTAGCCGATCCTATGCCAGGTCCAGGCATCGACCAGGTTCATGTCCAAGCCGTTGCGCAGGGCCTCGCGTTTCTGTCCGTCCCAGCTGTTGGCGTGCAGATGGATGTCGGGGTGGGCGGCGCGAACCTTTGCGGCCACCGCGTTGTAGGCGGCGACGTATTGGCTGTCGGTGTAGTAGCAGTGCGAGTACGGCAGGGTCGCCGAGTGGGGTGCCTCGTTCTGCAGGCCGAACTGGACCACCGGTATGCCGTTGGCCTGCAGGTGGTCGATGTCTCCCACCACCGCGTCGCCGAACTGGCCGAGGAAGGTGGCGTCGAATTGCTTGAGCGAGCCGCCGATATAGCTGTCCGTCGATTTCCACGCCGGCGGTGGCGACCAGTACTCGAGGTTCACGCCTTCCACGCCGGATTGCTGGATCAGCGTCGCCAGTTCCGGCAGTTGTTCCGGCCAGCGGCCGTCGAGGTTCTTGCCGTCGTTGCGCAGGCCGCGCAGGTACAAGCCGCCCGCGAGGCGGATATAGCGGAAACCGTAGCCGCGTCCGATCAGGTCGGTGGCCAGGCGGCTGCGTTCGCTCGCCGTCAGGTCGTGCGGCACCGAGGTCGTCGCGGTCGGCAGACCGTTGTTGCCCGAGCCGATGGAATCGCTCTGGATTTCCACGCCCAGGCCCCAGATCACCTGTTTGGGCACGTCCAAACGCACGTTGTATTGCTGTGCGGTCGCCAATGGCGCGAACGCGGCCAGCGCGACCGCGCAGCCGGCGTACAGCAACGATTGCCACTTTTTCGCTTGTTTCATCGCTCCTCCTCCCGGACCCGGGAATCGGGTCCGATGCGCCTAGCCGCGACACCGTGGCGCCGCGGCGGATCCGCCGAGAGCGGGGACGTGGAGCGGGCGCGATGCCCGCGTGGGGTGTCCGGGACTCCTGGGGTCCTAAATCAAATGGGTGGTGGAATCAGAGTGGCTCCAATGTCGGGACGGGGAGGCGCGATTGCGGCCGCGACGCGTGGCGCGGCCGGCGTCAGCGCGCCGCGCCGGTGCGCCGGCGCGACACGCGCCAGGCCGCCCAGGCGATCGCCAGCAGCGCCAGGCCGAACACCAGCAGCGCGGCGCGGCCGTCGCGGTTGAACGCCAGCAGCGCCAGGGTCAGCAGGCCCGAGGCGCCGAGCGACAGCGCCACCACCTTGGCCGGCGCGTGGTCCACGCCGTGCTCGCCCGGCGGCGTCGGCGCATAGGCGTCCACGCGCGCCTGCACTGCGCTCCAGGCCGGTTGCGGCTTGCGCCGCAGCAGATGGGCGACGGTCAGGATGGCGACCGGCAGCACCGCGCCGACCAGCACGTCGGCGATGCGCGGATTCGCTTGCACCCACGCCGCCAGGGCCGGCGAGCCCAAGGCGCCGTCGAGGCCGAACTTCACCCACAGGCCGGCCAGGAAACTCAGTCCCGCGGTCGCGGTGACCGCCGCCATGCCGATGCGTCCGCTCAGCAGGCCCCAGATGGTCGGCGCCATCAACGGCCCGAACAGCATGCCGGTGAGGGTCAGCACGATCTTTTCGGCGCCGCCGAGGTAGGGCACCAGCGACGCGACGACGACCAGGGCCACGCCGATCAGCAGGGTGAACCAGCGCCCGGCGGCGACCAGGCGGGCGTCGCTCGCGGCCGGCCGGAACAGGCGCCGGTAGAACTGCTCGGTGAGCACGCCGGCGAATACGTTGATCTGGCCGCTGATCGCGCTGGCGGTGGCCGAGAACATCGCCGCCATCATCAGTCCGAGCATGCCCGCCGGCAGCACCAGCTGACTGGCCAGGATGTAGGCCTGCTCGGGATCGGCGTCGGCGCGCAGCATGCGGAACAGGATCGGCGGGGTCAGCCACAAGGCCGGGCTGATCAGATAGAGCGCGCCGAACAGGTAGGCGCTCTTTTTGGCGTCGCGGTCGCTGGGGACGCAGATGTAGCGCTGCGCGAACGCCCATTCCGCGCCGACCAGGAAGAAGTGCACGCCGACCCAGCCGGCCATGAACCACCATGTGTACTGGTCGGAGGTCGGCGAGAAGAAGCCGGCCGGCAGCGCGGCCAGCTCGACGCCGCTGTTGACCTTCAACAGCAGCAGGGGGATCACGAACAGCACCGCCAGCTGCAGCACGATGAATTGCAGCACGTCGGTCATCAACACGGCCCACAGGCCGCCGGCGACGGTGTAGGTGATGACCACCGCGCCGAACAGCAGGATCGCGAACTTCAGCGACAAATGGCCGGTGACGGGGTCGCGCAGGACGTGGCCGGGTTCCAGCGGCACCAGCGCGACCAGCATCACCGACACCGCGTACAGCGCCACGCCGGTGGAGACGATGCGCACGCCCATCATCGCCCAGGTGTACAGCTGCACCGCGCCCTTGCCGAAGCGAAGCTCGACGAATTCCGCCGGCGTGGTGACGCCGGTGCGGCGCCAGCGCCCGGCGACGAACAGGCCGACCAGGATCGCCGACAAGCCGATGCAGGTATTGATGGCGATGGCGACCACGCCCTCGCGATAGGCCAGGCCGCCCCAGACCACGAAGGTGCCGGCCGATTTGAGCGTCATGAACCCGCTCAGGCCCGACACCCACCACGGCGATTGGCCGCCGGCGGCGAACATGTCCTGCGAGCGTTTATTGCGCCCGGCGTAGTGCAGACCGACGGCAAGGGTGCCGATCAGGTAAGCCGCCAGTACGATGCAGTCGATCAGCGCCATGATTCTCGCCAGCAACGGGATGGGAAGCCGCGGGATGGAATCCCCGCCCGCGGCGGACGAACGGATCTCAGAAGCGCACGCGGAAGGTCAGGCCGGCGTAGCGACGGAAATCGCGCGACAGTTGCTGGGCGTAGGCGTTGGCGCCGCCGGCGCCGCTGACCGCCATGATGTTGGCCGCGTATTGCTCGTCGAACAGGTTTTTGACGAACAGGCCGAGGTCGTACTTGCCGCCGCCCCAGATCAGGCCCATCGACAGATCGGCCACGCCGTAGGCGTCCTGGCTCATGTTCGGGTTCTGGCTGATGTCGAACACGACCCGGTCCTGCCAGCGGTAGTCGGCCTGCAGGTAGCCGTCGAAGCGTTCGCTGAGCGGACCCTCCAGGCGCGCGCTCAGGGTGTAACGCCATTGCGGGGCGTTCATGAACGGCTTGCCGTCCAGGTTCTGCACCGCCGGCCGGCCCGGCGCCGAGGGCGCGCAGCCCTGCGCCGCGGTCTGGCCGGTGTAGCAGGGGCCGTTGGGCACGTTGAGGAAGCGCGCATCCAGGTAGGTCACGCCGCCGCTGAGGCTGAGGTACTGGTTGGGGCGCAGGGCGAATTCGGCTTCGATGCCGTCCACCGCGACGGTGCCGGCGCTGGTCAGCACCACCAGGCCGGTGGCGGCGTTGAAGGTCTGGGCCTGGTAGTCGTCGAAGCGGGTGCGGAAGCCGGTCAGATTCAGGCGCAGGGCGTCGTCGAACAGTTGCGTCTTCAGGCCGGCCTCGATCAGCGTCGAGGTTTCCGCCGGCGCGGGCAGCACCGCGAACTGCGCCGCCGACAGCCCGAGCGTGGCGGCCAGGCCCTCGCTCTTGTAGCCGGTGCTGTAGCTCACGTAGCCGGTGATCTTGGGCGTGAAATCGTAGCTGGCGCTGAGCTTGCCGATGGTCGCGCTGTCGCTGTAGCGGCCCACGACGGGTCCGAAGGCGGGATTGGTGGGCGGCGCGGCCGAGCCGTTGAAATAGCCGGACACGGGGCGGACGAAGCGCAGTTCCTGGTGCTCGTCCAGATAGCGCAAGCCGCCGGTGAGGGTGAAGCGATCGGTCAGGCGCCAGTTGGCCTGGCCGAACACCGAGACGTTGCGGGTGTCGACCACCGAATGGCCGGTCAGCACGCCTTCGTCGCCGGGGATTACCGGCACGATGCTGCCGTCGGGCGCGATCGCGGCGACCGCGCCGATGTTCAGGCCGCGCCGGTCGAGGAAGTTGTAGACCGAGCCGTCGAAGTAGTACAGGCCGACGACGTAGTCGAAGCGGCCGTCGGTGGGCGAGGCCAGGCGCAGTTCCTGCGAGGTGGTGCGGCTGGATTCGATGTTGAAATTGGAGCGGATGAAACGGCCCTGGGTGTTGTCCAGGTCGACGTCGCTGCGATTGTCGAACTTGCGATAGGCCGAGATGCTGGTCAGCGTGTGATTGCCCAGGGCGATGTCGGCGGTCAGCGAGGCGCCGTAGTTCTTCTGGCGCACGAACGGCGAGACGTCGTTGTTGACCTGGTCGTTGCCGCGGCCGACCGGCGTGCCGGTGGCGACCGCGCGCGGATTGTTGCTGGCCACGATCAGGGGCAGGGCGCAGCAATCGGCATCCAGCTTGGAATAGTCGGCGCTGAACAGCACGGTCGAGCGTTGGTCGTCGGAGCGCCAGGCGAGCTTGGCGCGCGCGCCGTAGGCTTCCTGGTCGTTGACGCTGCGGCCGGTGGCCCGGTTGTCGACGTTGCCGTCCTGGGTCCGGTAGAAACCGGCCAGACGGTAGGCGAAGTTGGGCGAGAGCGGGCCGGAGACGTCGCCGTTGAGGCGGTACTCGTTGTCCTGCGCGACCAGCGCGGACAGGCCGCCGCCGACGCCGTCGAAATCCGGGCTGCGGGTGATCACGTTGATCACGCCGGCCGAGGAGTTCTTGCCGAACAAAGTGCCTTGCGGGCCACGCAGCACTTCCACCCGTTCGATGTCGCCCAGGTCGCTGAAGGCCGAGCCCGGACGCTGCAGGACCACGCCGTCGACCACGGTCGAAACGCTGGGCTCGACGCCGGTGGAGAACACGTCGGTGCCGACGCCGCGGATGCGGATCGAGTTGTTGCGCAGCTCGTTGCCGGCCGAGAAGGTCACGCTGGGCACCAGGGTCGCCAGGTTGCTGATGTCGGTGGCGTTTATCCGCTCCAGCGCATCGGAGCTCACCACCGAGACCGCGAGCGGGATCTTTTGCGCGTTTTCGCGGCGGTGTTGCGAGGTGACGGTGATCGCGTCGAGCGTGGTCGCCGACGGTGCGTCGGCGCCGGCATCGGCGGCCGGCTCCGGATCGGTTTGCGCCGTCGCATCGGCGGAGGCCGGCGGCTTGGATTGGGCCTGCGCCGGTTCGGCCGCCAGCGCGGCCAGTGCCGTCAGGACCGCCAGCACTAGGTACTTGGTTTGCATGGTCACCCTCCCGAGGTGCATCGCCGCGCCCACACGGTTCGGCCGGCTTCACGGACCTTATAGCAGGCTTTTCCAAGATAAGGAACTATGTTCCGTATTTTGGTCAAAAGGCCGGCTTGGTCGGGAACCAGCCGGGTCGGGCCGGGTCCAGGTAGGCCCCGGCGATGTCGCCGACCCGGTAGGTCTCAAGGGCCGCCTCATCGATTTCAACGCCCAAACCGGGGGCCATCGGCACCTCGTAGGCGCCGTCCTTCAGGGCGGGCGGATTGCGCACCACGTCCGCGGCGAGGTAGGCGCGCTCGGTGTCGATGGCCAGGTTCATGTTGGGGATGGAGGCGGCCAGGTGGATGTAGGCGGCCTGGGAGATGCCGAGCTCGGCGCCGCTGTGCAGGGTCACCGGGAGGTCGGCGCCCTCGGCGATCGCGGCCGATTTGATGGTCTGCCACAGGCCGCCGGCTTCGTGCGGGTCGAGCAGGATCACGTCGGCGGCATCGGCGCGCACGATCGCGGCCACGTCCTCCAGGGTGTAAGCGCTCTCGTCCAGCGCCACCGGCGTGGATTGGGCGCGGCGCAGGTGGGCGTGGCCTTCGAGGTTCTCCAACGGCAGCGGCTGTTCGATGTAGGCCAGGTCCAGGGCTTCGAACCGGCGCAGCTGGCGGCGGGCGGTGCCCGGGTGCCAGGCGCCGTTGACGTCGGCGCGCAGCGGGGCGTCGCCGATGCGGGCGCGGACCGCGGCGAGGATGGCGTAGTCGGCGGCCTCGCCGAAGCCGATCTTGGCCTTGAAGGTGCCGTAGCCCTGGTCGAGAAACCAGGCCGCCTTGTCGGCGCAGGCCTTGGGGTCGGCCAGGAACAGGTAGGCCGAGGCCGGCACGCGCTCGCGCCACAGGCCGCCCCAGAGCGCGTGCAGGGGCTGGTCGGCGGCCTTGCCCAGGGCGTCCCACATCGCCATTTCCATGGCCGCGATGGCCATGACCGCGGCGCGTTTGTGGTGGTAGTAGCCCGCCCCGAGCACGTGCCGGCCGAAGCGCTCGACCTGGCTGGGCGCGTAGCCCAGGGCCAGCGGCGCCACGATCCTCTCGAACACCGCGCGTACCGGTTCGATCAGGCAGATGGTCTCGCCCCAGCCGACGATGCCGGCGTCGGTCTGGATCTTGCAGACCAGGCGGGTGGCGCCGGTGCGCGCGCCGGAGGCCCAGGCGATCGACTCGGTCAGGGGGATGCGCAGCATCCAATGGGAGACTTGGGTGATCTTCATCGGCAATCTCGCGGTCGGCTTGCGGAATTGCCGTTCTATCATATAGGATTGGAACCGTCAGCCCATATGTTGGGATTAGTAGGGACGCAGACATGCAAAGTGCCGGCAAGGTACCGCCAGAAGACGATGGGGATAACGACAAGCGCTTCGCCATTCCGGGCGCGCAAGCGTTGTCCAAGGGGCTCAGCCTGCTCAGCCTGATCGCGGAGGCGCCGCATCCGCTGCGCTTCGGCGACCTGATGCGCTACTCCGGCATGCCCAAGAGCACCCTGCACCGGATGCTGCAGACGCTGATCGATTTCCGCCTGATCCGCTTCGAGGAGGGCTCCCAGACCTACCGCCTGGGCCTGCGCCTGTTCGAGATGGCGCATCGGGTCTGGAGCGAGTTCGACCTGCGCAGCGCGGCCGAGCCGGAACTGCTGCGCCTGCGCGAGCTGGCCCAGGAAACCACCCGCCTGGGCGTGCTGGACGGTGCGGAGGTGCTGATCATCGACCAGCGCGACCACATCCAGGCCATGCGCATGGCCAATGGCGTGGGCAGTCGCCTGTCCGCAGGCGCCAGCGCGGTCGGCAAGGCCTTGTTGGCCTACCGGCCGCCGGAGGAACTGCAGCGCTACCTGGCCTCCAGCGCGCTCAAGGCGCTGACGCCGAACTCGATCCTCAATCCGGTCGAGATGCAACGCGAACTGGACCTGATCAAGGCGCGTGGCTACGCGGTATCGGTCGAAGAATCGCACCTGGGCATCAGCGCGGTGGCCGCGCCGATCCTCGACCACCGCGGCGAAGCCATCGGCGCGATCAGCATCAGCGGGCCGTCGTTCCGCCTTCCTTCCGACCGTTTGCATGCGCTGGGGCGCGACGTCATCGAAGGTGCACGGCGCATTTCCGGCAACGTGGGTGAAACCTTCATGTCCATTTCCAGCGCCGTCAGCCCGAGCCACGCGGCCGACGCCAAAGTGCGTTGCGCGATTCCGCACAGCGCCTTCCTGGGCGAAGCCCCGTATTGGATCGGCAGCGCGCAGTCGCTGCTCTGGGTCGATATCCTCGCGCCTTCGGTGCACCTGTCCAATCTGAGTACCGGCGATACCCGCACCACGCCGCTGGGCGAACTGGTGGGCATGGTGGTGCCGCGCCGGCGCGGCGGCTATGTCGCCGCCACCCAGAGCGGCTTCCGCAGCCTGGATCTGCGCAGCGGCGAAATGGCGCCGCTGGCCAGCCCGCCGGGCATGTCGGGGCGGCGTTTCAACGACGGCAAGTGCGATGCGCTGGGCCGGCTCTGGGCCGGCACCCTGGCGCTGGATGCCAGCCCGGACCGCGGCTCGCTCTATCGCCTGGACGTGGACGGCAGCCTGCGCGAGATGGAGAGCGGCTTCCACATCTGCAACGGCATGGGCTGGAGCCCGGACTCCAAGCGTTTCTACCTGGCCGACTCCGGGCGCCGCACGATCTACGCCTACGATTACGATCTGGCGGCCGGCGAACTGTCCAACAAGGCGGTCTTCGCCACGTTCGACAGCAGCGAGGGCATGCCCGACGGCCTGGCCATCGACGCGCAGGGCCATTTGTGGTGCGCGATGTGGGACGGCTGGGCGGTCCGGCGCTACGCTCCGGACGGCACCCTGGAACGCACGATCGACCTGCCGGTGCCGAGGCCGAGCAGTTGCGCCTTCGGCGGCGAAGATCTCAAGACGCTGTACATCACCTCCGCGCGCATACGCCTGTCGGCCACGCAGTTGGCGGCCGCGCCCCTGTCGGGCAGCATCCTGGCGGTGCAGGTCGAGGTGCCGGGCGCGCCGGTCGGCGAGTACGGCGGCTGAGATGGCGATCTATCCTTCGCTCGCGGGCAAGCCGATCCTGATCAGCGGCGGCGGCAGCGGTATCGGCGCGGCCATGGTCGAGGCCTTCGCGCGCCAGGACGCGGAAGTGTTCTTCCTCGATATCGACGCGCGGGCGGCGGCGGATACGGCATCGCGCGTGGCCGACCGCGGCCACGCGCTGCCGCGTTATGCGGTGTGCGATCTGCGCGACATCGACGCCAGCCTGCGCGCGGTCGAAAGCCTGCTCGACGGCCGCGTGCCGCATGCCCTGATCAACAACGCCGGCAACGATCAGGCCCAGCCCCTGGGCGAGGTCTCCGTCGCGGACTGGGACGACCGCGTCGCGGTCAACCTGCGCCACCAGTTCTTTCTCGCCCAGGCGGTGTCGGGGCCGATGCGCGCCGCCGGACGCGGCGTGATCGTCAATCTCGGTTCGATCTCCTGGATGATGGGCGCGGTCGGGGTGCCGGTGTACGCGACCCTGAAGTCGGCGGTGGCGGGGCTCACCAAAAGTCTGGCGCGCGAACTCGGCGCGGCCGGCATCCGCGTCAACGCGATCGCACCGGGCTGGGTGCTGACCGAGCGCCAGCTGGAGAAAGGGCGCCTGGACCCGAGCAAGTTCGTGCGCTATCTCGAACGCCAGTGCCTGAAAACCCACCTGAACCCCGGCGACGTGGCCGAGATGGCGCTGTGGTTGTGCGCCGACGAAAGCGCGATGTGCACCGGTCAGACTTTCGTCGTCGACGGCGGGGTGGTCTGATTTGTCCGCGCGAGCTGCGCTGATCGGCGTGGACTGGGGCGGCACCCATCTGCGCGCGTTGCTGATCGCCGCGGACGGCCGCGTGATCGCGCGCCGCGAGACCGCCTGCGGCGCGATCTCGCTGGGTGCGGGCGAGCACCCGGCCGTCCTCGAAGGGCTGCTCGGCGATTGGCGTGCGCAGGGGCTGCCTGTGCTGGTCTGCGGCATGGCCGGCGCGCGCAACGGCTGGCGGGAGCTCGCGTATCGCGACTGTCCCGCCGGCGCGGATGAGCTGCGCGCGGGGCTGGTCGAAGTCGAGGCCGGCATCCGCCTCGTGCCCGGAGTGAAACGCGACAGCGCATCGGCCGGCGTCGAAGTCATGCGCGGCGAGGAAACCCAGGTGCTGGGCGCGATCGCGCTGGATCCGGCCCATGCCGAGGCGCTGGTGATCTGCCCGGGCACGCATTCCAAGTGGGTGCGTGCGAGCGCAGGGCGCATTGCCGATTTTCGCACCTGCATCACCGGCGAGTTGTTCGCCGCGCTCGCTGCGCGTTGGTCGAAGACCGAGGCGGCTGCGGAACCCGCTTGGCCGGCGTTCGATCGGGGCCTCGCCGTCGGCCTGCGCGACCCGCTGTCGTCGGCGCTGTTCTCCGTGCGTTCCGGCTACGCCACCCGGCGCCTGGACGAAGGCGAAATCCGCGACTATCTGTCCGGCGTATTGATCGGCGCGGAGATCGCCGCCTGCCGGGAGAGCGTCGACCTCCGCCCCGGCGATGGCGCGCCGACCTTGATCGTGGGCGCGCCGGAGCTGGCGCGGCGCTACGCGCGGGCGCTGGCCGCGGTCGGCGCCGCCGCGCCCATCGCGCTCGACGCCGACGCCTGCGTGGCAGGCGGTCTGTCGCGCATTCTGGCCGCGGGCGGGCAGGCGTGAACCTGTCCTTCCTGCTCGCGCATCCGGTGGTCGCGATCCTGCGCGGCCTGGTGCCCGAGCGCGCGCTCGAGATCGGTTGGGCGCTGTTCGACGCCGGCGTGCGGGTCATGGAAGTTCCGCTCAATTCGCCCGATGCGCTGTCCAGCATCCGGGTCTTGAGCGCGCAGTTCGCCGGAAGCGCCCTGGTCGGCGCCGGCACCGTGCTCGACGGCGGCCAGGTCGCCGCGGTCGCCCAGGCAGGCGGCCGCCTGATCGTGTCCCCCAATACCGATGCCCTGGTGATCGCGGAGAGCCGCGCGTCGGGCCTGATTTCCCTGCCCGGCGTATTCACTCCGACCGAGGCGTTCCAGGCGCTGCGTGCCGGCGCCGACGGCCTGAAATTGTTTCCGGCCGACAGCGGCGGGCCCGGCGGCTTGCGTGCCTTGCGCGCGGTGCTGCCGGCCGACGTCCCGGTGTTCGCCGTCGGCGGCGTGTTGGTCTCCAACCTGGGGCAATGGCGCGCGGCCGGAGCCGACGGCGTCGGTGTGGGCTCGGCCCTGTTCCGACCGGAGATGAGCGCCGCCCAGGTCCACGACACGGCCTTGAGATTCGTTCGCGAGTGGGAGCGGCTGACGCTGGAATCGGCGAACCGCTAAGGGCTTGGCTCGGCCGCGGATCGCAGCAGGTCTTGGCGCCGCTGGAGCGCGCACGCGTCGATGAGCCGGTGCGGGCCTCATAATCGGCGCGATCGCTAGGGAGCGAGCTGGCATGAAAACGCTGCATTCGGTGCTGCTGTCGACGGCGATAATGGCGGCGACCGCAGGCGTATTGGGCTACGCCGCCTACCGCTACGCCGCGGCCATGGGCGAGCGCCTGGACGCCGAGGCGCGTTCGCCCAAGCCGGGCATGCCCGACGCCGCTGCGCAGGCGCGCACCGAACAGGCGGCCGCGGCGGTGCTGGCATCGCTGCGGCCGCGGCTGCAAGCCAGCGAGCGCCCGGTGGCGCGGATCACGCTGACGCCGATGGCACGCGACGAACTCGAGGCCAGCAAGCTCGGCGGCCGCGCCTACTGGGCCGCGGGCCGCGATTACCCACGCGATCCCGGCGGCCGGCCACTGGTGCTGCTGGCCCAGATCGATCTGGCCGAGGCCCGCCTGGACGGCGCGCCGCAGCGAGGTCTACTGCAGTTCTTCATCTCCGATCGCGGCGACTATTACGGCGCCAACTTCGACGACCCCAAGCACGACGGCATGGACGCGCTGATGCGGCCGCTGGGGTTCCGCGTGGTGCATTGGCCCGACGCGAGCGCGCCGGCGGTGGCGCCGCCGGCGGATGCGGCCGACAGCCAGCGCCTGCCTTTCGACCCGGTCACGCCACGACGGATGCGCTTCGTCGCCGGGCGCGAAGGCCTGGGCGGCAACGACAGCGGCTGGCCCGCGGCGATGGGCGCGTCGCTGGACGACCGCATCGACGCCTATGTGCAAGCGCATCCCGAGCAGGATCGCGATGCCCTGAACGATGCCTTGTTCGAAACCTTGTCGCGCAGCGGCCACAAGTTCGGCGGCCATCCGGACTTCACCCAGAGCGACCCGCGCGATCCCGGCGATCGACGCGTGCTGTTGCTGCAGCTCGACAGCGACGACAGCATGATGTGGGGCGATTCGGGCATCGCCAACTTCTTCATCGACCCCGACGATCTCAAGCGCGGCGAATTCGGCCGCGTCGCCTACCACTGGGACTGCTATTGATGCGGCTGCGTCCCTACGTGCCGGCCGATCGCGCGGCCTGCCTGGCGCTGTTCTCCAGCAACGCGCCCGATTATTTCGCCGAGCTCGAACGCGCCGATTTCATCCAGACCCTGGACGAGATCGACGACTACTTCGTGATCGAGGCGGCGGACGAGGGCATCGTCGCCTGCGGCGGCTACGCCGCCCTCGACGAGACGCCGAGCGTGGCCGCGCTGTGTTGGGGCATGGTGCGCCGCGACCTGCACCGGCGCGGCTACGGCGAACACCTGCTGTGCGAGCGCCTGCAGCGCATCGCCGCGCAGCCCGCGTTCCAGACCATCCTGATCGAGACCACCCAGTTCAGCCGCGATTTCTTCGCCCGCCACGGCTTCGTCGCCACCCGCCTGGCGGCCGACGGATTCGCGCCGGGCTACGACCTGGTCGAGATGCGACGGCCCGCGCGCTAGGGCCGCGCGCCGGTCAGGCCTCGGGCCGGACCAGCCACTGCAGATGCGAGCTCGCCGCCGGCGTCTCGCCCAGGGCCTTGGCCAGCAGCGGCAACACCGCGCCCAGGGTCTGGTCCAGCTGCCACGGCGGATTGATCAGCAGCAGGCCGCTGCCGTTCATGCGCAGCGGCGAGTCGTCGGCGCGCACCAGCAGTTCGGCGACCAGCACCGACTTGGCCGGCAGCGCGGCGGCGCGGCGGTAGAACGGTTGCAGCGAGCGCCGCAGCTTGATCGGGTACCACAGCGCGTAGCAGGCCTGCGGCCAGCGACCCAGCGATTCGCGCAGGGCGCCGATCGCGGTATCGAATTCTTCCAGTTGGGCTTCGTAGGGCGGGTCGATCAGGACCAGGCCGCGGTTGTAGCGGATCGCGCCGATCTTGGGCGGCAGCAGGGCCTTGAGCCCGGTGTAGCCGTCGCGCGCATGCACGGCCACGCGCGCGTCGCGGGCGAAATTGACCTTGAGCTGCGCGGCTTCCTCCGGTTGCAGTTCGCAGGCGGCGATGCGGTCGTCAGCGCGCAGGGCATGCGCGAGCAGCCAGGGCGAGCCCGGGTAGGCGGAGGCGCCGTGTTCGGCGCGGCAGGCCTTGACCGCGGCCAGATAGCGCGCAATGGCCGGATGCTTGGGCGCCTCGGCCTGGAGCCGGGCGATGCCGCCTTCGGCCTCGCCGGTGCGCAGCGCCGAGTTGCCGTCCAGCGGGTACAGCCCGCGTCCGGCATGGGTATCCACCGCGAACAGCGGCGCCGGTTTGACCGTGAGGGCGTCGCAAAGCGCGAGCAAGGCGACGTGCTTGAGCACGTCGGCGTGGTTGCCGGCATGGAAGGCGTGACGGTAGTTCATTTGCAGCCGGGAATAGGGAATAGGGAATAGGGAATCGACAGCGGGTGTGCTGAGACCTGCACCATACAGAAGCAGCGTCGCCAGGGCGTAGCCATTATGCTTGGCTCCTAACGATTCCCTATTCCCCATTCCCGAATCCCGGCCTTATGCCCCGCATCCTGCTGGTCGACGACGAACCCGCGATCGCCGCCACCGTGCTCTACGCGCTGCGCGCCGAGGGCTTCGAGGCCGAGCACTGCCTGACCGGCGGCGAGGCCCTGCGCGAAGCCCGGCGCCAGGCCTACGACCTGGCGGTGCTGGACGTCGGCCTGCCCGACATCGGCGGCTTCGCCCTGTGCCGCGAATTGCGCCGCGAGCGCGATCTGCCGGTGATCTTCCTGACCGCGCACGACGCCGAGGCCGACCGCATCCTGGGCCTGGAGATCGGCGCCGACGACTACGTGACCAAGCCGTTCTCGCCGCGCGAACTGGTCGCGCGCGTGCGCGTGGTGCTGCGCCGCGGTCGCGCCCAGGCCGAAGCGCCGGCCGCGGCCGAGGGCGCGTTCCGCCACGATCCGGAAGGCAAGCGCATCCGCTATCGCGGCCAGCCGCTGGACCTGACCCGCTACGAATACGGCCTGCTGGCCGCGCTGCTGCAGCGGCCGGGCGCGGTGCTGTCGCGCGCCCAGCTGATGGACCGGGTCTGGGGCGACGCCCTGGACAGCGGCGACCGCACCGTCGACACCCACATCAAGACCCTGCGCGGCAAGCTGCGCGAGATCGACGGCGAGGCCGACCCGATCCGCACCCACCGCGGCCTGGGCTATTCGCTGGATGCGAACTGAGCCGCGCGCATGAAGATCGGGCTGCGCATCTTTCTGGGGTATTTCTGCATCGTCGCGCTGGCCGCGCTGCTGCTGACGCGGGTGTTCCTGGCCGAGGTCAAGCCCGGCGTGCGTCAGGCCATGGAAGACACCCTGGTCGATTCGGCCAACGTGCTGGCCGAGCTGGCCACCGACGACTTCATCGCCGGACGCATCAACGACGGCGCCTTCGCGCGCCGTGTGCGCGAGCTGCGCGGGCGCGATTTCGGCGCCGAGATCTGGGGCTTCGGCAAGCGCGCCACCAACTACCGCCTGTACGTCACCGACGCGCGCGGCATCGTGGTGTTCGACAGCAGCGGCCAGGACCTGGGCCGCGACTATTCGCGCTGGAACGACGTCTACCTGACCCTGCGCGGCCGCTACGGCGCACGCTCCACCCCGACCGACCCGGACGATCCCAATTCCACCGTGATGCACGTGGCCGCGCCGATCCGCGACTCCGCCGGCCGCATCATCGGTTCGCTGACCGTGGCCAAGCCCAACCGCACCATCGCGCCCTTCATCGAGCGCAGCCAGCGCGTGGTGCTGCGCTGGGGCGGGGTGCTGATGGGCACGGCGCTGCTGATCGGCCTGTTCGCGGCCTGGTGGCTGTCGCGCCAGCTCAACGGCCTGCGCCGCTACGCGCACGCGGTCAGCGCCGGCCGCCGCGCCGAGCTGCCGGCCTCGGTCGGCGAGTTCGGCGAACTCGGACGCGCGCTGGAGAGCATGCGCACCCAGTTGGAGGGCAAGCAGTACGTCGAGCAGTACGTGCACACCCTGACCCACGAGATGAAGAGCCCGCTGGCGGCGATCCGTGGCAGCGCCGAGCTGCTGGAGACGCGCCCCGGCGAGGCGCCGATGGCGGACGAGGACCGCGCGCGCTTCGCCGCCAGCATCCGCCGCCAGAGCGACCGGCTGGCGCAGATGATCGACAAGCTGCTGGCCCTGGCCGCGGTCGAGCACCGCCAGCGCCTGGACAATCCCGAGCCGGTGGACCTGGCCGAAATCGCGCGCGAGGCCGCCGAGCAGTGCGCGCCGCGCCTGGCCCAGGGCGGCTTGCGGCTGAGCCTGGACCTGGCCGAGGGCCTGCCGGCGCTGGACGGCGATCCCTTCCTGCTGCGCCAGGCCCTGGTCAACCTGATCGACAACGCCGCCGATTTTTCGCCCGCGCAGGGCGAGATCGCGCTGCGCCTGTACCGCGACGGCGTGGCCCAGCGCGTCGACATCGGCGACCGCGGCACCGGCGTGCCCGAGTACGCCCTGTCGCGCGTGTTCGAACGCTTCTATTCGCTGTCGCGCCCGGCCGGCGGCAGCCGCAGCAGCGGCCTGGGCCTGTGTTTCGTGGCCGAAGTCGCGGCCCTGCACGGCGGCCATGCGGCCCTGGCCAATCGCGAGGGCGGCGGCGCTTTGGCCAGCCTGGTGCTCAAGAGCGAGAGGTGAGCGCGGAGGAGCGAGTAGTGAGCGAAAGCTTCGGAGCGCTCTTACTCACTCCTCACTACTCTGCGCTCACTCTAGCCCCAAGCACTTCACCGACGCTTCACCAACCCCCCATCCTCCCCACCCAGGGCCTGCCCATCCTGCCGTCACCGCAACGACAGGAGAGGGGACATGCGACTTTGGTTGAAAATATTTCTGGTGCTGGGGATGACCCTGGCGATCCTGGTTCCGCTGTTGATGATCCGCGGCGTGATCACCGACCGTCAGGCTTACCGCACCCAGGCGGTCGCCTCGATCGCGCGCAGCTACGCCGGCCCCCAGGCCTTCGCCGGGCCGGTGCTGGTGGTGCCGTACACCGACACCTTCGAAGCCGAGGAGAAGGACGAGAAGGGCTTCGTGCGCAAGGTGCTGCGCGAGGAAAGCGGTCGTTGGACCTATTTCCCGACCACCCTGGACGTGCGCGGCCCGCTCAAGCCCAGCACGCGCCGCCTCGGCCTGCATGAGGTGCGGGTGTACGAGTGGCAGGCCCAGGCCAAGGCCGATTTCCGCGCCGAGGTGCCCAACGCGACCCTGCCGCTCGGCCATAGCCGCAAGATCGGCCAACCCTGGCTGAGCTACGGTTTCGCCGACGTACGCGGCCTGTTGTCCACCCCGACTCTGCGCATCGACGGCAAGCCGGTCGCGATCGAAGAGGGCATGGGCAGCCGCGACGGCGGCGGCGTGCACACCCGTCTGGCGGTGCCGCAGCCCGGTCAGAGCCTGGCCCTGAGCGCCCAGCTCGACTTCAACCTGGCCGGCACCGAATCGCTGGCGCTGGTGCCGCTGGGCAAGAGCAACCGCTTCGCGATCCAGTCCACCTGGCCGCATCCGCGCTTTGGCGGCAGCTTCCTGCCGCGAACCCCCGATATCGGCGCCCAGGGCTTCAACGCCGACTGGCAGGTGTCGTCGCTGGCCACCAGCGCGCAGCGCCAGTACCTGGAGGGCAAGACCGTGCCGGTGGTCAACGACGGCAACGCGCTGGCCAGCAGCGAGGGCGGCGACGGCATCGCCACCGGCGGCATCGACGCGGTCGCGGTCGCTCTGGTCGACCCGGTCAATGTCTATTCGCAGGCCGATCGCGCCAGCAAGTACGGCCTGCTGTTCGTGCTGCTGACCTTCGTCGGCTTCTTCATCTTCGAACTGATCAAGCAGCTGCCGATCCACCCGATCCAGTACGGCCTGGTCGGCCTGGCGCTGGCGATCTTCTTCCTGCTGCTGGTCAGCCTCAGCGAGCACATCGCCTTCGCCTGGGCCTATCTGGCCGCGAGCGTGGCCTGTATCGGCCTGCTCGGTTTCTACCTGAGCGCGGTGTTGCGCAGCGTCGGCCGCGGCCTGGGCTTCGCGGCCATGCTGGCGACCCTGTACGGCGCGCTCTACGGCCTGCTGGTGTCGGAGGACAACGCGCTGGTGATGGGCGCGGGCCTGCTGTTCCTGATCCTGGCCGCGGTGATGGTGATCACGCGCAAGGTCGACTGGTACCAGCTCGCCGGTACGCGCCCGCTGGTGCGCTGAAGCCGGCGCTGTCGCGGCCGCGGGCAGGACGCCCGCGGCCGCTCTTTTCTGGGGAGAGGTGCATGTGCGCGGATATCGGATCGCAACCGATGTTCGAACTCGCCGCCGGGTTGCGCTGGGCTTTGCCCGCCGTCGTGGCGGCGGCGACCGCCTGGCTTCCGCGGCCGCGGCGCATGCCGGCGCGCTGGCTCGTCGCCGTGCTGCTGGGCTGGTCGGTCGATATGGCGTTCACCGACGAGGTGCTCGATCCGGTCGCTCGGGCCGAATCGTTCGGCGACGAGGAGGCGCACATGCGCTACGCGCCCAGTACCCTCGCGCTCAGCTTGTCGTACGGGTGGCTGCTGCCGATGCTGGCCGCGACCGCGGCGCTGGGCGCCGCCTGGATACTGCGCCGGGCGCGCCGCACTTGGCTGCGACGCCGTCGTCCGCGTTGAGCGCCGGCCGCCGATCGGGCCGCTGCTGCGCCGGTCGGCTATCGGCATCCGCGCCGCCGGCTTGGCCTAAACTGCATGCCATGAACGCGTCTCCGATCGAAGTGCGCCGTTACGTGGGCGAGGCGATCGCCCCCTATCTGGACGATCTCGCGCGCCTGCGCATCGCGGTGTTCCGCGAGTGGCCGTATCTGTACGACGGCGATAGCCACTACGAAGCGCAGTACCTGCAGACCTATCTGCGCTCCTGGCGCAGCATCGCGGTGCTGGCCTTCGACGGCGATCAGGTGGTCGGCGCCTCCACCGGCCTGCCGCTGGGCGACGAGTCCGACGCCTTCCTGGCGCCGTTCGCCGACAGCGACTTCGATCCGGCGCGGGTGTTCTATTGCGGCGAGTCGGTGCTGCTGTCGGCCTACCGCGGTCGCGGCCTGGGCCATCGCTTCTTCGACGAACGCGAAGCGCATGCGCGCTCGCTGGGCGATTTCGACTGGACCGCCTTCTGCGCGGTCGAGCGCGACAGCGACGACCGGCGCCGGCCGCCGTTCCAGCGCGGCAACGAGGCGTTCTGGGGCAAGCGCGGCTACCGCGCGCATCCGCAGCTGCGCGCGAGCCTGCCCTGGCGCGAGGTCGGCCGCGGTGAAGTCGCGCACACGCTGGCTTATTGGCTGCGCCCGCTGGAGCGGCAGCGTTGAAGGTCGCGGTCGCCAAATACCGCATCGATGCGCCGCGCAGCTTCGCCGAATTCGCCGACAAACAGGCGCGCTGGCTGGGCGAAGCCAAGCGCGCCGGCGCCGAGCTGGCGGTGCTGCCCGAGTACCTGGCGCTGGAACTGGGCGCCAGCTTCGGCGCCGCGACCCAAGGCGATCTGCATGCCTCGCTGGTCGCGATCCAGACCTACCACGGCGCCTGGCTGGAACTGTACGGCCTGCTCGCGCGCGAGCTGCGCATGCACGTGGTCGCCGGCAGCTTCCTGCTCGACAACGGCCGCGGACGCTACCGCAACCGCAGCTACGCCTTCGCCCCCGACGGCGGCGTGCTGTGGCAGGACAAACTGCAGCTGACCGGCTTCGAAAAGCGCGCGGCGGTGATCGAGGCCGGCGACGCCTTGCGCGTGTTTGCCATGGGCGAGCTGCGCGCGGGGATCGCGGTCTGCTACGACATCGAGTTCCCCTTGCCGGTGCGCGCGCAGTGCGAGGCGGGCGCGCGTCTGCTGATCGCGCCCAGTTGCACCGACACCGACGCCGGCGCCACCCGCGTGCGCGTGGGCTGCCTGGCGCGCGCGCTGGAGAACCGCTGCTTCGTCGCCCAGGCGGTGACCGCGGGCGACGCGGCCTGGAGCCCGGCACTGGATATCAACACCGGCGAGGCGGCGATCTACGCGCCGATGGACGTGGGGCTGCCGGCGGACGGCATCGTCGCGGTCACGCGCGGCGATCAGGCCTGGGCGGTGGCGGAGCTGGATTTCGTCGCGCTGGAAGCCAGCCGCGCGCAGGCGCAGGTGGCGAACGACCGCGATTGGACAGGGCAGGGCGCGCCGGCGATCGAGCGCGCGGCGCTCGGGCCCTGGGGCAAGCCCTAGCTTCCTGCATGGCCTGATCGCCCTACTTCCGCAAGCGGGCGCGGGCTCCATCAGTAGGGTGCGGTGAGCGCAGCGAACCGCACCGTCGCGTAGCCGCAGGACTCAGGACTCAAGCGAACAGCGACACCCCGGGCACCAGCCACAGCGACAAGCCCGCCAGGGCGCTGCCGATCGCGGTCGCGGCCAGCACGTCGCTGGGGTAATGCAGGCCCAGCACCACCCGCGACAGCGCGACGCTGGCGGTGAACGGCACCAGCAGCCAGGCCAGCACCGGGTAATGCGCCATCGCCACCAGGCTGAAGGCGACCGCGTGCAGGGTATGCCCGGACGGGAAGCTGAACTCGTCCAGCGGCGCGACCCAGGCGTGGATGCGCGCGTCGGACGCGAACGGGCGCGGCCGCCGGGTCCAGCGCTTGAGCAGCTTGTACAGGGTCAGCGCGATCGCGCCGGTCGCGGCCAGGTGCGCCGAGGCCAGCAGGCCGGCGTAGCCGTCCACCACCACCAGGGTGCCCATCAGCAGATACCAGAACACCCCGTCGCCGAGGCGGCTGATCGCGGCGAAGTAGGCGCGCGAGCCGCTGCGCTCGCAAACCCGGTTGGCGCGCAGACACCAGCCCGAATCGCCGGCGTTGAAACGTTTGCGCAACGGCATGCGGTTCATACGACCTCCCGTTCGTCTTGCACAGCCAGGGTTTCGCCGTGCCGCGGCGGGCGGCGCGGTGCGGTTTCGGCCAGCCCGGTCAGCACGGCGTCGAAGTCGGCCGCGACTTGCTCGGGGCGCAGGCCGGCGATCGCGGCGCGGCCGGCGCGCGACATCGCCGCGCGCAGCGCGTCGTCGGCGCCGATGCGGACCGCGGCGGCGACGAAGCCGGCGTCGTCGGTGTCGGCGATCGCGGCGCCGTGTTCGCCGTCGCGCAGGTGCTCGTGGGCGGCGCCGTAGTCGAAGGCGACCGTGGGCACGCCGCTGGCCATGGCTTCCAGCGTCACGTTGCCGAAGGTCTCGCTGCGGCTGGGGAACAGGAACAGATCGCCGCTGGCGAAATGCTCGGCCAGGGCCGCGCCGCGCCGCACGCCGCAGAACACGAAGTCCGGATGCTCGCGCTCCAGCTTGGCGCGCGCCGGGCCGTCGCCGACCCAGACGAAGCGCGCCTGCGGGCGCTGCCGCTGCAAGGCGCGGAACGCGCGCACGGCCAGGTCGAGATTCTTTTCCGGGGCGATCCGGCCGACGTAGATCGCGGCCAGGCCACCGTCGGGGATGCCCCAGGCCTGGCGCAGCGCATCGCTGCGCCGGCCCGGATCGAATAGCGCGGTGTCGACCGCGCGCGGCAGGCGCACCACGTCCTGGAAGCCCTGCGCGCGCAGGAACTCGGCCAGCTCGCGGGTCGGCACCAGGGTGGCGTCGGCGTCGTTGTGGAAGCGACGCATCCAACGCAGCGCGGCGCCGACCAGGAAGGGCAGACCGTAGTCGCGCATGTATTCGTCGAAGCGGGTGTGGAAGCCGGTCGCGACCGGCACGCCCAGGCGCCGCGCCGCGCGCACGGCCGACCAGCCCAGCGGGCCCTCGGTGGCGACGTAGATCGCGTCCGGCGCCTGCGCGCGCCAGCGCTCGGTCAGCAGGCGCGTGGCCGGCAGGCCCACGCGCAGGCCCGGGTAGCGCGGCAAGGGCAGGCTGCGCACCAGCAGTTCGTGGGCGGCGCTGGTTTTTTCGTGCAGCTGGCGCGGGCGCACCAGGGCGACCTCGTGGCCGCGCGCGCGCAGACCCTGCTCCAGACCCTGCACGGTCAGAGCCACGCCGTTGATCTCCGGCGGGTAGGTCTCGGTGACGATCGCGTAGCGCATGCGCGGCTCCCGGTTTGGGCAAGCCTGTTCGCAAGTCGTTAAGCGGCCATGTCAGGGCCATGACCGCGCCATGACGCGCGACGGCCGGCCTTGCGACGAAACCCCGGATACGGCGACGAACCGCGTTGACAGCGAGAGCGTTTTGAACTGTACTAGTAACAACAGTACAGTTAGTACAGTCCAGGAACGCCCGATGGCCCGTACCCGCCCCCTGATGATCCAGATCGCGACCGGCGATCCGCGCCCGATCGGCAAGCAGATCGCCGATGCGGTGCGCATGAAGATCGCCACCGCCGAGCTTTCGCCCGGCGATCAGCTGCCCAGCGTGCGCGGCTTGGCCCAACAGCTGACGATCAATCCGAACACGGTCGCCAAGGTCTACGCCGAACTCGCGGCCGAAGGCTGGCTGGAGGCGCGCCAGGGCCTGGGCCTGTACGTGGCGCCGGTGCGGCAACGCCTGAGCGAGTCCGAGCGCGAACGCCGCCTCGAGGACGCCGTGCAGCGTTTCATGCAGGACGTGATCGCGCTGGGCTACGCCCCGGAGGAGCTGCAGGCGCGCCTGCAGCGCGAGTTTCTGGCGCTGGTGCCGCGCAAGACCGCATGACCCCTGACGTTCGCCTCCGAGCCTAGGCCCGCCGCCATGTCCGATACCGACGATTACGTGATCCAGACCCGTGCGTTGAGCAAGCGCTACGGCCGCAAGCTGGCTTTGGATCGCCTCGACCTGAGCATTCCGCGCGGCCGCATCCACGCCATCGTCGGCGCCAACGGCGCCGGAAAATCGACCCTGTTCCGGATCCTGCTCGGCTTCCTGCCGCCCAGCGCGGGCACGGCCAGCATCCTCGGCCGCGACAGCCAGCGGCTCATGCCCGGCGATCGCGAGCGCATCGGCTTCGTCAACGAGGAACACACCCTGCCGGGCTGGATGCGGGTCGCGGCGGTGGTGGACATGCACCGCCGCCAGTACCGGCGCTGGAACGAGGCCGCGTTCCGCGGCGTGCTCGACCACTACCACGTACTGCCCGAACAGAAGGTCGGCCAGCTCTCGCGCGGCGAGCGCGCCGGCCTGAACCTGGCGATCGCGTTGGCGCAGGGCCCGGAGTTGCTGGTGCTGGACGAGCCCACCCTGGGCCTGGACGTGGTCGCCAAGCGCGCCTTCCTGGAATCGCTGATGTACAGCAACGCCAGCGATCGCTGCACGGTGGTGTATTGCTCGCACCAGATGGAGGAGATCGAGCGCGTCGCCGACAACCTCATCATCCTCGAGCGCGGCCAGCTCAGGAACATGTCGGCGCCGGAAGACTTCTGCGCGCGCGTGCGCCACTGGGTCGCCGATATTCCGTTCAAGGGGCCCGATCCCAGGACCGTGCCCGGCCTGCTGGAGGTACAGCGCCTGGACGGCCTGCACCACTACCTGGTGCTGGACCAGGACGAGGACTTCGCCGATTTCCTGCGCGCCAGCGGCGCGCGCTCGATGCAAAGCATGCCGGTGAGCCTGGACCGCGCGGTCAACGGCTTCCTGGCCAAGAACCACGCCGCACCGCTCGCCGCCGCCGGCGCCGCGGGCTGACGCAGCTCGCTTCATTGGGGAAACGCCATGTGGGATTTGTTCAAGGCCGAACTGCTGCGCTTCCGCGCCTGGGCCATCGCGTACGCAACCGTGCAACTGATCGTGCTGGGTTTCATGGGCCGGGTCGTCGACCTGGCGCAGCAGCCCTATCAGGTCTACCAGGCGCTCGGCGCCTTCTACGCGCTCAGCGGCCTGCTGCTGGGCCTGTACCAGCTGGGCGGCTATCGGCGGCCGAACGCCTGGCTCAACCTGCTGCACCGGCCGCTGCCGCACTGGCGCGTCGCGCTCGGCCTGTGCGGCGCCGGCGCGTTCCTGCTGGCGATCGCGGTGCTGCTGCCGCTGCTGGCGGCAGCGGCCTGGCAGGAATTCATGACCGCGCGCGTGCTCGACGCGCGCCATCTGTGGTTGGCCGTCTCGGGCCTGCTGCTGGCCTGGTGCGGCTATCTGGCCGGCGGCTACGCGATGCTGGCCGACAAGCGCTACGGCTGGTCGGCGCTGGTGCTGCTGTTGGGGCTGTTGCTGGCGCGGGCCACCGGCCTGGGCGCGATCGCGCTGCAGCTGTGCGCGATCGCGCTGCTGGCGGCGATGCTGTTGATCGCGTTCAAGCCCGATCTGAGCGCGCCGCCGCGCGATGTCGCCGCCACCGTGCTCACCGCGATCCCGCTGCAGTTCGCGATGTGGTTCGCGCTGGTGATGCTGGGCTTCGGGGTCGAGTTCGCCTGGATCGCGCAGGGTTCGCACCCCAACAACATGGCGGTGGCGCCGCCCGGCGGCGAGAAGGAGGCCGAGTTCTCCGAAGGCAGGGATCTGCTGCTCATGGGCCTGGCCGGCAGCCGCGATCCGCAGGCCGCGCTGTGGCGCGAGCAAGCCCGGATCTCGGAGATCTTCGGCACCGGTCCGGGCCTGCGCGGCCTGCCGCAACGCCACCAACTGAGCAACCGCGCGCCGATGGAGTTCGACGACGAGACACGGCGCGTGCGCTGGGTGTTCAGCCACGACAGCATGCGCTTTGAAGGCTACAGCTTGGTCGACAAGCGCGCGGTCGGCCGCCTCGGCGCCGACGGCGAGGCCGCCTTCCCCGAACCGGTGCAGCCCGGCCCCGAGGGGCTGCTGTTTTCGCGCGGCGCGGTCTATCAGTACGACAGCGACGAGCGCCGCGTGCTGCCGCGCGCGCGCCTGCCGCGCGGCGAGGTCCTGACCGGGATCGACAAGGCCGGCGACAGCGCGCTGCTGCTCAGCGATCGCGCCCTGTACTTCTACGACCTGCGCGCACTCGATAACGACGACGGCGTGCTGAGCCCGCGCCAACGCGTGGCGGTACCCGGCCTCAGCGGCGACCTGGTGCGCATCGACCTGATGGAGTTGTTGGACGGCTACCTGATCTCGTTCCTGTTCACTTACGCCTCGCACAACGCCGAAGGCGCCTTGCCCTATCAGGTCTTGTCGCGCGTGGACGACGCCGGCCGGACCACGGCGGTGGCGCGACGCGATTTGCGCACCGATTACCCGGTCGCCTGGCGCTATCAGAACTGGTACACGTCGCCGCTGCTGTACCGCGCGCAGCGCGCGGTGCTGCGGTGGCAGTCGGGTTATTTGCCCGGGCAGGAAATGGCGACGCCGTCGGTACCGCGCGTGGCGCGGATGATCGCTGGCGCGCTGTTGCTGCTGTCGGTGTTCGGCGCGCTGTGGCGCCTGTCGCGTACCGCGCTTTCGTTCCCGGCGCGGTGCATCTGGGTCGCGGCCTGCGCGGCGATCGGGCTGCCGGCGCTGATGAGCCTGTGGCTGATGTACCGGCCGCGCGAAACGCTGGACGAACTGCCATCGGCGCAAGCGGCGATGGCCTAGCCCTTCGCGCCGGCGCCTTCGCCGATTCCATCGTCGCCCCGCGTTGGCGGGGCCTGCAGGAGTAAATCCATGCATCCTGGTTCGATCGCTCCGGCGACGCGGGCGCGTTCGCGCGCACTTGACGTGGCCGCTGGCCGCCGCACGCGCTGGCGTGCCGGCTTGCGCGATTCCCTGGTCGCTTTGCTGCTGTGCCTGTGCGCGCGCGCGCATGCCGACGAGGCCTCGGCGCTGCGCGCGGCGGTCGCCGCCGAACGCGCGCGCGCCCCGACGCCGGCTTATGCGCGCGCGGATTTCCTGGCGCGGCCCGCTCTGCTCGGCGCCTGGCTGTCGCCGGACGGCCGCAAGGTCGCCTACCTGCTGCAGGGCGAACGCAATCGCGGCGTCTGGCTGCTGCCGACCGCGGGCGGCGCGCCGCGACGGCTGCTAGCGCACACCGAAGCCGCCGAACTGAGTTGGTCGCGCGACGGCCGCTGGCTGTTCCTGCAGTCTCCGCAACAGTTGTACGCGCTGGCCGCGGCGGGACAGGCCGGCTCGGGCGCGATCGCCAAGCTGGGCGGGCGTTGGCCGCGCAGTTTCGAAACGGCCGATCCGGTCCGGCCGGCCGCGGCGATCGTGCTGGAAAGCCCGCCCAGGGTGTCGCGTCTGGCGCGGCGCTGGCGGCTGTACCGCATCGACCTGCAGGGCCGTCAGACCCTGCTGCACGAGTCGGCCCGGGAGATCGTCGACAGCGCCTTCGACGCCGACGGGAGGCTGAGCCATCTGACCCTGGTCGAAGGCGAGGGCTACACGATCTACCGCAAGGACGGCACGCACCTGCGCGTGGCGATGCGCTGCACGCGCCTGCAGCGATGTTCGCCACTGGCCAGCGATGCCGGCGGCCTGTGGTTGAGCACCGACGTGGGGCACGGCCATCTGCGCCTGGCGCGTTTGGACGGCGACGGCGTCCTGCGCACCGTGCATGCCGATCCGCGCGCGCAGGCCGATCTGGATCAGGTCGTGCTGGAGCCCCTGAGCCGGCAGCCGCTGATCGCCGCCTATCGCAGCACCGTGGCGGCCAACTACGGCCTCACGCCGCAGGCGCAGCGTGCGGTCGCGGCGATCGAAGGCCGCTATCGCGGGCGCAATCTGCGCATCGAAGTCGGCAGCGGCGCGGACGCGCGCTGGCTGGTGCACGAGCGCGCCGGCTCGCAGAAGGGCGAGCGCCTGCATCTGTACGACCCCGCCGGCGGCGGCTTCCGCGAGATCCTCGCCGATGCCGGCTTCCGCCACGGCCGCAGCGCGCTGGCGCGGATTCCGGAGTCGGCGCTGGCGCGCAAGATCGCCTTCGTCTATCGCGCCTCCGACGGCATGCGCCTGCATGGCTTCGTGTCGGTGCCGCCGGGCGTGGACGCTGCACGCGCGCCGCTGGTGGCCAATGTGCACGGCGGCCCCTTCAATCTGACTCGCCCGGAATTCAGCGCACAGACCCAACTGCTGGCCAATCGCGGTTATGCGGTGTTCGAGCCCAACTTCCGCGGCTCCACCGGCCACGGCCGCGATTACATGAGCGCCGGGCGCGGCGATTTCGGCAACGGCCGCGTGCAGCAGGACATCGTCGAGGGCGTGCGCTATCTGCTCGCCCAGGGCATCGGCGATGGCGAGCGCGTCGGCATCGTCGGCGCCTCCTTCGGCGGCTATTCGGCCTTGCAGGGCGTGACCTTCCAGCCGGAGCTGTTCAAGGTCGCGGTGGCGGCGGTGCCGCCGGCGGATTTCGGTTGGGTACTGCGCTCGTATGCGCGCAGCCAGGACCAGCTCGCGCGCGGGATTCCGCTGTCGGCGACGATGCGCCAACTGGCGCTGGACCCGGCCGATCCCGCGATCGCCGAGCGTCTGCGCGCGCAATCGCCGGTCGCCAACGCGCAGCGCCTGCGCCGGCCTGTGCTGCTTTTGGCCGGTGGCGACGACGAGCGCGTGCCGATTCGCAGCGTGCTGCACTACGCTGCTACCCTGCGCGCCCTGGACAAGGACGTGAGCCTGTTCGTGGACGCGCAGGGCGGCCACCAGCTGGTCGATCCGCGCACGCGCGAAGCCTATCTGTTCCTGCTCGAGAGCCTGCTGCACCGCCGTTTGGGCGGCGCCGCGCCGCGCCCGCCGGATGCCGAGCTGCGCGCGCACCTGCGCCGGAACCTGCGCCTGGCCGGCCGCGACCTGGCCGGGCTGCGCGCGCCGCCGGGCGCGTCAACCGCCGCCGCCGGCGCGCGTTGACGCCAGGTCGCCGATTTTTCGAACCGACGCGCGATCGTCTTGGTTCGTCCCCCAAACCCCGGCGCAAGCCGGGGTTTTTTTCGTGCGCGCCGCGGCGCGCCTGTAAACGATTACTTGCAATCGATGGCACAGTTCGAGCCTGCGCCAGGCCGCAAATCGCGGCTTCCTTAACAACTCACTCCCTACAATCGCGCCCAGACGTAATCGATGGGAGCGCGCATGCGCCGAAGAGAAGTGATCCTGGCCGGATTGTCGTGGCCCTTGCTGGGCCTGTGGGGCGCGGATGCGCGCGCGGCCAAGACCGCGGCGACGCCCGCGTCCGCCGCGTTCGGCGAGGACACCGTGCCGGCGCTCGCGCGCGCCCTGGCCGCGCAGGCCTTCAAGCCGCAGTCCAAGCAGTTGCCCGCCTCGCTGGAGAAGATCGGTTACGACCAGTACCGCGGCATCCGCTACAACCCCGACCAGGCGCTGTGGCGCGGCCTCGGCCTGCCGTTCCAGGCCCAGTTCTTCCATCGCGGCTTCTTTTTCCGCGACCGCGTCGACGTATACGAGGTCAGCGACGGCCGCGCCCAGGCGGTGACCTACCGGCCTTCGCAGTTCCGCTTCGAGGGCGTGAGCGCGCCCAGCGAGAACGATCTGGGCTACGCCGGTTTCCGCCTGCACGCGCCGCTCAACCGGCCCGAGTATTTCGACGAGGTCTGCGCCTTTCTCGGCGCGAGTTATTTCCGCGCGGTCGCCAAGGGCCAGGCCTATGGGCTGTCCGCGCGCGGCCTGGCGATCAAGACCGCCGACCCGGCCGGCGAGGAATTTCCGGTGTTCCGCGCGTTCTGGCTGGAGCGGCCCGCGCGCGATGCGCGCGGCGCGATCGTGCATGCGCTGATGGACAGCCCGAGCGCGGCGGCGGCGTTCCGCTTCGCGATCGTGCCGGGCGCGGAAACCGTGTTCGACGTGAGCATGCGCCTGTATCCGCGCGTGAGCCTGGACCGCGCCGGCATCGCGCCGCTGACCAGCATGTACCAGTTCGACGCCAACGACCGCAACGGCATCGACGACTACCGCCCGGCCGTGCACGACTCCGACGGCCTGGCCCTGATCAACGGCCGCGGCGAGCAGATCTGGCGCCCGCTGCACAATCCCTCGGTGCTGCAGGAAAGCGCGTTCGAGGACCGCGCGCCGCGCGGCTTCGGCCTGATGCAGCGCAAGCGCGAGTTCGCCGACTACGCCGACAGCGAGGCCCACTACGAGCGCAGGCCCAGCCTGTGGGTGGAGCCGGTCGGCGACTGGGGCGAGGGCAGCGTGCGCCTGATCGAGATCCCGACCGCCGACGAATTCCACGACAACATCGTCGCCTACTGGCGTCCGGCGCAGGCGCTGGCGGCCGGGCGCGAACACCGTTTCGACTACCGCCTGCACTGGTGCGACCGCCACGAATGGCTGCCGCAGCTGGCCACGGTCGCGGGCACGCGCATCGGCGCCGGCGGCAAGGGCGCGCGGCGGGTGGTGATCGACCTGGCCGGCGGCGCGCTCGCGCGCTTGCCGGCCGGCAGCGAACCGCGCGCGGTGGTCTCGGCCTCCAAGGGCAAGGTCGCCAACGTGGTCGCGCATGCGATGCCCGCGCCGGGCAGCTGGCGCGTGGCGTTCGAGCTCGAGCCCGGGCAGGAACGCAGCGTCGAATTGCGCATGCGCCTGGAAGACGCGCGCGGCCCCCTGTCCGAAATCTGGCTCTATCGTTGGACCGCATGAGCACGGCGGACATGAACGCGACCGCCGTCGACGTCGCGACGATCCTGCCGCCCGAGACGCCGCTGGAGATGCCGATCCAGTCGCTGGGCGAGGGCGCGCTGGCCAATCCGCGCCTGCCCACCGAGCCGCGCGGCATGGCCTGGCGGCGCGGCTACATCCTCGGCGGATCGGCGCTGATGACCTTCGTAGCGGCCTACCAGATCTGGTGGGTGCTGCGCGGCAACGGCATCAACGTGCTCGAGGCGCTGTTGCTGATGCTGTTCGTGGCGCTGTTCGCCTGGATCGCGCTGGCCTTCTTCAGCGCCCTGGCCGGTTTCGTCCAGATCGTCTCGCGCCGGCGCGCGCGCCTGGGTCTGGGCGAGGCCGGGCCGCTGCCGGAACCCGGCGTGCGCACCGCCTTGCTGATGCCGACCTACAACGAGGATCCGCAGCGGCTGATGGCCGGCCTGCAGGCGATCTACGAATCGGTGGCCGCGACCGGGCAGCTCGAACGGTTCGATTTCTTCGTGCTCAGCGACACCACCCGCGAACCGATCGCGCAGGCCGAACGCGAGGCCTTCGCGGCCCTGCGCGAGCGCACCGGCGGGCACCAGCGCCTGTTCTACCGCCGCCGCGACGACAACGCCGAGCGCAAGGCCGGCAACATCGCCGAATGGGTACGGCGTTTCGGCGGCGCCTATCCGCAGATGCTGATCCTGGACGCCGACAGCCTGATGACCGGCGAGGTGATCGTGCGCCTGGCCGCGGCCATGCAGCGCCATGCCGACGTGGCCCTGATCCAGACCCTGCCGATGATCGTCAACGGCAACACCCTGTTCGCGCGCATGCAGCAGTTCGCCGGGCGCGTGTACGGTCCGGTGATCGCCCACGGCGTGGCCTGGTGGCACGGCGCCGAGAGCAACTACTGGGGCCACAACGCGATCATCCGCACCGCCGCCTTCGCCGCCCACGCGGGCCTGCCCGAGTTGCGCGGCTATCGCCCCTTCGGCGGCACCGTGCTCAGCCACGACTTCGTCGAGGCCGCCTTGCTGCGGCGCGGCGGCTGGGCGCTGCACATGGTGCCGGGGCTGGCCGGCAGCTACGAAGAGGGACCGCCCTCGCTGACCGACATGCTGGTGCGCGACCGCCGCTGGTGCCAGGGCAACCTGCAGCACTCGGCGGTGCTGCCGGCGCGCGGCCTGCACTGGGTCAGCCGCTGGCATCTGCTGATCGGCATCGGCCATTACTTCACCGCGCCGATGTGGGCGATGCTGATGCTGATCGGCCTGGCGATTCCGCTGGAGCGCGCCGGCTTCGTCTGGAGCCAGATCTCGCTGCCGGGCTTCTCGCCGACCCAGTACTGGCGCGAGCAGGACCCGGAGCGTTTCACCTGGGTGTTCGTGGCGACCATGGCCGTGCTGCTGGCGCCCAAGCTGATGGGCTACGTGGCCTCGATGACGGACGCGGCGACCCGGCGCGGTTGCGGCGGCGTCCTGCGCGCCGCGCTGAGCATGCTGCTGGAAACCCTGCTGGCCGCGCTGATGGCGCCGGTGACCATGTACGTGCAGTCGCGCGGCATCGCCGAGGTGCTGGCGGGCAAGGATTCGGGCTGGGAATCGCAGCGTCGCGACGACGGCACCCTGCCGCTGTCGGGGCTGGTGCGCAGCTACGGCGGGGCGACCCTGCTGGGCGTGCTGGCGCTGGGCATGTCCTACGCGGTGTCGCCGTCGCTGACGGCGTGGATGTCGCCGGTGATCGCCGGCCTGCTGCTGGCGATGCCGATCGTGGCCCTGACCTCGGCGCGCGCGCCGGGGCGCTGGCTGCGCCGGGTCGGCATTTTCCGCACGCCCGAGGAAATCGCCCCGCCGCAGGTGCTGCGGCGCGCGGCGGAACTGCGACGCGGGCCGCGGACGCCGCCGTGAAGCGGCATCGCGCCAAGCGCGCTCAGCGGCAGTCGGCGCCGCCGCCCTTGAGGGTGATGCGCTCGTAACCGCTGGCCTTGAGCGTGCGCAGGGCGAAGGCGATGTAGCGGTAGTCGATATCGGCCTTGCAGCCCTGCAGGATCACCTCGGTGGTCGCGGCCGGGCCCAGCTCGCGGACCGCCAGCGGCAGTTCCAGCGGACCTTGCGGGCTGTACACGCGGCCGTCGTCGAGCAGGTACAGCGTGCGGCTGGCGTTCGCGCCGTCCGCGGCGGGCGCGGTGGTCTTGGGCAGATCGGCATCGACGGCGGCGCCGGTTTTCTGTTGCGCGTCGCAGGCCCCCAGCGCGGAAGCGGCGGACAGCAGCGTGCCCCAGGCCAGGGCGGAACGGAGGCGGGAAGGCGGCATGGGCGGATCCGGGTCGCAGACGCCGGCATGATCGGCGAGCGCCGCCGTGCGCGCAATCGCGCGCGCGGCCGCGCGTGACCGCGCTCGCACTACCGCCGGGCTCAGGCCGCCAGCAGCTTGAGCGAGATGCCCAGCCCGACCGCGTCCTGCGGCTCGCCCTCGAGATCGGCGCGCACCAGCGGACGCGAATCCAGCCAGCGCTTGGACACGGTCAGGGTCAGGGTATTGCCGTCGGCATGCGCGTCCAGCTGCGGAATCGGATCGCCCTCGTGGGCGCGGTGCAGCAGCACCGCCAGGCGCAACAGGGCCGCGCTGCGGCGCGCGCTGGCGAGCAGGCGGTCGGGCAGGGCGTCGAAGGCGCTCTTGGGGATGCCGCGGCGATGGGTGCGCACCAGCGCGGCCAGGAACTGCTGCTGTTGGCGCGAGAAGCCGGAGATGTCGGAGTGCTCGACCACGTAGGCGCCGTGCACGTGGTACTGGCTGTGCGCGATCGCCAGGCCGAGCTCGTGCAGGCGCGCGGCGCGCTGCAGCATCAGGCGGTCGTCCGGGTCCAGCGCCCAGGCGCCGGCGACCTGGTCGAACAGGCGCAGCATGGTGCCTTCCACGCGCGCGGCCTGGCCTTCGTCGATGCCGTAGCGTTGCATCAGCGCGGCCACCGAAGCGTCGCGCGGGTCGTCCGCGCCGCCGCGGCCGAGCATGTCGTAGAGCACGCCTTCGCGCATCGCGGCCTTGCTCACCGCCATCCGGCTCAGGCCGAGCGCGTTGAATGCGGCTTCCAGCACCAGGATGCCGCCGGCGATCACCGGGCGGCGGTCGGCGGACAGGCCCGGCAGGTCGATCAGCTCGATGCGCTCGGCCTGCAGCAGGCGGTCGCGCACCACCGGCAGGGCCTCGGCGGTGACCGCGCCCTTGGTCAGCTTCATGGCCGCGCAGATCTCGCCGATGGCCTTGTTGGTGCCCGACGAGCCCAGCGCTTCCTGCCAGCCCAGCGCGCGGTAGGTGCCGGCGAACTGCTGGAACTCGGCGGTGACTTCGGTGAGCGCGTCGCGCCACTTCTTCTTCGACAGCTTGCCGTTCTCGAAGAAGCGGCGGGTGGTGGCGATGCAGCCCAGCTGCAGGCTTTCGCGCTCGATGGCCTCGAAGCCGCTGCCGATGATGCATTCGGTGGAACCGCCGCCGATGTCGATCACCAGGCGCAGGTCGCCCGGCTTGGACGGCTGGGCGTGGGCCACGCCGAGGTAGATCAGGCGCGCCTCTTCGCGGCCGGCGACCACTTCGATGGCGTGGCCCAGCGCGGTTTCGGCCGGCATCAGGAAGCTTTGCGGCGCGGCCAGGCGGCGCACCGTGTTGGTCGCGATCGCGCGCACCCGTTGCGGCGGCACGTCGCGGATGCGCTGGCCGAAGCGCGACAGGCATTCCAGCGCGCGCTGGCGCACGTCCGGGGCCAGGCCGCCCTTGCGGTCCAGGCCCTCGGCCATGCGCACGGTCTCGCGCAGGCGGTCGACGGTGCGCAGCTGGCCCAGCACGTAACGCGCGACCACCATGTGGAAACTGTTCGAGCCCAGGTCGACGGCGGCGAGCAGGTCGCCGTCCTGGAGCGGCAGGGCGGTGGTCGGGTAGGCGTCGTTCATCCGCAGATTTTCGCCAATAACGTGGCTTGTGCGGAATGGGGCATGGCGTCGCCCTGCGGCACGACCCGCTCGTACTCGCCGTCGGCGCGCAGTTCCCAGGCGCTGAGGTTGTCGGCCAGGTAGTTGCTCAGGGCTTCGTCGTAGACGCGTTCGGCCAGGGCTGGGTCGAGGATGGGGAAGCCGGTCTCGACGCGGCGCAGCAGGTTGCGTTCCAGCCAGTCGGCGCTGGAGCAGAACAGGTCGGGCTCGCCGTCGTTGCCGAACCAGTAGACGCGGTGGTGCTCGAGGAAGCGGCCGACGATCGAGCGCACCCGGATGTTGTCGGACACGCCCGGCACGCCCGGGCGCAGGGTGCAGGCGCCGCGCACGATCAGGTCGATCTGCACGCCGGCCTGCGAGGCCTGGTAGAGCGCGCGGATCACCTGCGGCTCGTTGAGGGCGTTCATCTTGGCGACGATGCGCGCGGGCTTGCCGGCGCGCGCGTGCTTGGTCTCGCGGTCGATGCGCATCAGCACGCCGGCGTGCAGGGTGAACGGCGATTGCAGCAGGCGCTTGAGCTTCAGCGACGGCGCCAGGCCGGACAGCTGCTGGAAGATCAGGTGCACGTCGTTGCCGATGTCCGGATCGGCGGTGATCAGGCCGAAGTCGGTGTAGGCGCGCGCGGTGCCGCTGTGGTAGTTGCCGGTGCCCAGGTGCACGTAGCGGCGTAGCTTACGGCCCTCGCGGCGCACGATCAGCAGCATCTTGGCGTGGGTCTTGTAGCCGACCACGCCGTACACCACCTGCACGCCGGCTTCCTGCAGACGGTCGGCCAGGCCGAGGTTGGCCTCCTCGTCGAAGCGCGCGCGCAGTTCCACCACCACGGTGACGTCCTTGCCGTTGCGCGCGGCCTGGACCAGCTGCTCGACGATGGGCGAATCCTTGCCGGCGCGATACAGGGTCTGCTTGATCGCCAGCACGTTGGGGTCTTCGGCGGCCTGGCGGATCAGCTCCAGCACCGGGGTGAAGGCTTCGAAGGGGTGGTGCAGCAGCACGTCGCCGTTGCCGACCTTCTCGAACATGCTCTCTATGCCCGGCAGCAGGCGCTGCTGGTAGGGCGGGAACTTGAGCTCGGGGCGCTGGACCAGGTCGTAGACCTGGATCACGCGGTTGAGGTTGACCGGCCCGTTGATGCGGTAGACCGCGTTCTCGGGCAGGTCGAAGTTCTCCAGCAGGCTGCGCACGATCGGCTTGGGGCACTGCTCGGCGATCTCCAGGCGCACCGCGCGCAGGTAGCCGCGGCCGACCAGCTCGTCGCGCAGGGCCAGGGCGATGTTGTCGACCTCCTCCTCGTCCACCAGCAGCTCGGAGTTGCGGGTCACGCGGAACTGGTAGGCGCCCTTGACCTCCATGCCCGGGAACAGCTCGTCGACGAAGGTCGACAGCACCGAGGACAGGAACACGAAGTCGTGCTTGCCGCCGGAGACGTTCTCCGGCATCTGGATGATGCGCGGCAGCGAGCGCGGCGCGCGCACGATGGCCAGGTTGCCGGCGCGGCCGAACGCGTCCTTGCCTTCCAGCACCACCACGATGTTGAGCGATTTGTTGAGGATCTTCGGGAACGGATGCGCCGGGTCCAGGCCCAGCGGCGACAGCACCGGCATGATCTCGTCGCGGAAGTAGGCGCGCAGCCAGCGGGTCTGGGCGGCGTTCCAGGAGTCGCGGCCGAGCACGCGCACTCCGGCGTCGCGCAGCGCCGGCCGGACCACCTCGTTCCAACATTCGTACTGGGCCTTGACCAGCTCGGCGGCGCGGTCGTGGATGCGCGACAGCACGGTCGACGGCGGCAGCCCGTCGGCGCCGGGGATCAGGCCCAGGTCCTGGGCGTGGCGCAGGGTGCCGGCGCGGATCTCGAAGAACTCGTCGAGGTTGGTGCAGGAGATGCACAGGTATTTCAGCCGCTCCAGCAGCGGCACCTGCGGGTCCTGCGCCTGCGCCAGCACGCGGAAGTTGAAGTCCAGCTGCGACAGCTCGCGGTTGAAGTACAGGCTGTGGTCGCGCAGCGGGTCGCCGTCGTGATTGGCGTCGGGCAGCGCGTTGGTGAGGGCGGCGTTCATGGCGGACTCGGGACTCGACGGATGGGGCGCGCTGGGATGCATCAGGGCAGAACGTCGGGCAGGGTATCGAAGTAGGCGTTGTCGCGGCTGCGCACCCGGTCGGTGCCGAAGTGGCAGGCGAAGCTGCTGCCGCGGCCGACTTCGCTGGCGATCTCCAGGCGCGCCTGGTGCAGGTTGAGCACGTGCTTGACGATGGACAGGCCCAGGCCGGTGCCGCCGCTCTCGCGCGAACGGCTGGTGGACACGCGGTAGAAGCGTTCGGTGATGCGCGGCAGGTGCGCGGCCGGGATGCCGTAGCCGCTGTCGATCACTTCCAGCACCACGCCGCGGCCCAGGCCCTGGTGCTCGGGACGGAAGCGGATCCGGATCGAGCCGCCGGCCGGGGTGTAGCGGATGGCGTTGCTGACCAGGTTGGAGAAGGCGCTGTGCAGCTCCTTGTTGGAGCCCCACAGGTCGACCCCGGCCAGGTCCTCCATCGCGATTTCGTGACGGCCCTGGCTCAGCGCCACCGCCTCGCGCTTGAGCGTGGACAGCATCGAGGACATGACCACGGTCTCCTCGGCCGGCAGGCTGTCCTGCGATTCCAGCCGCGACAGCATCAGCAGGTCCTCGACCAACTGGGTCATGCGCTGCGACTGGCGCTGCATCTCGGCCAGCATCGGCGCCCAGTCCGGGTGTTCGGCCGGGTCCAGCATGTCCAGATAGCCGTGGACCACG
The DNA here is from genome assembly GCF_036697405.1 of Lysobacter sp. CCNWLW3. Lineage (NCBI taxonomy): Bacteria > Pseudomonadati > Pseudomonadota > Gammaproteobacteria > Lysobacterales > Lysobacteraceae > Lysobacter > Lysobacter sp. CCNWLW3. Next base: position 39,077 of record NZ_JBAHWA010000011.1, read on the forward strand.
GTCAGCGGCGTGCGCAGTTCGTGCGAGACGTTGGCGACGAAGTCGCGGCGCATCTGCTCCAGCTGGAGCAGGCGGCTGACGTCGCGCGCGACCAGCAGCCACAGGTTTTCCGAGTACGGGATCAGGCGCAGGCTCAGGGTGGCGGCCGGATTCCAGGGCGAGGCGGCTTCCAGCGGCTCGGCGTTACGCCCCGCGGCCAGCCAGTGGGCGAGCTGCAGCGGCTGCAGCTTCTGCGAAAGCGAGCCGCCGATATCGCGCGGGTAGCGCAGGCCGAGCAGGCCGTTGGCGGCCTCGTTGAACCACTGGATGCGCTGGCTGTTGCGCTCCACCACCACGATCGCGTCGGGCAGGGCGGCGGCGGCGGCGCGGTAGGCGCGCAGCATTTCGATCAGGCGGCGCTTGCGCCCGCGCATCTCGGCCTGGCTGCGGTGCAGCAGGCGGTCGAGCTCGTTCCAGATGCCTTCGCCCAGCGGCGGGGTCAGGCGCTGGCGCGCGGTCAGCCGGATCAGCACGCTGCGCAGCCGCCAGTAGTGCCAGGCGACCACGCCCAGCGCGGCCAGGGTCACGGTCGGCCAGGGCTGGCCGATCAGCAGCCCGGCCACGGCCGCGGCGACCAGGATCAGCAGCAGCTGTCCCAGGGTGCGGAACCAGGCGGATCGGGCGCGGGGTGGCATACCCGCCAAGCTTACGCGGCGAGTGAGGCAGAAAAACGATAACCGGCGCCGCGTACCGTCTGGACCATGCCGTCGAGGTGGTGCGGCTCCAGGGTTTTGCGCAGGCGGCGGATGTGCACGTCGACCGTGCGCTCTTCCACGTAGACGCTGCCACCCCAGACGTGGTCCAGCAGCTGGGTGCGCGAGTACACCCGCTCCGGATGGGTCATGAAGAAGTGCAGCAGGCGGTATTCGGTGGGGCCGATCTGCACGGCCTGGTCGCCGCCGTCGCCCTGGGCGAACACGCGGTGGGCGGCGCCGTCGATGCGCAACGGGCCGATGCCGACGCTGCCGTCCTCGTCGTCCTCGCGCGAGCGCCGCAGCACGGCGCGGATCCGCGCCAGCAGCTCGCGCGCCGAGAACGGCTTGACCACGTAATCGTCGACGCCGGCCTCGAGCCCGCCGACGCGGTCGTTCTCTTCGCCGCGCGCGGTCAGCATGATGATCGGGATCTCGCGGGTCAGCGATTCCTTGCGCCAGCGCCGGGCCAGCTCCAGGCCGCTGGTGCCGGGCAGCATCCAGTCCAGCAGGATCAGGTCGGGGACGCGGTCGGCGATCGCCGCCTGGGCCTCGCGCGCGTCGCCGGCATGGATCGGGTCGTATTCGCCCTTGCGCAGGGCGAAGGACACCATGTCGCGGATGGCGGGTTCGTCTTCGACTATGAGGATGCGCTTCTGCACGCGGTCACCGGGGGAGTGGAGGCGGGGCTGGAACAGGGCTGCCTGAAACCGCGCCAGTACACTACCGTTTTGTGACGCCCGCGTGACAATGTCTTAAAGGCCGGGATTGGGGATTCGGGATTGGGGATTCGGTGGGCAAAACCGCGGCGGTTGGCGGGTGTATGCGCCGCGGCGGGACTGTGACAAGTCCCCCTATCCCTGATCCCCAGGCGCGGGCGCGGGCGCTTAGCGCCTGCGCAGGTCCTCGTCCTTCACGCCCTGGCGGCGCAGCTCCAGCACGGTCGGGGTGATCGCGGCGATCCGCGCCTCGATGCGGGCGCGGGCGTAGTAATCCAGCTCCGGACGCTTCTTGAGCGTGTTCAGCTGGACCAGGGCCTGTTCCGGGCGCCCGCCCAGGTAGGCGGCCTCGGCATAGGCCTCGCCGGCGCGGATCGGGTCGCCCGCGATCTCGCAGGCGCGTGCGAACGCCTGCTGGAACAGGGCATCCTCGCTGGACGCGCCCAGCAGGGGGCGCAGCACGGCCTGGGCGCGCTTGCCGGCCTCCAGCGTGTTGCGCTCGGACAGGGTGCGCGCGTAGGTCAGGGCCACGGCGCGGTTGTTGGGCATCTGCCGCAGCAGGGACTCGAAACGGGCGTCGGCCGAGGCGGTCTTGCCGCTGAGCGCTTCGGCCTCGCTCAAGGCCAGGCTCAGCCACAGGTGGCCGGGGTGCTGCTCCAGCAGTTCGGCGAACACCGGCGCCGCGGCGCCGGCCTGGTTGGCGCGCATGCGCGCCACCGCCAGCCCGTAGCGCTGGGCATCGTCGAGCTTGACCTTGCCCAGGCGCTCGTACTCGGCGATCGCGTCGCGCGCCGACTCGGCGCTGAGCACGCGCATGCGTTCGCGCGCGAACTCGAACTGGCCGGTGTCGCCGCCGGACAGCGCATAGCCCTGCAGGCGCAGCGAGCTGGGCAGCAGCGGGTTGTCCAGCCCGCGCGCGTCGCCGGGCAGGCTGTAGCCGTTCTTGGGGATGCGCTCGCTGCGGGTCGCGTTCGGGGTGGTGGTGGTCGCGACCACGGTGCTGCGCGCGATCTGCTCGGCGCGTGCCTTGGCCTCGCTGATGCGGGTGGTGGTGACCGGGTGGGTCAGCAGGTAGTCGGGGGTGGGACCGAAATAGCCGGCCGCGTTGCTGCGCGATTTGGCCTGCATCTTGGCGAAGAAATCGGCCATCGCGGTCGGGTCGTACTGGCTGCGCGCCAGGGTCTGGATGCCCAGGCGGTCGGCCTCGGATTCGTTGGAACGGGTGTAGTCGATCTGGCGCTGCTGCATCAGGCCCATCGCCGACACCATCGCCGCCTGGGCGGCGTCGTCGGCGGAATTGCCGCCGGCGGCCTGGGCCGCGACGATCGCGCCCAGCATGGCCAGCAGGATAGGCAACTGGTCGCGCTGGGCGCGCTCGACCCCGCGCAGCACGTGCTGCTGGGTGACGTGGGCGATTTCGTGCGACAGCACCGCGGCCACTTCGTCCTCGCGCTCGGCCGCCAGCACCAGGCCGACGTTGACGCCGATGTAGCCGCCCAGGGTGGCGAAGGCGTTGATCTGGCGCTGGCGCATCACGAAGAAGGTGAAGGGCTGGCGCGGGCGGTCGCTGCTGGCGGCCAGCCGCGTGCCCAGGGTGTCCAGCCAGCTGTTGATCAGCGGATCTTCCAGCAGATAGTCGTAGTGGCGCAGCTGGGCCAGCAACATGGCGCCGTATTCGCGCTCCTGGGCCGGGGTCAGCAGTTCGCCCGCGGACGAGCCGATGTCGGGCAGGCTCGAATCCTGGGCCGGCGCGCAAAGGCTGGCGACGGCGAGGGTGATGGCGGCGGAGAGCAGGGCGATGCGGCGCAAGCAGGCGTTCCTCGGTCGCGGGTGGTCGCGGACGGCAGTGCACGTTCGCACGGCAGGATGCGGTCCGCCATGCCCGGCGGTGTGAATCGTCCATTAATTGGAGCCTCCCACGGGCCCCTGGACGGCGCCGGTGGACGACAGCGTTCCGCGGGCGCGGTTTAATGGCGCAGCCTGCGGGCCCATATTCGACCGCAAGCACCCCGCCGAGTTTCATCAGGAGAACCGTCTTGAGCGTCACCGATACCGCGCCGTCCGAAGCGCCCGAGAAGATCGTGATCTACACCACCGCGATCTGCCCTTATTGCGTGGCCGCGAAGAACTTCCTCAAGAGCAAGGGCGAGGCCTGGACCGAGGTCCGGATCGACCTGGACCCGGCCCAGCGCGAGAAGATGATGAGCCTGACCCGGCGCACCAGCGTGCCGCAGATCTTCATCCGCGGCACCCACGTGGGCGGCTACGACGACATGATCGCCCTGCATCGCGCCGGCGGCCTCGAACCTCTTCTGGCGGGTGCGGCATGAGCGCGGCCGACGATACGGGCGAAAAGGACCGCGTGGCCGAGTTCACCGCGTTCCGCAAGCGCATGAACGAACGCATCCTGGCCGAGCCCAACCAGGTCGTGCGGCGCTTCTTCGCCCTCGACACCCAGACCTACCAGCCCGGCGCGCTGGACCTGAAGACCAAGGAGCTGCTGGGCCTGGTCGCCTCGATGGTGCTGCGCTGCGACGACTGCATCAGCTACCACGTGGCCCAATGCAAGGAAGCCGGGGTCAACCGCGACGAAATGTTCGAAGCCTTCTCGGTCGGCCTGGTGGTCGGCGGCTCGATCGTGATCCCGCATCTGCGCCGCGCGGTCGATTTCCTCGACCGGCTGGAACAGGGCGAGGCCGCGGCCCCGGCGGGCCACGATCACGGCTGAGGCGAAGGCGGGGTGGCGTCCGTAGCGGCGCTGCCCCATGAACGGCCTGCTCGCGTCGTTCGTAGGGTGCGGTGACAACCGCACCATCGCCATGGGCCGAAATGGCGCGGCGGCGCGGTTCGCATTCGCTCACCACACCCTACGGCTGCCCAAGAACGGCCTGCCCGCGTCGCTCGTAGGGTGCGGTGACAACCGCACCATCGCCATGGGCCGAAATGGCGCGGCGGCGCGGTTCGCATGCGCTCACCACACCCTACGGCTGCCCATGAACGGCCTGCCCGCGTCGCTCGTAGGGTGCGGTGACAACCGCACCATCGCCATGGGCCGAAATGGCGCGGCGGTGCGGTTCGCATGCGCTCACCACACCCTACGGCGCTGCCGGGGGGGGCGGGCGCCCTCGCGCGTCGAGCTGGCGCGCGGCAAGGCTGGCCGAAGCATGAACGCGACATTCGCGCGTCCCGGCCCGGCGCAGCCCCGTCCCGCCTAGCTTTCAGCGCCCGGGCGCGTCCACCCGACCATCGTCCAATACGCAGCCGAATGCAGGCCGGGGCCGCTTCCGGCATAATTACGGGGCTCACACCTCGTGCGCCGCGCCGCTTGCGCCGCGCCCTATTGCTGGAAGAACTCCCTCATGACGCAAACCATTACGGTCATCCGTGGCGACGGCATCGGCCCGGAGATCATGGACGCCACCTTGCACGTGCTCGACGCGATGAACGTCGGCCTGTCCTACGAATTCGCCGATGCCGGCCTGGTCGCGCTGGAGAAGCACGGCGAGCTGCTGCCGGCTTCGACCATGGACTCGATCCGCAAGAACCGCATCGCCCTGAAGAGCCCGCTGACCACGCCGGTCGGCGAGGGCTTCAGCTCGATCAACGTCGAACTGCGCAAGCGCTTCGACCTGTACGCCAACGTGCGTCCGGCCAAGTCGTTCCCGAACACCAAGTCGCGCTTCCCCTCGGGCGTGGATCTGATCACCGTGCGCGAGAACACCGAAGGCGCCTACATCGGCGAAGGCCAGTCGCTGACCGCGGACGGCGAGACCGCCACCCTGGTGCAGAAGATCACCCGCCGCGGCTCCGAGCGCATCGTGCGCTACGCCTTCGACCTGGCCCGCAAGACCGGCCGCAAGAAGGTCACCGTGGTGCACAAGGCCAACATCCTGAAGTCGACCTCGGGCCTGTTCCTGAAGACCGCGCGCGAAGTGGCGCAGCAGTACCCGGACATCCAGTGCAACGAGATGATCGTGGACAACACCTGCATGCAGCTGGTGATGCGTCCGGAGCAGTTCGACATCATCGTCACCACCAACCTGTTCGGCGACATCATCTCCGACCTGTGCGCCGGTCTGGTCGGCGGCCTGGGCCTGGCCCCGGGCGCCAACATCGGCACCGACGCGGCGATCTTCGAGGCCGTGCACGGCACCGCGCCGGACATCGCCGGCCAGGGCAAGGCCAACCCCTGCGCCCTGCTGCTGGGCGCGGCCCAGCTGCTGGACCACATCGGCCAGCCCGAGAAGGCGACCAAGCTGCGCGAGGCCATCATCGCCACGCTCGAAGCCAAGGATTCGCTGACCCCGGACCTGGGCGGCGAGGGCAATACCATGTCCTTCGCCAAGGCCATCGCCAGCCGCGCCGCCGCCTGATTCGGGCGCATGCGGTACCGCCACGGGGCGCCTTCGGGCGCCTCGTTGCGTTTTAGAGGCTTGAAGCCTGCTCCCGCTGGCGGGAGGCGGAGTGGGGCGGGGCCGGCCCGTCCGCTGATGCCCAGCCTGAACCGCCGGGCGCCACTGGGCCCGGCACGGCCCTCGACAGCGCCCATGTTGCACCGCAAAATAGATAGTTCATTAGTTCCATTCGGATGAAGCGATGAATGCCCCGGTCCGCCCCAGCGCGCTCGCGCTGACGCCGCTGCTGCTGTTCCTGGCGCTGTTCTTCGGCGCGGGGATCTACTTCACCGCCCACGGCGAGGCCATGGGCTTCTACCAACTGCGCGCGCCGGTGGCGATCCTGCCCGCGCTGGCGCTGGCGGCCTTCATCGCCTGGCGCCGCAAGCTCAAGCCGCTGGACACGCTGCTGGAGGGCATGGGCGACAGCAACGTGGTGCTGATGTGCCTGATCTTCCTGCTCGCCGGCGGTTTCGTCGAAGTGTCCAAGGCGATCGGCGCGGTCGACGCGATCGTCTCGCTCGGCATCGGCCACGTGCATCCGGCCCTGCTGCTGCCCAGCCTGTTCCTGGTCGCCGGCTTCATCTCGCTGTCGCTGGGCACCTCGATGGGCACCATCGCCGCGGTCGCCCCGATCGCCCTGGGCGTGTCCGACGCCTCCGGCCTGGATCGTGCGCTGGTGCTGGGCGCGGTGATCGGCGGCGCCACCTTCGGCGACAACCTGTCGGTGATCTCCGACACCGCCATCGTCGCCAGCCGCACCCAGGGCTGCAGCATGCGCGAGAAGTTCCGCGAGAACCTCAAGCTGGCCCTGCCGGCCGCGCTGCTGACCCTGGTCGTGCTCGGCTTCGTCGGCGAGACCGCGCCGGTGGCGCCGCTGGAGCCGGTCTCGGCCTGGCTGATCCTGCCCTACCTGGTCGTGCTGGGCCTGGCCCTGGCCGGCGTCGACGTGATCGTGGTGCTGAGCGTGGGCCTGCTGGTGGCCGGCGGCTTCGGCTTCGTCCTGGCCGAGGATTTCGGCCTGGCGGCCTACGCCGGGCACATCTGGGACGGTTTCGAGAGCATGGTCGAGATCACCCTGCTGTCGCTCCTGGTCGGCGGCCTGGGCGCTTTGATGAAGGCCACCGGCGGCTTGGCCTGGCTGGCCCAGGCGATCGGCCGTTTCGCGCGCGGGCACAAGAGCCGGCGCGCGGGCGAGGTCAGCATCGCCGCGCTGTCGGCCACCACCGACGTGTTCACCGCCAACAACACCGTCGCGATCCTGATCAGCGGCGGCCTGGCCCGCGACATCGCCCAGCAGCACGGCGTGCCGCCGGCGCGCGCGGCCAGCGTGCTGGACATCTTCGCCTGCGTGACCCAGGGCGTGCTGCCGTACGGCGCGCAGATCCTGCTGGCCGCCTCGCTGGGCGCGGTCTCGCCCCTGGCCCTGGCCGGCAGCGTGCACTACAGCTGGCTGCTGGGCGCGATCACGGTCCTGGCCATGCTGTGGTCCTCGCGCAGGCGCGCGCCGCAGCCTCTGGCACAGGCGGCCGAAGAGCGCGGCTGAGGGGCGGGGCGCGGACGAAAAAAAGGGGCGCGATCGCGCCCCTTTTCTTTTCGGCTGTCGCTGCGCTCAGTTGCGCGACTGCAGCTTCGACAGCAGGCGCAGGAACTCGATGTACAGCCACACCAGGGTGACCATCAGGCCGAACGCGGCGTACCACTCCATGTACTTGGGCGCGCGCTGCTCGACGCCGGTCTCGATGAAGTCGAAGTCCAGCACCAGGTTCAGCGCCGCCACCACCACCACGAACAGGCTGAAGCCGATGCCGATCAGGCCCGATTCGTGGATGTAGGGGATGTTCTTGCCGAACAGGCTCATGCCGAAGCTGACCAGGTACAGCAGGAAGATGCCGCCGGTGGCGGCGGCCACGCCCAGCTTGAAGTTCTCGGTGGCCTTGATCAGGCCGGAGCGGTAGGCCAGCAGCAGGGCGAACAGGGTGCCGAAGGTCAGCATCACCGCCTGCATCACGATGCCCGGAAAGCGCGCCTCGAACATCGACGAAATCGCGCCCAGGAACAGGCCCTCGACCAGCGCGTAGGCCGGCGCGGTCACCGGTGCCCAGGTCTTCTTGAACACCGTCACCATGGCCAGGACGAAGCCGCCCAGGCCGCCGATCAGCATGAACGGCATCAGGCCGGTCGCGCCCTCGGGGGTGATGCGGATCTGGCTCCAGGCGTAAGCCGCGGTGATCACGGTCAGCAGCAACAGCAGGCCGGTCTTGTTGACCGTGCCGTTCAAGCTCATGGCCTGGCTGTCGCCCTGGACCACCGAGCCGGTGGCGAGGTCGAGGAAGGTCGATTCCTTCAATGCCGGATTTCCGCTGCGCATACCTTTGCCCCCTGATGTCCCGAATGAACGGTTGTTCACGATGCCGGGAGCATACACGCCGGCGGTTTTCGTCGCTGCCTCGTTGACAGCGGCGGCGGTGCCGCCCAAACTACTCGACCTTTCGCGGCGTTGGCGCGCAACGAGAGTCCCGGCTCGGGGTATAGCTCAGCCTGGTAGAGCGCCAGCTTTGGGAGCTGGATGTCGTGGGTTCGAATCCCTCTGCCCCGACCATCCCGCTGGCAGGCTGGGGCGTCAGTTAAGATGGTTCGACTGGCGCCCGTAGCTCAACTGGATAGAGCACCGGCCTTCTAAGCCGGTGGTTGTGGGTTCGATTCCCGCCGGGCGCGCCAATTCGCAACCGATTTACGCAGTACGTTCACGTTTTACGGTGGCTGTAGCTCAGCTGGTTAGAGTACTGGATTGTGATTCCAGATGTCGGGGGTTCGAGTCCCCTCAGCCACCCCATTGTTGTAAGGACCGAAAAGCTTCTGCTACAATTTCGCTCCTGATGTACCGGGCCGTTAGCTCAGTTGGTAGAGCAGTTGACTCTTAATCAATAGGTCCAAGGTTCGAATCCTTGACGGCCCACCAATCCGAACAAGCACTTAGGCGCGAGCCTAGGTGCTTTTTCTTTTCCCGGTCCGGGAAAATGGAGCGCGCAGCGCAACGCGCGACCGACGCGCGCCAGGAGTCTGCGGGGAGCAGGGCAGTTGATCGAGCGTGCGCCGACCACGCGGCCACTTCCGCGGCGGGGCGCTAATGTCCGCTTTCGACCCAAAGCCGTCACAGCCCAATCCCGTTGCACTGCCGTCGTGCCCCTACGATACGGCCTCTCTGAGCAGCCAATCGCGGAACGCCACCAGTCTCGGCAAGCTGGAGCATTCGGGACGATAGACGACGTAGTACGCCAATGCGGAAGGGAATTCGACTTCCGGAAACAGGCGTACCAGTCGGCCTGCCGCAAGATCATCCTCTGCCATCACGCTACGTGCGAGAGCGATGCCGTGCCCTTCAATCGCCGCCTGCAGCACCGCCGCGGAATTGTTGATCTTCATACCGCGCGTGGCGGTCACGTTGGTCACGCCTGCTCGCTGCAGCCACGCATTCCAGGACGGAAACCCTGCATGGCTTTCCATCGACAGGTCGTGGATCAGGGTTTCTTTCGCCAGGTCACTTGGGGTTTGCGAACGCCCCGGCTCTCGCAGCAACTCCGGTGAGCATGCCGGATAGATCTCCTCATCCAACAGCTTTTCCGCCGTGAGACCCGGCCAGTTACCGGTGCCATAGCGCACGCCGATATCCACGCGCTGGGCGACGAAGTCGACCGGCTTGAGGCTGGTTTCCAGGCGCACATCCGTATCAGGGCAAGCGGCTTGAAACCTGTCGATGCGTGGCAGCAGCCACTTCGCGGCAAACGCGGGGCTGACAGTGACAGTCAACACGCCGCTCGTCGCTTCCTCCTTGAGCCGCTCCAGACCCACCACCAGCCGATCGAAACCGGCACGTATATCCGGTAGCGCACGCTCTGCCGCTTCGGTGGGAATCAGGCGCGCCTTGCCGCTGGTGCCGCGATGGAACAAAGGCGTGCCCAGCCAGTCTTCGAGCGTGCGCACGAGTTGGCCGACGGCGGCGGGCGTGACGTGCAGCTCGGCCGCCGCCGCGGAAAAGCTCTGATGGCGGGCGCTGGCCTCGAAGGCACGCAAGGCGTTCAGATGAACCGGCGTCTTCATGGCGATAAAGGTTTTCTATCAGGCTTGGACACTTTATCTCGTTTGCCGCGAGGCGCAAGCAAGCGAAGAATCCTTCCCGTCGAAGGCTACTACGCATGGCTCTCGGCTAGCGCCGAAGGCCTTTGGCCCGGTCAATCAATAGTTTTTCTTCCAGCGTTCAGAGGTTTTCACCATGGCTAATCAATTCAAGGGCAAGAAGCTGCTGGTCGTCGGCGGCACCAGCGGCATGGGCCTGCAGACGGCGCGGATGGTCCTCGCCGAAGGCGGCAGCGCGGTCATCGTGGGCCACCGGGCGGACAAGACCGAGGAGGCTCGCGCCGAACTGGCCGCGCTGGGCCCGGTCGCGGCACTGACGGCCGACCTGTCCAGCGACTCGGGGCTGGCTGCGCTGCTTCAGGCGATTGACGAACAGCATTCGGACATTGACCTGCTGGTCAACGCGGCGGGTGTGTTCTTCCCGAAGCCCTTCCTGGAGCACCAGGACGCGGACTACGACCAGTACATGAAATTGAACAAGGCGTTCTTCTTCGTCACGCAGAAGATCGCCGCCAACCTGGTCGCCAAGGAACGCCAGGGCGCTTTCGTCAACATCGGTTCGATGTGGGCGAAGCAGGCCATCGCGGCCACGCCGTCGTCGGCCTACTCGATGGCCAAGGCCGGACTGCACTCGCTGACCCAGCACCTGGCCATGGAACTGGCGCCGAAGGGCATCCGCGTCAACGCGGTGTCGCCGGCGGTCGTCCAGACGCCGATCTACGAAGGCTTCATCCCGAAGGCCGAGGTGCATGGCGCGCTGCAGGGCTTCAACAACTTCCATCCGATCGGCCGTGTCGGCACTCCGCAGGACGTGGCAGAGGTGATCACCTTCCTGCTGTCGGACAAGGCGAGCTGGGTCACCGGCTCGATCTGGGATGTGGATGGCGGCGTGATGGCCGGCCGCAACTAAGTCCGCAGTACGCGAGGCGCTGTCTCGCGAAATTCAATCAGCACCAACCCGCGGTGTCGCGCGGTCGGCTGACGGCCGCGCGGCAGCCGAAGAGCTCGTGCGTCCAACAGCCAATCGGAGAAGCAACATGGCCTTCCTGCAAATCACGCTGAAGATCGCCGATGCCAATCGGCCTGCCGCTGCGGCGATCTATCAAAAGTACAAAGCCCCTTTCCTCAACACGATCGCCGGCGCGAAGTCGAAGGAGCTGCTGGTGCGCGATGAGGACGTGCAGGTGCTGCACGGCTTCGACAGCACGCAGAACGCGAGTGCCTACCTGACCAGCGAGTTGTTCACCACGGATGTCGTCGGCGGTCTCCAGCCGCTGCTCGATGCCGCGCCCGACGTGCGCATCTATCAGGTCGCTTAACGCCGTGTTTCCGGGCCCGGATCGGCTCCCCGAGATCTCCTCCAATTGAGAATCCCACCATGATGCAAGACTGGAACAACTATCGCGCTTCGCTCCTCGAACGCGTCGGCGATTACGGCAAGCTGAGCCCTGACGTGATGCGCGGTCTCGTCGCGATCGATCAGGCCGCCGAAAAGACCGGCCACCTCGAGCCGAAGATCCACGAACTGATCGCGCTGGCTGTAGCCGTGACGACGCGTTGCGATGGGTGCATCTCCCTCCACACCAAGAAGGCGGTGGAGCACGGCGCCACGCGGGAGGAGATATCCGAGGCGCTTGGCGTCGCCATCGCCCTGAACGCGGGCGCTGCGTTGACCTACTCGGCACGGGTTCTCGAAGCCCACGCGCAGCTGCCTGTCAGGTAAGCCGGGACTGCATCCGGAGACTCCTGTGCGCATCAACGCTGATTTCGAGAACCCCGCCGTTGTGGCACCCCATGATTACCAATGGGTGTGCTCGCCTCAAAGCGGTGTAGAGCGGGTAATGCTCGATCGCATCGGCGGGGAGAAGGCGCGTGCCACCAGCATCGTGCGGTACGCGCCCGATGCCTGGTTCCCGCGCCATGTGCACCCGGATGGCGAGGAGATTCTGGTTCTGTCCGGAACCTTCAGCGACGAGGGCGGGAACTATCCGGCTGGGTGGTATCTGCGCAATCCGCCCGGGTCGAGCCACCGGCCCTTCACCAACGAAGGCGCGATCATCTTCGTCAAGCTCGGGCAAATGGCGCCGGGCGATACTCGCCGTGTGCGCGTCGATACCGGTAATCAGGTGTCCTGGCATCGGCGGAACGGGCGCGAGTTTTGCCCGCTGGTCGAAAACGATGCCGAGCAGATCTGCCTGCAGCGTGTGCCGCCGGGCGAGACCGTATTTTCGGACATCGTAGACAGTGGCGAATTGTTGGTGTTGGCTGGCGACGTGGTAATCCACGGGCAGTCCCACCCGCGTGGTACCTGGATGCGACTGCCCGCCGGCAAGCACGCCTCAATTACCACCGGGGCGAGAGGCGCGAAGCTGTACCTCAAGACCGGGAAACCGTTCGGCATCAAGGCGGCTGCATGAACATGCGACCGCTGCGTGTAGTGATCGTCGGTGGCGGCCTGAGTGGTCTATATGCGGCGTTCCTGTTGGAACAGCAGGGTATCCACGACTACGTGCTGCTCGAAGCCCGCGATGGGGTGGGAGGCCGGATTGCATCCGCCTCCATGCCGGCGAATCCAGGCCCTGTGCCTGCCAGCATGGCGAAAGATGTGGATCGATTCGACTTGGGTCCGACATGGTTCTGGCCCACTTTCCAACCCGAACTGGATCGCTTGATCAGAGATTTGAACTTGCAGCGTTTCGAGCAGTTCGATGCGGGCGACACGCTGGCGGAGCGTGCGCCGAACGAGCCACCCATGCGCGTGCGCGGATACGCGAGCTCGCCGGCCTCGATGCGTCTGGTGGGCGGGATGGGTGAGCTCGTTGATGCGCTGCACCTAAGGCTGGACGCGACGCGGATCGTCACCGGTCAGGCGGTACGCCTGATGCGCGCCACCGATTCCCACGTCGAAGTCGAGAGCATCGACGCTTCCGGCCGAACCGCGACCTGGCTTGCCGAACACGTGCTCCTCGCGATTCCGCCCCGTTTGGCCGAGGCGGGAATCGATTTCACTCCACCCTTGCCGCAGCCGTTGGCCCAGCAATGGCGCGCGACGGCGACGTGGATGGCTCCCCACGCCAAGTACATTGCAATCTACGACGTTCCCTTCTGGCGCGAGCAAGGCTTATCGGGCGAAGCCCGAAGCTCCCATGGACCACTGGGCGAAATCCACGACGCGTCCATGCCTGGCGGTAGCGCGGCACTGTTCGGGTTCTTCGGCATCCCCGCGCGCATCCGCAAGAGTGTTGCGGATGAGGTCCTGCGCGCCCATTGCCGCGCGCAGCTCGCACGACTGTTCGGGCCGCAGGCCGCCCAGCCCAAAGCGGAATTCCTTAAAGACTGGGCGCTCGATCCGTACACAGCGACGTCCGCCGACCTGGAGAGCGCCGGCCAGCACGGTGAAGCGCCCGCGGCCGGTGCCGGAGCCGGCCCTTGGCGCAGCCGGCTCACCGGCATCGCGAGCGAATGGTCGCGGCAGTTTCCCGGTTATGTCGCCGGTGCCATCGATGCCGCGCGCCTGGGGCTGCAGTCGCTCCCCGCCCGATCGGACATCCCGGTTAACTCCCTGATCCAGATGGGAAGCTCACAATGAAGGCCACATACCGTGCCGTGCAGGTAAGTCAGCCAGGCATCCTTGAGCTGGTGGAGCGCGACACGCCTGCCCCCAACAATGGTGAAGTGCTGATCGAGGTCGAAGCCTGCGGGATCTGCGGCGCGGACGTCGGCGACATCGAGCGGGCCGAGCCGGTACAGCCCCCGCGGGTACCCGGCCATGAAGTGGTAGGGCGCATCGCCGCCTTGGGTGCCAATACGCCCTCGATCTGGAAAGTAGGACAACGCGTCGGCGTGGGCCGACTGGGCGGCTACTGCAATGAGTGCATCCAATGCCGCCAAGGACACTTCCAGTTGTACCAGCCCTTCGTCGGTGCCACGAGCGATGGCGGATACGCCGAGATGATGCTGGCCCGCGCAACCGGGTTGGTATCCATACCGGATGAACTGAATTCCGAAGAAGCCGCACCCATTCTCTGCGCGGGCATCGCCACCTTCAACGCGCTGAAGAAGTGCGGCGCTCAAGCGGGCGACACCGTGGCCATCCTTGGGATCGGCGGTCTAGGGCACATGGCCCTGCAGTACGCGCGCAAGATGGGCTTCAAGGTCGTCGCCATCGGGCGTGGCACTGACATCGCAAGCGATGCACTGGCGCTCGGCGCGCATGTCTACATCGACACAAACCAGGAAGATCCCGTGGCAAAGCTGCAAGGCATGGGTGGTGCACAGGCCATCGTGACCACCGTTGGGCACGCGAGCACGGTATCGGCACTCATGCGAGGTTTGGCGCCTAACGGCCGCCTCGTCTTGCTCGGTGCCGGCAAAGACCCTCTGCCGATTGCTGCTGGGCACATGGTCGTTGGCGAACGTAGCGTAGTGGGATCCATCACGGGGTCGCCGTACGAGAACGAGCGAACCCTCGATTTCAGCCTTCTGGCCGACGTGCGCCCTCGCATCGAGACGATGCCGTTGGAGCGAGCACGCGACGCGTATCAACGAATGAAATCAGGGAGCGTGAAGTACCGCATAGTGTTGACGATGGGGCACTAGTGCACGCCAGCTAGCCACCTCTTCCAGTGTCCGTTCCTGGCCGTTAGCGGACATCGGGAAAATGGCTGGTAGGATGCTGAGAAACGGCTTAAGCCATTGATTCAATAGCAAAGTTGCCCAAACTCTAGAATCAAGTAGGTCCAAGGTTCGAATCCTTGACGGCCCACCAATCAAAAGAAGGGCTTAGCGGAAACGCTAGGTCCTTTTCTTTTTCGGCCTCGAAAGCCGCCCCTGCCAGCGTCCGACGCCGCTGCGCGACCCATGACCGGCGCGCTGGCCCGATCGATCGGCGCTCGGATTCCGATCCATAGTGCTCCCCAGCTTTTTTCGCCTGGGCCTGGGCGCGTGCCGACCCGTTGGGATCGCCATGGCCAATGCGCTTCCCAACGGATTGATCCAGGCCTGCGGATCGTACGAATGCGAGGGAGACAGACGGTCATGCCGCAACCGAGTACCGCAATGGCCACGCGCATTTGTCTCGTGGCGGGAGCTGCGCTTGCCACGCTGCTCGCCGTGTTTGCGCCGGTGCGCGCGGATCCGCCGCTTCCGCCGCCTTTGCCGTGGCACGCAAACGCCTAAGTCGGTTTCGAACGCGCCGCGAACCTGGACCAGCCGGGCATCGACGCCCAGTGGTTCTATCAGGACTCGCTCCAAATCCAGGACACGCGCATCGTGTTGCACAAGCGGACGGTGTTCTGCGCATCGGGTCGCGTCTTCTCTTCGGAAGGCGATGGCGGTGCGGTTTCATACGAAGGCGAAGTGCTGGGTCCGCTGGAGAACGGCAGAGCGGTTTTGCGTTACGCCGGATGCGATGGATGCATTCCCCCGACGGTTGCTCCGGAGCCCCTCGATTTGCCGATTCGGCAGGTTTCGCCCGACGCGATTCGCCTCGGCTCGGTGAGGTACGAGCGCGGCAAACAGTCGTATCCGGACGCATGTCCGACGTAGACTTAGCCGCGCGCCCCCGCTCTCACGGCGGACGATCGCTTTCCCGCGTGTTTGCCCGCGCGCAGTACGCAAAGCACCGCCGGCAGGCTGACGCCGTCGATCGTCGGTGCGTGGAATAGCCCCGCCGGCAATGCTGGAGTAGTCAGCGCGACCGTCGTTGCCGCCGCCCGGTTCGAGCGCGGCGGGTAGGACGATGGATGCAGCCTGTGGGAGGGCGACGGCGAGGGCGTCGGGCCGGTCGGCCCGAATTGCATCGTCCGCCGTGCATAGCGGCGCCCGTTCCGGCCCGAAAGCAAGGGTCACCCTTGGCCTATAGTCAACGCGGCGCTCGGGACCCGACAATGGGGTTCCCAACAACGGATGTTGCGCATGCGGGCTGCCGCGCTGCTGTTGCTCCTGGCGTCGTTCGGCGCCGGCGCGGTCGTCATTCGCGACGACGTCCCGGATCTGCGATATCGGATGGCGGCCTCGGAGTTTCCGGCGCTGGCCGATGTGCCGGGCGAGGGCCATGGCGTCCTCATCGCGCCGCGGTGGGTCGTCACCGCCGCCCACGCTGTCAGCTGGCAGCACGCAGTGGATGTGGTGGTCGTCGGCGGTACGCCCCGAGCGGTGCGCCGGGTCGTCGTCCATCCGGGCTACAGGAAGCCTCCGCAGGAGATGATCGACGCCGCCATGAAATCCGGTGATTGGGCGGCCTTCTTCGAGTTCGTCGCTTCGTCCGACGACATCGCCTTGATCGAGCTTTCCGAACCGGTGCGCGACGTTGCGCCAGCGCGGATCTACAGCGGCCCGGCAATGGGCAAGCTCATTCGTATCATGGGACGCGGCGCCACCGGGACGGGATCGAAAGGGCACCCTCTGCACGGGCCGAACCGGACCGACTTGCGCCAGGGCTACAACCGGGTGAGCGCCGTCGAGGCGCGATGGATCGGATACACCTTCGACCGGCCGCCGAACGCGCTTGCCCTGGAGGCCTCGGCCGGCAGCGGCGACAGCGGCGGGCCGATCCTGGTCGCCGTGGGCAAGCAATGGCAGGTCGCCGGCATCACCGCCTGGAAGCGCGGCGAAGTCAGCGGCACCGAAGTCCGCCCAGGCCGGTACGGCGAGACCAGCTACGGCGTGCGGTTGGGGAACTACGCGGACTGGATCGGGAAGACGATCGCGGGCGGCGAAGCCGGGCCGGCCCGCTGAGCGCCGAAGCGGCGCGGCGACGGATCGCTCGCTGGCGCTCGCTGGACACTGTCCGGCTATCGTGTCCGGCCCCTGCGCCCGGTGCGAAAGTTCAGGCGCAGCCATTCCAATTCATCCGAGCCGCAGCCGTTTCGCCGCTCGGCTCGATCCAAGCATCAGGGGCCGAATAACGCATGCGAACACTCTTGGCGGTACTCAGGCGAGCGCTCGTCGCCACGCTGGCGGCCGCGTTGCTGGCGTTCCTGGCGATCAATCTGCTGGCGCTGCCGGAGCCGTCCGTGCTGCCGGCGCCGGTGCGCAGCCCGGTCACGGTGATATCGAACGCCAACGTGGTCGACCCGCGCGGCCACGGCAGCATCGCCTACGGACAGATGATCGTGATCGTCGGCGACACGATCTCGTACGTCGGCGCCGACGGCAGCCGGCCGGTGCCGGCAGGGGCCAAGGTGGTCCCGGCCGGTGGCAAGTATCTGATGCCGGGGTTGTGGGACTCGCACATACACACCCTGCGACTGTCGCCGCAACTGCATTTTCCTCTCCTCATCGCCAACGGCGTGACCAGCGTGCGGGACATGGGGAACGCGTGTTCGTGGTCGGGCTCCGCCGACTGCGAGCCCGGGACGCAGCGCTGGCGCGCGCAGATCCAAGCCGGCGAAATTACGGGCCCGCGGATCGTCGAGTCGGTGAGTTATCACCTGGAAGACGTGCCGGAACACGACGCCGAGCTGCGCGAGCTGATCGCTACCTTGAAGGGCCGCGGCGAGCGCTTCCTGAAGATACAGATGGACGAGCAGGTTCCGGCCGACGACTTCGCCAAGGTCATGCGCGTGGCGGGCGAGGAAGGCTACAGGGTGTCGGGCCATATCCCGTTCTCCGTCGATCTCCTGGAGGGCACGCACCCGCTAGCCGGCATCGAACATGACGGCAGCCTGCTGCCTCAGTGCTCGGATTTCCGCGCCCGCTTCGACGGGAAAAATCGCTCGAAGGCGGCGCTGTTGGCCGGCATGAACCGGGCGAGGTGCGAGCGCGTGCTCAAGCATCTGGGCAAACACGGCTGGACCTACACTCCGACCCACATCGCCTCAAGCGGGCAAGACGCGGCTTTTGCCAGCGGCGCATCATCGACCGGAGCGCCGGCGCAGCGGTATGTGATCGCTCCCCAGCGTTGGATATGGTCCTTCCTGCGATCGGCCGGAAAGGAAGGGCCGGAAGAACGCAAGATACTGGCGCAGGTCCACCAAGCCGCCCTTGGACTGACCAAGCAGGCCCACGAGGCGGGCGTGACCGTCCTGGCGGGGTCGGACGCATTGGATGCGGACGTGATTCATGGTTTCAGCCTGCATCAGGAGTTACAGAATCTCGTCGCGGCCGGTCTGACGCCTTCGCAAGCCCTGTTTGCGGCAACCGTCGGCCCTGCCAGGGCGCATGGGGCCGAATCTCGGCTGGGCCTGATCGAAGCCGGTAAGTACGCCGATATGGTCCTGCTGGATGCCGACCCCTTGCGCGACATCCGCAATACCCAACGGATCAGCGCGGTAGTCGCGGACGGCCGCTGGTACGGAAAACAGGAACGCGCCTCCGCCATGCGCTTCGTCGAGGATCAGGCCCACCGGATCAGCGTGATCTGCCGCTTCCTGCGCGGCCTGTGGTTTGAAGCCTAGCCGAAGGGGCATCAGCGCCGGGGCGCTTGGCGACCCGGCGACGGCCGGAGCCTGCGTTCACTGCGGGCGGTCGCGTCCCGCATGCTCGCCCACGCGCAATACGCAAAGCGCCGCCAGCAGCAGGCTGACGCCGCCGATCATCAGCGCGCAGATCGGCGAATTGCCGAAGAACGTCTTCAATAGGAAGCCGAGGATGCTGGCGGCGAGCAACTGCGGGATGACGATGAACAGATTGAAGATGCCCATGTACACGCCCATCTTGTCCGCCGGCACGCTGTCGGACAGCAACGCGTAGGGCAGCGACAGGATCGACGCCCAGGCGAAGCCGACGCCGACCATCGACAACAGCAGCCAGTGCGGATCGCGAATCAGCAGGAACGACAGCAGGCCGCAGCCGCCCAGGACGAGGTTGAGCAGATGGCTCAGGCGCAGGCCGAGCCGGCGCGTCATGCGCGGAATCAGCATGGCGGCGAGGATGGCGAAACCGTTGTAGGCGGCGAACAGCACCCCGGCCCAGTTCGCGCCGTCGTTGTAGGCGGCCGAGCGCGTGTCCAGCGTGTCGAAATGCACGCTGGTCACCGCCGCGGTCGTGTAGATCCACATCGCGAACAGCGCGAACCAGGAAAAGCACTGCACCGGCACCAACTGGCGCATGGTAGCGGGCATCGTCAGCAGGTCGGCGATGATGGCGGTGAGCGGGTTGCGGCTGCGGCTGTAGCCGGCGATCAGTTGCACCGCGCCGTAGGCCAGCAGGCCGGCGGCCAGCAGATGCAGTCGCGCATCGGCCTGCGCCAGGTAGATGGCAAGAAAGGCCGCCGATCCCGCCGCGCACCAGAGCAGGCCGGTGTAGCGTACGCGCGCCGGCAAGGGCCGCGGGGGCGCGGCCGGCTTGGCGTCCTGGAAGCGGGCGAGCACCTCGGGCG
This sequence comes from Lysobacter sp. CCNWLW3, assembly GCF_036697405.1. Taxonomy (NCBI): domain Bacteria; kingdom Pseudomonadati; phylum Pseudomonadota; class Gammaproteobacteria; order Lysobacterales; family Lysobacteraceae; genus Lysobacter; species Lysobacter sp. CCNWLW3. The sequence goes on from NZ_JBAHWA010000011.1 coordinate 58,380, forward strand.
GATATTCGCGCGTCGACAGCACGGTCCAGGCGAGCGTGCCGAACAGGACGGCGGCGCCCAGATAGAACGCCAGTTTCACCGTGTCGGGGGTCTCTCCGGCGGCGGCCAGGTTGTCGACCCCGAACTGCGCGAGCAGCCAGGGCAGCAGGCTGGCGACGACCGCGCCGGCGGCGATGAACAGGGTCTGCATCGCGTAACCGGCCGGCCGCTGCGAGGACGGCAGCTGGTCGCCGACGAACGAACGCAGCGGCCCCATCGCGACGTTGATCGCGGCGTCGAGTATCCACAGCAGCGCCGCCGCGCCCCATAGCGTGGCCGCGTTCGGCATCGCGACCAGCGCCAGCGCGGCGACGATCGCACCGGCGAGAAAGTACGGACGGCGCCGGCCGAGCCGGCCCCAGGTGCGGTCGGAGTAGTAGCCGACGATGGGCTGCACCAGCAAGCCGGTCAGCGGCGCGGCGATCCACAGCACCGGGATGTCGTCGATGCTGGCGCCCAGGGTCTGGAAGATGCGGCTGACGTTGGCGTTCTGCAGCGCCAGGCCGAACTGCAACCCCATGAAGCCGAAGCACATGTTCCATATCTGCCAGAAGCCGAGCGGGACCCTGTTTGGCGTGGCGGACATGGAGGTCTGACCGAAGGCGTGCGGCGTTCGCGGTGCCGTCGCTCAGCGTCGCTTCGCCGAAACCGGCGCGGGCCCGCCCGACTGGCGGATCATCAGCTCGTAGGGCACGCGCACCAGCGCGCCCGCCTGTGGGTCGCGGATCGCGGCGAGCAGCTGTTCGGCGGCGATGCGGCCCATCTCGCGGCAGGGTTGCCGCACCGTGGTCAGGCTGGGCCAGATCTGGCGCGAGGCCGGCGTGTCGTCGAAACCGAACACGGACAAGTCCTGCGGGATGCGCATGCCGCGTTCGAACGCCTCGTGCATGACGCCGCAGGCGCTGTCGTCGTTGGCGGCGAAGATCGCGGTGGGCGGTTGTTTGAGGTCGAGCAGTTGCTTCGTGCCGGCGATGCCGTCGTCGAAAGTGAAGCCGCCCTCGACGACCAGCTTGGGGTCGTAAGCCAGGCCGGCGCGGCGCAGGCCGTCGCGGTAACCGGCCAGGCGCCAGGCGCGCCCGCCGTGCGGCGGCGGGCCGGCGATATGGGCGATGCGGCGGTGACCGAGCTCGACCGCGTGCGCGATCATGTCCGCCGCCGCCCTGCGTTCGTCCAGGATGGTGCCGATGCGCGCGTGGCCGAACTTGGCCTTGGCGGAGATGGTGGCGTAGCGCACGCCGATCGCATCGAGGCGCTGCAGCAGTTTGACGTCGTCGGCGAACGGCGGCACCAGGATCAGGCCGTCGGGCCGGTATTGCGCGATCGATTCCTCGACCGCGCGGATATGGTCGACATTGGAATACTCCAGCGGCCGCAGCATCGCGCTGTAACGCTGCTGTTCGCAGGCGGCGAGCATGCCGACGATGATCTCCATGACGTAGCTGGAGGCCGCGGCGGGGTCGTCGTACACCAGCGAGATCAGATAGGAGCGGTTGCCCGCCAGGCTGCGCGCCGAGGGATTGGGGCGGTAGTTCAGGGCCTGGGCCGCCGCTTCGACCTTCAGCCGGGTCTTCTCGCTCACGTTCGGCTCGTGGTTGAAGACGCGCGAGACGGTTTTCATGGAGACGCCGGCGGCCTGGGCGACGTCTTCGATTCTGGCGCGCATCAATACGTTCCGAAGGCGGGTAGTGGCGAATCATGTTATCGCACGCCGCGGTGCCGGTTGGCGCCGCGGCCGCAAAAGTACCCTTGCGCGGGCCGCGACGCGGCGTGGGTGAGGCGCAGATTCTTTGCTGCAGCGCGGCATCCGCGGCGGCCGAAAAAGCGCCAAAAGCGGCGCTGTCCGATCAAATTGGCAGCGCTGTCAATTCGCAATTGACAGCGCTGCCATTCTGCCGTATCACTCGCTCCGCTCCACACCGGTCGGCGGCAGCGACTGCCGAAAAGAGCCGGAAGACGGGAGCGTCCGAACCGGAGGGAAGAGGGACATGACGTACCGCTCGCACGCGCTGTATGGCGCGATCCTTGTCGCGCTCGTTTCAAGTGATGCCCTGGCCGGACCCGCCGGTCAGGCGCAGGCCACGGATCCCGCGCAGCCGCAAACGCCCGCGGCCGCCGCGCCGCAACAACCCGCGCCGCAGGAAGGCGCGGCCAAGACGCTCGACACCGTCATCGTCACCGGCACCAAGCGCGAGACGCCGCTGCAGAGGACGCCGGTGGCGATCAGCGCGCTCAACGCCGACACGCTCGAAAAGGAGCGGGTGATGACCGTGCAGGACATCACCAAGCTGGTGCCGAGCATGCAGGCCACGCGGCAGGGCGATCACGACGTGGTCACCATGACCCTGCGCGGCATCGGCAACGACCAAGCCAAGACCGAATACGCCGATCCGGAAGTGGCGATCTTCGTCGACGGCGTGTATTCGCCACGCGCCGAGGCCGCCGCCGGCCTGCTGCTGGACGTCGAGGCCGCGGAAGTGCTGCGCGGCCCGCAGGGCACGCTGTGGGGCCGCAATTCCACGGTCGGCGCGGTCAATTTCCGCACCGCCAAGCCGGAGATCGGCAGCTACTTCGGCAGCGCCCAGCTGAGCGTCGGCAACTACAACGCGGTGGGCGCGCGCGCGGTGGTCAATCTGCCTATCACCGACACCTTCGCGATGCGCCTGGCGCTGGCGCAGGAACAGCACGACGGCTATGTCGACTATCAGAACCCGGTCGGCCAGATCCCCTCGGTGGACGCGCAGCGCATCGCGTATGCGGCGGCCGGCGGCGATCCGGCCACGTTCCGGCCGATCAATCCGAACCAGTACGTCACCGGCGGCGACAAGTACAACGCCCAGAACCAGGCCGCCGCGCGCGTGAGCGCCTTGTGGCAACCCAACGAGGCCTTCAGCTGGAACCTGGCGCTGGAATACTTCCGCGACCGCGGCACGCCCAGCATGAACCTGATGCAGCGGCCGCGCGCCGGCCAGGATTTCTGGTCGGCGCTGATCGACACCGCGCCCTACATCGAACGCGATTCCTATGCGCTGCGCAGCCGCATGGACTGGGACATCAACGACGGCCTGCGCCTGTCCTACATCGCCGGCTTCGGCAAGTTCGAGGGCCGCTCCACCTACGACCAGGACAGCGGCGTGCTGGTGCCGACCTGCTTCGCCTGCGGCCCCGCTCAGTACCAGGAAGACCGCACCAACGATTCCGAGTACGAGAGCACCAGCCACGAGTTCAATCTGGCCTCGACCGGCGAACGGACCGTGGACTGGATCGTCGGCCTGTACTACGCCGCCGAGAAGAACTCGATCCGCTTCGACATCCCGATCTTCAACGGCACCCAGGACGGCACCGTGGCCTGGCAAGGCTCGTTCATCCAGCCCAAGGAAACGGTGGATTCCTACGCCGCATTCGGCCAGGCCACCTGGAACGTCGGCGACAACTGGCGCCTGACCGCGGGCGCGCGCTACACCGACGACAAGAAGCGCAACGTCGGCGGCCGCGGGTGGGGCTGGGCCTACGACCCGACCGTGCCGCAGGTGCCGATCTCCCCGGGCACCTATCCCAGCCCCGGTAACGGATTCAACATCTCCACCGTCAACGACGGCGAGTACGGCCACAGCCAGGTGACCTGGCTGGCGCGCACCGATTTCGACGTCGGCCAGAACGGCCTGCTCTACGCCAGCGTCTCCACCGGCTACAAATCCGGCGGCCTGCAGGACGGCGGCGCGACCTACGAGCACGAGGAGCTGACCAACTACGAGATCGGCGGCAAGTTCAGCTTCCTGGAAGGGCGGGTGACCTGGAACAGCGCGATCTACTACATGGACTTCGAGAACTTCCAGCTGTCCGCGCCGGTCACCTTCCCCGACGGCAATCGGGGCCTGGGCTTCAATAACGTGGAGGGCAGCACCAAGGTCTGGGGTTACGAGAGCGAACTGTCGGCGCTCATCGGCGACAACGACCGCGTCAACCTGACGGTTTCGGGTATTCCGAAGAAGGAACTGGGCAGGCTGCTGTACGCGGGCAGCAACGACTACCAGGGCCTGCCGGCGTGTCCGCCGGAATCGGGCATCAGCAACTGCATGAACGTGAGCGGCAACGAGTTGCCGCATGCGCCGGACTTCGCCCTGACGCTGATGTGGGAACACGAGTTCCACCTCGGCAACGGCGGCACGCTGACGCCGCGGCTGACCGCCCACTACGAAACCGAAACCTGGCTGAGCGTGTTCAATCTCGGCAGCGAAGACCAGCAGGAGGCCTACGGCCGCGGCGACTTCTCGCTGCGTTACGAGGAGCCCGAGCGGCGTTGGTGGGCCGGCCTGTACGTGCAGAACTTCACCGACGAGAAGACGCGCACCGCGGCGGGCCGGTTCAGTCCCGGCGGCGGGCAGTACCTGTGGGTCTCGCAGTACCTGCCGCCGCTCACCTACGGGGTGAATTTCGGTCTGCATTTCTGACCGGCGCCCGGCTTCCCGTGCCCGCGCCGCGGGCGCGCGGAGGCCGGGGCGCGCATCGCACTCGATCCTGGTGCCGCGTCGCGCATGGGCGCGCGGTGTAACGGGCTGCCCGGCGCATGGCCCGCACGGACCTTTTGGAGCACGGTTTGAAGATCGCATCGAGCAACCCGCGGGCGAGCGCCGCGACCCTGCGCCGCGGGCTGGCCCTGGCCGTGGCGCTGGGATTGACCGCCGGCCCCGGCATCGCCGAAGACACGCCCGCCGGCGGCCGCATCCATCCCGAACGCTGGCCCGCGCCGGCGCGCCCCTTGCCGGCCGATCCTGCGCTGGAAGCGCGCATCGACGCGCTGCTGGGCACGATGACGCTGGAAGAGAAAGTCGGCCAGATCGTGCAGGGCGACATCTCCAGCCTCACCCCCGAAGACGTACGCCGCTACCGGCTGGGCTCGGTGCTGGCCGGCGGCGGCTCCGACCCGGGCGGCAAATACAACGCGACGCCGGCGGAATGGCTGGCGCAGGCCGACGCGTTCTACGAGGCCTCGATGGACACCCGCGGCGGCGGCAAGGCGATCCCGATCCTGTACGGCATCGATGCGGTGCACGGCCAGAGCAACGTGGTCGGCGCCACCGTATTCCCGCACAACATCGGCCTGGGGGCGGCGCGCAATCCGGAGCTGATCCGCGAGATCGGCCGCATCACCGCGGTCGAGACGCGCACCACCGGCATGGAATGGGCGTTCGCGCCGACCGTCGCGGTGCCGCAGGACGACCGCTGGGGCCGCAGCTACGAAGGTTATTCGGAAGATCCCAAGCTGGTGGCCAGCTATGCCGGCGCGATGGTCGAAGGCCTGCAGGGCAAGGTCGGCGCCAAGGAGTTCCTGGACGGCGCGCACGTGATCTCCTCGGTCAAGCATTACCTGGGCGACGGCGGCACCCGCGACGGCAAGGACCAGGGCGATGCGCAGGTCAGCGAGTCCGTGTTGCGCGATGTGCACAACGCCGGCTATCCGCCGGCCATCGCGGCCGGTGCGCAGGCGGTGATGGCGTCCTTCAGCAGCTACTGGGGCGTGAAGCTGGCGGGCCACAAGCCGCTGATCACCGACGTGCTGAAAGGGCGCATGAACTTCGACGGCTTCGTCGTCACCGACTGGAACGCGCACGGCCAGATCGCCGGTTGCGACAACGCGCGCTGCCCGGCGACGGTGAACGCCGGCATCGACCTGGTGATGGCGCCCGACAGCTGGAAGCCCTTCTACGAGAGCACGCTGGCCGCGGCGAAGGCGGGCACGATTCCGCTGGCCAGGCTGGACGACGCGGTGCGGCGGGTGCTGCGGGTGAAATTCCTGCTCGGCCTGTTCGAGGCCGGCAAGCCGTCGCAGCGCAGGCTGGGCGGCCGATTCGAACTGCTGGGCGCGCCCGAACACCGCGCCGTCGCGCGCCAGGCCGTGCGCGAATCGCTGGTGCTGCTGAAGAACCAGCGCGGCACGCTGCCGTTGGACCCGGGCAAGAAGCTGCTGGTCGCCGGCGACGGCGCCGACAGCATGGCCAAGCAGAGCGGCGGCTGGACCTTGACCTGGCAGGGGACGGGCACCACCCGCGCCGATTTCCCCAACGGCCAGACCATCTGGGAAGGCCTGGAGGACGCGGTGCAGGCCGCCGGCGGCAGCGCCGAGCTCGCGCCCGACGGCCGCTACCGCAGCAAGCCCGACGCCGCGATCGTGGTGATCGGCGAGAACCCGTACGCCGAGTTCCAGGGCGACCTGCCGACCTTGCTGTACAAGCCCGGCGACGACGGCGACCTGCAGCTGATCCGAAAGCTGAAGGCCGACGGCATCCCGGTGTTGACGGTGTTCCTCAGCGGCCGCCCGCTGTGGGTGAACCGCGAGATCAACGCCTCCGACGCCTTCGTCGCGGCCTGGCTGCCCGGCAGCGAGGGCGGCGGCATCGCCGACCTGCTGCTGCGGGCGCCCGATGGCCGCGTCCGCCACGACTTCAAGGGCAAGCTGAGCTTCTCCTGGCCGCGCCGCGCCGATCAGTACGCCAACAACATCGGCCAGCAGGACTACGACCCGCAGTTCCCCTACGGTTACGGCCTGAGCTATGCCGACAAGGGCGATCTCGCGGCCTTGCCGGAAACCGCCGGCGTATCGCTCGCGCAGGCGCAGCCGGGCCTGTACTACGCGCTCGGCATGCTGGCGCCGGGCTTGTCGATGGCGTTGCAGACCGCGGACCAGCCCGCGATGGACATCGCGACCCTGCCGGCGGCATCGCCGGGCGGCGCCATCCGTGTCGCGGCGGTCGACCATCGGCGCCAGGAGGACGCGCGCCGGGTGAGCTGGACCGGCTCGGCGCCCGCCCGCATCTCCTTGATCGCGGATGTCGCCAAGGACCTGACGCGCGAGGCCAACGGCGACGTGCAACTGGCGCTGACGCTGCGCGTCGACGCGCCGCCGCAAGGCGATGTGGCGGTGAGCCTGGCCTGCGGCGAAGCCTGCGGCGCGAGCTTGCCGCTGCGCGAGTCGTTGGCCGCGTTGCCGGTCGGCCAATGGACCACGTTCGGCATGCCCTTGAAATGCTTCGCGCTGGCGGGCGCGGATCTGTCGAAGGTGACAGGCCTGTTGACGATCGAGACCGGCGCGCCCTTGCAGCTGTCGTTCTCGCGCATCGCCCTGGTTCCGCAGGGCGAAGCGGAGCGGACGCTCGAATGCAGGACCCGCAGGTGAGCCGCGCTACGCGGAGTTCCTAGACATCGTTCCGGCCCGCCGTTCCGGACCAGCGGAATGGCGGAGCCGTCCTGTAGCCAATCCTCCCCGCGACCGCGGGCGGGCGCCGCACTGAGGGGGTAAGCCTTGAAACTGTCGACCTTGGACCTGACGATCCTGGTGGTCTACCTGATCGGCATATTCGCGCTCGCGCAATGGGTGTCGCGCGAGAAGCAAGGCCACAAGAAGTCCGCCAGCGACTACTTCCTCGCCAGCAAGGCGCTGCCGTGGTGGGCGATCGGCGCGTCCCTGATCGCCGCCAACATCTCCGCCGAGCAGATCATCGGCATGTCGGGTTCCGGCTACGCGATCGGTCTGGCGATCGCCTCGTACGAATGGATGGCGGCGGTGACGCTGCTGATCGTCGGCAAGTTCTTCCTGCCGGTGTTCCTGCGCAACCGCATCTACACGATGCCGCAGTTCCTGGAACAGCGTTACGGCCACCGCATACGCACGCTGATGGCGGTGTTCTGGCTGGGCCTGTACGTGTTCGTCAACCTGACCTCGATCCTGTGGCTGGGTTCGATCGCGGTCAGCCAGGTGACCGGCATCGACCCGATGGCGGCGCTGGTGCTGCTGGGCGCGTTCGCGCTGGCCTATCAGTTGTACGGCGGCCTCAAGGCGGTGGCCCTGACCGACATCGTGCAGGTGTGCCTGCTGGTGCTGGGCGGCTTGTCGGTGACTTTCCTGACCCTGTCGCGCATCGGCGACGGCGACCTGATCGCCGGCTACCGCGAACTGGTCGCGGCGCATCCCGGCCATTTCGAGATGATCCTGAGCAAGGACAACCCGTTCTACAAGGACTTGCCCGGCATCAGCGTCCTGGTCGGCGGCATGTGGATCATGAACATCAGCTACTGGGGCTTCAACCAGTACATCATCCAGCGCGCGCTCGCCGCCAAGGACCTGGGAGAGGCGCAGAAAGGCGTGATCTTCGCCGCCTTCCTGAAGCTGCTGATGCCCTTGGTGGTGGTGGTGCCGGGCATCGCCGCGGTGGTGCTGGCGCCCGACCTGGCCAAGCCCGATCAGGCCTATCCGACGATGATGGACCTGCTGCCCACCGGCGTGCTCGGCCTGGTGTTCGCCGCCCTGGTGGCGGCGATCGTGGCGTCGCTGGCGTCGAAGATCAATTCGATCGCGACCATCTTCACCCTCGACTTCTACGCCAAGCGCGCGCGCAACGACGACCAGGCGCACCTGGTCCGCGTCGGCCGCATCGCCGCCGCGGTCGCGGTGCTGCTGGCGATCCTCAGCGCGCGGCCGCTGCTGGGCAGCTTCGACCAGGCGTTCCAGTACATCCAGGAATACACCGGCTTCTTCACCCCGGGCATCGTGGTGATCTTCGTGCTGGGCCTGTTCTGGAAGCGCGCCAACGAGGCCGGCGCGCTGGCCGCGGCGGTCAGCTCGTTCGTGCTGTCGATCGTCTTGAAGCTGGCCTGGCCGGCGCTGCCGTTCATCGATCGCGTCGGCCTGGTGTTCCTGGCCGCATTGGCGCTGGCGGCGGTCGTCTCGCTGATCACGCCCAGGCAGAAGGAGGGCAGCGACCTGATCCGCGTCGACGATGTCGACTACGGCACCCCGGCGAGCTTCAATATCGGCGCCCTGGGCGTGATCGCGATCCTGGTCGCGCTCTACGCCGTGTACTGGTAGCCGGCTGCGCCGACCGCGCCGGCCTGTGCGGCGGCGGATGCCGCCCGCGCGCCGGAATGTTTTTCTCGGTCGGCTCGCGTCGGCGCGGGGCATTCATGCGCCACGCCGGTGCCGGTAGCGGGCGCCGGCGCTTTAGAATGCTCCGACGACAGGCAAGGAGCTGCTGATGCGCAAGGGTCAGGGAAGAGTGGTCATGGCGGTCGCCGCGCTGGTTCTGATGTTCGGCGGCGCGGCCGACGCCATCGACAGCCGCGGCGCGGTGCGCGCGGCCAATGCCTGGACGCGGTTCTCGCCGGGCGACGACATCCAGTTCGACCACCGGGCGAAGCATGTCCATATCGCGGATCTCGACCGCGATGGCGTGGAGGAGGTCGTCTATCTGCAGACGGCGACCTGCATCGGCGCGGGGTTCGACTGCAACAACGAAGTCACGGTGATGACCCCGTTGCGAGAGGACGATCCGCGCGTGCGCAACAACCGTCCGTTTTTTAGCGACGCCACGATCGCGCGTATTCGGCGGACCGTGCCGGGCGCCTACGTCGGGGATGCGTCCTTGCAGGTGCCGGGCGACGTGCGCACGCTGGCGATCGTCGGCGATCGTATCCAGGTCACGTTCGACGTCGCGCGCGATTCGCCGATCTGCAATCGCTCCCACGGCCCCCGCGTCAACAATCCTTGCCCGGAACCGGGGCGCTACCGCTGGACGCTGTCCTGGCGGCCGGGCGCGCTGTCGAAGACGCGCGAGGTCTCCTTGGGCAGGGGCGGCAAGGCAGCGACGCCGGGCGCGCGCTAGGCGCCCGCGCTTCATCTTCCATCGGCGACGATTCGTCGCGCGCAGGATGCGTGGTTTGTTCAAGCCGCGCGGGTGTCGTGGGCGCCAGCATGCGGGCTCCATGATCGCCCGGAGCGAAGATGAAACGCTGGATCCTGCGCCTGTACGCCCCCGTGTTCCTGCTCGGCTTCGTCGGCACGGCCGCGTGGTGGGTAGGGCATCGCCACGGCGACGCGCTGTGGCTGCTGCCGCTGCTGAGCCTGGCGGCGCTGCTGTCTTTCCTGGCCGAACACCTGTGGCCCTACGACGCCGGCTTCAACCGCAGCCACGGCGACCGCGCGCGCGATGCGACGCACGCGCTGGTCAACGAGGGCCTGAATCTGCTGTCGATCGGGCTGATCCCGCTGCTGGCGGGGTGGCTGCCGTGGCAGTGCTGGCCCAGCCACTGGCCGTTCGCCATCCAGCTGTTGCTGGCCATCGTCGGCGCCGATTTCGGCCTCACCCTGATGCACTACGCCAGCCACCGCATCGGCTGGCTGTGGCGCCTGCATGCCGTGCACCACAGCGTGAGCCGCATGTACGGGTTCAACGGCCTGATGAAGCACCCGCTGCACCAAGCGCTCGAGGCGGTGGGCGGGGTCTTGCCGCTGCTGTTGCTGGGCATGCCCTATCCGCTGGCGGCGGTGCTGGCGTTCGCCATCGCGATCCAACTGCTGCTGCAGCACGCCAACATCGATCTGCGGCCCGGCCCGCTCGGGCGCCTGATGGCCTGGGCGCCGCTGCACCGCTTCCACCATCTGCGCTACGGCCGCGCCGGCGACGTCAACTTCGGCCTGTTCTTCACGGTCTGGGACCGTTTGCTGGGCACGGCCTTCGATGCGCCCGCTTATCGCCTGGGCGGTCGCGATCTGGGCATAGGCAGCCAGCCCGACTATCCGCGCGATTATCTGGGCCAGTTGCTGGCGCCGTTTCGCGATCTGCCGGCAGGGCAGGCGCCGCCGTTGCCGGCGGAACTCGCCCGCGCCGCCAAGCGCTAGGCCTGCAAGCGCAGCTCGCGCAGCTGCGCGGCGCCGATGCCGAACATGCGCCGCAAGCTGCGCGACAGGTGGGCGAGGTCGGCGAAGCCGGCGGCGTGCGCGCTGGCGGTGAGGCTGTCGCCGGCAAGCAGGCGCAGCAGGGCCTGGTGCAGGCGCCGCCACAGCACCCAGCCGCGCAGGGTGATCGCCAGATCGGACTGGAAACGCCGGTGCAGTTGGCTGGTCGACAGGTGCGCGGCCTGGGCGATGTCGGCGGCCGCGACGCTGTCGGGCAGGCGCGCGCCGATCTCGGCGATGGCCGCCTGCAGGCGCCGGTCCAGCGGCTGTGCACGGCACAGGCCGGCCAGGCGCGGTTGCAGCGCCGGCAGGCGCGCCGGCAACTGCGGCAGTTGCCGCAGCACCGCCTCGATGTCGGCGTGGCCGGGCTCGAGGAACACCGTGCAGCCCTCGGCCGGTGCGGCGAGCACCGCATGCGCCTGGAACGAGGGCAGCCACAGGCGCTGGGCCTGCCTGCGTTCGCCGCCGATCTCCACCACCCAGGGCTCGGCGTCGCTGAGCAGCAGTTGATGGGCGTAGTGCGCATGGCGCAGGCTGCCGCCGGCGCGCCCCTGCAGCGCCGCCACGTGCTCGCCCAGCAGCAGGGTTCCGGTCCAGGCGCTGGAAGTGGGCAGGGCGGGCATGCGGGCGTCGTGCGGGGTTCGCGGTCGGTCGATTGTGGCCGATCGCCGCTCCGGGAAGAACGGCCCGTCCGCCCATCGGGCCTGGCGTCCATGCGGCGATGCGGACGCGGAGCGAACGAAGCCCCCTGCGCGACCCGCGGCGGCATCCTCTATCCTGCGCGCCACCGCCCGATCCGCGATTCGATGACCGCACTGCACGCCTTGCTCGATACCCTGGAACGGGATCAGGCCCTGCTCGCGCCGCAGGCGCTGCGCGAGCGCTCGCAGGCCCTGGACGGCCTGGAGCGCGCTCTGGACCTGGAGGGCGGCGACGAGGGGCAGCGCAGGCGCGCAGAGGCCTTGCGTGGCCGGCTGGAAGCGCTGGACCGCGCGCTCTGCCAGCGCCTGCGCGAGGACCTGCGCCGCGGCGACGGCGCCGCGCTCACGGCCTGGGCCGAACGCCAGCTAGACGGCGCCGCCGGCGGCGGCGAGCATTACGATCACCTCGACGAACTCGTGAGCGGCGTGCTGCGCCTGCCCGCGCCCAGCGACGACATCGCCGCGCTGGACGAGGACATGGTCTTCTATCAGCCGACGCCGGCGCGGCACGTATTCGATCTGCTGCGCCGCTTGCCCTTGCGCGCGGACGACGTGCTGGCCGATCTGGGCGCCGGCCTCGGCCACGTGCCGCTGCTGGTCGCGGCCTGCACGCGGGCGCGCGCCCACGGCGTCGAGATCGAGCCGGCCTACGTCGCCAGCGCGCGCGCTTGCGCCGCCGAGCTGGGGCTGGCGCGCGCGACCTTCGAATGCGCGGATGCGCGCGCGGCCGAGCTGGGCGAGGCCACCGTCTTCTACCTGTACACGCCGTTCAGCGGCGCGATCCTGCGCCAGGTGCTGGACGCGCTGGCCTCGCAGGCGCGGCGGCGCAGTATCCGGGTCTGCACGCTGGGGCCGTGCACCGCGGTCGTCGCCGACGAATCCTGGCTGGCTGCGCCAGCGCCGTGGCGCACCGATCGCGTGGCTATATTCCACAGCCGATGAGCTCGCTCCGTACCGGTTCGTCGCATCGTGCGGGATCGGTTAAGTCTGCACCGGGGGCGGCGTCGTAGCCTGCCGGCTCCATGGACGATGGAGTGCGGTCATGCATAAGTTGAGCTTGGGATTCGCCTTGGCGCTGGCGCTGTCGACGCCGGCCTGGGCCAGCGATTCGGTCGCCTTCGGCAATCGGGTCATCGTGATCGGCGACGGGGTGGGGCAGGTCCAGCAGGTGGCCGGCGCGCCCAGCCGGGTCAAGAAGATCGAGAACAAGCACGGCGCCGAGATCGGCGAGCGTTTCGAGTACTACCGCGACGGCAAGACCACCCTGATCACGATCAAGGACGGCAAGGTCGCGGCGATCGAGGAGGTTTACGGTGTGGCGCCGGTCGGCGACTCCGTCATCCGGGCATCGGACTAAGCTGCCGACGCGCCGCGTGCCGGGCCCGGCACCTTTGCGCGCGGCCGCGCCGGGCGCCTAGAATGCCCGGCCCGCGTTGCCGGGCGGCGCGAACGCGAAAGTGGCGGAATTGGTAGACGCACTGGATTTAGGTTCCAGCGGGTAACCCCCGTGCGGGTTCGAGTCCCGCCTTTCGCACCAGCCCCGGCGCCGGCCTGAAGGAGCGCCCACGCGCATGCCCGACCTGTTCGCCCCCGCCGACGGCTTCGAACTCCTGGCGATGGAGGGCGCCGACGTGGCGCGGCTGCCGCGCCTGGACCTGGGCCGGCCCGACCATGAGGTGCTGGCCGAACTGATCGCGCAGGTGCCCTGGCGCGCCGAGCGCATCGTGGTGTTCGGCCGCGAGGTGGCGCAGCCGCGGCTGAGCGCCTGGTACGGAGACGCCGGGGCCGCCTACACCTATTCCGGCCTGCACCTGCGGCCGCGCCCGTGGACGCCGCTGCTGGCCGAGCTGAAACGGCGGGTGGAGCGCGCCAGCGGGGCCGAATTCAACAGCGTCCTGCTCAATTACTACCGCGACCACCGCGACGGCATGGGCTTCCACGCCGACGACGAGCCCGAGCTGGGCCCGCGCCCCACCATCGCCTCGCTGAGCCTGGGCGAGCGCCGGGTGTTCGTGATGAAGCGCCGCAGCGTGCGCGGCGCGGCCCCCGGCGCCACGCCCCCGGTGCGCATTCCCCTGGATTCCGGCAGCCTGCTGCTGATGCGCGGGGAGACCCAGCGCCACTGGCTGCACGGGATCGCCAAGCTGGCCCGGCCCTGCGGGCCGCGGGTGAACCTGACCTTCCGTCGCATCCTGTGCTGAGCCGGCGCCGGGCCGCCGCGAACGGGCCGCCGGACGCCCGGCTGGCAGCGCGGGCCGTAATCGGCGAAACTAGCAAGTTCCGCTGGAGGGCGCTGGCCCGGCCGGCGGTCGGACAGGTCTTCAACATCGTGCCGCGACGGGCCGTCGCGGTAGCAGGAGTGGATATGCAAGTTTCGGTCGAATCGCTGGGTAATCTGGAACGCCGTCTGACCTTCAGTCTCCCGGCGGATCGCCTCGAGAGCCAGGTCGGCGGCCGCCTGCGCGAAATCGCGCGTGGCGCCAAGATCAAGGGCTTCCGTCCCGGCAAGGTGCCGGCCAAGGTGATCGAGCAGCGTTTCGGCGAGCAGGTCCGCGCCGAAGTGCTCGACGGCCTGCTGCGCGAAGGGTTCAGCAACGCGGTGCGCCAGGAGTCGCTGCAGCTCGCCGGCAACCCGATGATCGAGCCGGCGGCCGCCGAGGGCGGCGAGCTGGCCTACGTCGCCACCTTCGAAGTGGTGCCGGACTTCGGCGACATCGACGTCGCCAAGCTGAACGTGGTGCGCCATACCGCCGAGGTCCAGGACGCCGACATCGAGGCGATGATCGAGAACCTGCGCCTGCAGCGCCGCACCTGGAACCCGATCGAACGCGCAGCCGCCAGCGGCGACGCGGTCGAGATCGAGACCTGGTCGCAGATCGGCGACGAGCGCCTGCCCGCCGAGGGCGTGGAGCGCGGCGCGACCGTGATCGGTTCCAATGCCATGTTCCCGGCCATCGAGGAAGCGCTGGTCGGCCTCAAGACCGGCGACGAGAAGGTCGCCCAGATCGAATTCCCGACCGACTGGCGCGTGCCGCAGTTCGCCGGCCGCACGGTCGAGGTCCACCTCAAGGCCACCGCGGTCTCCGAGCCGGTGCTGCCGGAGGTCGATGCGGCCTTCATCAAGAGCTTCGGCATCAAGAGCGGCGACGCCGAACAGTTCCGCGCCGACATCCGCAGCAACCTGGAGCGCGAGCTCAAGGGCGCGCTGATGACCCGCCTGCGCCGCGAAGTGGGCGAGCAGCTGATCGCCGCCTACCAGCACGTCGAAATGCCGCCGAAGCTGGTCGAGGGCGAGGCCCGCGACATGGCCCGCCAGACCGTCGAGCAGGCGCGCCGCCAGGGCCGCAACATCGAGGCCCCGGCCGACGCCCACCTGAGCTTCATGGACAGCGCCCGCAAGCGCGTGCTGGTCGGCCTGCTGGTCGGCGAGATCGCGCGCCGCAACCAGCTGACCCTGGACTCGCGCCGCCTCAACGAGACCCTGAAGCTGATCGCCTCGACCTACGAGGAACCGCAGCAGGTGATCGAGCTTTACCGCAACGACCCGCAGCTGATGAACAGCCTGCAGGGCCGGGTGATGGAAGAGCAGGTGATCGACTGGATCGCCGAGCGCGCCCAGCACACCGAGCAGCCGCTTTCGTTCAGCGAAGCGATCCGCCAGTAAGCGTCCGGGACGATCCCGCAGGAAGCGAACGCGCCAGGCCGGCGTCCCGAACTGCGGGACGCCCTTGCGTAGAGGACCGGCAGGCCCCAAGTTGGCCTTACCCGGGAACCTTCGGCGCCGCCGAAGGCTCTGCAAAGCATTCAACGTCAGCCATAGGTGCCGTCGAGATGGACAACCGAATCCAAGCCCTGAACCTCGTGCCGATGGTGGTCGAACAGACCAGCCGCGGCGAGCGCGCGTACGACATCTATTCGCGTCTGCTCAAGGAGCGGGTGATCTTCCTGGTCGGCGGCGTCGACGATCATGTCGCCAACGTCATCGTCGCCCAGATGCTGTTCCTCGAGGCCGAGAACCCCGAGAAGGACATCAGCTTCTACATCAACTCGCCGGGCGGCGTGGTCACCGCGGGCATGGCGATCTACGACACCATGCAGTACATCAAGCCCGACGTGAGCACGATCTGCATCGGCCAGGCCGCCAGCATGGGCGCGCTGCTGCTGGCCGCCGGCGCCAAGGGCAAGCGCTACGCGCTGCCGAACTCGCGGGTGATGATCCACCAGCCCTCCGGCGGTTCGCAGGGCCAGGCCACCGACATCGAGATCCAGGCGCGCGAGATCCTGACCCTGCGCCAGCGCCTGAACGAGGTCCTGGCCAAGCACACCGGCCAGCCGATCGAGACGATCGCGCGCGACACCGAGCGCGACAACTTCAAGAGCGCCGAGGCCGCGCGCGAGTACGGCCTGGTCGACCAGGTCCTCGAGCGCCGTCCGGAAGACTCGATCCAGGCCGCCTGAGGCCGGGCACGGGTCCGCGCAAGCCGTTGATCGATCACCTGTTTTCGGCGAGTAACCGACATGGCGACCGGCCCGGGGACGGGCCGGAGCGCTGTGTTATCCTCGGGCCGACAGCGCACCACGTAACTCCGGATGCGGCCCGAGCGGGCGCACTCCGAGAACACCGCACCATTTGGGCAAAAGCATGAGCGACGATCGACAGGGACGCAGCACCGGCGATAGCAGCAAGATTCTCTATTGCTCGTTCTGCGGCAAAAGCCAGCACGAGGTCCGCAAGCTGATCGCGGGCCCGAGCGTGTTCATCTGCGATGAGTGCGTCGAGCTCTGCAACGACATCATCCGCGAGGAACTCGAGGAGAAGGCGCAGTCGGCGCGCAGCCACCTGCCCAAGCCGCGCGAGATCCTCGAGGTGCTGGACCAGTACGTGATCGGCCAGCAGCGCGCCAAGCGCACGCTCGCGGTGGCCGTGTACAACCATTACAAGCGCATCGAAAGCCGTCAGAAGAACGACGACGTCGAGCTCGCCAAGTCCAACATCCTGCTGGTGGGCCCGACCGGTTCGGGCAAGACCCTGCTGGCCGAGACCCTGGCGCGCCTGCTCAACGTGCCGTTCACGATCGCCGACGCGACCACGCTGACCGAAGCCGGCTACGTCGGCGAGGACGTGGAAAACATCATCCAGAAGCTGCTGCAGAAGTGCGACTACGACGTCGAGAAGGCGCAGCAGGGCATCGTCTACATCGACGAAATCGACAAGATCTCGCGCAAGAGCGACAACCCCTCGATCACCCGCGACGTGTCGGGCGAAGGCGTGCAGCAGGCCCTGCTGAAGCTGATCGAAGGCACCGTCGCCAGCGTGCCGCCGCAGGGCGGCCGCAAGCACCCGCAGCAGGAGTTCCTGCAGGTCGACACCCGCAACATCCTGTTCGTGGTCGGCGGCGCGTTCGCGGGCCTGGACAAGATCATCCAGCAGCGCAGCACCGAGGCCGGCGGCATCGGCTTCGGCGCCAAGGTCAAGAGCAGCGAGCGCAAGGTCGAGGTCGGCAAGATCCTGGCCGAGGTCGAACCCGAGGATCTGATCAAGTTCGGCCTGATCCCCGAGTTCGTCGGCCGCCTGCCGGTGGTCGCGACCCTGGAAGAGCTGGACGAGCAGGCCCTGGTCACCATCCTGACCGAGCCCAAGAACGCGATCACCAAGCAGTTCAAGAAGCTGTTCGAGATGGAGAACGTCGAGCTGGAGTTCCGCGCCGACGCCCTTACCGCGATCGCGCGCAAGGCGCTCAAGCGCAAGACCGGCGCGCGCGGCCTGCGCACCATCGTCGAGTCGGTGCTGCTGGACACCATGTACGAGCTGCCCTCGCTGGAGAACGTCAGCAAGGTGGTCGTGGACGAGTCGGTGATCGACCACAAGTCCGAGCCCTATCTGATCTACCAGACCCCGCCGGCCGCCGCGCCCAAGGTCGCCGCCGCGGACTGAACGCGGCCCCGGCGGCGCTCCTGAGAGGGCGCCGCATATCGGCTGTAACCGGCTGATTCCATGGTGTTTTTCCTGCACGGCCCGGGCTGCGAAGCGCGGGCCGCTTGCATCCTATGGCGCAGGCCCCCATAACCGTCGCAAGGGGCTGCATCGCCCGCGATCCCGGTCCGGTACGCCGTAGACGGCGTCCGGTTTTGCCTACCGGATTTCCAGTATTTTTTTCAGTGTTTTCTCCCCCCGGAGCTGTCATGACCGAACCCACCGAACGCGACGTGCTGGATCTGCCGGTGCTGCCGCTGCGCGACGTCGTCGTGTTCCCGCACATGGTCATCCCGCTGTTCGTCGGCCGCGACAAATCGATTCGCGCCCTCGACCTGGCGATGGAGTCCGACAAGCGCATCCTGCTGGTCGCCCAGAAGTCGGCCGAGACCGACGACCCCGGCGCGCAGGATCTGTACGCGATCGGCACCCTGGCGCACGTGCTGCAACTGCTGAAGCTGCCCGACGGCACCATCAAGGTGCTGGTCGAGGGCGTGTCGCGCGTCGAGGTCGACGCCGTGGCCGAGCGCGATGGCGCCCTGGCCGGCCAGGCCCATGTGGTCGAGCCGGTGGTCGACCGCGAGGAACGCGAGGTCGAGGCGATCGCGCGTTCGCTGATGACCCTGTTCGAGCAGTACGTGAAGACCAACCGCAAGCTGCCGCCGGAGCTGATGCAGACCCTGTCGGGCATCGACGAGCCCGGCCGCCTGGCCGACACCATCGCCGCCCACCTGGGCGTGCGCATCGGCGACAAGCAGAAGCTGCTGGAGACCCACGCCATCGGCGCGCGCCTGGAACAGCTGGTCGGCCTGGTCGACGGCGAAATCGACGTGCAGCAGCTGGAGAAGCGCATCCGCGGCCGGGTCAAGTCGCAGATGGAGAAGAGCCAGCGCGAGTACTACCTCAACGAGCAGATGAAGGCGATCCAGAAGGAGCTGGGCGAGATCGACGATGCACCCAACGACATCGACGAGCTGACCCGCAAGATCGCCGAGGCCGGCATGCCCAAGCCGGTCGAGACCAAGGCCCGCAACGAGCTCAACAAGCTCAAGCAGATGTCGCCGATGTCGGCCGAAGCCGCGGTGGTGCGCAATTACCTGGACTGGCTGCTGGGCGTGCCGTGGAAGAAGCGCAGCAAGGTGCGCAAGGACCTCAAGGCCGCGCAGGACGTGCTCGACGCCGACCATTTCGGCCTGGAGAAGGTCAAGGAACGCATCCTCGAGTACCTCGCGGTGCAGACCCGGGTGAAGAACATGAAGGGCGCGATCCTGTGCCTGGTCGGCCCGCCCGGCGTGGGCAAGACCTCGCTGGGCCAGAGCATCGCCAAGGCCACCAACCGCAAGTTCGTGCGCATGTCGCTGGGCGGCGTGCGCGACGAGGCCGAGATCCGCGGTCACCGCCGTACCTACGTCGGTTCGATGCCGGGCCGGATCGTGCAGAACCTCAACAAGATCGGCACCAAGAACCCGCTGTTCGTGCTCGACGAGATCGACAAGATGTCGATGGACTTCCGCGGCGATCCGTCCTCGGCGCTGCTGGAGGTGCTGGACCCGGAGCAGAACCACTCCTTCAACGACCATTACCTCGAGGTCGATCTGGACCTGAGCGAAGTGATGTTCGTGGCCACCTCCAACTCGCTGAACATTCCCGGGCCGCTGCTGGACCGCATGGAAGTGATCCGGATCCCGGGTTACACCGAGGAAGAGAAGCTCAACATCGCGATGCGCTACCTGCTGCCCAAGCAGATCAAGGCCAACGGCCTGAAGGCCGAGGAAATCAAGATCGTCGAATCGGCGGTGCGCGACATCGTGCGCTACTACACGCGCGAATCCGGCGTGCGCAACCTGGAACGCGAGATCTCCAAGATCTGCCGCAAGGTGGTCAAGGAAATCGCCCTGGCCGGCCCCAAGGCCAAGAAGAGCAAGGACGGCGCGCTCAGCATCAGCTCGAAGAATCTCGAGAAGTACCTGGGCGTGCGCCGCTTCGATTTCGGCCGCGCCGAGGAACAGAACGAGATCGGCCTGGTCACCGGCCTGGCCTGGACCGAAGTCGGCGGCGACCTGTTGCAGGTCGAGGCCACGCTGGTGCCGGGCAAGGGCCAGCTGATCCTGACCGGCCAGCTCGGCGACGTGATGAAGGAATCGGCCTCGGCCGCCCTGTCGGTGGTGCGCGCGCGCGCGCAGCGCCTGGGCATCGACGTCGAATTCCTGCAAAAGCACGACGTGCACGTGCACGTGCCCGAGGGTGCCACGCCCAAGGACGGCCCCAGCGCCGGCATCGGCATGGCCACCGCGCTGGTGTCGATGCTGACCAAGAATCCGGTCAAGGCCGATGTCGCCATGACCGGCGAAATCACCCTGCGCGGACGCGTGCTGCCGATCGGCGGGCTCAAGGAAAAACTGCTGGCCGCGCTGCGCGGCGGCATCCGCACCGTGATCATTCCGGAAGAGAACAAGAAGGACTTGGCCGACCTGCCCAAGAGCGTGACGCAGGGCTTGAAGATCGTGCCCGCGCGTTGGATCGACGAGGTGCTGGACATCGCGCTGGAGCGTCCGTTGACGCCCGCGCCGGTGTCCGGTCCGTCCGAAGTTCCGGTGCGCGAAGGCGGTCAAGCATCGCCTCAGCCGGACGTCAAGCATTGACGGATTCCGTTGGTCGGAAAGCGATCGAATCGGCTGGAAGGCCCGTCGTTATTAGCTTTCAGGCTTGCACCCCCAAAATGCCGCTGGTATAACGACCGCAACCGCACGAAAGCTGCCAAAAGACGCAGTAGCGCGCGGCAAACTCGATCGGCGTGGCCCGCTCGCGCAGCGCGCCACGCCGATTCTCAGAACACGCGGTAACACCGCACAGGGAGTCCAAAGAATGAACAAGGGTGAATTCATCAGCGCCGTCGCCGATGCTGCCGAGCTGTCCAAGACCGACGCGGCCAACGCCGTCGACGCCGTTATCGGCGTGATCACCAAGGCGCTGAAGAAGGGCGACACCGTCACGCTGGTGGGCTTCGGTACGTTCCAGGTCCGCAAGCGCGCCGCGCGCCAGGGCCGCAACCCGAAGACCGGCGCCACCATCAAGATCAAGGCCTCGAAGAACCCGGCGTTCAAGGCTGGCAAGGCGCTGAAGGATGCTGTAAACTAAGCGACTCGCTCGGGTGCTTAGCTCAGCGGTAGAGCGTCTCCTTTACACGGAGAGGGTCGGGGGTTCGAAACCCTCAGCACCCACCAGATCAAACTGGCCCTACTGCTAAGCCGCCCGCCGGAAACGGCAGTGCCGCGAGGCAAAGAGCCAAGAGTTTCAAAAGTGCGGAGTGGTAGTTCAGTCGGTTAGAATGCTGGCCTGTCACGCCGGAGGTCGCGGGTTCGAGTCCCGTCCACTCCGCCAGTTTCGCCAAAGGCGCCGGCAACGGCGCCTTTGTTTTATAAGTGAGAGCCCTCGATTTTGTTGCATAGCGGTAGAATCGCCGGGCCGGGGTTTAAACCCAGTTTCAAACCCAGTTTCAAACAGCGGAGTGGTAGTTCAGTCGGTTAGAATGCTGGCCTGTCACGCCGGAGGTCGCGGGTTCGAGTCCCGTCCACTCCGCCAGTTTTGCCGAAGGCGCCGGAAACGGCGCCTTCTTTTTTGCCCGCGTTCCGGGATCGGGCCCGGCAGCCGGGGCCCGGGCCCGGTTTCTCCGGCGCCGTTCGCGGTTTCGCCCCGGCCGGGAGCGCCGGCCCCGCCAGGGGCGCCCGGCCCGCGCGCCCGCCCCCAAGCGCGCTAAACTGTCCGGCTTACGACCTACGCGACCCGGATATGCTGCAGAAACTTCGCGACAAGACTTCCGGCTGGATCGCCACCGCGATCCTCGGCCTGCTGATCATTCCCTTCGCCTTCGTCGGCATCGAGCAGTACATGGGCGGGCGCACCGATACCTCGGTCGCGCATATCGACGTGCCGCCCTCGTACTGGCAGACCGCGCCGTCGTGGTGGCCGGTGTCGATGCTGTGGCAGCACGAGAAGATCGACGCCGCCGATTTCCGCACCGCCTTCGAGCAGGAACGCCAGCGCCGCCGAGCCGCCGAGGGCGACGCTTTCGACGCGCGCGATTTCGAGAGCAAGGAAAACAAGCTCGCGATCCTGGACCAGCTGATCGACCGGCGCGTGCAGGAACTGGCGGCCAAGGGCGAGGGCCTGGTGGTCAGCGACGCGCTGGTCAAGAAGACCCTGGCCGAAGTGCCGGCGTTCCAGGTCGACGGCAAGTTCAATCTCGACCGCTACCGCCTGGCCCTGGCCTCGCAGGTGCCGCCGCAGACGCCGACCCAGTTCCAGGAAACCGTGCGCCAGTCGCTGCAGCAATCGCTGCTGGCCGGCGGCCTGGTCGAGAGCGAGTTCGTGACCGCCGGCGAAATGGATCGCCTGATCCGCCTGATGGGCGAGACCCGCGACGTCGCCCTGGTGATGCTGCCGCAGCCCGCGCCGGACACCGGCGCGGTCAGCGCCGCCGAACTGCAGGCCTGGTACCAGTCGCATACGGCCGATTACCGCGCTCCGGAAACCGTGACCCTGGAATACGTGGAAGTGAACGCCGCCACGGTGCCGCCGCCGGCACCGGCCGACGAGGGCACGCTGCGTACCCGCTACAAACAGGAAATGAGCCGCTTCGTCGCCCAGGAACAGCGCCTGGCTTCGCACATCCTGGTGCGCGTGGCCGACGGCGCGGACGCCGCGGCGCAGAAGGCGGCCGAGCAGAAGGCGGCCCAGCTGGCCACCCAGGCCAAGGCCGCCGGCGCCGACTTCGCCGCCCTCGCGCGCGCCAACAGCGACGACACCGGCTCCAAGGCCGGCGGCGGCGATCTGGGCTGGGTCAGCAAGGGCATGATGGTGGCGCCGTTCGAGCAGGCGCTGTTCGCCGCTCCGCAGGGCGCGATCGTGGGCCCGGTCAAGACCGACTTCGGTTGGCACGTGATCCAGGTGCGCGAGGTCAAGGCCGGCCAGCAGCAAACCTTCGAGCAGGCGCGCGAAGCGCTGGTGCGCGAACAGGCCGAAGCCGATGCCGAGCGCGCGGTCAGCGAATTCACCGGCCGCCTGGTCGATCTGGTCTACAAGAATCCGTCCTCGCTGGCTCCGGCCGCGCGCGAGATGAAGCTGCCGGTGCAGAAGCTGGGCCCGATCACGCGCGATGGCGCGCGCACCGGCGCCCAGGGCCTGGCGGCGAATCCCGCGCTGCTGCGCGCGGCCTTCTCCGACAGCCTGATCGAGAGCGGTACGGTCAGCGATCCGGTCGAGATCGGCCCCGGCCACAGCGTGCTGATCCGCGTGACCGCGCATACGCCGGAGCGCTCGCAGCCGCTGGCGCAGGTGCGCGAGCAGGTGATCGCCGCGGTGCGCGCCGATCGCGCCGTCAAGGCCGCGACCAAGGAAGCCGAAGCGCTGCTGGCGCGTGTGCGCGCCGGCGAAACCCTGGAAGCGGTGGCGGCCTCCAAGCAGCTGCCGGCGCCGCACGCGATTCCGAACCTGCCGCGCGGCGCGCCGATTCCGGACCCCAGCGTGAGCGAGGCCGTGTTCGCGGTCGCGCCGCCGGCGGCCGGCAAGCTCAGCCCGGGCAAGACCGTACTGCCGGACGGCCGCGCGGTGTTGTTCGCGGTCAGCAAGGTCAGCCCGGGCGATCTGGCCCAGGTGAGCCCGCCGCAACGCGAGCAGATGCAGGCGCAGCTGGCGCAGATCAGCGGCGCCGACGACATCAAGGCGCTGGTCGCCGCGCAGCGCAAGCGCATGAAGGTGACGGTGGTCGATCAGAACCTCTGATCGGCTGGCGTTATCGCGAACAAAAAGCCCGGCCACCGCCGGGCTTTTTGTTTTGTGTTGGAGCGACCGACGGCTGTTGCGGCGGCCCTCACCCCAACCCCTCTCCCGCCAGCGGGAGAGGGGCTTGGCGGCGCCGGCGCTCGATCGCGGCCGGTTCTTGATGTTCCCTTCTCCCGCTTGCGGGAGAAGGTGCCCGCAGGGCGGATGAGGGCGGCGACTGCGGTTGGCGTTGCGCGTTTGCGGCGGCCCTCACCCCAACCCTTCTGTCGTCAGCGGGAGAGGGCCTGCGCGGGGAGCGTGCGACGATGCCGCATAAAAAAGCCCGGCATCGCGCCGGGCTTTTTTGCTCCGATATCGCGCCTACGCGCGACACGGACTCACTCGCTGTCGATCCCCGTCATGCCCAGGATGTTGTAGCCCGAGTCGACATAGGTGATCTCGCCGGTCACGCCCGAGGCCAGGTCCGAGCACAGGAAGGCGGCGACGTTGCCGACCTGTTCGATCGTGACCGTGCGGCGCATCGGCGCGTTCTCCTCGACGTGGCCGAGGATCTTGCGGAAACCGGCGATGCCGGCCGCGGCCAGGGTCTTGATCGGGCCGGCCGAGATGGCGTTGACGCGGGTGCCTTCCGGGCCGAGGTTGTAGGCCAGATAGCGCACGGTCGCTTCCAGGCTGGCCTTGGCCACGCCCATGACGTTGTAGCCGGCCAGGGCGCGTTCGGCGCCTAGGTAGCTTAGGGTCAGGATGGAACCGTTGCGGCCCTGCATCTGCGGGCGGGCGGCCTTGGCCATCGCGGCCAGCGAATAGGCCGAGATGTCGTGGGCGATGCCGAAGTTCTCGCGCGTGAGGCCGTCGAGGAACTGGCCGGCGATGGCTTCGCGCGGAGCGTAGGCGATAGCGTGGACCAGGATGTCGAAGCCGTCCCAGTGCTGGCCGAGCTCGGCGAAGCAGGCCGCGATCTGTTCGTCGCTGGTGACGTCCAGCGGGATCACGATGTTGCTGCCATACTCCGCGGCGGCCTTCTCCACGCGCGTCTTGAGCTTCTCGTTCTGGTAGGTGAACGCCAGTTGCGCGCCTTCGCGGTGCATGGCCTCGGCGATGCCGCTGGCGATCGAACGCTCGCTGGCGATGCCGGTGATCAATGCGCGCTTACCTTGCAGGAAACCCATGTGCACTCCCTAAATCTTGCGGTGGACGCGGCCGCCGAGGGCCGCGTGTCGGAACCGCCCGGCCGATGCGCGGTCGAGCAAAGACTCTAGTGTACCCGCGCGACGGCGACGGACGATCCGGTACGGTTCACGGCGCGCCCGCGGCCGGCGCGGCGTCGATCAGCAGGGCCTGGCCGGGCTTGAGCACGGCGTTGGCGCCCAGACCGTTGCGCTGCAACAGATCGGCGACGCGGATGCCGTAGCGCTTGGCGATGGTCCAGGCGTTGTCGCCGCGGGCCACGGTGTGGCGGCGCGGTTCGTCGCCGGCGGCGGTGTTTTCGGTGCTTGCAGGCTGCTCGCGCGCGGCGGCGGGCAGGGCCACGGCGCTGGTCGCCTGGGCCCGGTCGCCGTCGACGGCGCCGAGGGCGCCGGCAGGCACCGCCAACAGCGGCGCGCGCGTGCCGCCGGCCTGGCCGATGCGGCCGCCGACGAAGACCGGATTGAGGCGCTGCAGCTGGGCCGCGTCCTGGCCGCTGCGGCGCGCCCAGGCGGCGATGTCGGCGACGTCGTCGGGCACGGTCACCGCCTGCAGGCGCGGCACCGGGCGGTCGAGCGCGCGCAGCCATTCCTCGCGGTCGTCGGCCTGTTCCATCAGGCAGGACAGCGCATGCAGCTTGCGCACGTAGGCCTGGGTGATGTCGGACAGGCCGGTCAGCTGCTCGGGCTTGGCGTTGCGCGCGACCTGGCCGTTGCGCTTGAGCGCGCCGAGGATGCGGTACTCGCCGGCGTTGTAGGCCATCACGGTCAGGCGCCAGTCGCCGGCGAACATGCCGTGCAGGGTCTTGAGGTAGCGCACCGCGGCCTGGGTGGAGTCCACCGGCGACAGGCGGCCGTCGTAGCCGGCGCGGATCGGCACGCGGTGGTTGCGCGCGGTCAGGGCGATCATCTGCCACAGCCCGGCCGGGCCGGCGGCGCTGCGCGCGCCGGGCTTGTAGCCGCTTTCGACGAAGGGGATCAGGGCGTATTCGGTCGGCAGATGCGCCTCGCGCAGTGCGTCGACCACGTAGCCGAACAAGGGCAGGGTGTCGTCGTTGCTGGCGGCCAGGCGCTTGGGCGCGGTGGCGAAGTGCTGGCGCCAACGCGTGCTGGCGCCGGCTTCGCAGCTGGGATCGGCCAGGCCCTCGCGGAAACGCTGGTAGATCTCGCGGCCGTTGCGGGTGGGGCCGGCGACCGCGGCCTGCGGGGCGGGTTGGGCGAGCGCTGCGCCGGTGTCCGCGTCGCCGGTGTCCGCGGGCGCGGATTGGGCGTAGGCGGGCGCAGCCGCGACGGCCGACAGCGCCAGAACGATCGCCGCCAGCCGGCTGGCCTTGCGGGCCCGGCTCATGCCTGGAACCCGTCTTTCCAGCGTCGCAATTCGGCGAAGGCTTCGGCGTCGTCCTCGGGGTCGCGGCCCAGGCGCCGGCTCAAGGCCGCGCGCACCCCGGGTTGGTGCACGCGCAGGAAGGGATTGGCCGCGACTTCGTCGGCCAGGGTGCTGGGCAGGGTCGGACGTCCGGCGTTGCGCATGGCCTGGGCTTCCTCGATGCGGCGCAGCAGCGCCGGGTTGGACGGTTCCACCGCGCGCGCGAAGGCGGCGTTGGACAGGGTGTATTCGTGGCCGCAGCACAGGCGGGTGTCGCCGGGCAGGGCGGCCAGGCGCGACAGCGAGGTGTGCATCTGCGCCGGCGTGCCCTCGAACAAGCGCCCGCAGCCGAGGCTGAAGAGGGTGTCGCCGCTGAACAGCAGGCCGTGGCCGCCGACATCCTCCAGGTGATAGGCGATGTGGCTGAGGGTGTGGCCGGGTACCGCCAGCACGCGCGCGCTCCAGCCGCCCAGGTGCAAGCGCACGCCGTCGCCGACGCGCGCGGTGGCCGTGCCGATGCGTTCGTCGTCGGGCGCGAACACCGGGATGCCCGGCCAGTGGGCGAGGATGGCCTCGACCCCGCCGATATGGTCGTTGTGGTG
This sequence comes from Lysobacter sp. CCNWLW3, assembly GCF_036697405.1. Taxonomy (NCBI): domain Bacteria; kingdom Pseudomonadati; phylum Pseudomonadota; class Gammaproteobacteria; order Lysobacterales; family Lysobacteraceae; genus Lysobacter; species Lysobacter sp. CCNWLW3. Next base: position 84,753 of record NZ_JBAHWA010000011.1, read on the forward strand.
ATGGGTGAGCAGGATCCCGGTCGGGCGCAGGCCGTGCACGGCCGCGCCCAGTACCGGCGCGGCGTCGCCGGGATCGACGATCAGCGCCGACTCGTCGTCGGCCGACAGGGCCCAGATGTAGTTGTCGTTGAGGGCGGGCAGAGCCAGCAATCGCATTCGTTGAGCTCCTGGGCGGCCGGCCGCGCCGCGTTCCCGCTGAACCTGTCGCTGAACAGGGGCCGCGCCGCCGGGCCTGCGAAGGGGCCGCGCTTTCAAATGGATGTTCCGACAGAATGGCGACCATGCCCGCCCTGTCCACCGGCCGTCAACCCAATACCGCCCTCGCCTGGTTCGGCGGGATGGCCGGCCAGGGCCTGCTCGATGTCGAGTCCGCGGCGATGGCGCGGGTGCTGGCCGGCTGCCAGGCCATGCCCTGGGCCTGGATCGGGGTCGATGCGACCTCGCCGCCCGGCGGCCCGGGCGCGCGCGGGGTGCGCCTGCGCCGCCACGGCCAGGGCTTCGACGGCGCCTTCCGCAGCGTGCTGCCGCTGCCGCTGGCCAGCGAGGCGCTGGGCGCGGTGCTGCTGCAGCACGTGCTGGACGACGGCATCGACCCGATGCCGCTGCTGGACGAGTGCGCGCGCGTGCTCGCGCCCGGCGGCACCCTGTGGCTGGCCGCGCTCAACCCCTGGAGCCCCTACCGCGCGCGCTGGGCGCGTTCGGGCCTGCATGCCTACAACACCGGCGCCTGGCAATCGATGCTGCGCGGCGCCGGCTTCGCCTCCGATTCGGTCAGCCTGCAATGGTTGGGCCCGCTGTGGCGGCCCGCGCACGGCGCGGTCGGGATCGGCGCGGCCGACCGGCTGCGCGCGGGCATCGGCCTGACCGTGTCCAAGCGCGTGCCCGCGATGATCCCGCCGGCGCGGCTGCGCAATTTGCGCTGGCAGGCTGGCGGCGCGCTGATCGGCGGCAATGCGCGCCGTTCGGCGTCGCAGCGGCGATAATGCGCGGCCCTCTTACAGGACCGTAGGCTTTGCACGACAACGCATTGGCGACCGACACCAAGACCGTCGACATCCACACCGACGGCGCCTGCCTGGGCAATCCCGGCCCCGGCGGCTGGGCCGCGCTGCTGCGCTACAAGGGCCGCGAGCGCGAGCTGTCCGGCGGCGAGCCCGACACCACCAACAACCGCATGGAACTGATGGGCGCGATCATGGCCCTGGAAGCCCTGACCGAACCCTGCGTGGCGACCCTGCACACCGACTCGCAGTACGTGCGCAAGGGCATCACCGAGTGGATGGGCAACTGGGTGCGGCGCGGCTGGAAGACCGCCGGCGGCGAAGCGGTCAAGAACCGCGACCTGTGGGAACGCCTGCACCAGGCCAACCTGCGCCACAAGGTCGAGTGGAAGTGGGTCAAGGGCCATTCCGGCGACCCCGACAACGAGCGCGTCGACGTGCTGGCGCGCACGCAGGCGCAGCGTTACCGCAGCGCGCGCTGAGTTCGGCGAGAATCCCCCCCATGCGCCAAGTCATCCTGGATACCGAAACCACCGGCCTGAGCTGGGAGCGCGGCAACCGCGTGGTCGAAATCGGCTGCGTCGAGTTCGTCGAGCGCCGCCCGACCGGCCGCACCTTCCACACCTATCTCAACCCGCAGCGCGAGTTCGAGCCCGGCGCGCAGGAAGTCACCGGCCTCACCCTGGAGTTCCTCGCCGACAAGCCCAAGTTCGAGGCCATCGTCGACGAGTTCCTGGCCTTCATCGACGGCGCCGAGCTGGTGATCCACAACGCCGCCTTCGACGTCGGCTTCCTCGACAACGAGCTGGCGCTGGCTGGGCCGCAGTACGGCAAGCTCGGCGATCGCGCCACCATCGAGGACTCGCTGCTGCTCGCGCGCCAGCGTTTCCCGGGCCAGCGCAATTCGCTGGACGCGTTGTGCAAGCGCCTGGGCGTGGACAACGCCCATCGCCAGCTGCACGGCGCGCTGCTCGACGCCCAGTTGTTGGCCGAGGTCTACATCGGCCTGACTTCGGGCCAGAGCGATCTGGGCTTCGGCCAGGGCGAGGACGGCGGCGGGCAGGCGGCCGCGGCCGTGTTCGACCTGGACGCCAGCGCACCGCGCCCGCGCGTGCAGATCAGCGCCGAGGAATGGGCCGCGCACGAGGCGCGCCTGGAGAAACTGCGCAAGAAGGCCGGCAAGTGTTTGTGGGATGCGATGGAAGCGCCGGCGGCGACCTGAAGCGAGACGACGCGGCGATGCGGTTCGCCTTTGGCTCACCACATCCTACGGAGGCTGTTGGATGCGGTGATAACCGCGCCGTCGTTACCCGCCGCGTGGCGCGGCGATGCGGTTCGCCTTCGGCTCACCACATCCTACGGAGGCCGTAGGGTGCGGTGATAACCGCACCGTCGTCGTCCCCATGGTCGCCGCGGAAGAATCGAGCGGGTAGGGTACGGCGATATCGCGCCATCGTCGTCCGCCGTGCGGCGCGGCGATGCGGTTCGCCTTTGGCTCACCACATCCTACGGAGGCCGTAGGGTGCGGTGATAACCGCACCGTCGTCATCCCGATGATCGCCAATTGTTGCGGTGTCGCGAGGAAGGGCGCCCGGGGCGCCCTCCGCCGCATTCAGTGGCTGCGGACCAGGATCACCGTGACGTTGTCCGAGCCGCCGCCGTCCAGGGCGGCCGCGACCAGGCTGTCCACGCATTCCTGCGCGCTGCAGTCGTTGTGCGCGAGCACGCGCGCGATGCTGCGGTCGTCGACCTCTTCGGTCAGGCCGTCGCTGCACAGCAGCAACTGCATGCCGGGGCGGAGCTCGCCGGTCATGGTCTCGACGTTCAGATTGCGCGGATCGGTCACGCCCAGGGCCTGGGTCACCACGTTGCGGTGCGGATGGCTGCGCGCCTGTTCGTGGGTGATCGCGCCGTTGGCGATCAGTTCCTGGACGTAGCTGTGGTCCTGCGAGAGCTGGGCCAGCTGGCCGTCGCGCCACAGGTAGACCCGGCTGTCGCCGACCCAGGCAACCTCGAATCGGTTGCCGTTGACGCGCGCGGCGACCACGGTGGTGCCCATGGGCAGGGCATCGTTGCGGCGGCGCGAGGTGCGGATGATCTCTTCGTCGGCGATCCGGATGGCCTGGGCCAGCGGCGTGCCGTCGCGGACCTCGCGCACGATGGCCTCGCGCGCTAGCGCGCTGGCGACCTCGCCGTACTCATGGCCGCCCATTCCGTCAGCGACCAGCCATAGGCCCAGTTCGCTATCACCGTAATAGGTGTCTTCATTGAGCTCGCGGCGCAGGCCGACATGCGTCAGGTGTCCGAATTCGATCATGAGTCGATCATGCCGGTCGCGTTTGTCGGGGGCTCTTCGGGTAGGTAAACGGAATCATCGGGGCGCAGCGGCCGTGCAGCAAGCGCGGTCGCGTCCCCCTCACGACCATGCCCGGTGTTGCAGTAACGAAACATGACCGTGGCCGCGCATCATCGCGTAAAAAACATGCCGTGCGACACGGTTCGGCGCGATTTCCGCACGAGCCGGCGCCGCCTGCGGGATCCGCGGCCAACAAAAAAGCGGGCCCGGACGGGCCCGCTTTGCATAATCTGGCGGAGAGGGAGGGATTCGAACCCTCGGTACGCTATAAACGTACGCCTGATTTCGAGTCAGGTACATTCAACCACTCTGCCACCTCTCCGGGTGCAGTGAGCCGGGAATGATACGGGTCGCGGAGCCTTCCGACAAGGCGTGCGTCCGGGCGGCTACACTGTGGTCCCCCTGAACGAAACGCTGCCATGTCCGAAATCCTGGTTCCGGTGTCCTTCGGCGAACTGCTGGACAAGATCGCCATCCTGCAGATCAAGTCCGAGCGCATGAGCGACCCGGCCAAGCTGGCCAACGTCCGCAACGAGCTGTCGGCGCTGGAGCAGACCTGGATGGCCCATCCGGCCGCCGGCCACGACATCGCCCGCCTGCGCGCCGACCTCAAGGCCGTGAACGAGCGCCTGTGGGTGATCGAGGACGATATCCGCATCAAGGAGAAGGCGCAGGCCTTCGACGAGGAATTCGTGCGCCTGGCGCGCAGCGTCTATTTCGAAAACGACGAGCGCGCCCGGATCAAGAAGGACATCAACCTGGCCCTGGGCTCCAGCTACGTCGAGGAAAAGTCCTACCAGGACTACAAGAGCGGCGCCGCGGCCCCCTGAGCGGAGCCGCCGGATGCCCGCCGCGGCCCCTCGCGACCCCCGGCCGCGCGCCGCGGGCGGCTGGCTATACGACGACCTGCTGGCCTGGCTGTGCCCGGGCGGTCTGCTGCTGACCGCCTTGGCCCTGCGTTATCCGGCCGGCCTGCAACTGCTGCGCGCGCAGGCGCCGGAGCTGACCCTGCCGACCTGGTTCGCCGGCGCCTACGTGCTGGGCCTGGCGCTGAGCCCGCTCGGGCGCCTGGTGTACGCCCTGGCCCAGGCCATCGTCTGGCCGCGGCTGCGCGCGGCCTGGGCGCCGGCGATCGCGTTCCTGGCCCAGCGCCTGCAGCGCGACGAGGGCCTGCGACTGCCCGAGGCCGCGCATATGTCGACCTCGGTGTTCCACGACGTCGACCGGCGCATGCGCGAGTACCTGGAGGCGGTCGATCCGTCCTCGCGCCCGGTGCTCAACCGCATGAAGGTGCTGTGCAGCCTGGCCTGCAACGCGGCGGCGGCCGGCGTGGTGTTCGTCGCGGTCGACGCTCTGGCCGGCCGTTACGCCGGCTGGACCGCCGCGCAGGTCGGCACGGCCGCGCTCGCGATCGCCCTGGCCCTGGTCGCCGCGGTTTACCGCGAACGCCGGCGCCAGCGCACCCAGTTGTCGATTTGGCGGCGCTTGCAGGTCGCTGCCCAGGACTGAGCGCCTGCTTCCGGCGATAGCGGTCCGCACCGCGCCGGGCGACCCAGAGTGCCCCGGCGAGCGCGAGTCTCGTCAGCCTGTCCGCCTTCGGTAGCGCCGCGCCGCCCCGGCCTGCCGCTGCGCGACCGCCCGCACGGGGCCGGCCAGCCAGATTGGCCGCCGCGCGGAACCGCGGCGCATTTTTCGCCATCGGCTGCCGCTAGGGTGGCCGCGCTCCGCACCGGTCCGCGCTCCGCGCATGCCGGGCGGGGCGACAGCGGGCAGGTCTTGCGGCCTCTCGCCCACGGACCGGCCCGATCGATCAATGGATGGACGAATCAAGGAGCAACAACGTGAAAAAGGAACACGTGATAGGGACGATATGCATGGCGGTCCTGCTGGCGGTGTCGCCGCTGGTGGCGATGGCCGACGGATCCGAAGAGGAAACCCCCAAGGAAGAGCAGGACTTCAAGCGCAACGAACCGCCGGTGCCCGAAGCGGTGAAGGCGCATCTGGCCTATGTCGAGGACCTGGACCGCCGGTATCCGGACACCTCCAAGGTCGACCCCGAGCGCTTCATGGCCGAGGAAGGCGAGAAGGCCGCGCTGATCTATTGCCGGGCGCTGGGCTTCGACGGCCCCTGCGAACCCGACCAGAGCGGCCAGTCGATCCTGGGCCGCTCCGGCTTTGTCGCGCTGGATGAAGAACGCGCCGCGGCCAGGGTCGGCCGCTACGGCTGGTTCGACTGGCTGTTCAACCTGCTCTACAGCGTCGGCGTGATTCCCGACAAGGCCTCGTGCCCGTCGCCGCACGTGCTGGTGCAGATGCACATGGACGACGAGGACCGTCGCAACGCCAATTCGCGTTGGGGCTGGATCGGCGCGACCGCCTCCAGCAGCAATACCACCTGGCGTTTCTGCCGCCTGAGCTGGGACGCCTCGTTCGCGTTCAAGCCGCTGGCGAACTGGGGCAACCAGTACGACTACGCGGTGCAGAACCTGGGCATGTTCTGCCCGCCGGGCTCGCGCCGCGTGCTGCGCCGCCACGACAACGAGGATTGGGCGAACGCCAACTGGTCCAGCGGCGGCGTGTTCCCCAGCTTCAATCTGGGCGGCAACTGGTGGACCTACACCTGCCAGTACGACGGCGGCACGCCGACGCCGCTGATGTCCTCGTTCCCGACCCTGGGCTTCGGCTACGGTGTGTTCTCGCAGACCAACCTGCCGTGGCCGTACGCGCTGGCCAACGGCTACGTCTACCAGGACGACGAGGATTTCCTCAACCTCAACTTCTGGATCGGCTCGCCTGACGCGGTGATGGGCGGCGGCAACAACACCTGGCGCGGTCTGTCTCGCGTGAAGTAAGCGATCGAACGGCCCGGTCCGGCCTTGCGCCGGATCGGGCTGCGCGCACTTTCGGCGCCTGCCCGAACATGGTCTTAGGCCGGGCGGTTCGGCCCCCCAGCGCCGGTCGCAGAGGCCGGCGTTTGCGCTATGGTGCGCTCAGGAGCGACGCCGGCCCCGCGACGGGGCCGGCGTCGTCATGTATGGAGCGCAAAGGGGGCTCGCGTATGGTCAGTGTCTACGAGGTACGGATCGGAAACCGGTACATCGCGACCCCGTGCTTCGCGTTTCCTACCGATGGTGAAATCACCCTTGAGGTGTCTCATGTCGTTCGGTTCGCGAGGGTGCAACGGGACATCACGCAGTACCTGTCCGGCGTACCGGTGACCAACGACTGGCTGGCCAAGGCGGGTTTTGTCTTTTCGACCGCGTATGCGGGCTCGGTTCACTTCGAGCTGGCCACCCTGAAGTCCTTCATGCTGATGCAGGGCATGGGCAGCCCACCCTGGCGCATTTCGATGCACAACGCATACGCCCGCTTTTACAGCCAATCGCAGGGCATGCTCTACGTGCATCAGCTGCAGGATGCCTACCAATCGCTGATGGGAGAGCCGCTTCCGCTCCCGCCGGCGCCTTAGCCGACGCGCCTAGCGGATCGACGCGCGATCGCCTGGTGGCCACGCCGCGGCCTCAAGCCCTGGGATGATCGGTGCGGTAGCGCTCGAACGCCGCGATCCCATCTTCCACCGAGATCAAATCCATGACCCCGTCATGCTCGATCTTGGTTCCCCACTTGAGCTCACTACCCGGCTTGCCGCGGTACTTGCGCGCGGCGTCGTCGTAGCGGTCGGCGCAGTAGCGGCGGTCGCTGTAGGGGCCGCTGCGCGCGGGGTTGCTGGCCGCGTGCAGGCCCAGCACCTTGGTGCCCATGGCGTTGGCGATGTGCATGGGGCCGGAGTCGGGCGTCATCAGCAACTGCCCGCGCTCGAGCAGGGCCGGCAGCTGTTTCAGGGTGTCCTTGCCGACCAGGTCCAGCGCCGGCGCGCTCATCGCGGCCAGGATTTCGTCGGCGGTGCGGCGTTCCAGATCGCTGCGGCCGCCGCACAGCACTACCCGCCAGCCGCGCGCGGCGGCGTGATCGGCGACGGCGGCGTAGCGTTCGCTGCGCCAGTTGCGCAGCGCGTGGCTGGAGCAGGGCGAGATCAGCAGGCTGGGGCGGCCGTCGTCCGGCCATTGCGCGCGCGCCCATTCGCGCGCTTCCGCGGGTACCGGCAGGTCCCAGCGCACCTGGGTCTGGCGCAGGCCCAGGGGTTCGCAGAAGCTGCCGATCGCGTCCAGCACGTGGATGCCGGGGCGGTCGGGGATGCGTTCGTTGACGAACAGGCCGTGCAGGTCCTTGGCGCGCGAGCGGTCGTAGCCGATCCGGCGCCGCGCCGGCACGAAGGCCGACAGCAGGTTCGCGCGCGCGGCCACCTGCATCTGCAGCAGGGCGTCGTAGCGGCGCCGCGGCCCCAGATGTGCGCGCAGTTCGCGGCCTAGCGCGCGCATCCCGGCCAGGCCGGTCTTCTTGTCGTATTCGACGAAGCCCACGTTTTCCAGGCCGTCGAGCAGGCGGCGCTCGCCCTTGCCGATCGCCCAGGTCAGCTCGAGCTGCGGCCAGGCCGCGCGCAGGGTGCGCACCAGCGGGACCACGTGGGTCACGTCGCCCAGGGCGGAAAGCCGCAGCAGGCAGATCGAGTGGGGTGCGTTGTTCACGTGACTTGTTAGACTCCGGCGGATGACGGGCTACGACGCCGCCGAAGGATTGACGCCGTTCCGCGACGACAGCGGCTACGGCGCGATTCTGTTCGACCGCACCCGGGTGCGGCAAGCGAGCCCGGAATGGTTCTCGCCTGCCTTCTGGGGCGAACGCGCGCGCCCGGTCGACAGCGGCGGCCGCGGCGGTGCCTGGTTCGTCGACGCGCCGTTCGGCCCGGCCCTGCTGCGGCGCTACCTGCGCGGCGGCCTGGTGGCGCGCTTCAACCGCGATCGCTACTGGTGGCGCGGCGCCAACGAGACCCGCAGCTTCGCCGAATTCCGCCTGACCCGCGCGGTGGCCGAGAAGGGCCTGCCGGTGCCGCGGCCGATCGCGGCCTATTACCGCCGCGACGGCTTCTACTATTACGCCGCGATCCTGCTCGAGCGCCTCAACGACGTGCGCTCGCTGGCCGACCGCGCCGCGGTCGCCGGCGACGGCGCGCCCTGGGAAGAGGCCGGCCGCCTGATCGCGCGCTGCCACCGGGTCGGCCTGGATCACGCCGATCTCAACGCCCACAACCTGCTGTTCGACCCGACCGGGCGCGGCTGGGTGATCGATCTGGACCGCGGCCGCCTGCACATACCCGCCACCGGCTGGCGCGAGCGCAATCTCGCCCGCCTCAAGCGTTCGCTGCTGAAACTGCGCGGCGCGCGTTCGGCCGAAGAGGTCGAGCGCGACTACGGCCGTCTGCGCGCCGCCTACGACCGCGCCTGGGACAAGGGTTACTGATGAGCTGGCATCTGCGCCTGCACGGCGTCGGCAACGCGTCCGCGGTCGAGCTGGGCTCGGCGATGGCGACCATCGAGCGCGACGGTGCGCCCTGGCTGACCATCGACTGCGGCGGCGAGGGCCTGACCGCCTATCTCGCGCATTACGGGCAGGCGCCGCGCGCCTTGTTCATCACCCACACCCACCTGGACCACGTCGCCGGCTTCGAGCGGCTGTTCGTCTCGACCTATTTCGATCCCGAGCGCCGCGGCCGGGTCAAGCTGTACGTGCCCGCGCCGGTGGTGCCGTTGCTGCATCAGCGCGTGGGCGACTACCCCAACGCCCTGGCCGAGGGCGGGGTGAATTTCTGGGATGCGTTCCAGGTGATCCCGGTCGGCGCCGCGTTCTGGCACCGGGGCGTGCGCCTGGAAGCCTTCGCCACCCGCCACCACTGGCCCGACACCGCCTTCGGCCTGCGCCTGCGCGGCAGCCTGGTCTGGACCGGCGACACCCGGCCGATCCCGGAAGCCCTGGCCAAGTATGCCGACGCCGGCGAACTGATCGCCCACGACTGCGCCCTGCACGGCAACCCCTCGCACAGCGGCATCGAGGACCTGGAGCGCGAGTACCCGCGCGAATTGCTGGCGCGCTGCCTGCTCTACCACTACGCCAGCGCCGGCGAGGGCGACACCCTGGCCGCACGGGGGTATCGTGTGGGCAGACCGGGCGAATGCGTCGCCCTGGCCGAATCCAGCGCAGAGCAGGTGCCGCCGTCGTGAGCGCGTTGCCGGATCCGAAGCAGACGCCATGGGCGCAGGACGTCTACGGGCGTCCGCTGCGCGGCCTGCGTTTGTCGGTGATCGAGGGCTGCAATTTCCGCTGCCCGTACTGCATGCCGGCCGAGCGCGTGCCGGACGACTACGGCCTGGACGCGGCCTCGCGGCTGAGCTTCGACGAGATCGAAACCCTGGTGCGCGGTTTCGTGCGCGTGGGCGTGCGCAAGCTGCGCCTGACCGGCGGCGAGCCGCTGTTGCGCAAGGGCTTGCCCGAGCTGATCGCGCGGCTGGCGGCGATCGAGGGTCTGGAGGACCTGGCCCTGACCACCAACGGTTCGCTGCTCGCGCGCCAGGCGCGCGCGCTGCGCGAGGCCGGCCTGCGCCGGCTCACGGTCAGCCTGGACGCGCTGGATCCCGAACTGTTCCGGCGCCTGTCCGGCGGCCGCGGCGAGGTCGCCCAGGTGCTGGCCGGCATCGACGCCGCCCAGGCCGCCGGCTTCGGCTCGATCAAGCTCAACTGCGTGGTCCAGCGCGGCGTCAACGACGACCAAGTGCTGGCGCTGGCCGAACGTTTCCGCGGCAGCGGCCACGTACTGCGCTACATCGAATACATGGACGTGGGCACCTGCAATGGTTGGGACGCCGCCCGCGTGGTGCCCTCGGCCGAACTGCGCGACCGCCTGCACCAGCGCTGGCCGCTGCGCGCGCTGGACGCGCACTACCGCGGCGAAGTCGCGGCCCGCTACGCCTACGCCGACGGCGCCGGCGAAGTCGGCTTCGTGTCCTCGATCAGCGCGCCGTTCTGCGGCGATTGCCACCGCTCGCGGGTGTCGGCCGACGGCCGCCTCTATACCTGCCTGTTCGCCGCCGACGGCGTCGACTTGCGCCCGACCCTGGCCGAGGGCGAGTTCGGCCTGGCCGAACGCGTGGCCGCACTGTGGTCGCGCCGCGCCGACCGCTACAGCGAACTGCGCGCCGCCGACGCGCCGCGACCGAGCCGGCATGTGGAGATGTTCCTGGTCGGCGGTTGAAGCGCGCGGCGTATCATGGCCGCTGCCTGATCCACCGATACCGCTAGGCGCCCCGTCCTGCCGGAGCTCCATCGTTTGAAAGCCCCCAAATCCAAGTCCGTGCCGGCGCGTTCCACGCTGACCCATCTGGACCCCGAAGGCCGCCCAGCCATGGTCGACGTGTCCGCCAAGGTCGCCAGCGCGCGCGAAGCGCAGGCCGAGTGCCGGGTGCGCTTTCCGGTCGCGGTCGCCGCGCAGTTGCGCGCCAGCGGTCTGCGCAGCGCCAAGGGCGGCATCGTCGACACCGCGATCGTGGCCGGCACCATGGCGGTCAAGCGCACCGCCGAGCTGATTCCGTTCTGCCATCCCCTGCCGATCGACGGCTGCCGGATCGCGATCGACTGGCTGGACGAGAACTCGCTGCGGATCGAATGCCGGGTGCGCACCACCCATCGCACCGGCGTGGAGATGGAGGCGCTGACCGGCGCCACGGTGGCGGCGCTGACCGTCTACGACATGTGCAAGGCGCTGTCGCACCGGATCGTGATCGGGCCGGCCAAGCTGCTCGCCAAGTCCGGCGGCAAGCGCGACTTCGGGAGTGCGGCATGAATCAAGGCGGCACGACCCGGCTCACGGTGCTGTATTTCGCCAGCCTGCGCGATGCCGCGGGCCGCGGCGACGAGAGCGTGGAAACCGACGCGGCCGATCTGCGCGGTCTGTACGCGACGCTGCGCGAGCGCCACGGTTTCGCCTTGCCGGCCGAGCGCCTGCGGGTCGCGGTCGACGGCGCGTTCGCGCACTGGGACGACGCGCCGCGCGCCGGCAGCGAGGTCGCCTTCATACCGCCGGTGTCGGGAGGCTGAGATGGCGCGCTTCCGTTTGTCCGAAACCGCGTTCGACCCGGCCGCCACCCGCGAGTGGATGATGCGCGACGAGGCCGGCGCCTACGCCAGTTTCGAAGGCTGGGTGCGCGACCACCACCAGGGGCGCGCGGTGCTGGGCTTGCGCTACGAGAGCTATGCGCTGCTGGCCGAACGCGAAGGCGAGAAGATTCTGGCCGAGGCCCTGGAGCGTTTCGCGATCGTGGAGGCGCGCTGCATTCACCGGGTCGGCGAGCTGGGCGTGGGCGAGCTCGCGGTCTGGGTCGGGGTGAGCGCCGCGCATCGCGACGCCGCGTTCGCGGCCTGCCGCTACATCATCGACGAGACCAAGGCGCGGGTGCCGATCTGGAAGCACGAGCGCTATGTCGAGGGCGATGCGGGGTGGCTGCATCCGGAGCCGCCTGCGCAGGGGTAGGGGGCTGCGGGCCTTTGCGGTTGCGCCGTCGTTGGCGCGACTCGGTCGCGGCTTACGGCGCTCCTACACAAAGCAGGTGAATTCGATTCGTTGCCTGGAGGGCGTGCGATGCGACTGCGATGGCTGGTGATTTTCCTGGTGCTGGCGGCGACCGTGCCCGCGGGCGCGGCCGAGTTGCTGGTGGGCAACAAATCGGCCGATACGGTCTGGCGCTTGTCGCTGGAGGACGGACGCAAGCTGGGCGAGTTCGCCAGCGGCAAGGCGCCGCACGAGATCGTGGTGAGTCCGGACGGCGCGACCGCGCTGGTCGCCAATTACGGCGGCTCAACGCCGGGCAACAGTTTGAGCGTGCTCGACCTGCGCGGCGGCGCGCCGCGCGTGCTGGACCTGGGCCGGCACGGCCGCCCGCACGGCCTGCGCTTCCTGCCCGGCGGGCGCGAAGCGGTGGTCACCACCGAGGCCTCGGCGCAGCTGCTGCGCATCGACATCGCCAGCGGCAAGATCCTGGCCGAAATCCCGATGGGCGAGGGGCGCGGGCATATGGTCGCGGTCTCGGCCGACGGCCGGTTCGCCTTCGTCAGCAAGATCGATCGCGGCACGCTCAGCCGGGTCGATCTGACGACCGGCGCCAAGCTTGCCGAGGCCGAGGCCGGCGCGGGTGCGGAGGGCATCGCGGTGCGGCCGGGCAGCGAGGAGGTCTGGGTCAGCAATCGCGAAGCCGGCAGCGTGACCGTGCACGACGCGCGCACGCTGAAAGTCCTGGCGACCCTGCCCAGCCCCGGCTTTCCGATCCGGGTCGCATTCACCGCCGACGGGCGCCAGGCCCTGGTCAGCAACGCGCGCGCCGGCACCCTGGCGGTGTTCGACGCCGTCCGCCGCAAGCCGTTGGCGACGGTCGAGCTGACGCGCAAGGGCGTGGAGTACCGCGACACCCTGCTCGGACGCGCGGCCTTGCCGATCGGGGTGATCGCCGACCCGAAACGGCCGCGCGTGTACGTGGCGATCAGCGGCGGCGACGAGGTGGCCGTGGTGGATCGCAAGCGCTGGAAAGTGGTCGCCCATTGGACGACCGGACGCGAGCCGGACGCCTTGGCGCTGACGGCGCCTTAGCGCGGGCGCTGCCTCGCTCGTTCCCAGAGGCTCGTACTCGCAGCTGTGCGCGCTCGCCGTCCATGGTTCGACAGGCTCGCCACGCACGTCTCCTGGCGTCGCGACCGCCCCCGCTCGTCTTCCCCCTTTGAAAAAGGGGATTGAGGGGGATTTGCTTTTACGGCCGCGCAGGTCCGCCGTTCATGCCTCGACAGCTCGCCGCTAACGGTTCCGGGATCGCTTGGGGCTCGGCGGGATTCCCGCGCGCGAGCGCCGAACCGCTCGGCATCGCCCGATGAGGCCGCCCCAAAAGGTGGCGGCCCCGCCGGCTGACCTCGGCGCCCGCATCAGTCGATACCGTTGCTGCCTTCCGGCCCTGGCGGGATTTTCGACCTAGCGTCGCGAGGGGCCGACGGGGCCACCATAGGACGTGCGCATCTGGCGCGAGACGTGTCGCATGACGCGGCGACAGGACTGGAGCGACAAAGCTGGATTCTGGCGGAGAGAGCGGGATTCGAACCCGCGAAGCGGGGTTTAGCCGCTTACACACTTTCCAGGCGTGCTCCTTCAACCACTCGGACACCTCTCCGGGCCTGGGCCGACAGCGACATCCGGTCGGACTCAGGGCCGAGAATTCTAGCTGTCGCGGCGGTTCGCCACAAGTCGAGCTGCCGCGGTGGCGGCCGTCGCGAACGGGCGTGGCACAATGGACCGATCCGTTCCTGCGCCGCGCCGGCCGCTGCGGCGGAGGCCGTGGCGGCAGCGCGCCGGCCGCTCCGAAGCCGGCCGGTCCGCCGCAAGCCAGTCCAGCACACGCAACCAAAGGGTCCGATGTCCTACCTCGTCCTCGCCCGCAAATGGCGCCCCAAGCGTTTCGCCGAACTGGTCGGGCAGGAGCACGTGGTCCGCGCGCTGACCAATGCGCTCGACTCCGGCCGCGTCCACCACGCCTTCCTGTTCACCGGCACCCGCGGCGTGGGCAAGACCACGATCGCGCGCATCTTCGCCAAGTCGTTGAACTGCGAGCGCGGCACCTCGGCCGATCCCTGCGGCGAGTGCAATTCCTGCCGCGACATCGACGCCGGCCGCTTCATCGACCTGCTGGAGATCGACGCCGCCAGCAACACCGGCGTGGACGACGTGCGCGAGGTGATCGACAACGCCCAGTACATGCCCAGCCGCGGACGGGTCAAGGTCTACCTGATCGACGAAGTCCACATGCTGTCCAAGTCGGCCTTCAACGCCCTGCTCAAGACCCTGGAAGAGCCGCCGGGCCACGTCAAATTCCTGCTCGCGACCACCGACCCGCAGAAGCTGCCGGTGACGGTGCTGTCGCGCTGCCTGCAGTTCAACCTCAAGCGCCTGGACGAGGCCCAGATCTCGGGCCAGATCGGCCGCATCCTGGAGGCCGAGGGCATCGCCGCCGAACCGGGCGCGATCCGCCAGCTCAGCAAGGCCGCCGACGGCAGCCTGCGCGACGGCTTGTCGCTGCTGGACCAGGCCATCGCTTACACCGGCGGCCAGCTCAGCGACGGCGCGGTCGCGACCATGCTGGGCACCGTCGACCGCACCCGCGTCGGCGCGCTGCTGCAGGCCCTGGCCGACGGCAACGGCAATGCCTTGCTGGCGCAGGTCGCGGCGCTGGCCGAGTTCTCGCCCGACTGGGGCGGGGTGCTGGACACCTTGAGCGAGGCCCTGCACCGCGTGCAGGTGCGCCAGCTGGTGCCGGACGCGCCGATGGAGACCGACGGCGTCGACGTCGACGCGCTGGCGGCGCGGCTTCGGCCCGAGCTGGTGCAGCTGTGGTATCAGATGGCGCTCAACGGCCGCCGCGATCTGCCGCTGGCGCCGAGCCCGCGCGCCGGTTTCGAGATGAGCGTGCTGCGCATGCTGGCCTTCCGTCCCGCCGCGGGCGAGGACGGGCGCGGCGCGGCGCCCGCGGCCTCCGGCACGGGCACGGGCACGGGCACGGGCGAAAGCGCGCGCGGCTCCGGCGCCGCCGCTGCGGCCGCCGCCCTGGCCGCGCCCGCACCGCAGACGCGCG
>NZ_JBAHWA010000012.1:0-95822 GCF_036697405.1 Lysobacter sp. CCNWLW3
CGCGATCGCGGCTCACGCCGCTCCCACAGAAAGCCAGCTCACCCGAAACCAACGACGCAGCCCGAGTTCGCGGTCGCGGCTTGCGCCGCTCCTACAAAGGGGCTCGGGCAAGAGAAAGTGGCCCGCACGCGCAGCGGAAGACGCCTTCGATCCCGACGGCGAATCGGCCACCCCGCATACCTCCACCCCCACCTCAGCGTTTACCCTGTCCCCCTGGCGGCCCACCCCCGCCCGGAGCCCGCATGTCCCACCCCGAACACCTCGACCGCACCGACGCCCGACTGGACTGGGCCCGCGCCGCCACCGGCGACCGCCGCCTGCAACTGCAACGCGCCTCGGTCGACGCCGGCTTCCGCAGCTACTGGCGCGCCGCGCCCGACGCGGCCGGCATGCCGGCCAGCGTCATCGTCATGGACTCGCCGCCCACGCTGGAAGACGTGCGGCCCTGGCTGCGCCTGCGCGCCCTGCTGGAAGACGGCGGCGTGCGCGTGCCGCGGGTGCTGGTGGAGGATGCCGATGCCGGCTTCCTGCTGCTGGAGGACCTCGGCGGCCCGACCCTGGCCCAGATCATCGACGCCGACAGCGCCGACGCCCACTTCGATGCCGCGATCGAGCAGTTGCTGAAGCTGCAGGCGATCGCGCCGCCGCCGGGCATGGGCGAGTTCGGCGAGGCCCTGCTGCAACGCGACGCCGGCCTGTTCGAGGAATGGTTCCTGCGCCGCCACCTGGGCCTGGAGCTCGACTGCGGCGACAGCGAGCGCCTGCAATTGGTGCAGCGCCGGCTGATGGACAACGCGCTGGCGCAGACCCAGGTACTCACCCATCGCGACTTCATGCCGCGCAACCTGATGCCGGTGCAGCCGGGCCCGGCCGTGCTGGACTTCCAGGACTGCGTGCGCGGCCCGGTCGCCTACGACGCGATCAGCCTGTTCAAGGACGCGTTCCTGAGCTGGCCGCTGCAGCGCGTCGACGGCTGGCTGGCGCGCTACCACGAGCGCGCGCTCGCCGCCGGCGTGCCGGTGCCGGCGCTGGCACGTTTCCGCCGCGACGCCGATTGGCTGGGCGTGCAGCGCCATCTCAAGATCCTGGGCATCTTCGCCCGCCTGCACTACCGCGACGGCAAGGCCAAGTACCTGCCCGACGCGCCGCGCTTCATCGCCTACCTGGACGAAGTGCTGCCGCGCTATCCGGAACTGCAGCCGCTGGCGGAGCTGCTGGACACGCGTATCCGTCCGGCGCTGGCGAGGGCCGCGGCATGAAGGCGCTGATCTTCGCCGCCGGCCTCGGTGAGCGCATGCGTCCGCTCACCGACACCACGCCCAAGCCGCTGCTGGTGGTCGCCGGCAAGCCGCTGATCGAATGGCACCTGGAGAAGCTCGCCGCCTGCGGCGTGCGCGAGGTCGTGGTCAACACTTCGTGGCTGGCCGAGCAGTTTCCGCGCGCGCTCGGCGACGGCGCGCGCTGGGGCCTGCGCATCGTCTATTCCTACGAAGGCGCGACGCCGCTGGAAACCGGCGGCGGCATGCTGCATGCGCGGTCCCTGCTCGGCGACGCGCCTTTCCTGCTGGTCAACGGCGATGTCTGGACCGATGCCGATTTCGCGCGCCTGCCGCGCGAACCGGAAGGGCTGGCGCACCTGGTGATGGTCGACCACCCGCCGCAGGCGACTCAGGGCGATTTCGCGCTGGACGACGACGGCCTGGTGCGCAGCGACGGCGCGCATCGGCTGACCTATGCCGGCCTGGGCGTGTATCGCCCGCAGTTGCTGGACGACTGGCGCGCGCACAGCCGCGACGCGGGAGCCGATGAGACGCCGCCGCGCTTCCGCCTGGCGCCGATTCTGCGTGCGCACATGGCCGACGGCCGCATCCGCGGCGAACACCATCGCGGCCGCTGGACCGACGTGGGCACGCCGCAGCGGCTGGCCGAGCTCGACGCGGCCTTGCGCGCGGGCGGCGCGTGAGTCCGGAGCTGACCCGGATCAGCAAGCTGCTCGGCCTGGTGCTGCGGCATCGGCCCGAGGCCATCGGCCTGCGCCTGGACGGCGAAGGCTGGGCCGACATCGGCGAATTGATCGCCTGCGCCGGCGCCCACGGCCGCAGGATTTCGCGCGAACAGCTCCAAGCCGTGGTGCGCGACAACGACAAGCGCCGTTACGCGATCAGCGACGACGGCCAGCGCATCCGCGCACGCCAGGGTCATTCGATCGAGGTGGATCTGGGCCTGGAAGCGCGCGAGCCGCCAGCGCTGCTGTACCACGGCACCGCCACCCGCCACGCCGATTCGATCCGCGAGCAGGGCCTGCTCAAACGCAGCCGTCAGCACGTGCACCTGTCCGCCGACGAGGGCACCGCCCGCGCCGTCGGCGCGCGCCATGGCCCGCCGCTGGTGCTGCGCATCCGCGCCGCCGACCTGCACGCGCGCGGCTGCGTATTCCATCTTTCGGAAAACGGCGTCTGGCTGACCGATGCGGTGGCGCCGGAGTTCATCGACTGGCCTGGTGAGGCGGCGGCGTCCTAGGTCACTGCTGCGATCGCAGCGGCTGCTCAGGAAATCCAGGCGCCCATGTACAGCGCCATGAAAGAAGCCATCGCGGCGATCACGGTCGCTACGACGCGCGGCATGGACAATAGGCGCCAGATGCCCAACACACCCGCTGCAGTCGCGACGCTCGCGACCACCGCCCATGTGCCGTAGCCCAACTTTCCAGCCGCACCGTCATCTCTCACGATCACCGAAGGGGTCGCCATCGCCAGCACGCTGGACAGGAGCAGCAGCGAGAGTGCCGTTACGGCGAACGTCGCCCAGGATCGGCGCAACGCCAAGGTTAGGCCGAGCGAGGATATAGCCGGAACGAAGCTGACGAAGCACCCGAACTCATACGACATGGTGTCACCTGGGAATGCTGCTGAATCGCTGGCGCTTCGTCGGTAGCAGGTGTTTAGACAATCGTCTGCCCAGCGTCAAACCGGACAGGCCGGTGTGCAGATCGCCTCAGCGCTGCTCCAGCGTCTGCTTCAGGAACGGCACCGTGATCCGGCGCTGGGCCGCGAGCGAGGCGCGGTCGAGGCGGTCGAGCAACGCGGTCAGGCCGGCCAGGTCGCGGTCGACGCGCTTGAGCAGCCATTCCAGCGCGGCTTCTTCCAGCACCAGGCCGCGGCGCTGCGCGCGCTGGCGCAGCACTTCGGCGCGGCCGTCGTCGTCCAGCGGCGACAGCGCGATGCGCGCGCATTGCGACAGGCGCGAGCGCAGGTCGGGCAGGCTCAGGGCGAGGCCGTCGGGGGCTTCGCGGGCGGCGTAGATCACCGCCGCGCCGGCGGCGCGGGCGCGGTTGTGGGCGTCGAACAGGGCGACTTCGTCCTCGCGCGTACCGGCGATCGCGTCCAGGCCGTCCAGGGCCAGCAGGTCGTTGCCCTCCAAGGCCTCCAGCGCATCGCGCACGCGCCCGGCCGCGGCGATCAGCGGCAGATAGGCGGCGCGGCGTCCGGCGGCCTCGGCCGCGGCGCAGGCGCCCAGCAGCAGATGGGTCTTGCCCACGCCCGCGGGCCCGGCCACGTACAACCAGTCGTTGCTCGGTCCTTCGGCCAGCGCGCGCACTTGCTCGATGCTGCCCGCAGGCGCGGCGACGAAGGTATCCAGTCGCTGGTCCGGCGGGTAGCGCAGCGCCAGCGGCAACTGCTTCGCACTCATTACGGCAGGCTCACTCGGGTTCGCGCTCGGCCGGGGCCTGCACGATGTGCGGACCCGGCTCCAGCAGGATCGTCGACGGCGTACCCGCGTACAGGCGGCTGCGGGTGTAGCGTTC
The DNA here is from genome assembly GCF_036697405.1 of Lysobacter sp. CCNWLW3. Taxonomy (NCBI): domain Bacteria; kingdom Pseudomonadati; phylum Pseudomonadota; class Gammaproteobacteria; order Lysobacterales; family Lysobacteraceae; genus Lysobacter; species Lysobacter sp. CCNWLW3. The sequence goes on from NZ_JBAHWA010000012.1 coordinate 3,806, forward strand.
CTGGGCGTAGCGCAGCAGCACGTTGGCCACCGCCGCCACCGGCAGCGCCAGCAGCATGCCGAGGAAGCCGAACAGCTGGCCGCCGGCGAGCACGGCGAAGATCACCGCCACCGGATGCAGGCCGATGCGGTCGCCGACCAGCTTGGGCGTGAGCCAATAGCCTTCGATCAACTGGCCGATGCCGAACACGGTCAGCACGCCGGCCACGTACTTCCAGTCGCCGTACTGGACCAGCGCGGCGATGGTGCCCAGGATGATACCGCTGGCCGGGCCCAGGTAGGGCACGAAGGTCAGCAGGCCGGCGATCAGTCCGATCAGGATGCCCAGGTCCAGTCCCACCGCCCACAGGCCCAGGCCGTACATCACGCCCAGGATCAGCATCACCAGGAACTGGCCGCGCAGGAAGGCGCCCAGCACATCGCTGGACTCGCGCGCCAGGCGGCCGACGGTGTCGAGGTGGTTGCGCGGCACCAGCGAGGCCACGCGCGCGACCATCAGGTCCCAGTCGCGCAGGAAGAAGAAGGTGATCACCGGCAGCAGGGCGATGTTGGCGGCCATGCCGATCAGGGCGAAGCCCGAACGCGACAGGTAACCCAGCAAGGTGGAGGCGACGCCGCCGGCGCGCTCCCAGTTGCTGCGCAGCAGCTGGGTGATGTGCTCCAGGTCCAGCCAGGCGGTGATCTCCAGCCCGGTGCGCGCTTCTACCCACGGCAGCGCGGTGTTCATGAACCAGTCGCGGTAGCTCGGCAGCGAGGCGATCAGGGTGGTGATCTGGCGCTCGATCAGCGGCACCAGGATCACCAGCACCAGCAGCACCAGCAGCGCCATCGCGGTGAACACCAGGGTCACGGCGACGTTGCGCGAACGCCCGGCGCGTTCGAGCCGGTCGACCAGCGGATCGCCCAGCCAGCCCAGCAGGGCGGCGACCACGAACGGGGTCAGGATCGGCGCCAGCAGCCACAGCAGCCAGCACGCGCCCAGGCCGAGCGCGGCCCATTGCAGGCGGCGCAGGAATTGGGCGATGTCGTGCAGGGGGGTGGTTTCCATCCGGGGGTCCTATCGGTTCCGAGCGGGCGGCGCGCCGGCGGGCGGCGCGTCGCGATTGGGGCTCAGCCTGGCCGGTCAGCGCAGGCGGTAGACCGGCGGCTGCCCTTCCAGGCCTTCCTGCGCCTCGAGCACGTCGTCGCCCTCGGTCATGCGCTTGAAGCCGGGCATGCCGGAAATCAGCTCCAGCTCGAACTCGACCCCGTCGGGGTTGGCACGCACCGGTGTGATCCGGCGCACCACGGCCAGGCGCTGCAGGTAGCCGGACAGACGGATGAAGTCGTCGCTGCTGCTGATGCCGGTGAAGGTGATGCGGTAGTTGCCCGGCGGGCCGGCCGCGGTGCCGCGCTTGGCGTAGCGGCGCATCAGGGCGTCGGCGGCGCCGTCGGCGCCGCCGGCCATGGCGCGGCGGGCGTCGGCCTCCTCGCTGGTCCAGGTCGACAGCACCTTGCCGCCGTCGACGAAGATCCAGTCGGCCTTCCAGCCGGCCTTGGAGCGGTAGAGCTTGCCGATCAGCTGCATCGGCGGGCTGTAGCGGGCCGAGGCGCGCGCGACCGCGGCGCTGTCGCCGCGCCAGATCGCGCCGACCGCGGCCTGTTCAGCTGCGTTGCCGGTGGGCAGGCCGAGCCGGTAGCCGCGCTCGATGGCCCGGTTCAGGGTCGAGCGGGCGGCGTTGGCCTGGGCCAGGCCGACCAGGCGCGGGCCGCTGCCGTCGTCGATCGCCAGCCACAGCACCGGCTTGGGACGCGGGGTCGGCCAGACCGGCAAACCCAGCACCGAGGCCAGGCTGTCGACCTGGGACTGGTCGAAATTGACCACCAGGGTGGTGCGGTAGCTGGGCGCCCCGGTCGGGCCCACGCCCTCGTCCTGGCGGTAGTCGTAGCCGGACACGTAGTCCTTGGCCCGGCGCAGTTCCTGGCCCACGCCCGGGCGCGCGGCCGCGCCGCGGTCGCCGGACAGCTTGCCCAATACCTGCGCCAGCGCGCGCGCGAAGCCGGCGTTGCGCTCGGCCTCGCCCTGGCCGTTGACCGGCACTTCGGCCGCGTAGACGCCCTCGGCCTTGGCGCGATCGCCTTCGACACGCTGCGCCCAGGCGGCAGAGCTCGCCAGCAGCAGGGTCGCGACCAGTAAAACGCGGATTGCCCGAACCATCGCTGTCCCTAGATAGGTGCGTAATGGAGGAAATGGTGCCGTAGTGGGGCCGTAACGTCCATTCGCACGCTCCGCGGCTGGTAAAATGTCGGGCTACTCCTCCCCACTCGCGCCCCGCCGGAGCCGCCGTGACCGCTTCCATCCCCGACGCTCCCACTCCCCTGACCTACCGCGATGCCGGCGTCGATATCGACGCGGGCAATGCGCTGGTCGAACGCATCAAGCCGATGGTCAAGCGCAGCTTCCGCCCCGAAGTCATGGGCGGCCTGGGCGGTTTCGGCGCGCTGTTCGACCTGTCTGGCAAGTACCGCGAGCCGGTGCTGGTCTCGGGCACCGACGGCGTCGGCACCAAGCTCAAGCTGGCCCAGCAGCTCGGCCGCCACGACAGCATCGGCATCGACCTGGTCGGCATGTGCGTGAACGACGTGCTGGTGCAGGGCGCCGAGCCGTTGTTCTTCCTCGACTACTTCGCCACCGGCAAGCTCGACGTGGACACCGCCGCGGCCGTGGTCAGCGGCATCGCGACCGGCTGCGAGCAGTCCGGCTGCGCCCTGATCGGCGGCGAGACCGCCGAGATGCCCGACATGTACCCGCCGGGCGAGTACGACCTGGCCGGCTTCACCGTCGGCGCGGTCGAGAAGTCGCAGTTGCTCGACGGCAGCCGCGTGCGCGAGGGCGATCTGCTGATCGGCCTGGCCTCCAGCGGCCCGCATTCCAACGGCTATTCGCTGATCCGCCGCATCTACGACCGCGCCGGCCGCCCGGCCGACACCGACCTGGGCGGGGTCAAGCTGATCGACGCGCTGATGGCGCCGACCCGTTTGTACGTAAAGCCGGTGCTGGAACTGCTGCGCGCCAACGGCGGCCAGCACAAGATCCACGCCATGGCCCACGTCACCGGCGGCGGCCTGACCGAGAACATCATCCGGGTGGTGCCCGACGGCCTGGGCCTGGACATCGACGCCGCGTCCTGGGAACTGCCGCCGGTATTCCAATGGCTGCAGCGCGAGGGCGCGGTGACCCAGGAAGAAATGTGGCGCACTTTCAACTGCGGCATCGGTTTCGTGCTGATCGTGGCGCCGCAGGACGCCGCCGAGATCGAAGCCGAGCTGCAGCGCATGGCGCTGGCCAACTGGCGCATCGGCCGGGTGGTCGCGCATGCCGACGGCGAACGCGTGCACTTTGGTTGAAGCAGAAGTGAGCGCAGAGGAGAGAGGAGTGAGCAGGAGCAACATCCTGGCGGCGCAGCCGCTTTCGCTCACTCCTCACTACTCCAAACTCACTTCTCGCCTTTCCACGCTCAACCCTTGCTCCAACCCATGAATGCCATCAAGAAGACGGCGCTGGCCGCGGTCCTGGCCGTGTTCGCGGTCAGTTGGATCGACCCGACCAGCCCCTTCGAGCAGGGCATGCACAGCGTGCTGACCGTGGTCGGCCTGGCCTGGCTGTGGCTGCACAACCGGCGCTGGCCGATGCGCGACAGCCACTTCGTCGCGATCTGCGTGTTCATGATCGCGCACTGCGTGGCCGCGCGCTGGCTGTATTCCTACGTGCCCTACGACCGCTGGATCCAGTGGCTGACCGGCGGCTGGTCGCTGGACCGCGCGCTGGGCTTCGAGCGCAACCATTTCGACCGCCTGATCCATTTCCTCTACGGCGTGTGCTTCGCGCCGGCGTTGCGCGAGTATTTCCGCCAGCGCTGGCCCGCGCTGAGCGCGCGCCAGGCCTTCACGCTCGCGGTCGCCGCGATCATGTGCAGCAGCCTGATCTACGAATGGATCGAATGGGCGATCGCGCTGGGCATGTCGCCGCAGGATGCCGAGTCCTACAACGGCCAGCAGGGCGATGTCTGGGACGCGCACACCGACATGTTCCTGGCCACGCTGGGTGCGTTCGCGGCTTGGCCGCGCGGGCGCCGCGACCGGACATGAGCGCGGGCGAGCGGCCGCCGCCCCTGCAGGACTTCGAGCGCCGCCTGGCCGCGGTCGACTGGAACGCCTGCGCGCGACCGCAAGGCAGCGACGCCGCGCAAGTGCGCGCCGCGCTGTCCCAGGTCCTGCACGCGCACGACCGCGCCAGCAGCGAAAGCGCCTACCAAGCCGTACTGTCCGCGCTCGCCGACCCGCACGCGGGCAGCTACCACGCGATCGCGCTGACGGCGCTGCCGTGGCTGGGCGAACTGATGCAACACGGCCAGGGCCGGACGCGCAGCATCGCCCTGGAAGCCTTCTTCGATCTGGCGTTCTCGTTCGAGCCCGCACCCGGCCAGCAGGCGCTCGCGCCCGAATTGGCGCGTTTGGCGCGCACCTGGCGCCCGGCGCTGGAAGCCATCGCCGCCCAGGGCGGCGCCGACGCGGTCGTCGCCCACCAGGCCCTGCTGACGTTGGAACCGGGACCGGATTGAGTCCGAGCCGCTCGCGCGCCCGCGCCCCGGGCGGCGAACGCGCGCCACCCCGGCTTTCTTGCGACACTGGCCCCACGCAGGCGGCTTGGCCGCGCCCGCGCCGACCCACCACACGGCACTCGGCCCGCCGTCACGGAGGACGCATGGGCGCTTGGGGCATCGGTTCGTTCGACAACGACCACGCCAGCGATTGGCTGCTGGACCTGATCGAGGGCGACGACCTCGCACCGATGCGCGCGGCGATCGCGCAGGTGCTGGCGGAGGACGACTACCTGGATTCGGACCTGGCCGTCGAGGCGCTGGCCGCGATCGAGGTGCTGGCCGCGACCCTGGGCCGCCCCACCGTCGCGATCGGCGAAGAAGAGGAATTCCAGGCCTGGCTGGCGCGCCTGCAATTGCAGGGCGATCCCAGCCTGGTCCCCGGCGCGCTGCGCGCGATCGAGCGCATCCTGGCGCCGGAATCGGAACTGCGCGAGCTCTGGGAAGAAACCGAGGACTACGCCGACTGGTGCGCGGATGTGGCGCGCCTGCGCGCGCACGTGAGCGCCTGATCCGCGCGGCCGCATGAAGTTCGCGGCCGCGCCCACCGACGCACCGCCGGAACCGCGCCAGCCGCAGCGGATCGCCTAAAATGCGGGCCCGCTCCCGAATCCCGCCCGCATGCCCCAGCTTCCCCGGATCGCCGTCCTCGCCTCGGGACGCGGCAGCAACCTGCAGGCGGTGCTGGACGCGATCGCGGACGGCCGCCTGGCCGCCGAGGTGGTCGGGGTGTGCTCCGACAAGCCCGGCGCGGCGGCGCTGCAACGGGTGCCGGCCGCGCTGCGCTGGAGCGATGATCCGCGCGGCTATGCCTCGCGCGAGGCCTTCGACGCCGCGCTCGCCGACGCGGTCGCGGCCTGCGCGCCGGACTGGGTGCTGTGCGCGGGCTACCTGCGCATCCTCGGCGCGGCCTTCGTGGAACGCTTCCGCGGCCGCCTGCTCAACATCCATCCCTCGCTGCTGCCGCGCCATCGCGGCCTGCGCACGCATGCGCGCGCGATCGAGGCCGGCGAGCGCGAACACGGCGCCAGCGTGCACTTCGTGATCCCCGAACTCGACGCCGGCGCGGTGATCGCGCAGGCGGTGGTGCCGATCGCCGTCGACGACGACCCCGAGACCCTGGCCGCGCGCGTACTTTCGGTGGAACACCCGCTGCTGCTGGCCACCCTGCAGCTGGCGGTCGCGGGCCGGATTGCTGAACAGGGCGCAACCGTCACCCTGGACGGTCATCCGCTATTTACCCCCCTGCGTTTAGATTCCGCCGGAAATTCCCTGAACCGCTGAAACCCGAGCGCGTCTTCCCAGGTCCAATCCCCGCACGGTCCCCACCGCGCCCTATCCGCCCGTCCGTCGACGCCCTCGCGCCCAAGGCCTTCGCTCCCGATGAAGTCACTGTTGCCCCTGCTCGCAGCCGCCCTGCTCGGCGCGCTGCTCCCCGGACGCGCCCGTGCGCTGGAACCGTTCGTGGCCGACTATCAGGTCTACAACAGCGGCAAGGTGCTGGGCGACGCGACCATGCAGGTGGTGCCCTCGGGCAGCCACTGGCGCATCGACCTGGATATCCGCGCCGAGCACGGCATGATGGGCCTGGCCGGCGCCGCCGCCCAGCAGAGCACCGTGTTCGATCTGGTCGGCGACGCCTACCGCCCGCTCAGCCAGGCGCTGGTGCGCAAGGTGGTGTTCTCCAAGCGCCAGGTGATCGGCCTGTACGACTGGAACAAGCGCAGCGCGCGCTGGACCGGCGACGTCAAGGAAAGCCGGCAGAAGCCGATCGCGCTGCAGGACGGCGACATGAGCGGCCTGCTGATCAATCTGGCGGTGATCCGCGACGCCCAGCCCGGCAAGACCCTGAACTACCGTTTCGTCGACGGCGGCCGCGCGCGCCCGCACCAGTACGTGGTCGCGCAGGAGCTGGAAAGCGTCTCGGTCGCCGACATGGGCTACAACGCCATGCGCGTGAACAGGGTCCAGAGCGGCAACGAAGAGACCGTGATCTGGGTCGTGGAAGGCGTTCCGACCCCCGTTCGCATACTGCAGCGCGAAAACGGTCAAGATACCTACGACCTGCGTCTGGTCGAATACCGAGGAGTGCACTGATGATCACGACCCCCAAGGTTCCGTCCCCGCGGCTGTCGCTCTGGCTGCTGGCCGGCGCGCTGGCGCTGACCAGCCTGCCCGCGCTCGCGATCAAGCCTTTCAGCGCCGACTACACGGCCAGCTACATGGGCATGCAGGGCAACGGCCGCATGACCCTGGCCGCGGCCGGCCCGGGACGCTGGAAGTACAGTCTGGAGGTGACCAGCGCGCTAGCCAACCTCAGCCAATCGACCGTGTTCGAGGACAAGGCCGGGCAATGGCGGCCGCTGTCGGGCAACGACAGCAGCAAGGTGCTGACGCGCGGCAAGAACAAGACCGCCACCTACGACTGGGGCCGCGGCGTGGCGACCTGGGGCGGCGACGTCAAACCCGACCGCGCCGGCCCGATCAAGCTGCAGGCCGGCGACATGGACGCGCTGCTGATCAACCTCGCCCTGGTGCGCGACGCGCTGGCCGGCAAGCCGATGAGCTACCGCATGGTCGAAGACGGCCGCGTCAAGCAGCTGACCTACACCGTCGCCGGCAAGGAAAACATCGACATCGGCGGCAAGAGCCAGACCGCGACCAAGGTCACCAGCACCAACGGCGACAAGCAGACCATCGCCTGGGTCGTGGACGGCATGCCGGTGCCGGCGCGCATCCTGCAGCGCGACAAGGGCCAGGACGCGATCGACCTGCGCGTGCGCGGCGTGCGCTGAGGCGAGTCTGGTTTCACAAAAAAGCCCCGCTTCTGCGGGGCTTTTTTTGCGCTCGAAGGATCGACCGCTATAACGATCGACCCCGCACAAGAACGCTCGACGCACGCAGCGTTGGACGCAATGAAAGGTGCCGACCTGGCCGGGCGGGATTAGCGAAGAGCGGGCCTGAGCCATGGGTCAGCGTCTCGGATCTATCGCGTCTGCGCAGCCGGAAAATTCTGAATCGGATGTCAGACTAATGCGGAACTGTGGGTGCCCTCGACCTCTTCCTTCCTCGATCCCTCCCTCGTTCAGGTCTCAACGCTCGCCGTCATGAAGGAATAGCGGCGCCCAGTCTCGACTGCTATTGAGCCACATAGCCCGTCAGAACTTCTTTATTTCCTTTGTCGACGTAATAGCATTGCAAGCCACCAAGCACTGGCTTGACCGCCTTAAAACAAACCTCCCAATACTTTCTCTTCCCAAGCTTGGCAAGGAACTGCTTCGCATACTCATCCTGATCCGGTCCTCGCACTCCGATAGTGTTGTTTCCATCTTGTAACTCTAAAACGGAATGCAGTTCGTACCCAGATAAAGAGATCTTCAGACTTTCGGTGTAGTGCTTTGAGATAGCTACCGGATCCGCAAGCCGCCCTGTCTCCTGCTTACTCGAACAGCCAGCACATATGAGAAAAGCAAACAGTATTTTGAGCGGAAAGTAATTCATAGCCTTCCTCGTGTCTGCGGATTTTTTGATCCATTCTGGTAGTACCAAAACTGGTTGTAGGGCGTAGCCATATAACCATCAATGCCACGTTCGTCAGCGTAACCCATGTCGCCGTCCGAAAAAACGTGTGGCCGCAGAAGGAAACTCCATGAGCCTCCACCTGGATGCGTGTGCCAATACGCTGACCACTTGGCACAAGGCGGGCACCGGCCAGCTCCTACTGGATCACATGTATTGATAGTTCCAACCCACGGCCCCATATAAAAGAAACCACCCGCCCTGTCTTGGCAAATAACACCGCATATCTCCAGACCAAGATCCTGAGAAACGGGATTAATGTAACGAAGAATATGCCTTGCAGCATCATGTTGAACCTTGAACCTAGGCCTGTCCTTGGCGCAATCACCATCTTCACAATCTTCTGAAAGTCCGAGCTTGTCGGTCTTTCTAAGTGGCATGCTATTTACATACATGTAAGTACCAATGCCGCCCAGCAAGCCCGCCGGATCACTCTGCATGTATCTGCCAGTCGAACTTTCGTAGTTTCTGTAGTAGTTGTAGTTGAGCTCGCTTGCGCTGTCGTAGCGCTGCCCCGGGAACCGCAGATCGAACACGAACGCGGTGCCGTTATTGTCCGGGTCTTGATTCGGCGCACCGTCGCCGAAGGCTTCACTACCTAGCTGCCAGTTCCATACCGAATTTTCCGCCACCGGGTCGATCACGTTGCGTGGCGTACCCAGGTGGTCGGCCTGGACGTAGTGCAGCTTGTTGGTGTCGATCACGCCGATCGGCAGGTCGCCCAGCCAGATGACTTCCTGGATGCGGTTGCCGGCGTGGTCGTATACGCCGACCGTGTGCCCAGCTTCGTCGTAGCTTGCATAAGTCTGCGCAGTTGAGCTGGCAGTCGGATAGCGCCGCGTCTGCTCGCCCTTGCCGTTATAGGCGTAGTTCATCACCGCATTGCCGCCCTGCTTCACCTGGCCCATGCGGTTGGCCGCGGTGTAGATGAACTCTTTGGCGGTGCCGCCGATGGCTGCGGTATTGCCGACGGCGTCATACGTACGGGCGGTGGCGCCGACCTGCGACAGACGATGACTGGTAGTCGGGTACGTGTAGGTTTCGGTTGCACCACTGTCGGTCTTGCTGGTGCGGTTGCCGGTGGCGTCGTAGGTGTAGCCCTGCAGCAACGCGTTGGTGGTGCCGTCGCGGGTCTCGGTCAGGCGGCCGAGCTTGTCGTAGGCATAGGCGCGCAGCGGCGGCTCGGATTGATCGCCCTTGCGCAGCTTGATCAGGTTGCCGACGGCGTCGAACTCGTAGCCCAGGGACAGGCCGTCCGGGCCGACGTCCTCGATCACGCCGGGCTGGTAGTTCTGGTTATGGGTGCGCTTGAGGCGGCGGCCGTCGCCGTATTCCAGTTCGGCCACCGGGCCGAAGGGGTAGTAGGTGACGCTGGTCAGCAGCACCTGCGGGGCCTGGCCCGGCTGGGTGACCGTTGCGCCGCTGGGCTGGCCCAAGGCGTTGTGGGTGTAGTCCACCCGCATTCCGCTGGGATAGGTCACCGACGCCAGTTGGTTGGCCAGGGTGTAGCCGTAGACCAGGGTGAACACCTGCCCGTTGGTGGTCTGGACCTTGCGCACCACGTTGCCGCGGCGGTCGTAGCAGTAGCGGGTATTACCGCTGCCGTCGTCCATGCGGGTCAGGCGGCCGGCGCTGAAGGTCTCGCCGGTTTGGCAGACGGTCTGGGGGGTGTCGTAGGTGTAGGCGACGTTGAGCGACATGTCGCTGTAGGCGATACCTGTGACGCGGTTGAGGGCGTCGTAGCTGTAGGTCGCGGTCTCGTTGCGGGCGTCGGTCTGGGTGGCGCGGTTGCCGGCGCTGTCGTAGCTGTAGCCGGTGATGCCGGTGTCCGGGCTGGTCAGCTGGGTCAGGTCGCCCAGGCCGTTGTACTGGTACTGGGTGTTCAGGCCCTTGGGGTCGGTGACCTGGGTCAGACGGTCCAGCGCGTCGTACTGGAACTGGGTTTGGGCGTTGATGCCGGCGGTGTCCTGCAGGGTCTGCACTAGGCGGCCCAGCGGGTCGTAATTGTTGTCGGTGACGGTGCTCAACGCGTCGGTGACGGTGTCCAAGTTGCCGGCCGCGTCGTAGACGTAGCCGGTGGCATGGTTGTAGGCGTCCTTGCCGGCCTGGAGCTGACCCAGCTGGTTGTAGACGCGCGACAAGGTGCGCAGCCGCGTGCCGCTGCTGTCCTTGGTGTCTTCCTGGGTGCGCTGGCCGGCGTTGTCCAGGGTGTAGACGATCTGGTTGCCGGCGTTGTCGGTGACGGTGGTCAGGCGGTGCGCGGCGTCATACCCGAACGTGGTGGTGGTGCCGTCGGGCTGGGTGATCTTGTTGACCAGGCCGGTGAGCGTGTACTCGTAGCGGGTGATCGAGTCGTCGGTTTCGCTGCCGGCGTTCGGGCCGCGGACCTTCTGCGCGGTGAGCCAACCGCGCGGGTGGTACTCCATATCGGTGACGACGCCGTTGGGGTCTTTGACCGACAGCGGACGGCCGGCGCCGTCGTAGACCAAGGTCTCGGTGACCTGACCCAGCGCGTTGGTGACCTTCCACAGGTCGCCCTTGCGGTGCGGGCAGGTGGTTGGGGCGCTGACACAGGTAGCGTCGTCGCTGGCGTAGTAGGTGAACTGAGTGGTGTCGGCGACGTCAGTGCGCGGGCCATCGATCGAGGTGACCAAGCCCAGCAGCGGGCAGGTGCCGGCGGTGATGTCGGATTGCTCGCAGTAGGCCGTCGCGCTGGTGCGGGTGTTGGCCGGCACCGCCGGATCGATGGCGGTGGAAGTCAGCGCCTGGCCGCGAGCGTTGTAGCTGTAGTCCTGCTTGGCGAGGAGTGCGCCGCTGGCGGTGTAGGTATGGCGCTGCGTGGGCAGGTCCAGGGCCATGTCCCATACCGTCGTCTCGCTGCGCAGGCGGGTGCTGGTGGCGGCCAGGGCATCCGTCGCCGGGCATTGGGAAGTCGTAGCCACCGGGTAGTCGTAGCGGGAGATCACCCGCAGCCAGTCGGCGTCGTAGTAAAGACAAGTCAGCTGATCACCCCGGCTCCGGGCGGTTACGTTCGACTTGGTGTCGTAAACGTTGCCGGCCGCGACGGATGCTCCACCCGCCCCCGACTCCACGCGCTGGGTAGGCACCTGCACGCCGAACCGGGTCTGGAACTGGAACTGGATATTGCCGCCCAGCGGAGTGGCGACATTGACGTTGGTGCCGTCGGTACCGTAGTTCACGGCATAGCGGTTGACGCCACCGGCATGCTCGGTGGTGACGGCGCGGCCGTTGCCGTCGTAGGTGAACGTGGCGTACGCCACGCCGTTGTGCGCCACTTCAGTCAGGTACCAGCTGTTGACGATCTTGATGTAGCTGTAGGACGTGACCGACGCACCCTGCGTGACGCTGGTGAGCTGCTTATTGGCATCGTAGGCGTAGACGATAGCCTGCCCGTCGGGCAGGTCGATCCGGCTTAGCAGGCCGGCAGCGCCATAGGTCAGCGTGGACACGCGACCGCTGGCATCGGTAACGGAGGTCACATTGCCGGCGGCGTCGCGCTGATAGGTCGCCACCACGCGGCCATCGCGGACATCGCGCTGCAGTCGGCCTTGGGCGTCGTAAATCTCCTGGGCGTTGCCCGGCTTGCGCAGCTCCCAGAAGCTTTGGCCGCCCACTTGGTAGGGGTTGAGCCGGTATTGGCGTAGGTCGTCCTCGGGTTTCCACTGGCCGTTCCCGTCGTGGGTGAACGCCAGGGAACGCCCGTCCTCGCGCATCACCAGCGCCGCCTGGAACTGCGACGGGCGCGCCTCGCTGACGACCAGCTCGCGCGTCAGGTCGGAGAACCAGGAACCACCAAAGGGGTTGGCCGAACCGACGAAGGTGGGAAACGAGTTGTAGCCACGCGCCAAGCTCAGTTGCGCGGTCAGTTCGTCTCGCGCGCGCTCGATCTTGACGCCATTTCCACAAGAGATAGGGTTGCCGACGTCCGCACAATGCCGATTGGGCTTAGCGGGCGCCTTCCACGATGTGTATCGAAGGCAGGTGAACTCGCCCTTTAGATAGTTATAGCCGTGAGGGCAGAATTGCTTGGGCGCAATGTAGTTCTGGCGGAAAACGTTGTACTCCGTCTGCCCCGTCGAACGATCGGTTTCGTCGTAGTAACAACCTATGCCGGAGGTCGGATGGGTCCCGTATCTGCCGTTGGCATAGGTGATCGGCGGTTGCAGCGAGTTGCGGGTAAGGGACTCGCCCACCAGACGGCATGCCAAGTCCCGATCGGCATAGAGCCAGACTTTGCCGTCGATTCCGGCTTGGTACATCGTGAAGGAGGGCAGCAGGTGCTCCTGCGCCCAAGCGTTGGCCGTTGCGCAGAGCAACACCGCGAGCGCGAGGGTTCGTGTCATCCGTTTCATTTTGGTCCCCGACGCATGCAATCAGTCGACATGATCGCGGCCGAACCGCACACCGCACAAGGCATAACGGTTGTGCATTCATGGCGCAGTCGGCGGCGGGGCACGATGCCTACCCCGCACGCGCTGCTCCGGACCCGCTCATTCCGCTAGTGGGCAATCAAGCTTCTGGAACGCGGGGCGGGAATTCGATGAAGCACAGGGTTAGCTGCAGATGCGTAGGCGCGCGGACGAATGCGCACCGCAGTTGTGGCAGCAAGGCAGGGTTGCGATTCGGCAAGCGCGGCGGCGCTGGGGAACGCCGCACTATGGATGCAAGCGCATTGGATGCGGCCTTCTTTCACAACGCTGCGATAAACGGCTCGTCGTTGCAGTCTGCGACTGTAGCGATGGAGCTTTGGTCTGGAGCGATCCAGTTCGTCGCCGCAATGGTGCGGCATTCAGCCGCAGCGCCGCAGTTCAAAACCGCTGCGGTGCGGCGACCGCTGGCGGCACTGCGGCAAGCAGGTTCAAAGTCCCGCGCTAACGGATCGACCACCCCATAACGAAAGCCCCGCCGTAGCGGGGCTTTCGATCGGCTCGCCGTCAACCTTGAGGATCAACTCACGCGACGGATCTTGGCACCCAGCTTGGACAGTTTCGCCTCGATGTTCTCGTAGCCGCGATCCAGGTGGTAGATGCGGTCGATCGTGGTTTCGCCGTCGGCGACCAGGCCGGCCAGGATCAGCGAGGCCGAGGCGCGCAGGTCGGTGGCCATCACCGGGGCGCCGCTGAGTTTCTGCACGCCGCGGATCACCGCGGTGTGGCCGTCGACGCGGATGTCGGCGCCCAGGCGCAGCAGTTCGTTGACGTGCATGAAGCGGTTTTCGAAGATGGTCTCGTTGATCACGCCGGCGCCTTCGGCGATGCAGTTGAGCGCCATGAACTGCGCCTGCATGTCGGTCGGGAAGGCCGGGTACGGCGCGGTGGTCAGGTCGACCGAGCGCGGGCGGCGGCCCTGCATGTCCAGGGTGATGCGGTCGCCGTCGACTTCGATGACGGCGCCGGCATCGCGCAGTTTGTCGAGCACGGCGTCGAGGGTGTCGGCGCGGCTGCGGGTGGTGGTGACGCGGCCGCCGGTCATCGCGGCGGCGACCAGGAAGGTGCCGGTCTCGATGCGGTCGGGCAGCACGTCGTGGCTGCCGCCGTGCAGGCGTTCGACGCCGTGCACGACGATGCGGCCGCTGCCGGCGTGCTCGATGTTGGCGCCCAGGGCGTTGAGGCAGTCGGCCAGGTCGACCACTTCCGGTTCCATCGCAGCGTTCTCGAGCACGCTGGTGCCCTCGGCCAGGGCCGCGGCCATGAGCACGTTCTCGGTGCCGGTGACGCTGACCACATCGAAGACGAAGCGCGCGCCCTTGAGGCGGCCGTTGCGATGCGCCTTGATGTAGCCATTCTCGACCGAGATCTGCGCGCCCAGGGCCTGCAGGCCCTTGATGTGCTGGTCGACCGGACGCGAACCGATCGCGCAGCCGCCCGGCAGGGAAACCTCGGCCTCGCCGTACTTGGCCAGCAGCGGGCCCAGCACCAGCACCGAGGCGCGCATGGTCTTGACCAACTCGTAGGGGGCGACGTGGCTGTTGACCGTGGTCGGGTCGACGGTGATGGTGGCGCCGTCGGTGACCACGCCGGCGCCGAGTTCGCCCAGCAGCTTGGCGGTGGTGACCACGTCGTGCAGGTGCGGCACGTTGCGGATGGTCACCGGCGCGTCGGCCAGCAAGGTCGCGCACAGGATGGGGAGCACGGCGTTCTTGGCGCCGGAAATCTGGACTTCGCCGTTGAGCGGCGGGCCGCCTTCGACCACGATCTTCTGCATGTTTTCTCGCCGGGAATCGGGAATGGGGAATCGCTGAGCGGGGCTATCGGACGGACTGGGATCGCGAGGGACTCGGAACACGACGAAAGCGCTTTCCGATTCCCGGCTCCCTATTCCCGATTCCCTGCCTCTTCGGGGGTCAGGGTCTTCAGGGCCAGGGCGTGGATTTCCCCGCCCATGCGCTCGCCCAGGGTGGCGTAGACCAGGCGGTGGCGGGCCAGCGGCAGCTTGCCGCGGAAGGCCTCGGCCACGACGGTGGCTTCGAAATGCACGCCGTCGTCGCCGCGCACGTCGGCGCGGGCGCCCGGCAGGCCCTGTTCGATCAAGGATTGGATGGTTTCGGCGTTCACGTTCGGGACACAGCCTTGGAATCGGTCGGAGGACGACGGCGCGACGGTCGGCGCGATGCTGCGCGCGGCCCGGCGAGCCGTGGAGGATGGGAATGCCGCTGGGCGGCCCGCCTTGCGGAGGTCGAAGCGCGCCCGTCCGGGGTTTGCCTCGCGTCGCCCGCCCGGGACCGGCCCGGGCGCGCTCGCGGCGCCACCCGCGCTTGCGTGCGGATTTCGCCACGCGGCCAGTCCCTGGCCGCGCTAGCTGGGCGTTTGCGACGCCCGGCTAGACGGGCATTCAGCGGACGAACCGCATAGAATTCACGGATTAGCCTAGCGGAAAGCCCCGCGGTCCGGAATGGCGGCACGGGAACGGCCCGTCCCACCGGCCTGCCAGCCGCGCCCAGCGGCGAGCCGGGCCCGCCTGGGCGCCGCCGCCCGCCGGCCCCCCTCCGACCCGGAGCGCCCCGCCGCCCCGTACCCAAAGCGAATCTGCCGATGACGATCTCCCCCCTAAGCGCGGCCTCGGCCCCGCACCCGGTCTCCGACGCCGGCCTGGCCGCCAGCGGCCGGCGCGTGTTCGAGATCGAGGGCCAGGCCCTGGCCGCGGTCGCCGAGCGCATCGACGGCGCCTTCACCGCGGCCTGCCGGCTGATGCTGGAAGCGCGCGGGCGGGTGGTCTGCACCGGCATGGGCAAGTCCGGCCACGTCGCCCGCAAGATCGCCGCGACCCTGGCCTCGACCGGCACCCCGGCCTTCTATGTGCACCCGGGCGAGGCCGGCCACGGCGACCTGGGCATGATCACCGACGCCGACATCGTGCTGGCGCTGTCCTACTCGGGCGAGAGCGACGAAGTGCTTATGCTGCTGCCGGTGCTCAAGCGCCAGGGCAACAAGCTGATCTCGATGACCGGGCGCGCCCAGTCGACCATGGCCCGCGAGGCCGACGTCCATCTGGACGTCAGCGTGCCGGCCGAGGCCTGCCCGCTGGCGCTGGCGCCGACCTCCAGCACCACCGCCTCGCTGGCGATGGGCGACGCGCTGGCGGTGGCGCTGCTGGAGGCGCGCGGCTTCACCGCCGACGACTTCGCCCGCTCGCACCCGGCCGGCGCGCTGGGCCGGCGCCTGCTGCTGCACATCACCGACATCATGCACGCCGGCGACGACGTGCCGCGCATCGCCGCCGACGCCAGCGTCAGCGAGGCCCTGGTGGAAATGAGCCGCAAGCGCCTGGGCATGACCGCGGTGGTCGACGCGGGCGGGCGCCTGCTCGGCCTGTACACCGACGGCGATCTGCGTCGCACCCTCGACGACCCGGGCGTGGACCTGCGCTCCACCCGCATCGTCGAAGTCATGACCCGGGCGCCCAAGACCATCGGCCCCGAGGCCCTGGCGGTGGAAGCCGCCCAGCTCATGGAAACCCACAAGATCAGCGGCCTGCTGGTGGTGGACGCTGAACAGCGCGTGGTCGGCGCCCTCAATATTCATGACTTGTTGCGCGCTAGAGTGGTTTAAAGGCCGAGATTGGGGATTCGAGATTCGGGATTCGAGATCCCGAGCCGAATTCCGGCACCGCCTCTTCCAATCCCGAATCCCCAATCCCGAATCCCAGCTCTGATGCCCTATAGCCACCTCAACGACTACCCCGCCGAGATCCGCGAACGCGCCGCCGGGATCCGGCTGGCCTGCTTCGACGTCGACGGCACCCTGACCGACGGGCGCCTGATCTACGACAGCGACGGCCGCGAACTCAAGGCCTTTCACGTTCACGACGGCCAGGGCCTGGTGCTGCTGCGCAAGGTCGGCATCGCGGTGGCCTTCGTGACCGCGCGCGCCAGCACCATCGCCGAGCAGCGCGCGGCCGAGCTGGGCCTGGAAGCGCACACCCGGGTCGCCGACAAGCTGGCCTGCGTGCGCGAGATCGCCCAGCGCCTGGGCCTGGGCATGGACGAGGTCGCCTTCATGGGCGACGACCTGCCGGACCTGCGCGTGATGGCCCACGTCGGGCTCGCCGTCGCCCCCGCCAACGCCCACCCCTGGGTGCGCGAGCGCGTGCATTGGCGCACCGGCGCCCAGGGCGGCCGCGGCGCCGGGCGCGAACTGTGCGACCTGCTGCTGGCCGCGCAGGGCCATGCCGAGCGCCTGCTGGCGCAGGTGCTGGAATGAGCTGGCGCGGCATGATCACGGTCTTTCTGCTGCTGGGCGCGCTCGCCAGCGGCTGGGCGCTGTGGTCGCAGCGCAACAAGGACCACGGCGGCCCGGCCGGCGGCGGGCGCTCGGACTACGTGCTCAACGATTTCGAAGTGGTGGTGCTGGACAAGCAGGGCAAGGAGTCCTTCACCCTGCGCGCGCCCAAGCTGGTGCGCGACCCCAACGTCAAGACCATGGACATCGCCACCCCGACCTTCCTGATCCCGCCCTCGGCCGATGCCGGCGGCGCCTGGGAAGTGCGCTCCAAGGCCGCCTGGGTCAGCGCCAAGGCCGACGAGGTGCGCCTGCGCGGCGCCGTCCAGGCCGACAGCACCAATGCCGGCGGCAAGCCGATCAGCATCACCTCCGAGGAACTGAACGTGTTCCCCGACACCAACAAGGCGACTTCGGCGGTTCCGGTTAAGGTGGTTCAGCCGGGCACTATAATGACCGGCTCGGGATTGCAGGCCGATCTCGATACCAAGAACGTCAACATCCCCAACGTCAAGGTCCGCTATGAAGCGAAAGCCCGCTAAGCCGCAGGTGCTGTGCCTGGTCCTCGCCCTGCTGGCGGCCACCGCGGCGCATGCGCGTTCTTCGGACCGCAACCAGCCCATGGACGTCGGCGCCGACCACAGCAATTGCTCGGTCGCCAGCGACACCGGCCCCTGCCTGCTCACCGGCAACGTCAAGATCGTCCAGGGCACCCTGGTCATCAACGCCGCCAAGGCCGACATCAAGCGCGCCGACGGCGACATCAGCTACGTGACCCTGACCGGCTCGCAGGTGACCCTGAAGCAGCAGCTCGACGACGGCTCGCCGTTCAACGGCCGCGCCAACAAGGTCGACTACGACATGCCCAAGGACACCGTGATCCTCACCGGCAACGCCTACGTCGACAAGGCCGGCGATACGATCAAGAGCGAGCGCATCGTCTACAACATGAAGACCGGCCAGATCGAGAGCGGCGGCACCGGCGGCCGCGTGAACCTGCGCCTGCAGCCCAAGGGCAAGCCCGCCACGCCGGCCAAGGGAGGCCGCTGATGCTGGTCGCCCGCGGCCTGCGCAAGGCCTACCGTTCGCGCGAAGTGGTGCGCGACTTCGGCCTGACGCTGGACGCCGGCGAAGTGGTCGGCCTGCTCGGCCCCAACGGCGCCGGCAAGACCACCTGTTTCTACATGATCGTCGGCCTGGTCCCGGCCGACGCCGGCCAGATCGTGCTCGACGGCAAGGACATCACCAGCGAGCCGATGTACGCGCGCGCCAAATACGGCGTCGGCTACCTGCCGCAGGAACCCTCGGTGTTCCGCAAGCTCAGCGTGGCCGACAACCTGCGCCTGGTGCTGGAACTGCGCGAGGACCTGGACCGCAACGGCCGCGAGCGCGAACTGGCCAACCTGATGGACGAGCTGCAGGTGACCCACGTCGCCGAGCAGATCGGCGCCAGCCTGTCCGGCGGCGAGCGGCGCCGCGTGGAAATCGCGCGCGCCCTGGCGGCGAAACCCCGCCTGATGCTGCTGGACGAACCCTTCGCCGGCGTCGACCCGATTTCGGTCGGCGAGATCCAGCGAATCGTGCGCCACCTCAAGAATCGCGGCATCGGCGTGCTGATCACCGACCATAACGTGCGCGAGACCTTGGGCATTTGCGACCGGGCGTATATCCTCAACGAAGGCGGCGTGCTCGCGCAGGGGGCTCCGGACGCGCTGCTGGCCAATCCCGACGTCCGTCGCGTGTACCTGGGCGAAACCTTCCGCCTGTAACCTTAGCTCGATTGCGCAGGGTTCCAGGCGTCGTTTTCGCCAGCACTGGAACGCGCGTGCGGCCGCCCGCCCTATCAGGTCGCGTTAGACACCGAGCATGAAGCCCCGCCTCCAAGCCTCGCTAGGTCAACAGCTGGTGATGACGCCGCAATTGCGTCAGGCCATCCGTCTGTTGCAACTGTCGGCGGTGGAACTGGAAGCCGAACTGGTCACCGCGGTGGAAAGCAATCCGCTGCTGGACTGGACCGAGACCGCGATCAGCGTCAGCAACGGCGCCGACGGCAACAGCGCCGGCGACGAGCGCGAGAGCGCGCCGGAATCCTCCGGTGAAGACCGCGACATGCTGCCCCCGGAAGCCGACTGGGGCGCCAGCGATGGCGAACCCTGGTACCAGCGCATCGGCCCTTCCGACCAGGACGACGACGGCCCGATGGCTGAACAGGTCGCCGACGCCGACACCCTGCACGACCACCTGCTGTGGCAGCTGCACCTGAGCCCGCTGACCGCGCGCGACCGCCTGATCGGCGTGTCCCTGATCGAAGCCATCGACGACGACGGCTACCTGCGCGAGCCGCTGGACGCGATCGCGTCCTCGCTGGGGCCGGCCATCGACGCCGGCGTGGACGAGCTGACCACGGTGCTGCACCAGATCCAGCGCTACGACCCGGTCGGGGTCGGCGCGCGCTCGCTGGGCGAATGCCTGCGCCTGCAGCTGAGCCAGCTACCGGCCGACACGCCCGGGCGCGAGCTCGCCAACCGCCTGGCCAACGGGCCTTTGGAGCGCCTGCCCAAGGTCGGCGTGGCCGGGCTGGCCAGCGAGCTCAAGCTCGAGGTCGCCGAGGTCGAGACCGCGGTCCAGTTGCTGCGCTCGCTGGACCCGCGCCCGGGCGCGCAGATCGGCGCGATCGCGGCCGATACCTATGTCGCGCCGGACGTGGTGATCTGGCGCCAACACGGCCTGTGGCGGGTCGCCCTGGCCGACGGCATGCGTCCGCGGGTGTCGATCCACCGCGGCTACGAGGGCATGATCCGCCATGCCAGCGCGGCCGACGCCAGCTATCTGCGCGGCCACCTGCAGGAAGCGCGCTGGCTGCTCAAGAGCCTGGAAGCGCGCGGCGACACCCTGCTCAAGGTCACCCGCTGCCTGCTCAAGCAGCAGGCCGCGTTCCTGGAATTCGGCGACAGCGCGCTGCGCCCGCTGACCCTGCGCGAAGTCGCCAACGAGATCGGTCTGCACGAATCCACGGTCTCGCGCGCGATCTCGCGCAAGTACGCGCGCACCCCGCGCGGGACCATGCCGCTGCGCGCCTTCTTCGCCTCCGGCATCGACACCGGCGCCGGCGGCGAGGCCTCCAGCACCGCCATCCAGGCCATGAGCCGGCGCCTGATCGAGGCCGAAAACCCGCGCAAACCGCTGTCCGACGCCCGCCTGGCCGAAACCCTCAAAGCCACCGGCGTGCCGGTCGCGCGCCGCACCGTGGCCAAGTACCGCGAGGCGATGAGCATTCCGTCGTCGCAGGACCGGGTGCGAATGGCTTGAGGCCGGGCTGGGGGAGCTAGCCCGCCCACCCCATTCCCCGCTGCCCTCATCCGCCCTGCGGGCACCTTCTCAGCCTTGCACACCCTGCGGGCGCCGCAAGCGGGAGAAGGGATCAGCCCTCGAACGGATCCTCGCGCGTGGAGCATCGCCGCCGCGCGTGGAACATTCGCAGCGCTTTATTAACTTCGTTTTCACCCGCCCACCCGACTTTGGTCGCAGTCCACGCGAAACCCTCATCGGATCAACGCTTTTCACTCCAGCCGCCAGATTTCGTGTCGCTCACCCCTTGCGCCCTAGCCTCAGCGTGCGATGCTGGGCTCGTGGCTCCGGCTACGGAGCCGCATTCCCTGTGAACGTGTAAGGAGGCCTCCGATGCGTATCGAAACCCACAGCCAGCAGATCGAAGTCACCACTGCCCTGCGTGACTACGTCGAAACCAAGCTGGCGCGGCTGCAACGTCATTACGAACAGCCTTTCGACATTCGCACCCAACTCAGCCTCGACAAGCCCGACCATCGCGCCGAAGCGACCGTGAACCTCGCCGGCCGCACCCTCCACTGCGACGCCGCCGCCATCGACATGTACGCGGCCATCGATCTGCTCGCCGACAAGCTGGACCGCCTGCTGATGAAGCACAAGAGCAAGCTCGTCGATCATCACCGCGGAGAAAGTCTCGCCCGGAACGGCGAATTCGGCTGATCGTTCGGGGATAATGCGGCGCCTCCCGACGCTGTGTTGAACGATGCCGCTTCATGAACTGCTGAGCGCGCAACGGGTCGCGATCCTGGAGGAATCCAGCGATCGCGACGCCGTGCTGGACGCCGCCGCGCGTCTGCTGGCCGACGGCACGCCGTCGGCGATCCGCGCCATCGGCGACAGCCTGCGCGACCGCGAGCGCCTGGCCAGCACCGCCATCGGCCACGGCGTGGCCATCCCGCATGGCCGCAGCGCCCAGTTCGAGGACAGCCGCGGCGCCTTCCTGCGCCTCGAACAACCGGTAGACTTCGGCGCCGCCGACGGCGAAAAAGTCGACCTGGTGCTCGCCATGACCGTGCCCGAACATTACGTGCAACAGCATCTGCAGCTGCTGGCCGAACTGGCCGAGAGCTTCGGCGACCCCGACTTCCGCGCCGCCCTGCGGCGCGCGGCCGACGTCGACGAACTCGGCTGGCACCTGCTCGGCGGCCGCCCCCTGCGCAGCGGGGTGCGCGCATGACCACCAGCATCAGCGCCGGGGAACTGTTCGAACAGCAACGCGAACGCCTGGACCTGCGCTGGCTCGCCGGCCAGCGCGGCGACGACCGCGTGGTCGCGGCGGTGGAAACGGTGGCGCGGCGCCCGTCCCTGGCCGGCTATCTCAACGCCATCTATCCCAACAAGGTGCAGATCCTCGGCAGCGAGGAACTGGCCTGGCTGGATGCGCTGGACTCGCGCCTGCGCTGGGAAACCATCGAGAAGATCATCCAGTTCCGGCCGCTGGCGCTGGTGATCAGCAAGAACCAGGCCTGCCCCGAGGACCTGCGCCAGGCCGCCGAGGAAAGCGGCACCGCGCTGTGGGTCTCGCCACGGCGCGGCCACGAACTGCTCAACCATCTGCAGTACCATCTCGCGCGCACGCTGGCGCCGCGCATCACCATGCACGGCGTGTTCATGGAGATCTATTCGATCGGCGTGCTGATCACCGGCGAATCCGGCTCGGGCAAGAGCGAGCTGGCGCTGGAACTGGTGACCCGCGGCCATCGCCTGGTCGCCGACGACGCGCCCGAATTCACCCAGATCGCGCCCGACGTGCTCGACGGCACCTGCCCGGAAATGCTGCAGGACCTGCTGGAAGTGCGCGGCCTGGGCGTGCTCAACATCCGCCAGATGTTCGGCGACACCGCGGTCAAGAACAACAAATACCTGCGCCTGATCGTGCACCTGACCAAGCCCATGACCGAGCCCCTGCCCTCGGGCATCGAGCGCCTCACCGGCGACACCGGCCTGCGCCGCGTGCTGGATCTGGACGTGCCGATGATCACCCTGCCGGTGATGCCCGGCCGCAACCTCGCGGTGCTCACCGAGGCCGCGACGCGCCTGCACAGCCTGCGCATGAAGGGCCTGGATCCGGCCGCGGCCTTCATCGCGCGCCACAGCAATTTCCTCGAGCGCGGCGAATCATGAACCAGAGCGTGGAACCGGTCCTGATCATCGTCAGCGGCCTGTCCGGGTCGGGCAAGTCGGTGGCCCTGCATACCTTCGAGGACCTGGGCTACTACTGCGTCGACAACCTGCCGGCCGAACTGCTGCCCGAGTTCGTGCGCAGCGTGGTCCAGGCCGACGACGGCGCGCCGGCCAAGCTGGCCGTCAGCATCGACGTGCGCAACCGCCACAGCGACCTGGCCAACATCCCCGGCTGGCTGTCGACGGTGGGCGCGCTGGGCGTGGACCCCAAGCTGGTGTTCTTCGACGCGCGCGACGAGGTCCTGCTCAAGCGTTACGCCGATACCCGCCGCCGCCATCCGCTCAGCCAGCTCGGCCTGGCCCTGGCCGACGCGATCGAGCTCGAGCACCAGGTGTTGCGCCCGCTGCGCCAGATCGCCGACGCGGTGGTCGACACCAGCGACCTCAACGTGCACCAGCTGCGCCGCTACGTGATCACCGAATTCGGCATGGGCGGCGAGGCCGGCATGTCGCTGCTGTTCGAATCCTTCGCCTACCGCCGCGGCGTGCCCGCCGACGCCGACTTCGTCTTCGACGCGCGCGCGCTGCCCAATCCGCACTGGGACCCGAGCCTGCGCCCGCTGTCGGGGCGCGACGCCGGCGTGCGCGACTACCTCGAAGCGCAGCCCTACGTGCAGCAGTTCGTGAGCCAGATCGGCGAATTCCTCGACACCTGGTTGCCGCGCCTGCAGGCCGACAGCACGCGCAGCTACGCCACCGTCGCCTTCGGCTGCACCGGCGGCCGCCATCGCTCGGTCTATCTGGCCGAACGCCTGGCCGAACACGCACGCGAACGCGGTTGGAACGAAGTCGCCGTGCATCATCGCGAGTTGGACTGAGCGCGGCAGCGCCGAGCGGGCGTCGTCCTCGCCCCCTGCGCTCGGACCGCCGGCCCGCGCGCTGAATCGCGACCGGGTTCGCGCGTCTTACGAAACTTTTGCGCATTCGTATCGCCGTTCTACATCGGCGCACGTACGGTGGCTGCGCGCTGCTGGCAGCGCACTCCGTCCCCATCCGGAGCATCGACGATGATCTCTTCCGTACGCAATCCGCGCGCGATCCTGCTCGCCCTGTCCGCCGCGCTGGCGATGCCGCTGGCGTTCGCGCAATCCGCTCCACCGCCGCAGGAGCCGCCGCCGTCGACCAGCGGCGACGCCTCGCAGGCGGCGCCGTCCAGCGGCATCACCCCCGCCTTCGCCGAGTTCGATGTCGACAGCAACGGCAAGATCAGCCAGGCCGAAGCCGCGATCGACAGCCAACTCAGCCGCAACTTCGCCACCCTCGACAAGAATCGCGACGGCGCGCTCAGCGAAGCCGAATACCACGCCGCGCACGCCAAGCAGGACAGCAAACGCAAGTAAGCCCGCGTCGCGAACGCGTCGCCGCGGCGGCCGCGCACGCGAACCGCCCGCACACAAGGAGCCCGTCATGACCCCCACCGCCCATAGCAAGCTGATCCTCGCCCTGAGCGCCGTGTTGAGCGGCGTCGCGCTGACCGCCTGCAACAAGCCCGAACCGCCGGCCGGCGAGATGCCGCCTCCGGCCAGCGAGACAGCGCCCGCGGACACCGCGGCGCCGCCGCCGGCCGAAGCCACGCCGCCGCCCAGCGACACCGGCACGCCGCCGCCGGCGGGCGACACCGGCACCCCGCCTCCGGTCGAGGGCACGTCCACCCAGACCCCGCCCGATCAGCCCAAGCCCGATCAACCCAAGTCCGACCCGCCGGCGCAGCCGGCGCAGTGACGGCGGCGGCGCCCCGCGCCGCCGCTCTCCCCTCGTTCTCCCCTCGCATGGGCGGCCTCCGGGCCGCCCATGCCGCGAGCGTCGCCGACCGCGCTCGCAATTTCGCATACACGGCGCTTCCGGCGCTTCCGGGCCGTCACCGCGGTCTGCTAAGTTGGCCGCATGAGCGTCGGCATCCTACTCATCACCCACGAAGGCATCGGCAACGCACTGGTCGCGGTCGCGAGCCGGTTGATGCGGCCGTTGCCGCTGAAGCTGGAAGCGCTGGAAGTGCCGTTCGATGCCGACCACGACCTGCTGCTGCCGATGGCCAGCGCCGCCCTGCGCCGCGTCGACGGCGGCCAGGGCGTGCTGGTGCTGACCGATCTGTACGGCGCCTCGCCCAGCAATCTCGCCGCCCGCGTCGCCCGCCTGGGCACGCCGGTGCGCCGCGTGTCGGCGCTGAGCCTGCCGATGCTGATGCGGGTGCTGAACTATTCCGACCTCGACCTGGACGAGCTCCCCGCGGTGGCCGCGGCCGGAGCGCGCAACGGCGTGATCATCGACGAGGCCTGATGTCCGAGCCCAGACCGCAACGCGACAACGCAACACCGAGACGGATTTTGAGGAACCCGCAATGATCGAACGCGAACTGACCGTCTCCAACCGACTGGGCCTGCATGCCCGCGCCACCGCCAAGCTGGTGCAGGTGCTGTCCGGCTTCCGCAGCAGCGCCACCCTCACCGCCAAGGGCCGCGAGGTCAACGCCAAGAGCATCATGGGCGTGATGCTGCTGGCCGCCGGCCAGGGCACCAACGTCAAGCTGCGCGTGGAAGGCGAGGACGAAACCTCCGCGGTCGATGCGGTGATCGCGCTGTTCGATCGCCGCTTCGACGAAGACAGCTGATCGGTGCGCGCTAACGTGAGGCAGGCTAGATGAGGCAAGCGTTCTTCGGACATGGCGCATCCCGGGGCAGTGCGCTGGGCCGTGCCCGGGTCCGCCTGCCGCACGCGCTGGAAGTCGCCGAGGAGCGGATCTCGCCGGCCCAGGTCGAGGCCGAGCTGGCGCGCCTGCGCGCCGCCATCGAGACCGTGCGCGGGGAGATGCACGCCCTGCGCGACCGCCTGCACGGCGCCCTCGCGCACGAGGTCGGCGAGTTCCTCGACCTGCACACCCTGCTGCTGGACGACCCCGAACTGCTGCATGGCCTGGACGAGCTGATCCGCACCGGCCGCTATGCCGCCGACTACGCCCTGCGCCTGCAGCGCGACCGCATCGCCTCGGTGTTCGAGGCCATGGACGACGCCTACTTCCGCAGCCGCGTCGACGACATCGACCAGGTCATCGGCCGCATCCACGCCGCGCTGCACCGCCGCGCCGGCGAGATGCAGGGCGTGGCCGGCGAGATCCTGATCACCGACAACGTCGCACCGGCCGAACTGGCGCAGTTGCAGGCCCAGGGCGTGCTGGCGATCGTGACCGCCGCCGGCAGCGCGCTCTCGCACAGCGCCATCCTCGCCCGCAGCCTGCACCTGCCGCTGGTGGTCGGCGCTTCCCAGGCCCTGCTCAAGATCAACGACGGCGACGCGCTGACCGTGGACGGCAGCAGCGGCACGGTGATCCTGGAACCCAACGCCGACGACCTGCGCGCGCACCGCAGCCGGGTGCGCGAACACGCGCGCGAGCGCAAGCAGCTGCACCGTCTGCGCCGCGAGCCCACGCGCACCCTCGACGGCGTCGACATCAAGCTCTACGCCAACGCCGAATCGCGCGAGGACGTGGCCGAGGCGCATGCCCTGGGCGCGGCCGGGGTCGGCCTGTACCGCACCGAATTCCTGTTCCTGCAGCGCAGCGAACTGCCGACCGAGGAAGAGCAGTTCCGCGCCTACCGCGACGTCGTGCTCGGCATGACCGGCCGGTCGGTCACCATCCGCACCCTCGACCTGGGCGCCGACAAGGCCGACCGCACCGGCCTGGCCCTGCGCGACGAACCCAATCCGGCCCTGGGCCTGCGCGGCGTGCGCCTGTCGCTGGCGCGCGACGGCCTGCTGGAAACCCAGTTGCGCGCGCTGCTGCGCGCCTCCGGCTACGGCCCGCTGCGCGTGCTGGTGCCGATGGTGAGCTCGCGCGAGGAGATCCGGCGGGTGAAGCGCATGCTCGACCAGGTCGCCCTGGACCTGCGCCGCGAAGGCCACGAGATCGCCGAGCACGTGCCGCTGGGCGCGATGATCGAGGTGCCGGCGGCCGCGATCGCCCTGCCCAGCTTCATCGGCGCGATCGACTTCCTCTCGATCGGCACCAACGATCTGATCCAGTACCTGCTGGCCGCCGACCGCAACAACGAAGCCCTGGGCGAGCTCTACACGCCGCTGCACCCGGCCGTGCTGCGCCTGATCCGCGACGTGATCCGCCTGGCGCGCGCGCGCGGCAAGTCGGTGGCGGTGTGCGGCGAAATGGCCGGCGACCCGGCCTTCGCGCCGCTGCTGCTGGCGCTGGGGCTGGAGGAGTTCAGCCTGCACCCGGCGACCCTGCTGGAACTGCGGCGCGCGATCCGCGGCCTGGACCTGGCCGCGCTGCGCGCGCGCGCGCCGGCGCTGCTGCGCGCGCGCGACCGCAAGGCGATCGAGGCCTGGCTGCGCGCGGACTGAACGGCGCCGGCGACGGTCCGGCTACTTCCAGCCGTCGAAGTAGAAACTGCTGCTCACGCAGTTGCTGTTGAGCTTCTGGCACATCTGCGCGCCCTTGCCGCAGCGCGCGAGCGCGCTCGCCAGCGCCTGCTCCTCGCTGCGGCCCTTGTCGGCGTACAGGTTGGCGTTGCCGTCCGGGCCCATGCCCACCGCGATCGCCGCGCACTCGGCGCGATAGACCAACAACAGCTGGCAATCGGCGCCGCCGTTGGCGCGGCAGGCCTCGATCGCGCCCTGCTCGGCTTCGCGGCGCTCGCTGATGCCGTTGTCCTGCCCGGCCATGCCCAGGCTGCGCTTGACCGGGTCGTGGGCGATCGCGGCCCAGGCCTTGTATTCGCGCCTGACCGCCTGCGGCGTGCCGTCCGGCGCCGCATCGGCGGGCTTGGCGTTGCCGTTGATGCCGTAACCGGGAATCGGAATGCATAACTGGCCGGAGGAATTACCGCCCGGATACAGCCCGTCCGGACAGCCCTGCTCGGCGCGCGCGTCGCCGATCGCGGCCAACAGGCCCAGCAGGGCCCACGTTTTGATGTTCATGCATTCCCCCGATGCCTAGTCGCCGCCCCGCCCCGCTGCAGGGCGCCGCACGCGCATTGTGGCCAACGTGCGCAGCCGTACCCGATGCGGGACCGGACTGTCCCGCGAATTTGCGGCGAGCCGGTCCCCTCGCCCGCGCTGGCATCGCGTGCACGGCGCGCGAACGCGCATCCACGCGCGCCCCGCACGCGCGCGCAGCGCCGATTTCGCTGGGCTTTGGCGGCCCCGCGGGCGATAATGCCCGCATGAACGCTTAACCCAGTCGCCGCCCTCGTGGCCGCGACGCGCCAACGGAAGTACCGCATGGCCGAAGCCGTCCGCCACGACAAGACCGCACGTCAGCTGCGACTGCTTTCCGACGCGCTCGACAGCGGTCGTCTGGGGCCGGTGCGGCGCCTGGTCAACACCCTCTCGCCCGCCGAGATCGGCAACCTGCTCGAATCGCTGCCGCCGGGCAAGCGCGTCGTGGTCTGGGGCCTGGTCGATCCCGAGGACGACGGCGAGGTGCTGGTCCACGTCGGCGACGAGGTGCGCGAAAGCCTGCTCGCGGACATGGACACCGACGAGATCGTGGCCGCGGTCGAAGACCTCGACATCGACGACCTCGCCGATCTGGTCGAGGACCTGCCCGACACCGTCATCGACGAAGTCCTCAAGTCGATGGACCGCGAGAACCGCGAGCGCCTGGAGCAGGTGCTGTCCTACCCCGAGGACACCGCCGGCCGCCTGATGAACCCGGACGTGGTGACGGTGCGCGCCGACACCACCATCGACGTGGTGCTGCGCTACCTGCGCCTGCGCGGCGAACTGCCCGAGCACACCGACCACCTGTACGTGGTCAGCCGTCGCCACCAGTACCTGGGCCGGATCGCCCTGGCCGCCCTGCTCACCCACGAACCCGGCACCGCGATCAACAAGCTGATCGACGACGAGCAGCCGGCGATCGACGTCGGCGAGACCGCGGCCGAAGTCGCGCGCCAGTTCTCCGACCACGACTGGATCAGCGCCCCGGTCGTGGACGACAACAACATCCTGCTCGGCCGCATCACCATCGACGACGTGGTCGACATCATCCGCGACCAGGCCGAACACCAGGCCTTGAGCGCGGCCGGCCTGGACGAGGACGAGGACCTGTTCAGCCCGGTCCGGCGCGCGTTCCGGCGCCGCCTGATCTGGCTCAGCGTGAACCTGTGCACCGCCTTCCTGGCCGCCAGCGTGGTCGGCCAGTTCGAGGACAGCATCGCCAAGCTGGTCGCGCTGGCCGCGCTGATGCCGATCGTCGCCGGCATGGGCGGCAACGCCGGCACCCAGGTGCTGGCGCTGATGATCCGCGGCCTAGCCCTGGGCCAGATCGGCGCGTCCAACGTCGGCGTGCTGCTGCGCAAGGAGCTGTCGGTCGCGTTGATCAACGGCCTGGTGCTCGGCATCGGCCTGGGCCTGATCGTGCTGCTGTGGTTCCGCCAGCCCGGCCTGTCGCTGGTGATCGGCACCGCGCTCACGATCAACCTGCTCACCGCCGCGGCCGGCGGCGTGCTGGTGCCGATCACGCTCAAGCGCCTGGGCTTCGACCCGGCCCTGGCCGGCGGCGTGATCCTGACCACCCTTACCGATGTGATGGGCTTCCTGAGCTTCCTCGGCCTGGCCACCTTGATTCTGCTGCGCTGAGCGCGCCGCGCCGGCGCCGCCGCAAGGGCGCTGTCGTATTGCGCGCTTTGCCGACCCAAGAAACGGATCCGCGTTCGCCTGCAGGGAACCCACGAACGTGAACGACGACTTTTCCCAATGTGGCGGTCGCGGCAATTCGCACAGGCGCGCATGGACAGCGCGGAAATCGCACGGAATGATGCGATCAACAAGGATGCCGTGGACCGCACGATGCTGCGACCCGTTACCGTTCGCCTGTGGGCGATCCTGCTGCCGTTGGCCCTGATGATCGCGGCCTCCTGCACGCACACGCCCGCGGCCCGCGAACACGGGGCCTTCGTCGCGCGCACGCTGGAACTCGACGGCAGGACCTACCGTTACCAGGTGTTCGTGCCCGCGCGCGCGGCCGGCGGCCGGCATCCGCCGGTGCTGCTGTTCCTGCACGGCTCGGGCGAACGCGGCGACGACAACGAGCGCCAGCTCGCGGTCGGTCTGGCGCCGCATATCCGTCGCGCCCAGGACGAGTTCCCGGCGATCGTGGTGTTCCCGCAATCGCCCGCGCAGGCCTCGTGGACCGACGGCACCGCGCGCATGGCCCTGGCGGCCCTGGACGCGGCGCTGCGCGAATTCGACGGCGATCCGGACCGGGTCGCGCTGACCGGCCTGTCGCGCGGCGGCTACGGCGTCTACGAGCTGGCCCTGATGCAGCCCGACCGCTTCGCCGCGCTGGTGCCGATCTGCGGCGGCGTGACCGCGCCCGGCGCGATCGCCGACCTGTACGTGCACGGCGTGGCCACCGACGACGATCCGTTCGCGATCGCGGCCCAGCGCCTGCATCGCCTGCCGGCCTGGCTCTTCCACGGCGATCGCGACGAGTCGGTGCCGGTGGAGCAGTCGCGGCGCATGGCCCAGGCGCTCAAGCAGGCCGGCGGCGAAGTGCGCTACACCGAATTCGCCGGCACCGGGCACAACGCCTGGGACCCGGCCTATGCGAGCGACGCGCTGTGGTCCTGGCTGTGGCAGCAACGTCGCCGCTGAGGCGGTCGGTCGAGAGCGACTGCAAAGCAACTGCCCCCTCAATCCCCCTTTTTCAAAGGGGGACGAAGAGCAGGGCTGCCTGTTCCCAGCGCACGCTTGCCTTCTTTGGGATGAGGAAGAAAGCTGGGCAAAGCGCATCGCGCTCCGCTTGTCTTCCCCTTTGAAAAAGGGGGATTGAGGGGGATTCGCCCTACCCGCCTCAAGCCTTCTTCAGGAACTCGGTGCGCAGCACCAGCCCCTTGACCTTCTCGACGTTGCACTCGATCAGCTCTTCGTCGTCGGTGAGGCGTATGTTCTTGCACAGGGTGCCGCGCTTGAGCGTCACCGAGGTGCCCTTGACCTTCAGGTCCTTGATCACCAGCACCGAATCGCCGTCGGCGAGCGGGGTACCGTTGCTGTCTTTCACGATCATGCGTTGTGTTCCTTATGCCGGCGCCAGGGCGCTGCGGCGATTGGTGGGATTCAGCCCTTGAGCAGGGCTTCGAGTACGGCCATGCGTGCGGCCACGCCGTTGGCGACCTGGGTGAGGATCAGCGACTGCGGGCCGTCGGCGACTTCGTCGGTGATCTCGACGCCGCGATTGATCGGGCCCGGATGCATCACCACCGCGTCCGGCGCGGCGCGCTTGAGGCGCGCGGCGGTGAGGCCGTAGGCGCGGTGGTAGTCGTCCAGCGACGCCACCAGGCCCTCTTCCATGCGCTCGCGCTGCAGGCGCAGCATCATCACCGCGTCCACGCCCTCGAGCGCGGCATCCAGCTCGTGCGAGACCGTGCAGCCCTGCAAGGTGGCATCGTCGGGCAGCAAGGCGGCCGGGCCGCAGACCCGGATCTCGCCGGCGCCCAGCGCGCGTAGGGCGTGCAGGTCCGAGCGCGCGACGCGCGAATGGCGCAGGTCGCCGACGATCAGCACGCGCAGGCCGGAGAAGTCGGTGCCCTTGGCCTGGCGCAGGCTCAGCATGTCGAGCAGGCCCTGGGTCGGGTGCGCGCTGCGGCCGTCGCCGGCGTTGACCAGGCTGGTGCCCGGATTGACGTGCTCGGCCAACGCCGCGACCGCGCCGTCCTCGTGGTGACGGATCACGAAGCCGCGCACGCCCATCGCTTCCAGGTTCTTGAGCGTGTCCAGGGCGGTCTCGCCCTTGCGCGTGGACGAGGTCGAGGCGTCGAAGTTGATCGTGTGCGCGCCCAGGCGCTGGGCCGCGAGCTGGAAGCTCATGCGGGTGCGCGTGGACGGCTCGAAGAACAGCGTGCACACCGCCAGCCCGTCCAGCGCGCGGCGGTCGTAATGCCCCTCGGCGAAGGCCTGGGCGCGGATCAGCAGCGCGCTCATGGCCTCGCGCGACATTCCGTCCAGGGTCAACAGATGGCGCGGCGCGGCGGCCGGCGTCGTATGCGGAAGCGTCGAGTTCATGCGGCGGGCAGTTGGTTCAGGTCGATGGCGTCGTCGGGGGCGGCCAGGTAGCGCTCGACGATCACCGCCGCGGCGACCGCGTCCAGCGCCTCGGCGTCGCGCCGGCGCTTGCGGCCCTCGGCGCGGTCGGCGGCGAAACGCTGCGCGGCCTCGATCGAACTCAAGCGCTCGTCCACCAGCACCACCGGCAGTTTGTAGCGTGCGTGCAGCTCGCGCGCGAAGGCGTGCGCGCGCACTCGGGCGGGTTGGTCGCCGCCGTCCAGGGTCATCGGGTCGCCGACGATCAGGCCGTCGGGACGCCATTCGTTGCGCAGGCGGTCGATCGCGTTCCAGTCCGGGCCATGGCCGTGCACGTCGACCACCGCCAGCGCGCGTCCGCCGTGGCCGAAGGCGCTGCCGACGGCCACGCCGATCCGGCGCGCGCCGACATCGAAGCCCAGCACGGTGCCGTCGCGGCGGATCGGCGTGCGCTGGTCGGCGTCGGCGTTCATGCGTGCCCGGCGTAATCGGCCAAATGCGCGAAATCGACGCCGATGCGGCCCGCGGCGGCGTGCCAGCGCGCGTCCAGCGGCAGATCGAACAGCAGCTCGGCGTCGGCCGGCGCGGTCAGCCAGTCGTTCTCGGTCAGTTCGTGCTCGAGCTGGCCCGAACCCCAGCCGGCGCAGCCCAGGGCGACGATGGCGTTGTCCGGGCCTTCGCCGCGCGCCATCGCCTCGAGGATGTCGCGCGAGGTGGTCAGGAACAGGGCGTCGGCGATGGCCAGGGTGGAATCCCATTGCATGCCGCCGTCGTGCAGCACGAAGCCGCGCTCCGGATGGACCGGACCGCCGGCCAGCACGATCTGCGAGCGCAGGCTGTCGTCGCCGCCGTCCACGCCCATCTGGCCGAAGACCTCGCCCAGGGTGTACTCGGAGGGACGGTTGACCACGATCCCCATGGCGCCGTCGTCGTCGTGCTGGCAGATCAGGGCGACGCTGCGCGAAAAGTTGGTATCCGACAGCGCGGGCAGCGCGATCAGGAGCTGACTGGCCAGGGGGGTGGGCATCACGGACATGGGCGCCATTCTAACGTGCGTGCCGCGCTCGCGGGTCGCGGCCGATCCGTCGTAGCATGGGGTTTGCCCCTTCGCCCGGACCCCCGCCATGCCCTGGCCGACCCTCCGTTTCCCGGTGCCGGCCCCGGCCGCCGTCGGTCGCCGCCGCGGACCCGGCTGAGCATGTCCGGTTACTGCGACTACGCCCCCG
This sequence comes from Lysobacter sp. CCNWLW3, assembly GCF_036697405.1. Taxonomy (NCBI): domain Bacteria; kingdom Pseudomonadati; phylum Pseudomonadota; class Gammaproteobacteria; order Lysobacterales; family Lysobacteraceae; genus Lysobacter; species Lysobacter sp. CCNWLW3. Next base: position 36,553 of record NZ_JBAHWA010000012.1, read on the forward strand.
GCCATCCGCTGCACGGCCCCTACCACGACCGCGAATACGGCTACCCGCAACGCGCCGAGGCCGAGCTGTTCGAGCGCCTGATCCTGGAGATCAACCAGGCCGGCCTGAGCTGGGAAACCATCCTGCGCAAGCGCGAGGGCTTCCGCCTGGCCTACGACGGTTTCGACGTCGACACCGTGGCCGCCTACGGCGAGCGCGAACGCGCGCGCCTGCTCGCCGACGCCGGCATCATCCGCAACCGGCTCAAGGTCGACGCGGCGATCCACAACGCCCAGGTCGTGCAGAGCCTGCGCGCCAGCCACGGCGGATTCGCGCAATGGCTGGATGCGCACCTGCTGCTGGAAGGGCGCGCGCGCGACAAGGCCGCCTGGGTCAAGCTGTTCAAGAAGACCTTCCGCTTCACCGGCGGCGAGATCACCAACGAGTTCCTGATGAGCCTGGGCTACCTGCCCGGCGGCCACCGCGAGACCTGCCCGGTGTACGCCAGGCTGGCCAAGCTGCGGCCGCCGCCGCCGTGGATGCGGGCGGCGAAAGCCTGAGCGACACCTCGCATCGCCGCAGCGCCCTCGCGCTAGCGTGAGGGCGCTGCGATCGTGGGATCCGGCAATGCAGCCACCATCGCATCCGAGCCTGCAGCAGACGCCGAAGGCGCGACGGCCGCCGATGATGTCGGCGCCAACGGCCGCGCGTTCGGCAGCCACAGTTCGATCACGCGGTCCTCGGGCTTGAACGCGCCGGGCAGCCGGCGCAGTTCGATCTGCGGCGCCGATACGTACCAGGCGGTCAGCTGCGGGGCCAGCCAATCCTTGATCGCTTCGGCGCACTGGCCGTCGTCGTCGATGCGGTGCACCACCAGGGTCGGCTGCGCATAGGCCTTGGGCGCATCGGCGTTGCGCGCGCGCGCCGAGCGCACCACGTTCTCGATGCCGGGCATGGTCGCGGCGGGCTGCAGCGTCTTCCACGGCAGGGCCGCCGCGCGCGCGCGCGTGGCCTCGTCGTAGACCTGCACATAGATCACCTGCTGCCGGCACAGCCGCTGCACGCGCTGGCCCGGCGATTCCGGCCGCGCTTGCATGGGCGCCGACACCGTGAGCTGCTTGTGCGCCTGCCGTTCCGCCATGACGACGCCCTGCGGCGCGGCCGCACCCGGAACTTCGCCGCCATAGGCGGTCGCGTCCTCGGTCGGCACGGCCGACGCGGACTCGGCCGGCGCGGCCAGCGCCAGCGCCGCGGCCTGGTCGCTGCGCTCCCAGTAGGGATCGCGCGTGGGCGGATCGCAGACCGCCTCGCACAATTTGCGATGCGCGCTCTGCACTGAGGGACAGGCCTGTGCCAGCGCCTTCGACACCGGCTGCCCGCAACTGGCCTGGACCCGGGCGACCAGGCGACCGCCATCGCTGAGGGTGCCACGTTCGCGCCTTACTTGCCGGTACAGGCCATCGAGCAGCGCCTGCGCGTCTTCGTCGATATCGACCGCCTCCGCGCCCGCGGGGGCCGGCTCGCCCTTGCGCGCCCACAGCGGCAGCTTGGCGCGCAGTTCGTCCAGGCGCTTCTTGGTTTCGACGCGGTCCTGCGCGCGCTGCGCGGCGAGCTTGTCGTAGAACTGCCAGGCCGGCAGCGCCAGGGTCGCGATCAGGCCCGCGCCCAGGCCCGCGCTGAGCGCCGCGGCCTTGGTCTCCGGGCGCCAGAACGGCTTGCTGCCGTCCTGCGCCTGCGGCGCGATCGGGCGCAGCCGACGCAGCGAGGGCAAAGCGTCCTGCGGCGCCACCGGCGCGGCCCAGCCCGGCAATTGTTCCAGCCACCCGGGGCGCAGGGCGCGGCCGAAATCCTCGCCGAGGCGGTGGTAGCTTTCCCACTGCGCCTCGTCGAAGAACTGGTCCGAGGTCGGCTGCTGCGGAAACTGCGGGTTGCGACGCGCGTAGGCGAGCACGTCGCTGTCGAGGGCGAAGTGCAAGTTCGGCTTCACCACCAGCAAGGTGCCCTGTTTGCAACGGCCCTGCGCGTCGGGGCGGTAACGGATCCGCGCCAGCATCACCCCGCGCGCGGTGTAGGCGTCGCGCAGCTTCTCCGGCGGCAGCACGCAGATGTGCTCGTCCTGCATCAGCGGCAGGTGGCAGGCGCTGTCTTCGGTGTAGAACTCGATCTCGGCGCCGAAGTCGATGCGCGCCTTGCGGATCAGGTTCTCCAGGTCGGCGAACTCGTAGGTCGGGTCGGCGCCGCAATCGGCCAGGACGATGAAGTCGAGCTGGCGCCGCAGCAGCGGATGCACGCCGGTGTTGTCGAAATGACCGCCGTCGGACAGATACCAGGCGCGCGCGCTTTCGCCGTCGAAGGAGGCGGTGGCCTCGGCGATCAGGCGTCCGAACTTGGAGTTGCGATAACGCCGCCACAGCGCCAGGCCCAGCTTCTGCGCGACGGTGGCGCCGGCCGGCCCGACGCCCGCCATCGGCCGCTCCAGCTGCGCGGCCGAGCGGCCGGTGTCGAACCAGTAGCCCAGGCGCGCGCCGACCAGGAACAGCAGCATCGCCCAGCCCGCGGTGGTGTTGGAGCCCGCGCCCGGCGAGGCGGCGGCGCCCGAGATCGCGATCCAGCGCCCCAGCTTGTCCAGCCGTTGGCTCTCCACCGCCGCGCGGTCGCCGTCGCGGCCGACTTCCAGGCCGAAGGGGCTGGCCACCAGCGGCGCGCCCTTGCGGTCGGCGTTGTAGAGCTTGCTGCTGGCGCCGCGGGTCTGGTTGAGACAGACGTTGATCAGATGCACCGGGCCGCCGCGTTCGTGCGGGCGGTAGTCGCTCAGGGCCACGTCGTCCGCGCGCACGGTCGCGACCACGTTGGAGAATTCTTCCGGACTGACCTCGCGCGCGCCCAGCACGGCCTTGCCGGGGAAACGGATCAGGTTGCCCACCGCCAGGTAGGTGCGGGTCAGGCGCGAGCGATAGAAGCCGTGCAGGGAAGTGGCGTTGACGGTCTCGGTGTGCATGCCCGTGCCGAGGAACCAGATCAACAAACCCAGCAGCAGCCACAGCAGGCGCAGCAGGGTCGGCTGCTGCAGCGTCCACTGCAGCCATTGCCAGCGCGGCAGCAGCGCCGACAGGTCCCAGGCCGGCAGCGCCAGGCGCTCGCACAGGCCGCTCAGGATCAGGTGCGGATCGGTGTCGTGGCGGCCGAACACCCACCACTGCACCACCGTCACCCACAGCACCAGCAGCACCAGCGCGGCGCCCAGGCCCAGCACGTTGATCAGCAGCGGCATCAGGCCCGGGCGCGGGCCCTCCTCGGTCGAGAGCAGGCGTTGGATCGGCTCGCCGAACGCGCGCACCGCCACCACCAACAGACCGCCCAGGCCCAGGCCGCCGTACACCCAGAGCGCACCGGACTCCAGGTTCTGCAACAGCTTCCAGCTCAGCAGGTCGACCGCGCCCAGGGCGATCAGGAGCAATGCGATCAGATTGATCTTGCGCAGGTGCGCGGTCAGCAGATCGCGCTCGCGGGTGTTGAAGGTGTCGCGGTCGTCGCTGGCGCCGCGCACCCGCGTCCACAGCCACAGGCCGTAGCCGGAGACGCTGGCCAGTACCAACACGGCCACGAACTTGGCCGAATAGCCCGGCAGCGGCGGTCCGGAGTCGGACAGGCGCGAGGCCAGCACCACCGTGACCGCGCCGGCGACCAGAATCATGGCGATGTCCCAGCGCGAATGGCGCGGCGGCGCGGTCAACGCGGCCATGTCCTTGGGCGCGATATCGCGCAGCGCCCAGTAGGCCATCAGATTGCCGGGCGCCAGCAGCAGCCAGCTCAGCGCCGCCAGCGGCCACCAGGCGCTGCGCCAGCCGCTCCAGTCCTGCGGCGCCAGCAGCGAGGTCACGCTCTGCAGCAGATGCGGCAGCACCACCACCGCGCCGATCGCGATCGCCAGCAGCGCGAACTCCAGGTGCACGGCCAGGCCGGCGCGCAGGTAAGTGGCGATGGCGATGCCGTAATCGCGCGCGCCGCGCGGCGCCAGGTAGCGGCCGTAACGGCGCAGCCAGGCCAGCAGCAGGGTGTCGCCGCGACTGAGCAGGCGTTGCGCGTCGGCGATCCCCAGCGCGGCGATCAAACGCCCCAGCGCCGCGCCCGCGTAACCGCCGCCGGACACCGTCGACAGATAGTCCAAGCGCGGCAGCAGGCCGTTCTGGGCCAGGCCTCGGATCAGGCCGAGACAGAAGGTCGCGCTGCGCACGCCACCGCCGGACAGGGCCAGGCCCACGCTGCTGACGGCCGCGCCCTCGCCGGCCGCGATGCCGGCCTCGCGGCGGCGCGCCTGCAGCGCGGCGCGTTCGGCCGCGTCGATGGTCGCGTCGTCGGCATCGCCGTGCGCGGGCGGCGCGACGTCGGCCGCATGCGCGCCGGCCGGCGCCCGCACGGGTTCCGGACCGGTCGTGGCGGGTCCCTGCTCGGTCTTGGCCATGCGACATGCTCCGTGTCGTCAGCTGCATCCCTGCTAGCGGCTAACGATACACACGGGCGCGGCAGGACACGGCGCCGGCCGTCGGGCGGGCCGGCGCGTCCGGCGATGGCGACGACAGCTGCCGTGCGCGGCCGGCCCGAGCCATGCGAGACGGCGCGGCGCCTGGCGCATCCGGATCGCCCAAACGGCAAGAAGCCCGGACCAGCCGGGCTTCTCGTGCCTGCGACGAACTTGCGAGGCGCTCAGCGCACTTCCGCGACCTCGACGCCGTCCAGGCCCTGGGCCAGGGTGCGGGCGTCGCCGCCCTGGGCGAGCTTGATGCGCAGGCGCACTTCGTTTTGCGAGTCGGCGTAACGCAGGGCGTCCTCGTAGCTGATCTCGCCGGCCTGGTAGAGCTCGAACAGGGCCTGGTCGAAGGTCTTCATGCCCAGCTGCGTGGACTCCTTCATCACTTCCTTGAGCTTGTGGATCTCGCCGTCGCGGATGTAGTCCTGGACCAGCGGCGTGCCCAGCAGGATTTCCATCGCGACGCGGCGCGCCTTGCCGTCCGGGGTCGGGATCAGCTGCTGCGCGACCACGCCCTTGAGGTTCAGCGACAGGTCCATCAGCAACTGGCCGCGGCGATCCTCGGGGAAGAAGTTGATGATGCGGTCCATCGCCTGGTTGGCGTTGTTGGCGTGCAGGGTGCACAGCACCAGGTGGCCGGTTTCGGCGAAGGCGATGGCGTGGTCCATGCCCTCGCGGGTGCGCACCTCGCCGATCATGATCACGTCCGGCGCCTGGCGCAGGGTGTTCTTCAGCGCGGCGTCCCAGCTGTCGGTGTCGATGCCGACCTCGCGCTGGGTGATGATGCAGCCCTCGTGCTTGTGCACGAATTCGATCGGGTCCTCGATGGTGATGATGTGACCGCTGGAATTCATGTTGCGGTAGCCGATCATCGCCGCCAGCGAGGTCGACTTACCGGTGCCGGTCGCGCCGACGAAGATGATGATGCCGCGCTTGGTCATCGCCAGCGTCTTGATGATCGGCGGCAGATTGAGCTCTTCGACGGTCGGGATCTTGGTCTCGATGCGGCGCAGGACCATGCCGACCTGGTTGCGCTGATAGAAGCAGCTCACGCGGAAGCGGCCGACGCCGGTCACGCCGATGGCGAAGTTGCACTCGTGGGTCTTCTCGAACTCCTCGCGCTGCTGAGGGTTCATGACGTTGAGCACGAGGTCGCGGCTCTGCTGCGGCGTCAGCGGGTTCTGGGTGATCGGCGAGATCTTGCCGTGGACCTTCATCGACGGCGGCATGCCGGCGGTGATGAACAGGTCAGACGCCTTCTGGTGCGCCATCAGCTTGAGGAACGAGGTGAAGTCGATGGTGCTCATGGGATGCTCCTACGGAGCCGGGATCGGGGGTGGGAGATTCGGGATTCGCGAACCCCGGCCCCGCGCCGCAACTCCGGCCTGAACTGAATACTGCTTTTAACCAATCCCGAATCCCGAATCTCGAATCCCGGTCTCAATCGAACAGGCGCTTGTCCTTGGCGTACTCGCGGGCCTGCGGGCGCAGGATCATGCCGCGCTTCACCAGGTCCTGCAGGTGCTGGTCGAGGGTCATCATGCCGTGGTTCTGGCCGGTCTGGATCGCCGAGTACATCTGCGCGACCTTGTCCTCGCGGATCAGGTTACGCACCGCCGGGATGCCGACCATGATCTCCCAGGCCGCGGTACGACCGCCGCCGACCTTCTTCAGCAGCGCCTGCGAGATCACCGCGCGCAGCGACTCGGACAGCATCGAGCGCACCATCGGCTTTTCGCCGGCCGGGAACACGTCGATGATGCGGTCGACCGTCTTGGCCGCGGAGGAGGTGTGCAGGGTGCCGAACACCAAGTGGCCGGTCTCGGCCGCGGTCAGCGCCAGGCGAATGGTTTCCAGATCTCGCAACTCGCCGACCAGGATGTAGTCGGGGTCTTCGCGCAGCGCCGAACGCAGGGCCTCGTTGAAGCCGTGGGTGTCGCGGTGGACTTCGCGCTGGTTGATCAGGCACTTCTGCGAGGTGTGCACGAATTCGATCGGGTCTTCGACCGACAGGATGTGCGCGTACTCGTTCTTGTTGATGTGGTCGATCATCGCCGCCAGCGTGGTCGACTTGCCCGAACCGGTCGGCCCGGTGACCAGGATCAGGCCCTGCGGCTGTTCGATCAGTTCCTTGAAGATGCGCGGGCAGCCCAGGTCTTCGAGCGACAGCACTTCCGAGGGAATGGTACGGAACACCGCGCCGGCGCCGCGGTTCTGGTTGAACGCGTTGACGCGGAAGCGGGCCAGGCCGGGGATCTCGAACGAGAAGTCGACCTCGAGGAATTCTTCGTAATCGCGGCGCTGCTTGTCCGACATGATGTCGTACACCAGCGAGTGGACCTGCTTGTGGTCCAGCGCCGGAATATTGATGCGCCGCACGTCGCCGTCGACGCGGATCATCGGCGGCAGGCCGGCCGACAGATGCAAGTCGGATGCCTTGTTCTTGACCGAAAACGCCAACAGTTCGGCGATATCCATGCGTGCTCCCCCGCACTGCAACAGAACTTCAGATGGAAACTTCAAACCACACGTGGCGAAGCTACAGCGAAAACGCCCAAACGCAAACGAGCGACAATGGTGGCCAGCCGCAAGTGGCGGGAAGCGTCCCCTGCGAGGCAGTATAGCCCCGTACCCGCATTGCCGAACCAGCCCTCTTTCACAGGATTTCCCATCGTGCGCGCGCACGCCCTGCTCGGCATCTTGCACCAGTTGGATAACGCCGCGCGCCTTGCGCAGCGGCCAGTACCGCAGTTGCTCGCGGTCAGCAAGACCCAGGATGCGACCGCCGTCGCGGAACTGGCGGCGGCCGGGCAACGCGCCTTCGGCGAGAACTATGTTCAGGAAGCCGCGGCCAAAACCGCGGCCCTGGCCGAACTGGGACTGGAGTGGCATTTGATCGGCCACCTGCAATCGAACAAGGCCGAGCAGGCCGCGCAGTTATTCGACTGGGTGCAGACCGTGGACCGGCCCAAGCTGGTCGCGGCCCTGGCCCGCCACCGCGATCCGGCGCGCGCGCCGCTGCAGGTGCTGATCCAGGTCAACATCGACGACGAGGCCAGCAAGCACGGCTGCCGGCCCGAGGACGCGCCGGCGCTGGCCGCGGCGATCGCCGCCGAACCGCGCCTGCGCCTGCGCGGGCTGATGGTGATCCCGGCCCCGCACCCGCAGCCCGAGCTGCGCCGGCCCGCCTTCCGCCGCAGCCAGGCCCTGTTCGCGTCGCTGCGCGCGGACCACCCCGGCATCGACACCCTGTCGATGGGCATGAGCGACGACTACGCCATCGCGATCGAGGAAGGCGCCACCATGGTCCGCATCGGCACCGCCCTGTTCGGCGCGCGTCCGCCGAAGGCCTCCGCATGAGCGCCGCGCCGCACCCGCAAGACCGCATCGTCTTTCCCGGCAACCCTTGGCCGGAAGGCCACGCCATCGCCGAGTTCGAGTGGAGCGCGCGGGTCGAAGGCGAGGACCTGTGGTTCGACCTGCACCTGGTCAGCGCCGCCTACTACGCCGAGCGCGAGATCGAGGAAGACGAAGAGGACGCGGCCCCGGCCTGGACCGCGCCCGGCGTATGGGGCAACTACCACCGCTGCACCCTGTCCTCGACCTATTGGGGCGGCGGTCACGGCGGCGGCCTCCGGGTCGGTCCGCTGGCGCAGTTTTCGCTGGCGGCGCTGGACGGCGCCGAGTTCGCGGTCGAAGCTTTCGACGGCGACGGCGAACTGCCCGATTCCGACGAGGAGCCGGCCTTCGGGCTCTATCTGCTCGGCCACGACAGCGCCGTCGATCACCGCATCCGCTTCGTCCGCCGTGGCGACAGCGACCGCTACGACCTGCTGTGGTCGGGCCGGATCGCCTTGAGCTACGTCGGCGACTACGTGCCGCGCCATCGCTTCGAGGCGCGCCTGCACGATCGGCCCTGTCCGCCGCTGCCGGGCGCACCCTAACGCGGGAGCGCGGCCGCCTGGGTATGCTGGCGCTCCCAGCCGCACGCCGCCGTCGCCATGCCCGCATCCGATACCGCCCTGTCCCCGCTCAGCCCGGTCGCCTTCATCGGCGGCGGCAACATGGCGCGCAGCCTGATCGGCGGCCTGGTCGCGCGCGGCGGCGACGCCGACGCGGTCCGGGTAGCCGAACCGGTGGATCTGCTGCGCGAGGCCCTGCAGCGCGATTTCGGCGTGCGCAGCTACGCCAATGCGGCCGAGGCCGCCACCGGCGCCAGCGTGTGGCTGTTGGCGGTGAAGCCGCAGGTGATGCGCAGCGTGTGCTCGGCGCTGGCGCCGCTGGCGCAGGCCCAGCACCCGCTGGTGATCTCGATCGCCGCCGGCATCACCGCGCGCCAGCTGGACCTGTGGCTGGGCGGCGGCCAGGCGGTGGTGCGGGCGATGCCGAACACGCCCGCCCTGCTCGGCGCCGGCATCACCGGCCTGTACGCCAACGCCGCCACCGCGCAGCCGCAGCGCGAACGCGCCGCGGCGCTGCTGGAGGCGGTCGGCGCCACCGTGTGGATCGACCAGGAAGCGCAGATGGACGCGGTCACCGCGGTTTCCGGCAGCGGCCCGGCCTATGTGTTCCTGCTGGCCGAGGCCATGCAGGCCGCGGGCGAGGCCCAGGGCCTGGCGCCCGCGGCCGCGCGCGCCCTGGTCAACCAGACCCTGCTGGGCGCGGCGACCATGCTGAGCCGCTCCGACGAGTCCGCCGAGGTGTTGCGCGCGCGGGTGACCTCGCCCGGCGGCACCACCCAGGCCGCGATCGAAACCTTCGAGACCGGCGGCTTGCGTCCGCTGGTGGCGGCCGCGATCGCCGCCGCCACCGAACGCGGCCGCGAGCTCTCGGCCGCCAACGACTGACCCTTCCGACCGGAACCGCCGCCATGCGCATCGTCCCCGCCCTGTGCCTGCTCAGCCTCGCCCTGCTCGGCGGCTGCGGCCGCGAGGCCGCGCCGCCCAGCGGCTCCGGCAGCGCCGGCGCGGCGCCGCAGGAGGCCATCGTGCGCAGCGGCGACGTCAGCGTGCGCGCCAGCGCGCTGCAGACCTCGGCGCTGTCGCCGGCGGTCGCGCAGCAGTACGGAATCGCGCGCGACGATGCCAGCGTGCTGTTGCTGGTGGCGGTGCGGCGCGGCCCGGACGGCCAGGACAGCGCCATCCCTGCGCGCGTGAGCGCGGTCGCCACCGATCTGCGCGGTCAACGCCGCGTGTTGGAACTGCGCGAACTGCGCACCGGCGAGCCCGGCGGCGCGCAGTTGCTGGATTACATCGGCACGCTCGATATCGCCCTGCCCGAGACCCTGCGTTTCGAGTTGAGCGTGGCGCCGGAAGGTGGCACGCCGACCACCCTGCAGTTCAGCCGCGAGTTCTATCCGCGCTGAGGCGCGCGTCCTAGTCCCGCGTCAGCGCTTCGATGCGCAGGCGTTCGCTGGCGTCGAACGGCGCCAGCAGGGCGGCCAGGCGCGCCTGCCGTTGCGCCTCGTCCAATCCGCGATCGGCGAGCACGCGCGCGCGCTGCTGGCGATACGCGGCGACCCGTCGGTTCCAGTGCGCGCGGCGCTGGTCGAGCGCGGCCAGGCGTTGCGCCGCCTCCGTTCCGAACGCCGCTTCGCGTGCGGCGTAGCGGCGTTCCGGCGCGACGCCCTGGGCGTCGAACTGCGCGTTCTGGCGCATCGCCAGGACCACGGCCTCGCTGTCCGTGCGGCTCGGATCCAGGTCCAGGCCATACGCGACATCCAGCGCGCGCAGGCGCGCGGCGCGCTGCACAGGCGTGAGGCCAGGCTCGCGCAGCAGCGCCTGGCGCGCGATCGCGTGTTCGAGGCGGCGCTCGTCCTCGCCGTACCAGGCCTGCGCGACCGCGGCGCCGAGGCGGCGCTGGCGCAGTTCGCGGCGGCGTTGCAGATCGGTGCGCAGATCGCCGCCCACGCCCAGAACCGCGCTTTCGCGCTCCAGCGCGACATAGGCGTCGAACCAGGCCAGCACCTGGGACACCGTGGGCGCGCTCACACGCGGCTGCAGATGGCGGCGCAGGTCGTCGCGGATCGCCGCGGGCGGGCGCTCGCCCAGGCGGGTCAGGAAATAATCGAACAGGCGCCGCATGGCGCGGTCCGGCACCGCCTTGCCCGCCGCGTTCAGGGTGACCGCGCCGTCGGCGGCGGTGCCGCGCAGGGAATCGCCCGCGGCCGCCGCGGCGGCGCGCCTGCGCGCCGGTTGCGCATCGACGGCCGCCTTCGCGGCCGCCGTCGGCACGGAGGCGCCGGCCGGCGGCGGCGCCTCGCGACGCCAGTTCGACAGTGCCAGCACCAGCGCTATGCAAGCCGCCAGCATCAAGGCGAGGGTGAAACGCAGCATGCCTACAACCCGGCGTTCTTCAGTCGATTGAGATGGGCACGATAGACGCTGGGCGGGTTGGATGCGAACAGGCCGCGCAGGCCGGCGACCTGGTTGACCTCGTCGAGGTGGTTCCAGGCGTAGTCGTCGCGGATCACGCTGCCCAGGTGCGAGGAGCAGCGCCCGACCAGGCCGTCGTTGGCCTCGAAACCGAAGAACAGCGCGCCCGCGCCCATCAGCAGATCGCTGGGGTCGAACACGTTGCTCAGCGGCGAGGTGCCGCCCATCGAGTAGTAGCGCACGCCGCGCACGCTGGCCGCGCCCTGGCCGCAGGCGCTGGCCGGCAGGCCCTCGGGATAGCGCGCGTTGAACGCGGCCGCGCCGGCGCTGTTCAGCGACTCCAGTGCCGCCAGCGCGTCCTGCGGATCGTCGTCGCCGGACAGGAATTCCAGGAACGAACCCAGCGCGTCGGCGAGGCCGGCGACCAGGCCGCGCCCCGGCGAACCGGGCGGGAACGCGGTGCCGATGCCGTCGGCGACCTTGCTGCCGGTGTGCGGGCTGCCCATCGAGGTGATCGAGGCGACCAGGTCCGGGCGCACCGAGGCGACGTAGCGCGCGGTCGGCCCGCCATGGCTGTGGCCGATCAGGTTGAAGCGGCCGTGGCCGTAGGTCGCCTGCAGGGTTTCCAGGTAGTCGATCAGCTGTTCGCCGCGCAGTTCGCTGGAATTGGCCGAGGACACGTTGGCCACATAGACCGTGGCGCCGCCCGCGCGCAGTTGGCCGGGGATGTCGTACCAGTAGTCGTAGACGCCGCCGAGTTCGTCGAAGCCGAACAGGCCGTGCACCAGCACGACCGGATGCCGGGTCTTGGTGTAATCGTCGGCGCTGGCCGGCAGGGCCGCGGCCAGCAACAGCAGGACCGCGAGCAGCCGGCCCCAGACTCCGATGCGCAGCGCGCCCGGACGCAGATTCGATCGCGACATGTTCCCTCCCAGAAACCGTGCCGTACCGTTGGCGAGGCCGGCGGCGCCGGCTCGGCCGACTGTACGAATGCGTATGGCGCCTGCACGCCGCAGCGCACCATACGGGAGCGAACTGTGATACCTATCGCGCCGGGCCGGGCCCGCCAAGCGCCTGACCCGGCTTAATTGTTGCGCTGCACCCAGGCGCGGATATGCGCAGCGATCTCGGCCACGCCGTCGCTGAGCGCGGCCGGGCCGGGCTGCAGGATCAGCGGCGATTTGATCTCGTGCAGCTCGCCGTCGCGCACCGCCGGGATCGCGTCCCAGCCCGGCCGCGCGGCGACCCGCTCGGGGCGGAATTTCTTGCCGCACCAGGAGCCGAACACGATGTCCGGCGCCAGCGGAATGACCTCGGCCGGGTCGGCCAGGATGCGATGCTTGGCCAGCGACTGCGCGGCATGCTGCGGGAACACGTCGTCGCCGCCGGCGATCCGCACCAGTTCGGCGACCCAGCGGATGCCGGTGATCAGCGGCTCGTCCCATTCCTCGAAATAAACCTTGGGCCGGCGCGGAAAGGCCCGGGTCTGGCGTTCGATCTCGTCCAGGCCGCGGCGCAATCCGTCGGCGTAGGCCACGGCCTGGTCGGCGACGCCGACCAGGCCCCCCAGGCGCAGGATGTAATCGAGGATGCCCTCGACGCTGCGGTGGTTGCTGATCCAGACCTCGACGCCCTGCTTGATCAGCGCGGCGGCGATCTCGGACTGGATGTCGGAGAAACCGATCACGAAGTCCGGTTCCAGCTTGAGGATCTCGTCGATCTTGGCGCTGGTGAAGGCGCTGACCTTGGGCTTTTCCTTGCGCGCGATCGCCGGGCGCACGGTGAAACCGCTGATGCCGACGATGCGATGCTGCTGACCGAGCGCGTACAGCGTCTCGGTGGGTTCTTCGGTGAGGCAGACGATGCGTTGGGGGCCCATGCGCCGATTGTCGCACTACCGGTGCGCAGGCGGTGGCCGGCCGCCCCGCGCGATGCGATCTTCGCGGCCATGGAAACCGCTATCGTCTATGCGCGCGAGGCCGGGGTCGCCGTCGCCGATTTCCGCCAGGTCCTGGTCGATTCCGGCCTGGCCGCGATCCGCCCGGTCGGCGACGAACCGCGCCTGCGGCAGATGCTGGATGCGGCCAATCTGATCGTGACCGCGCGCCGGCCCGACGGCGAGCTGGTCGGCATCGCGCGCTGCGTCACCGACTTCGCCTGGTGCTGCTACCTGTCGGAGCTGGCGGTGTCGAAATCGGCGCAGGGGCTGGGCGTCGGCAAGGGCCTGCTCGACGAGACACGCCGGCAGCTGGGGCCCACGGTCAGCCTGATCCTGGCCTCGGTGCCCGAGGCGGTCGGCTTCTACGAACGCGCCGGCATGGCGCCGATGCAGCATACATTTTGGTATAAGCGCGAGTATTGAGGGCCGGCGCCTTCGCCGTTGCCGATGGACGCGGCGATGCGGTTCGCTGCGCTCACCGCATCCTACGGTGGGGGTGGCGGCGGTCGTGGCTCAACGCAGCGATTTGCGGAAATACACCACGCGCTCGGTTTCCTCGAAACCGCAGGCCGCGTGCGCGCTATGCGCTTGATCGTTGTCGAGCAGGGAGTCGGACGCGAGCTCCTCGCAGCCGTGCGCCCGCGTCCAGGCCTCGATTCCTTCGATCAAGGCCCGGCCCAGGCCGCGCCCGCGCGAGTGCGGCGCCACGTACCAGCCTTCGAGAAAGCCCACCGGCGAAGTCTCGGTGCCGTTGACGTAGTCGCGGCGCAGGCTGGCTTCGGCAAAACCGCAGGCCCGCCCGCTTTCGTCGAAGGCGAGCAGGCAGATTTCGCGCTCGGGGCGGGACAGCATGTCGCGCATCTCCTGCGCATGATCGTTCGCCGGCGCGCCGTCGTCGTCCGGCCACAGCGCCGCGCGCAGCGCCGCCCAGTCGGCCAGATCGGCCGCGGTCGCCGGCCGCACCCGCGCGGCTTGGTTCACGGATACAGCATCCGCTTGGACCAGTCGCCGGCGCGGTCGCATTCGTACAGCCAGCGCTCGTGCAGGCGGAAATCGGCGCCGTACCAGAACTCGATCTTCTCCGGGCGCACGCGCAGGCCGGTCCAGCGCGGTGGGCGCGGCACCTCGCGGCCCTCGAAACGCTGCTCGACCTGGGCCAGGCGCTGTTCGAAGGTCTCGCGCGATTCCAGGGTTTCCGACTGCAGCGAGGCCCAGGCGCCGAGCTGGCTCACGCGCGGGCGCGAGGCGAAATAGGCGTCGGCCTCGGCGTCGGACACGATCTCGGCCGCGCCTTCCACGCGCACCTGCACGCCGTTGCGCACGCGCGGCCAGTGGAACAGCAGCGCGGCATGCGGATTGGCCTGCAACTCGCGGCCCTTGCGGCCGTCCAGATGGGTGTAGAACACGAAACCGCGCGCGTCGTGCGCCTTCAGCAGCACGATGCGTGCCGACGGCCGCGCGTCCAGGCCGGCGGTGGCGACGGTCATGGCGGTGGGATCGGGCTCGCCGGCGGCGCGCGCTTCCTCGAACAGACCGGAAAATCCTGCGATGGCTTCGGCTAACAAGGGATGTGGGTTCATTGCGTTATTGTGGCGCGATGGCGCCCGTTCCGCATCCCTCCGCCGCCAACGCCTACGGCGCGGATTTCGTCGAGCGCGTGCTCGACGACGCCCTCAGCCACGCCGCCCGCGTCTACGCGATCGCCGGCTTGCAGGGCAGCGGCAAATCGACCCTGGCCGCGCAGGTCGCCGCGCGCGCCCGCGAACGCGGCCTGCGGGTGGCGGTGCTGTCGGTCGACGATTGCTACCTGGGCCGGCGCGAACGCGCGCGCCTGGGCCGCCAGGTGCATCCCCTGCTGGCCACGCGCGGGCCGCCCGGCACGCACGAGCCCGAACTGGCCTGCGCGACCCTGGACGCGCTGCGCGCATGCGGCGCGGCGCGGCTGCCGCGCTTCGACAAACTCGGCGACCGGCGCCTGCCGCCGTCGCGCTGGCCGCAGGTGCGCGGCATCGACCTGACCCTGTTCGAAGGCTGGTTCCTCAAGACCCCGGCGCAGACGGCGCAGGAACTGAGCGCGCCGGTCAACGCCCTGGAACGCGAGGAGGATCCGGACGGCGCCTGGCGCGGCTACTGCAACCGGGCCCTGGCGAACGACTATCCGCCGCTGTGGGCGCGCCTGGACCGGCTGCTGTTCCTGCGGCCGCCGGGCTTCGGGCGCGTGCCGGAATGGCGCTGGCAGCAGGAATGCGCGCTGCAGGCCGCCAGCCCCGGGCGCGTCGGCATGGACCGCGCCCAGATCGAACGTTTCGTGCGCCTGTTCGAACGCGTGAGCCGGCAGGCGCTGGCGCGGCTGCCGGAGATCGCGGACTGGACGGTCGCGCTGGATGCGCGCCGGCGCGTGCTCGGCCAGGCCGGCGCGCCGCCGCGGATGGGCGCCCTCACTCGACGATGAAGCTCACCCGCAGGTTGACCCGCCACTCGTTGACCGTGCCGTCGTCGTCGGTCACGACCTTGATCTCGTTGACCCAGGCGCCCTTGATGTTCTTCACCGATTCGCCGCACTTCTTCAGTCCCGATTTGACCGCGTCCTCCATGCTGGTCTTGGAAGAGGCGTTGAGTTCGATGATCTTGGCGATCGCCATGGCGTGCTCCCGTCTGGCCGGCGCGCGGGTTTGCGGCCGGAACGGCGAGCCTAGGCCGGCCGGCGTTAAGGCCACGCAACAGCCCGCGGGCGCCGACGCGGGGCCGCAGCTGGCTACAATCGCGGCATGAATCCCGCGAGCAATCTGATCCTGGTGGGCCCGATGGGGGCCGGCAAGAGTTGCATCGGCCGCCGCCTGGCCGAGCGCTACGGCCTGCGCCTGGCCGACGCCGACCGCGAGATCGAGCAGCGCACCGGCGCCACCGTGGCCACCATCTTCGAATGCGAGGGCGAGGCCGGCTTCCGCGCCCGCGAGCGCGCGACCCTGGCCGAGCTGCTGGCCGAGGACGGCCTGCTGCTGGCCACCGGCGGCGGCGCGGTGCTGGACCCGGACAACCGCGCCCTGCTGCGCCAGCGCGGCTATGTGGTGCACCTGCAGGTGAGCGTGGAAGCGCAGCTGGAGCGCCTGGCGCGCGACCGCACCCGCCCGCTGCTGGCGCGCGAGGACCGCGAGGACGTGCTGCGCACGCTGTCCGCGCAGCGCGCGCCGATGTACGCCGACGTCGCCGACCTGCGCTTCGACACCGAACGCATGACCGCGGCCGAGGCCGCGGACAAGCTCGCCGACCAACTCGACAGCTGCTGGCGCCGCCTTGCGCACCCGCACGGAGCCTCCGCATGACCGCCCCGGTTTCCCCCGCCCTGCACCACGTCAAAGTTTCCGGCGACTCGCCCTACCCGATCGAGATCGGTCCTGGTTTGCTCGCGCAGGCCGAACCCATCGCCACCCGGCTGCGCGGCCGCCACGCCCTGATCGTCAGCGACGGCAACGTCGCGCCGCTGTATGCCGACGCGCTGGAAAACGCGCTGCACGCGGCCAAGCCGAATCTGGCCTTGGGGCGCTATGTGCTGCCGCCGGGCGAACACGAAAAAAACCTGGCCCGCTTCGGCGAATGCCTGGATGCGCTGGCCCGGCTCGGCGCCACCCGCGACGCCACCGTGCTAGCCCTGGGCGGCGGCGTGGTCGGCGACCTGGCCGGTTTCGCCGCGGCCTGCTGGATGCGCGGCATCGACGTGGTGCAGCTGCCGACCACCCTGCTGGCGATGGTCGATTCCTCGGTCGGCGGCAAGACCGCGGTGGACCTGCCCAGCGGCAAGAACCTGGTCGGCGCCTTCCATCCGCCGCGCGCGGTGTTCGCCGACACCGCAACCCTGCGCAGTCTGCCCGCGCGCGAACTGCGCGCCGGCCTGGCCGAAGTGGTGAAGTACGGCGCGATCTTCGACGACACCTTCCTGGATTGGCTGGAAGCGCACGCCGACGCGCTGCTGGACGGCGACGACGCGGCCCTGGCCCAGGCGATCGCGCGCAGTTGCGCCTACAAGGCCGACGTGGTCGCACGTGATCCCTACGAGCACGGCGACCGCGCCCTGCTCAACTTCGGCCACACCTTCGGCCACGCGATCGAAACCGAACAGGGCTACGCCGGCGCCACCGGCGACGGCCTCAACCACGGCGAGGCGGTCGCGGTCGGCATGGTCCTGGCGGCGCGGCTGTCGACCGAGCTGGGCATGGCCGGCGCCGCCGACGCGCAACGCCTGCGCGCCCTGCTCGAACGCTTCGGCCTGCCGACCGCGATCCCGGCCGGGCTGTCGCCGCAGGCGCTGCTGGCGCGCATGCGCCTGGACAAGAAAGCCGACGCCGCCGGCCTGCGCTTCATCCTCTGGGACCACGCCGGCCAGGCCCGGGTCGCCGCGGGCGTGGCCGACGAGGCGGTATTGCGCGTACTGGCGAACGGTTGAGCCAGGACCAGCGGCGTGCGATTCGTAGCCCGCCTTGCTTGCCGCGGTCGCTGGCCGCACAGTGGCGCACCGGCCCGCGGCCACAAGGCGCGGCGCCCTTCAGGGGCAAATGCATAGGGACAACGGCATGAGCGCGAGCTTCAATTACCTCGAGAAGCATTACTGCGCCACCGATAGCGCCCAGATCGCAGCGCAATTACTACTGGAGCGCTACAGCCTGAATCCACGCCCGCGCAGTTCGGCGGTGGTTTACGCCACCGACTGGAATGCCTGGACCGCGTCGATCGCGAACGCGGTGCGCGCGTACTCGGATCCCAGCGTCGCCTCGCCCAATGCCGTAGCCAAGCTCAACGACCGTGTGGGCCACTGGAACATTTTCCTTAGCGGTCTGCGCTACGTCCACGCCACCCGCTTGATGGAGAGCGGCAGGTCGGTGTATCGGATCGACGACTATCACAACGGCACGGTCGAGGTGGTCGCGCGAGTGCTGCCCGGTACTCCGTTGCAGATGGGCGACGTGCTCTGGTTCCAGACGGTACTCAGCCCCCTGCAGGGGCCGGTGGACTTGCCGCCGCAATAGGCGGCGACGCGGCGGTGCTCGCTTGCAGAGGCGGCCCTCGCCCCTCTATCGCCGACAGCCTTCAGGCGCCGCCGGCGGAAGAGGGCGATGACGCGAGGTTTGGCGGGTCGCGGATAAACCGGCTGCGGCCACGTGACGCGCTTACGCCGCCGCCTTCACCCGCACCAGCGCCCGCTGATTCGACGCATACGGATTGTCGAGGTACGGCGCCGCGTCGTTCGCGAGCGCGGCGATCCATTCGTCGGTGCCCAGCACCGCCGCGAAGCGGCTCTGGAACACCACCGAGAACACCCGATGGATCTCCTCGGCGCTGGCCTGGCCGGCGCTGTTCTCGTACGACAGCGAGCCGCTGGCGTCGTGCAGGAACTCGACATTGAGCTGCAGGTGCGCGGCCTCCAGGATGGTGGACGCGTCGCAGTTGTGGGTCATGTAGCCGACGATGCTGAGCGTGTCGATGCCGTTGCTCGCGATCCAATCCTTGAGGTCGGTGCCGGTGAACACGCTGGGGAAGTTCTTTTCGATGTAGTGGTCGCGCGGGCGACCGCCGACGACTTCGTTGAGCTCCCAGCCCGGCGTGCCTTTGACGAACACCGGCGCCTGCGGCGGCGCGGTGTTCTGCACCACCACCACCGGCACGCCGGCGGCGCGCGCGGCGTCCATGGCGCGGCCGATGTTGGGCAGGGTCTGGCTCACCGGCGGGTATTCGATGAGCAGACCGCCGTTGAAGTATTCGTTCTGGACGTCGACGACGATCAAGGCGCGCTTGCGGGTCATGGCGGAACTCCTGGCTGAAATGAGGAATCGGACGACGCCTATGCTCCGCCCGGGCCTGAATCGCCGACAGTGGCCCGATTGCCAATATTCGATAGAATCGGGCCATGAGTCCCGACACCATCGCCGTGGTCGCCTTCGACCGCATCAGCCCCTTCCATCTGTCGGTGCCCTGCATCGTGTTCGAGGACCGCGGCTTCGACGGCCAGCCGCGCTTCGAGCTGCGGGTGTGCGCGGCCGAGCCCGGCCCGCTGCGCACCCAGGCCGGTTTCAGCCTCGGGGTCGAGCACGGGCTGGAAGGCCTGGACGAGGCCGGGGTGGTGATCGTGCCGTCCTGGCGCGACGCCGACGAACGCCCGCCCGAGGCGCTGCTGCAGGCCCTGCGCCGGGCCCACGCGCGCGGCGCGCAGATCGTCGGCCTGTGCCTGGGCGCCTATGTGCTGGCCGAGGCCGGCCTGCTCGACGGCCGCCGCGCCACCACCCATTGGCATTGGAGCGAGCACTTCGCACGGCGCTATCCGCAGGTGCGCCTGCAATGGGACGTGCTCTACGTCGACGATGCCGAACTGACCACCTCGGCCGGCACCGCGGCGGCGCTGGACTGCTGCCTGCACCTGCTGCGCCGGCGCTGCGGCGCCGAGCTGGCCAGCCGGGTCGCGCGGCGGCTGGTGGTGGCCCCGCACCGCCAGGGCGGCCAGGCCCAGTACATCGAGCGGCCGGTGCCGGCCTCGGCCCAGGACGAGCGTCTGTCCGGGGTGCTGAGCTGGGCCCTGGCCCATCTGGAGCGGCCGCACAGCCTGGACGCGCTGGCCGAACGCGCGCTGATGAGCCGGCGCAACTTCACCCGCCGTTTCCGCCAGACCACCGGCACCACGGTCGCGCAGTGGCTGCTCAACCAGCGCCTGGCGCGCGCGCAGCGGCTGCTGGAGAGCACCGACCGGCCGGTCGAGGCGATCGCCGCCGACACCGGTTTCGGTTCGGCGGTGTCGCTGCGCCAGCGCTTCGCGGCCGCGCTCAAGACCTCGCCCTCGGCCTATCGGCGCGAGTTCCGCGGCGGCTGACCCCGTTGCGGCGCCGCCTGCCGCTACAATCCGGTCGTGCGCCTGCTCCTACAACAACGCCCCGACGGCCGCGAAGCCCCGCGCTTCGTGCAACTGATGCTGCAGCCCGATCTGCTGGGCGGCTGGACCCTGGTGCGCGAAACTGGCCAGATCGGCGGGCGTAGCACTCTGCGCCGGGAGCAGTTCATGGACCGCGACAGCGCCTTCGCCGCGCTCGAGCACGCGCGCGACCAGCAACTCAAGCGCGGTTTCCAGTTGATGTTCGCCCAAGGCGCGGAAGCGCCGCCCGAGTGATCCGGCCCCGCGCGGGCGCAGCGAAGCGGCGACCCGACGCCCGCCGCCGCGCGATCGCGGGCTTTGCCGGCGCGGGCCGCGCGCTTGACCGCACCGCGGCGGAACACAGCAACGCAGCCACGCAGGCCAATACGGCTCGCTTCGCCCGCGCCGCGCCGCGATAATGCGCGCCCGAGCCGACGCCCCCACGCGCACCAGGAACCAGAATGACCGCCATCGACGCCGCACCCGCCAACGACCGCTTCCTGCGCGCCCTGCGCCGCGAGCCGGTCGACCGCACCCCGGTGTGGCTGATGCGCCAGGCCGGCCGCTACCTGCCCGAGTACCGCGCCACCCGCGCCCAGGCCGGCAGCTTCCTTAACCTGGCCAAGAACCCGGAGCTGGCCTGCGAGGTCACCCTGCAGCCGCTGCGCCGTTTCCCGCTGGACGCCACGATCCTGTTCTCCGACATCCTCACCGTGCCCGACGCGATGGGCCTGGGCCTGTACTTCGCCGACGGCGAGGGCCCGAAGTTCGAGCGCCCGATCCGCAGCGCCGCCGACATCGACCGCCTGGCCGTGCCGGACATGGAAGGCGAACTGCGTTACGTGATGGACGCGGTGCGCACCATCCGTCGCGAACTCAACGGTTCGGTGCCGCTGATCGGTTTCTCCGGCAGCCCCTGGACCATCGCCTGCTACATGGTCGAAGGCGGCGGCAGCGACAACTATTCCAAGGTCAAGGCGCTCGCGCTCAACGACCCGGCGGCGATGCACAAACTGCTGGGCGTGGTCACCGACGCGGTGATCGCCTACCTGCAGGCCCAGCACGCCGCCGGCGCGCAGGCGCTGCAGGTGTTCGACACCTGGGGCGGCGTGCTGTCGCCGGCGATGTACCGCGAGTTCTCGCTGCGCTACCTGCAGCGCATCGCCGCCGAACTGCCGCGCGGCGCAGGCGCGGAACGCGCGCCGCTGATCCTGTTCGGCAAGGGCAACGATCCCTATCTGGAAGAGCTGGCCGCCAGCGGCGCCGAAGCGGTGGGCGTGGACTGGACCATCGGCCTGGGCGATACCGCGCGCCGCATCGGCGGCCGCGTCGCGATCCAGGGCAATCTGGATCCGGTCACCCTGTACGCGACGCCGCAAGCGATCCGCGCCGAAGTCGGACGCGCGCTGGACGATTACCGCGACGGCAACGGCGGCTCGCGCGAAGGCCACGTGTTCAACCTCGGCCACGGCCTGTCGCCGGACATGAGTCCCGACCATGTCGCAGCGATGGTGCGCGCAGTACACGAATTGAGTGCGCGCTGACACAGGCGCGCGCTAGGGCGCGCGCGGATTGTGAGTGAGTCCGCATATCGCGGACTTTTCATCGCCTACAGTGGACGCGGCCGCCTCTTCGCACGGAGTCCCGCATGTCGTTCCTGCCGCGCTACGCCCGCCGCTCGGCGGCGCTGCTACTGCTCGCCGCCGCGCATGCCGCGTCGGCGCAAACGCCGCGCCTGGACATCGGCTACGAAACCGGCACCCTGGATTCGGGTTATCCCGGGCTGATCGCGACGCAGGCGCCCGCCGCCGACGCCGCCTACCTGGTGTCCGACCTGCCGCGTTCGGGCCGCTACGCGATCGCGCACAAGGTCAGCCTGCGCGATCCGGCCTACGTCTCCTTCGGCGCGCCGCGCAGCGAAAGCGTGGCCGGCCAGGTGCGCATCGACGGCGATCGGCCGGGCCAATACCAGCCGGGCCAGCGCCGCCTGTACACCTTCAGCCTGTTGCTCAAGGATTGGGAGGACTGGACCGCCACCGGCCCGGCGCCGGTCGACATCCTGTGGCAGTTCAAGCACTACAACGGCGGGCCGGACATGTTCGTCGGCGTGCGCCGCAATCAGATGATCCTGCGCTACGGCAGCAAGCAGGCGGTCCTGATCGACGACATCCGCCCCTACGACAATCGCTGGCTGGACTTCCGCTTCGAGGTGCTGTGGGCGCGCGACGACAGCGGCTATTTCATCGCCGAGTTGCGCCGCGACGGCGACAGCGACTATCAGCGCAAGGTGATCGAGCCGGCCTATGCGACCTTCGACCCCAGTTTCGCCGGCACCGCCGGCACCATGCAGTGGGGCCTGTACCGGCCGGATTCGGAACAGGTGCCGGCCGCCGCGCTGACCCGCATCGTCTACCACGACGACATCAGCGTCACCGAACTGCCGTAGTCGCGCCCCGCCGAACTGCGAACCGCGGATCCCGCCTAGCCGACATCGATCTTGTTGCTGCGCAACAGCCGCGAGGGATCGGCCGGCGCGTCGCTGGGCGCGCCGTATTCCAGGCGGATCTCACGCATGTCCTTGGGCACGACCTGCTCGATGTCCTCGGGCGGTTCGCATCCCGGTTGCAGACGCTTGCCCAGGCCCATGCCGATCATCATCAGCGCCTGCGCCTCGGTCGATTGCGGCTCGCGCGCCAGCACCCGGTCGCGCATCAGATAGGCGCTGCCCTGGCCGTTCTTGGTCAACGTGGACACGGCGCCGCGCGGCTCGGGCGCGCCAGCCTCGAGCTTTTCGATCGGCAACGGATCCCAGCAGCGGCCGGTGCTGGCCACGGTGAGGCGCTTGGACAGGTCGGTCACGAAGGCCTCCAGCGAGGCGCGCGCCTGCTCGCGCGTGGCCGCCTTGGCCGGCAGGCTGTAGCGGCCCTTGACCATGTACATGCGGTCCAACTGCAGGGTCATCGCCGAACTCTTGCGCTCGCCCTGGCTGGTGTAGGCCAGCGCCAGCGAGCGCCCGCTGGCGGCGCCGCCCCGGCGCGGCGCGTAGGCGAAGCTGCGCAGATCGCCCATGTCCATGTCTTCGTAGCCGCCCGGTTCGCGGCCGACCTGGGCCAAGGCCTCGCGCTCTTCGTCGGCGGCGCGCTCGAACTCGTCCGCCGACAGCGCGCCGGCCGGATAGAAGTACACGTCGATCCAGCGATCGCTGCGGTTGCTCAGGGCGTAACGCACCGAGACGCCGAACTCCTGGCGGTCGTAGCGATGCTCGTCCACCGCCTGCCATTTGCCCAGGCGCAGCGGATAGACCACCCGCGTCTCGCGCAGGTAACCGCCCAGCAGCGGGATCGACGGCGCCTGCGCCGCATCGGTGTTGGCGACCGCGCCGACGGCGTCGGCGCCGATCGCGGCGGCGGGCATCCACGCGATCGACCAGGCCAGGATCCAGCCCATCGCCCCTGCGCAGCCACCCGCGCCTACCGCTTTGCCGATCATCGCCGCTCCCGCTTCCGCCTGCCGTCCGCGCCCGCACGCCCTGCGCGTTTGGCCGCGATCATGCGCCGCTTCGACCGCGCCTGCCAGCCCGCCCGGCGCGGCCGCGGCAGCCGGCCTTCACGGCGCCGGCGGCAGGGCCTCGTCGAGCACCGCGGCCAGCATCGCGCCGGTCACCGGCTTGCGCACGAAGCGGTCGAAGCCGGCCGCGATCGCCTGCGGCTCGGCCTCGGCGTCGGCGCGCGCGGTCACCGCGATCAGCGGCCGCGCATAGCCCCCGGCGCGCAGCTGCCGGGCCAGATCCAAGCCGTTGAGACCGGGCAGATCCAGATCCAGCAGCGCCGCGTCGTAGTTCGCGGTCGCCACCTCGGTCAGCGCGGCCAGGCCGTTGCCGACGTGGGTCACGCGATGGCCTTGCGCGCGCAACAGGCCGGCGATGACCTGGGCCACGGTGGCGTCGTCCTCGACCAGCAGCAGCGCCAGCGGCGCGCGCCGCGATTCGCCGATCCGGTCCGCCATGCCGGCGCCGCTGCCGACGATCGCCGCCGGCAGCGGCAGTTCGAAGCGGAAGCGCGCGCCCTCGCCGGGCCTGCTCTCCACCGAGAGCAGGCCGTTCATCGCCGCCGCCAGTTCCTGGCAGATCGCCAGGCCCAGGCCGCTGCCGCCGTAACGCGCGGCGGTGCGCGCGCCTTCAGCCTGCTCGAAGCGGCGGAACAGGCGCGACTGTTGCTCCTCGTTCAAGCCCGGCCCGGTGTCGGCGACCTCGAAGCGCACGCCCTGCGGCGCCAGCGTGCTCACCCGCAGCGCGACCTTGCCCTGCTCGGTGAACTTGATCGCGTTGCCTAGCAGGTTGAGCAGGATCTGGCGGACCCGGTGCGGATCGCCGCGCAGGCCGCGCGGCGCGTCGTCGGCGATCTCCAGTTCGAACACCAGCCCGCGCTTGCGCGCCAGCGGCGCCATCAGCGCGCTCGCGTCCTCGACCAGCGCGCGCAGGTCGAAGGCCTCGTCGGCGAGTTCGAGCTTGCCCGATTCGATCCGGGCCAGGTCGAGGGCGTCGTTGACCAGGCGCAGCAGATGCTTGCCGGCGCGCTGGATCGATTCGGTGTAACCGCGCTGGAGCTGATCCAGCGGCGTGTCCAGCAGCAGCTCGCTCATGCCGAGCACGCCGGTCATGGGCGTGCGCACCTCGTGGCCGAGCGTGGCCAGGAAACGGGTCTTGGCCAGCGAGGCCTGTTTGGCGATCTCGCGCTCGTGCTCGGCGGCCTGCCAGTCGAGGCGGCGCTTGAGGCGCCTGCGGTAGCGATCGGCGGCCCACCACGCGCCCAGGATGATCAGGCCGACCAGGGCCGCCAGCGCCGGCGGCGTGCGCCACCACGGCGGTTGCACGGTCAGCGAGAACCGGCGCGACTGCGACCAGATGCCGTCGGCGTTGGCCGCCTGCACCTCCATGCGATAGCTGCCCGGTTCCAGCTTCGAGAACACGCGCTCGCCGTTGCCGGGCTGGATCACCCAATCCGGGTCGTAGCCGTGCAGGCGGAAGCGGTAGCGGTGCGATTGCAGATCGACGAAGGACAGCAATCGCGCCGACACGCGCAGGTCGCGGTCCTGCGGGCCCAGCACCACCGGGCGCTCGGGATCGAGCTTGAACTCGTCCTCGTCGCGGCGGTAGCTCAGGGTTTCGATCACCAGCCGCGGCGCCTTGGCCGCCTCGGGCGCGCGCCCGGCGTCGAACAGCACCACGCCTTCCATGGTGCTGGCCACCGCGATACCGGAAGGCGTGAGCAGCGGATTGCGTTCGGTGAACTCCTGGCTGGGCAGGCCGTCGCGCATGCCGTAGATGCGCAGGCGCTGGCGGGTTTGGTTCCAGCAGATCAGGCCGCGGCGGGTGGTCAGCCAGACGTTGTCGCCCCAGGCCAGCACGCCGCCGGACTCGGTCGCGGGCAGGCCCTCGTCGCCGCTCACGCGACTGAGCAGGCGCAGCTCGCGGCCGTCCCAGGCGTACTGCTCCAGGGCTTCCAGACGGTGCAGCCAGAGCCGGTCCTTGCCGGCCATGGCGAAGCCGAACACGCGATCGATGGGGCTGCCGGGCAAGCCGTCGAAGCGGCTCGTCGCCGCGTTCCAGCGCGACAGGCCGGAGGGACCGGCCATCCACAGCGCTCCGTCGGGACCGACGTCGATCTGCTCGATGTAGAGGGTGTCGACGCCGCGGTCGTCCTCGGGCTTCACCGACACTTCCACCCGCCCCTCGCTGTCGCGCATCTGCAGCGCCGGCGGCATGTAGGCGATCCAGACCTTGCCGTCGGGCGTCTGCACGAGCTGGTCGGTGATGCCGTCGTCGCCCAGGGCCGCGTCGCGCGGCGAGGTCGCGGTCCAGTTGCGCACCGCGCCGTTCGCGGCCACCCGGGTCAGGCCGCGGTTGTCGCCGAACCACAACGCGCCGTCGCGCGCTTCCAGCACCGAATACAGAGCGGCATCGGCCAGCGCCGGCACGGTGCGCTGGCTGGAACGGCCGTCGGCCAGATCCAGGCGGTCGATCAGGCCGCGCTCGCCCACCATCCACACGTTGCCGTCGCCGGTGGCCGCCAGGTCGCGCATGTAGGCCACGCGCGGCGCGCCCGGACGGCCGCTGCTGGGCTTGAGCACGGTGAACTGGCGCCAGTTCGGCGCCAGATAGGCCACCCCTTCCTCCTCGGTCGCGAACCACCAGCCGCCTTCGTGGTCCTGCAGCAGGTCCAGCGTGTTGATCTGCGCGATCGCGGCGTCGCCGGCCAGCGGCGTGAGGCGGCCGCCGCGCACCCGGCGCAGTCCACGATGGGTCGCGACCCAGTAGTTGCCGGGGCCGTCGCCGACCACGCCGTAGACGCCGGTCTTGTCGGCGGGCTGGAACCACGGCATCTGCGCGATCGCGCCGTCGGGCGCGCGCCGGAACGCGCGCAGGCCGGCGCCGATCCACATCGAGCCGTCGGCGGCCGGCGTCAGCGCGGTGACCCAGGCGCCGCTGATGCCGGCGTGCTCGACGCGTCGGAAGCGGCTGCCGTCCCAATACGCCAGGCCGGTGGTGGTGCCGACCCAGAGCCGGCCCGCGCTGTCGGTCTTCATGGTCCAGATGTATTCGCCGGGCAGGCCGTCGGCGCCCTTGGCGGACGCGGATTCGCCGGCAGCGGGCTTGACCGGCATGAAGCGGGCGATGCGTCCCTCGGCGTCGAGGCGGTGCACGCCGGCGCCGTCGGTGCCGAACCAGATCGCGCCATCGGGCGTGGACGCGATCGTGTAGATCTCGTCGCTGCCGATGTCGGGATGGGTGTCGCGGCCGTAGTGGACGAAGTTCTGGCGTTCGCGGTCGAGCATGTGCAGGCCGCCGCCGCTGAGCCCGACCCAGACCCGGTTGCGCGCATCCACGTGCAGGGCCTGGACCATGTTGCTGGGCAGCGAGCCCGGATCGCCGGGCACGTGGCGCCAGACCCGGAAGCTGATGCCGTCGTAGCGCGCCAGGCCGTCGTGGGTGGCCATCCAGATGTAGCCTTCGGCATCCTGCGCCAGCGCGGCCACGGTGCTGGACGGCATGCCCTCGGCGACGCCGTAGTAACGGAACTGCGGCGTCTCCGGCAGCGCCGCGCGCGCCGGCAGGGCCAACGCGGCGAACAGCAGCCACAAGGCCCAACCCGCCCAAGCGGGGCTTCCGTGCACGACCGCTGGCCTGCGCATCCTCGGTCCGATTCCTTGCCTGATACGGCCGCTAGGCTCCCCGATCCGGGCCCGGCGAAGCAAGGGCCGCGACCGCGCAACCCCTACGTGCGTTCCGCGACCGGTCCGCAACGGACCGTTGCGGACACGCGTCTACGGGTTCATCGTGCGATCCATAGAATCCCCGGACGATGCAGGCTTGGACCTGCCTGAGGAGCGCCGCGTGCCGAATCCGCCCCACCGTCCGCTGATCTGCGCGCTCGCGCTGTGCGCGCTGGCGTCGCAGGCGCGCGCGGACGGTCCGGACACGTACGCGCTGGACCCGGTGCACACGCGGGTGATGTTCGCGATTTCGCACGCCGGCTTCTCCAAGGCCCTGGGCACGGTATCCGGCAGCACCGGCACGCTCAGCTTCGATCGCCGGGACTGGCGCAGCGCGCGCCTGGACGTGCGCGTGCCGATTGCCAGGCTCGACCTGGGCGAGGCGAAATGGAACGCGGCCGCGCTGGCCGGCAACCTGCTCGACGGCGAACGCTATCCGGAGGCGCGCTTCGTGTCCGACCGGATCGAACCGGTCGACGCCGAGCATGCCAAGGTCTGCGGCCAGCTCAGCCTGCGCGGCCAGACCCGGCCGCTGTGCATGGACGTGACCCTCAATGCGCTCAAGCGCCACCCGCTGCCGCCGTTCCGCCGTACCGCCGGTTTTTCCGCGACCGCGACGCTGAGCCGCGCCGAGTTCGGCATCGACGCATGGAAATCGGTGATCGGCGACAGCGTCGAGTTGCGCATCGAGGCCGAGGCCGTGCGCGACCGCAAGGCCGGCGAAGCCGACGCCGAGCCCCTGCCCGCCGAACCCGAAGCCGCGCCGACGGCGCCGCCGGACAAGCCCGACAACGACCCCTACGAACCCGCCCCGGTACCGAACGCATGACGATCAAGAACACCGAACTCCGCTGGGGCGCGATCAGCCAGCTGCTGCATTGGGCGATCGTGCTGCTGATCGCCACGATCGCGATCCTCGGCCTGACCATGACCGACATGGCCAACGGCCCGTCCAAGATCAAGATCTACGCCCTGCACAAATCGCTGGGCCTGACCTTGCTGAGCCTGGTGCTGCTGCGCCTGCTGTGGCGCTTCTACGCCGGCGCGCCCAAGCCGGTCGCGGGCACCCCGCACTGGCAGGAACGCATCGCCTCGCTCACCCACTGGGCGCTGTACGCGCTGATGTTCGCCATGCCGATCACCGGCTGGCTGTTCAACTCAAGCTCCGGCTACCCGCTGCAGTATTTCGGCCTGTTCAACCTGCCCAAGATCGCCGCGGTCGATCCCGGCCTGGCCGACCTGAGCGAATCCCTGCACGAGAACGGCTTCTGGCTGCTCCTGCTGCTGGTGCTCGCGCATGCCGGCGCCGCGTTCTACCACCACCTGTTCCAGAACGACGACACCCTGCGCCGCATGCTGCCGATGCGCCTGCGCCAGGCGCCGGCCGCGGCCGAAGCCGCGCCCGTGGTCGTCGCCCCCGCCCCCGCTCCGGAGAACCCCGATGTCCCTTAAGCCCCTCGCCTTCGCCCTGCTGTTCGCCGCCGCGCCGGCCTACGCCGCCGACTACGCGCAGGCGCCCAGCTCGACCCTGACCTTCGCCACCAAGTACCAGGGCGAGGTGTTCAGCGGCCGCCTGCCCGGCTTCAGCAGCAAGATCAGCTTCGATCCGACGAATCTGACCACCGCGAAATTCGACATCGTCATCCCCCTGGCCGGTGTCACCACCGCCAACGCCGAGCGCGACGACACCCTCAAGGGCGCCGATTTCTTCAGCATCAGCAAGTTCCCGCAGGCGCGCTACACCGCCACCCGCTTCCGCAGCATGGGCGGCAACAACTACGCCGCCGACGGCACCCTGACCCTGCGCGGCGTCAGCAAGCCGGTCACCCTGGTCTTCACTTGGACCGCGGGCGCCAAGCCGGTGCTCAGCGGCAAGGCCACGGTCAAGCGCCTGGACTTCGGCGTCGGCGGCGGCGACTGGGCCGATATCTCGATCATTCCGAACGAAGTCGCAGTCAGCACCAAGGTGAACCTGGTGCCCGCGAAGTAGGACCGTGGCATGGCGATGGCGCGGTTGCCGCCGCACCCTGCGGCTCTCGTAGGGTGCGGTAAGCCGAAGGCGCACCGCACCGCATGCCGGATCAGGCGCCCAGGAAGTCGCGCAACCGCGCCGCGTCGAACGGCCATTCCAGCTCCCGCCCGCGGCCCTCGTCGCGCAATACCGGCACGCGCGTGCCGTAGCGCGCTTCCAGCGCCGCATCCTCGTCGATGAAGACGCTGTCGAACTCGGGCGCGCGCGCCTGCGCCAGCACCTCCAGGGCCAGGTCGCAGAGGTGGCAGTCGTCGCGTTGGTACAGAGTCAGGTGCATGCGCTTGCGTACTGAGGTGGCGGGGTTCGCGAGCGTCTAGAATACCTAGAGTCCATCTTGGGACGGCCCATGGCCCTCCGCTCGATCCCCACCGCGATCCTGGGCGCGCCGCTGCTGGCGCCCGCCGTCGCGTGGGCGGGCCCGGCCTGCGGCGTCCAGGCCGCGCGATTGATCGCCGCCTGTGAAAGCAGCGACGGCGGCCGTTTCGAACGGTTCGAGCTCAACGAACAGGACGGCCGCCGCGGCTTCGATTCCTGGCTGCACCAACGCCCGGATCCGCTCGGCGGCAGTTTGAGCTTCGACCGCAAGACCTGCCGCCTGCGCATCGCCCACACGCCCACCGAACAGCGATGGGAGTATCCGGCACGCATGAGCGGCCCGAACAGCCTCCAGCTGCGCGAACCCGACGAACGCAGCAGCGCCCGCTACCGCAAGATCGCCAACGGACGCTGACCGCGTCCCATCGCCCTCCAGCCGAGCATCCCCCGCCCCATGGCCGTCAGCACCTTCGATCTTTTCAAAATCGGCATCGGTCCGAGCTCCTCCCACACCGTCGGCCCAATGCGCGCCGCCGCGCGCTTCGTCGAGCGCTGGCTGGTCGAAGGCGGCGCCGGCAACGGCAGCGACCTGGAGCGCTGCACGCGCCTGCGCGCCGAAGTGTTCGGCTCGCTCGCCCTCACCGGCCGCGGCCACGGCACCGACAAGGCCGTGCTGATGGGCCTGGAAGGCCATTGGCCGAACCAGATCGACCCCGACATCATCCCCGACGCGCTCGAGCGCATCCGCGGCAGCAAGCGCATCCGCCTGTTCGGCCGGCGCGAGATCGGCTTCGACGAGAAGCACGATCTGATCATGAACAAGCGCCAGAAGCTGCCCTTCCACACCAACGGCATGCGCTTCACCGCCTACGACGGCGACGGCGAAGTGATCGCCACGCGCGACTACTACTCGGTCGGCGGCGGCTTCGTGGTCAATCAGGACGAAGCGGCCGAAGACCGCATCGTCGCCGACACCACCGACCTGCCCTACCCCTTCCACTCCGGCGACGCACTGCTGGCCCAGGCCCAGCGCAGCGGGCTGAGCATCGCCGAGCTGATGTTCGCCAACGAACAGGCCTGGCGCACGCCGGAGCAGATCAACACCGGCCTGGACGAAATCTGGACGGCGATGCAGGCCTGCGTCGAGCGCGGCATCCGTCAGACCGGCACCCTGCCCGGCGGCCTGCACGTGTCGCGGCGCGCGCCGGCGCTGTTCGCCGAGTTGTCGAGCAAACCCGAAGCGGCGATGCGCGACCCGCTGACCGTGCTCGACTGGGTCAACCTGTACGCGCTGGCGGTCAACGAAGAGAACGCCGCCGGCGGGCGCGTGGTCACCGCGCCCACCAACGGCGCGGCCGGCATCATCCCCTCGGTGCTGCACTACTACGACCGCTTCTGCCCCGGCGCCAACATCCAGGGCGTGCGCAACTTCCTGCTCACCGCGGCCGCGGTCGGCATCCTGTACAAGGAAAACGCCTCCATCAGCGGCGCCGAAGTCGGCTGCCAGGGCGAGGTCGGCGTGGCCTGCTCGATGGCCGCCGCCGGCCTGGTCGCCGCCCTGGGCGGCACCGCCAGCCAGATCGAGAACGCCGCCGAGATCGGCATGGAGCACAACCTGGGCCTGACCTGCGACCCGATCGGCGGCCTGGTCCAGATCCCCTGCATCGAGCGCAACGCCATGGGCGCGGTCAAGGCGATCAACGCCTACCGCATGGCCATGCGCGGCGACGGCAAGCACAAGGTCAGCCTGGACAAGGTCATCAAGACCATGCGCGACACCGGCCGCGACATGCAGGACAAGTACAAGGAAACCTCGCGCGGCGGCCTGGCGGTCAACGTCATCGAGTGCTGAGGAGCGCGGCGCGAGCCACGACATGAGCCAGACCACCCGCAGCCAGGATCTCCAGCCCGGCGACGTGCTCAACATCGACAACGGCGGCACGGTGGGCATGCGGGTGACGGTCACCACACCCGCGCAGACCGTGATCGAGTCGGAGCTCGCGCCCGGCGCGCGGCTCAGGATCACCGCCGGCGCCGAGCCGCTGGGCATCCATGTCGAGAACGCCGACGAGTCCTATCGCGGCCTGACGAGGATCAAATGACGCAGGCCGCGACCGTCGCCGCACCGGCCCGCCATCGCGACACCGGCCTGGGCCTGTGGTCGTTCGCGCAACGCGTCGAAGTCCGCTGCAAGCGCTGCGACCGGCCCGGGGTGGTGCTGGCGAGCTGGGCCGAACGGCGCTGGACCGCCGCTTTCGTGTGCGCGCATTGCGGCCTGCAAGCGCGCAGCGAACGCGACGACTGGCTGGGCCGGATCCGCCTGTGGGGCCGCCGGCCCTGCGGCTACTGCGGCCATCAATGGCTGTGCGTGAACCAGCAGCGCGACTTCGAAGCGGACTCGGCGCGCGTGCCCGACCTGCGTTCGAGCCCCGGATTCGGCAGCATCGCCCGGACCTGTCCCAGCTGCGGGCACAGCAGCCTGGTGGAGGTATCGGCGCAGCGCCTGCACGCGGACGACGGCCACGATCCGCACTTCGGCCTGCCGCTGCGGCTGATCGAAACGACCCGCGCCGGCCCGCTGTGGGTGTACAACCGCGCCCACCTCGAAGAGCTGCGCCGCTACGTGGGCGCCCAGCAGCGCGAACGGCGCGTCCCGGTCCACCGCTCGATGTTTTCGCGCCTGCCGACCTGGATCAAGCTGGCGCGCAATCGCCAGTACGTGCTGCGCATGCTGGATCGGCTGGAGAGCCGGCTCGGCCAGCCCGACGAGACCTAGTCATCCGTTGTCTGCTGCTCCCCGGCATGGACGGCACCGGCGCGCTGCTGAGCGACTTCGCCGCGGCGCTGGCGCCGCAGTTCCGTGCCGGGATCGTCGCCTATCCGCGCGACGCCGCCTGGGGCTACGACCGGCTTACCGCCTACGTACGCGCGCGCCTGCCGCGCGGCGAACCCTTCCTGCTGCTGGGCGAATCCTTCTCCGGCCCGATCGCGATCCGCCTCGCCGCCGCGCAGCCCGACGGCCTGCGCGGCCTGGTGCTGTGCGCGAGCTTCGCGCGCGCGCCCAGCCCGCCGGGCTGGCGCTTGCCTGCCTCGTGGCTGGGCCGGATCGGCACCGCCCTGCCGATTGACCGCATCCCGGCCCGGCTGACCGCGGCGGCGATGCTAGGCGCCTGGGCCAGCGAGGAATGGCTGGCGCGCACGCGCGAGGTGCTGGGCTCGCTGGATCCGGCGACGATCCGCGCGCGCATGCATGCGGGCAGCACGGCCGAGGAAACCGCGGCCCTGGCCCGGGTCGCCTGCCCGCTGCTGTACCTGCGCGGCCGCCACGACCGGCTGGTGTCGCGGCGCAGCTGGGAGCACATACGCGCGACCCTGCCGCAGGCGAACTGCGTGGAACTCGACGGCCCGCACTTCCTGCTGCAAGCCAAGGCCGTCGAGGCCGCCGACGCGATCAAGCGCGCATTCGCGGCCTGAGCGCGCCACGCCGGCAGACGAGCGTCCACGCTCGCGTCGTCTTGTTCCTCACCAAGCCTACACATCGCCGACGGAGATAGCGCGCCCGGCGCCGGCCGCGCGGCACGCTGCGATTTTTCCCGCCGGACTTGTGGTTACTATGCGCTGGAGCCAGCTAGGACGCCCTCCATGCCAGCCCGCCTCAGCCGTCGCGATTTCCTCAAATGCAGCGTGGTGGCCGGCATCTCGGTCTACGTCGCCGCGCCGGGCAGCGCCGCGCTGGCCGCCCTGTTCGAACGCGAGCGCCTGCGGCCGATGCCCTGGGACGCGGCCACCGGCAAGATCCGTTACCGCACCGACGCCACCGCCAAGGTCAGCGGCGAAAAAGTCTTCAGCTTCGACATGCGCGCGCGCGACTTGCCCGGCTGGCCGCAACAGCAGGCGCACGCCATGCTGCTGCGGGTGACCCGCGCCGACCGCGTCTACGCCGGCTACGACCTGTCGATACTGGGCGATGGCCTGCAACCCGACCGCATCGTCGGCGCCGCCGATCTCGCGCGCGACCGGGTCGGCTTCCCGCCCTTCTACGGCGAGCACATGCTGCTGCCCGAAGGCCAGACGCCGGCCTATCTGGGGCATGCGGTCGCGCTGCTGATCTGGCACGACTTCGATCGCTTCCGCGCCGCCAAGACGCGCCTGAAGTTCCGCGAGGATCTGATCCGCTGGGGCGCGCAGACCGGCCCGCTGCAGCGCGAGCCCTGGGCCAGCTTCCGCTACGTGCGCGTGGGCGGCGCCACCGCCTACGACGACGACGCCTATTCCAGCCTCAAGGACACGCCGCTGTTCCCGTCCGGCTACCGCAAGAACCAGCCGCAATGGCCGGCCGCCAACGCCGACGGCGCGATCGACGCCCAGGGCGCGGCGCATGCGGCGGCGATGGCGGCCAGCCTGGACGCGCCCGCCGACGGCCGCCTGGTGCTGCAGCGCGAATACTTCTCGCAATCCATCGACACCGCCGCGCTGGAACCCGACAACGGCAACGGCTGGTACGACCGCGACAGCGCCACCTTGCACCTGGTGACGGCCACGCAGTCGCCGCAGGAAATCGCCGAGGACGGCGCGCGCATGCTGGCCGCCAGCGCGCTGGGCGTGAAGCGGCTGGTGCTGCATCCGTGCTACACCGTCGGCTACGGTTCCAAGGACCACAACCCCTTCCCGTTCTATGCACTGGTCGCGGGCCTGTACGGCGACGGCCGCGCGGTGCGCCTGGCCAACGACCGTTACGAACAGTTCCAGGCCAGCCTCAAGCGCCACAGTTTCCGCATGCGCTATCGGATCGCGGTGGACCGCAAAAGCGGCCGCTTCGAGATCCTGCAAGGCGACATGACCGGCGACGGCGGCGGCCGGCGCAACTTCTCGCCCTCGGTGTGCCTGGTCGCGGCGACCGCGGCGCAATCGATCTACTACTTCCCGCGCAGCGACCTGGCCAGCACCGTGATCGCCTCGCGCGCGCTCGATGCCGGCTCGGCGCGCGGCTACGGCACCCTGCAGAGCATGGGCGCGACCGAAATGCTGGTCGACGAGGTCGCGGCCGAACTCGGCCTGGACCCGATCGAACTGCGCGAGCGCAACGTGTTCAAGTCCGGCATGAAGAACACCCAGGGCGCGATCCCGGGCGGCGCGCAACGCGCCGACGAAGTGCTGGCCAAGGCCAAGGCGCATCCGCTGTGGCGCGAGCGCGCCAAGCGCAAGCGCGAATACGAGGCCGCGCATCCGGGCAAGCGCTACGGCGTCGGCTTCGGCTGCGTGCAGAAGGATTTCGGCACCGGCGCCGAGTCCGGTTTCGCCGAGGTCGCGCTGTCCCAGGACGGCCGCATCCTGCTGCGCCAGGTCGCGATCGAGATGGGCACCGGCATGACCACCAGCCAGGCCGCGATCTGCGCGCAATGGCTGGGCCGCCCCGCCGACGAGGTGCGCACCGGCGAGATCGAGTGGCCGGAACTGCCGATGGTCGCCACCGGCGACCCCTGGCTGATGTCGCAGGCCGAGCAGGACCGCCAGCAGGGCGATCCGCGCTGGACCCCGAACCGGGTGATCCCCAGCAGCGCCAGCAATTCGGCCTATTTCTTCGGCCACGCCACCCGCGAGGCGGCGCGCCTGCTGTTCACCCAAGGCCTGTGGCCGGCGGCGCGCGCGCTGTGGGGCCAGGGCTACGGCGGCGGCCAGCTGGCGCCGCTGGTGGTGCGGCGCGAGGATGCGCGCTGGATCGCGGGCAAGCTCACCGCCGCCGGCCTGGTGCCGCTGACGCTGGCGCAACTGGCCGCGAAGGCGCACGAGCTGGGCCTGGCGACCGGCGCCATCGTGCACACCTTCAACCGCTGGCAATGGGCCGAGGCCGAGTTCCCGCTGTCCGGCGACGACGCGCGCCTGCCGCTGGACGGCGTCGCCCTGCGCTGGGGCGACGGCAGCGGCGCCGGCGCCGGCACGCCGACCGCGAACGGTTACCGCATGATCGAGCGCACGCGCGTCCACTACCCGCCGACCCAGCGCAACAACGCCGGCGTCGTCTACTACAGCGCGATCGGCACCCTGGCCGAGGTCGCGGTCGACACCGCCACCGGCACGGTCGAACTGCTGAACCACCATTCCATTCTCGAATGCGGCAATCAGATCGTGCCCGAGCTGGTGTCCGGGCAATTGCAGGGCGGCCTGGCGATGGGCATCGGCCACGCCCTGCACGAATTCCTGCCGCTGTACGAGGACGGCCCCGGCAACGGCACATGGAACTTCAACCGCTACGTCCTGCCGCGCGCGCGCGACGTCGCGGTGTGGAAGCAGAGCGGCGAAGTGCTGGCGCCGCTGTCCGACACCGACCCGCCCAAGGGCATGGCCGAGGTGGTGATGATCGCGGTGGTGCCGGCGATCGCCAACGCGGTCGCGCACGCCACCGGGCATCGCTTCCGCGAGCTGCCGATCACCCCGGACAAGGTGCACGCGGCGCTGTCGGGCGCGGCCACCGACACCACCGCCTCGGAGAGCGCCGCATGAGCGCGCCCATCGTCAAACGACCGCTGCAGCTGCACGTCAACGGCCGCGCCCATGGCCCGATCGACGTGCCCGAGGACATGATGCTGGTCGACGTGCTGCACGAGTACCTCGGCCTCACCGGCACCCGCTTCGGCTGCGGCCAGGGCGTGTGCCGCGCCTGCACGGTGATCGTCGACGACGAGGCCGGCCCGCGCGAAGTACGCAGTTGCATCACCGGCGCCCACTACTTCGCGGGCAAGCGCATCCGCACCGTCGAAGGCCATGCCCGGCGCGACGACGCCGGCGCGATCGTCGAGCTGTCGCCGGTGCAGCAGGCCTTCCTCGACCATTTCAGCTTCCAGTGCGGCTACTGCACGCCGGGCTTCGTCAACGCGGCCACGGTGTTGCTGGAGCGGCTGAAGAAAAGCCCGGTGACCGCAGCGGACGTCGAAGCCACGATCACCGAGGCCCTGGATCCGCACCTGTGCCGCTGCACCGGCTACGTGCGCTACTACCAGGCGGTGAAGGCGCTGGTGCTGGCCACGCCGGGCCTGGTGCGGGAGCGCGCGCCATGACCCGGGTCGGTTGGCGGCGCATCCTGGCCTGGGCGCTGCTGCTGCTCGCGATCTGGCTGATCGGCTGCTGGCTGCTGCAGTGGTGGGCCGGGCGCGGCCCGGCGCAGAAAGTCCAAGCCAGCGCGCAGCAGCTCGCGCGCGGGCGCTACCTCGCCGACGCCGCCGATTGCGCCGCCTGCCACACCGCGCCCGGCGGCGCGCCGTTCGCGGGCGGGGTGCCCCTGGCCTCGCCGTTCGGCATCATCCACGGCACCAACATCACCCCCGATCCCGAGCACGGCATCGGCCGCTACACCGCCGACGACTTCCACCACGCGCTCACGCGCGGCGAGGCGCGCGACGGCCATCAGTTGTATCCGGCCATGCCCTATGTGTCCTATCGCGATATCGCGCGCGCGGACTCCGACGCGATCTACGCCTATCTGATGCATCAGCCCGCGGTGGCGCAGGCCAACCGCAAGAACGGCGTGAGCTTCCCCTTCAACATCCGCAGCGGCATCGCGCTGTGGAACCTGGCCTTCGCCGGCGCCGATGCCCGGCCGGCCTCGCAGGGCGCCTCGCCGGCCTGGCAGCGCGGGCGCTATCTGGTCGACGCCCTCGGCCACTGCGGCGAGTGCCACAGCCCGCGCGGCTGGGCCGGCCAGCTCAAGCGCGCGCAAGCCCTGGCCGGCAATAACGAGCTGGGACGTTTCGCCGCGCCCGACATCACCCCGCAAGGCCTGGCCGCGCGCGGCTGGAACGCGGCGCAGCTGCGTGGCTATCTCGCCACCGGGCTCAACGCGCATGCGGTGGCGTCCGACGAGATGCTGACGGTGGTGAACCTGTCTACCAGCCGGCTGAGCAAAGCCGATCTGGATGCGATGACGGTTTACCTGCTCGGCGATACGCCGCCGCCGGCGCAGGCCATGGTCTCGGCCGCGAACGTCCCGCAGGGCGGGCGCGGCCATTATCTGAATCTGTGCTCGGGCTGCCACGGCCGCGATCGCGAAGGCGTGCCGCACGTCGCCCCGGGATTGCGCGACAACAGCAGCGTGCGCGACCGCGATCCGCACAACCTGCTCGTGGCCATCCTCGACGGCCTGCCCGAGCACGATCTGGTCGGGTTGGAACGCATGCAGGCGATGCCGGGCTACGCCCATGACCTCGACGACGCCCAGGTCGCCGAACTCGCGAGCTGGCTGCGCGCGCAGAGCGGCGCCGACGCCGTGAATGCCGATGCGGTCGCGAAGTTGCGCAAGGGCAAGCCTGCGCACTGAACCGGCGCTGCCCGCCTTGGGGTAGGAGCGGCGTAAGCCGCGACCGTGAGGGTGGTGGCCTGGAGTGCCTGCCGCGCTCTGCGGTGTCGTCGCCGCAAGTAGTTGTCGCGGTCGCGGCTTGCGCCGCTCCTACAGCAAGCCGATGCGCCGCGCCTGCGCCGCACCGTTGGGCGACGCCGTGGCCCGCAAGATCGCGGTCGCGGCTTACGCCGCACCTACCTCTATCGCTCCTCCCCGACCGGCTCCGCAACCCACAGGTGCCGTCGCAGCACGCCGCGATTGTCTCTCGGTCATTTCCATCTCGTTGCAACGCAACAAACAGGGCCTCTACTGACCGACGTTGTCATCAATATTTGTGAACTGCTCCGCAAAG
Organism: Lysobacter sp. CCNWLW3; assembly: GCF_036697405.1. NCBI lineage: Bacteria > Pseudomonadati > Pseudomonadota > Gammaproteobacteria > Lysobacterales > Lysobacteraceae > Lysobacter > Lysobacter sp. CCNWLW3. Next base: position 74,568 of record NZ_JBAHWA010000012.1, read on the forward strand.
CCATACTGACGCGATTGACAACGTTGTCAGCAAAAAACAGCCTCGGCCCTCGACACAGGCGATGCGGAGCGCTGTTACGGCCCCGCGCGCCGCCACACCGGCTCCGGGGAGGGAACCAACAGGCATACGCGGGCCGCGCCCGTACCGGTTTTGCGCCGCTAGCGGCGACCTACGAGGAGGTTCGAACCTCCCGCGCAGCACCGAGGCCACGCGCCTCCTTTCCAGACAACAGAGGGACAGCACCGGCCGGCGACGGATCGGGATTCCGCATCGGACTTCGCAAGGGAGAGGACGCTCATGAAGCACGCAAGATCGACCACACTGGCGCTATGGACCTGCCTGATCGCAGCGTCCTGGGGCTCGAACGCGCTGGCGCAAAGCGCCAGCTGCGCCAATATTCCGGCCTGGAACGCGTCGACCATCTACAACCCCGGCGACAAGCTGGTCTATCAGGACCGCCTGTACCAGGCCAACATCCAGATCTGGAACGCGCCGCCCACCCACTGCCCCAGCTGCGGCTGGTACCAGGACCTGGGCGCCTGCGGCGTCGGCACCAACCAACCGCCCAGCGTCAGCCTGACCTCGCCGGCCAACGGCGGCAGCTACACGACCGGCGCCAATATCGCGGTCAGCGCCAACGCCTCCGACAGCGACGGCAGCGTCGCCCAGGTCGAGTTCTTCCGCGGCACCGTCTCGCTGGGCGTGGACACCAGCTCGCCCTATGCGGCGACTTGGAGCAACGCCAGCGCCGGCAGCCACGCCTTCAAGGCGGTCGCAACCGACAACCAGGGCGCCAGCACGACTTCGGCGATCTCCACGATCACCGTGACCGCGCCGTCCACCGACACCACCCCGCCGAGCGTGCCCGGCGGCCTGAACTCGCCCGCACAGACTTCCAGCAGCATCTCGCTGAGCTGGAACGCCTCCACCGACAACAGCGGCGGCAGCGGCGTGGCCGGTTACGACGTGTACCGCGACGGCAGCCTGGTCGGCTCGCCGACCGCGACCAGCTATACCGCCACCGGCCTTAGCGCCAACACCGCCTACGCCTTCCGCGTGCGCGCCCGCGACAACGCCGGCAACGCCTCCGCGCAGAGCGCGCAGATCAGCGCCAGCACCACCCAGGGCGGCGGCGGCGGCAACAAGCGCGTGATCGGCTACTTCGCCCAGTGGGGCATCTACGGCCGCAACTACCGGGTCAAGAACATCGACACCAGCGGCTCGGCGGCCAAGATCACCCACATCAACTACGCCTTCGGCAACGTGCGCAACAACCGCTGCGAAGTCGGCGTGATCCAGCCCTCCGATCCCAACACCGGCGCCGGCGGCGACGCCTTCGCCGACTACAGCAAGGCCTTCGGCGCCGCCGAAAGCGTGAGCGGCGCGGCCGACACCTGGGACCAGCCGCTGCGCGGCAACTGGAACCAGCTCAAGCAGCTCAAGGCCAAGTACCCGGGCCTGAAGGTGCTGATCTCGCTGGGCGGCTGGACCTGGTCGCGCGGCTTCGCCAGCGCGGCGCGCCCGGAGAACCGCCAGGCCTTCGTCGCCTCCTGCATCGACGCCTACATCCGCGGCAACTTGCCGGTGACCGACGGCGCCGGCGGCGTGGGCGCGGCGGCCGGCGTGTTCGACGGCATCGATCTGGACTGGGAGTACCCCGCGGCCTGCGGCCTGACCTGCGGCACGGCCGAGGAAAGCGCCAACTTCACCGCCCTGCTGGCCGAGTTCCGCAGCCAGCTCAACGCGGTGCGTCCGGGCCTGTTGCTGACCATCGCCGCCGGTGCGGGCGTGGACAAGGTGCGCGTGACCAACCCGGCCGCGTATCACCAGTACCTCGACTACATCAACGTGATGACCTACGACTTCCACGGCACCTGGGACGCGAAGACCAACCACCACACCGCGCTGTTCGATTCGCCGAACGATCCCTCCACCGGCGATCAGAAGTTCTACAACACCAACGACGCGCTCGAGGCCTTCCTGTCGCGCGGCGTGCCGGCGGCCAAGCTCAACCTGGGCATCGGCTTCTACGGCCGCGGCTGGACCAACGTGCCCAACGTCAACAACGGCCTGTACCAGAGCGGCACCGCGGCGCCCGGCACCTACGAGGCCGGCAACGAGGACTACAAGGTGCTCAAGAACCGCGCCGGCACGATCTACACCGACGCCAACGCGCGGGCGACCTGGAAGTACGACGGCAATACGTTCTGGAGCTACGACACGCCGGCCATGATCATCGAGAAGATGGGCTACGTGAAGGCGCAGAACCTGGGCGGCGCGTTCTTCTGGGAGTTCAGCGGCGACGACCCGCAGGGCAGCCTGGCCACCGCGATCCGCGACGGCCTGCAGTGAGCTTGCGCAGCGCCGGACCGTTCGCGGTCCGGCGCTTGCCTCGGGGCGCCGGCCTCCCCTCGGGCCGGCGCCCCGGATTTATCCGGACTTGAGGACCGCAACGAACGCAAACGGCCGCATGCACCCATGCGGCCGTTTTTCATGGCAGAACATCTTTTGACGCGGGGGCGCGTGCTCCATATGGGGGCGGCGTGAGCCGCGATCGCGTCACCGCACCCACCGTCGACCGCCTCATTGACGAAAGCAGGCGGCCGCCATCGCGATGTCGTCGGCGAACCTGGGTCCATGGCCGTGCGGGTTGCCGCGATCGCGGCTCACGCCGCTCCCACAGAGAGCGAATGGGCGCATGTGTTTGGGTAGCAGCGCCGAGGGCCGCGACCGCGCGCCTTCGACCAGGACGCGGTCGCGGCTGGCGCCGCTGCTACCGCCGAGGGCCGAGGCCCTACAGGGTACGGACGCTCCGCGTCGCGACCAGCTCGCTCAACTCGTCAGGCGCAGCACGTCGTCCAGCAAACCGGCGGCGGTGACTTCGGCGCCCGCGCCCGGGCCCTGGATCACCAGCGGTTGCTCGCGGTAGCGGTCTGACCAGATCGCGACTTTGTTGTCGGTGCCCGCACCGCCGGCCAGCGGATGGTCGGCCGGCAGCGATTCCAGGCCGACGCGCGCGGCGCCGTCCTGCAGACGGGCGATGAAGCGCAGGCGCTCGCCGTTCTTGTAGGCGGCCGCGTAACGCTCGCGCAGCGGCACGTCCAGCGCCGGCAAGGCGGCGTCGACGCCGTCGCGCGACAGGATCGCCAGCTCCGGCGGCACCAGCGAGGCGACCTCGACCTCGCCGGCCTCCAGCGCCACGCCGGAGGCGCGCGCCAGGATCAGCAGCTTGCGCCGCACGTCCTCGCCGGACAGATCGTCGCGCGGATCGGGTTCGGTGTAGCCGGCATCGCGCGCCTGCCGCACCAGCGACGAGAACGGGCGCATGCCGTCGTAGTGATTGAACAACCAGGCCAGCGAACCGGAGAGCACGCCGGCGATCGCGCGGATGCGATCGCCGCCGGCCTGCAGTTCGCGCAGGGAACGCAGCAACGGCAGACCCGCGCCGACCGTGGCGCTGTCGCCGTAGCCGCTGCCGCCGGCCGCGCAGGCGCCGCGGATCGCGCGCCAGCGCGCCAGCGAGGTGCCCTGGCCGATCTTGCAAGCGGTGACGACATGGATGCCCTGCGCCAGCCACTGCGCGTGGCGTTCGGCCACGTCGGTGCTGGCGGTGGCATCGATCACCACCCGCGCGCCGCCCTCGCCGAGACTGGCGGCGACGTGCTCGAGCGAACTGGGTTGAGCCGCGCCGACCAGCGCCGACGCGGCGTAGTCCGGCGCCAGGCCGCCGGCATCGGCCAGCGCGCGCCGCGAATTGGCCACGTGCACCAGCGCCAGGCGCTCGCCCAACGGCGAGCCCCGCCAAGCCTGCAGGCGCGCCAACACCGCGCCGCCGACCGTGCCGGTGCCGAGCAGCGCCAGCCGCGCCGGCGCCGGGGCCCGATAGGGATGCGGCGCGAGCGCCTGCTGCGCCTGCGCTTGCAGGACGTCGGCCGCGGCGCTCATCGTTTCGCGCGCGCCGCCGTGGCCACCGCGTCGGCGGCGCGTTCCAGCGCGGCCTCGAGGTCGGCGATCAGGTCGTCGACGTGCTCGATGCCGACCGACAGGCGCAGCAGGCCGTCGCCGATGCCGGCCGCGGCGCGCGCTTCGGGCGACATCGCCGCGTGGGTCATGGTGGCCGGATGCGCGATCAGGCTTTCCACGCCGCCCAGCGACTCGGCCAGGGTGAAGCACTCCAGGCCGTCGAGGAAGGCGCGCACCGCCGCCTCGCCGCCGTCGATCTCGACGCTGAGCATGGCGCCGAAGCCGAGCTGCTGGCGCGCCGCCAGGGCATGGCCCGGATGCGATTCCAGGCCCGGGTAATGGACCACGCGCACCGCCGGATGCGCGTCCAGCAGCGCCGCGATCGCCTGGGTGTTCTCCTGGTGCACGCGCAGGCGCGCATCCAGGGTGCGCAGGCCGCGCAGGGTCAGGAAGGCGTCGAACGGCGAGCCGGTCAGGCCCAGCGCGTTGGCCCACCAGGTCAGCTGCTGGTGGTGCTCGGCGCTCTTGGCGATCACCGCGCCGCCGACCACGTCGCTGTGGCCGTTGACGTACTTGGTCGTCGAATGCACGACCAGGTCGGCGCCGAACGCGATCGGGCGCTGCAGCGCCGGCGACAGGAAGGTGTTGTCGACCACGGTCAGCGCGCCCTGCGCATGCGCGGCCTCGATCACGAAGCGCAGGTCGGTGATGCGCAGCAAGGGGTTGGACGGGGTTTCGATCCAGACCACGGCCGGCTTGGTCGCCAGCGCCTCGGTCAGCGAACGCGGATCGGTGAGATCGGCGGTGATCAACTCGAACGCGCCCTTGGCGGCCAGCGCGTTGAACAGACGCCAGCTGCCGCCGTAGCCGTCGTGCGGCACCACGATGCGGTCGCCGGGCTTGAGGAAGGCGTGCAGGACCAGGGTGATCGCGGCCATGCCGGTGCTGGTGATCACGCCGCCGGCGCCGCCCTCGAGCTCGGCCAGGGCCTCGCCGAGCAGGTCGCGGGTGGGGTTGCCGCTGCGGGTGTAGTCGTACTGGCGCTTGTCGTTGTAGCCGGCGAAGCTGAAGTTGGACGACAGCACGATCGGCGGCGTGACCGCGCCATGGGCCGCGTCGCGGTCGATGCCGGCGCGGACGGCGGCGGTGCAGGCGTTGCGGGTGCGGATCTGGGTCACGGCGGTTCCTTCGGTGTGGGTGCTCATGCCGCCGCCTGGCTACAGTCGGCCAGCGCTTCGCGCAGGATGGTGTCGATGTCGCCGGCCTCCTTGAGGCAGGCGTCGTGTCCGTAGATCGAGCGCAGCACGCGCAGGCGGGTTTCGCCGCGCAGGCGCTCGACCAGGTCGTAGGATTCGGACAGCGGGATCAGGCGGTCCTCGCTGACCGCGACCACGGTCACCGGCACGCGGATCAGGCTGGGATCGACCTGCTGCAGATCGATCGATTCCGACAGGCGCAGGAACGCGGCGGTCGGCGTGCGCGCCACGTACTTGGCGCCGCAATGGTCGAGATAGTCCTCGGCGTCGACGCGCACGCGGCCGTCGCGCACCTGGGCGGCGCCGAAGCGCTCGGCGAATTCCTCGGGGGTGCGGTAGCTGAGCACCGCCAGTTCGCGCGCCAGCGCCAGGCCCTGGCTCTCGTCGCATTGCAGCGCGCCCAGCGCGACCGCGCGGCGCTGCAGCGCGCGCCAGGCCGCGGCGTAGGGGTGGGCGCGGTGGGTGCCGCTGATCGAGACCAGCGCGCCGACCCGCTGCGGATGGCGCGCGGCGAACTGCAGGCCGACCATGGCGCCGTAGGAGTAGCCGACGAAGGCCTCCAGGCGCTCGATCTTCAGCGCGTCCAGCAGCGCCGCGATCGCGTCGGCCTGGTCGGCCGGGTCCAGCGCCACGTCGAGCGCGCCGTCGGCGCCCAGCCAGTCGAACGCGAGCAGGCGATGGCGGCCGGGATCGAGCGCGCGGCCGCGGCCGACCTGGGTCTCCCACCAGCCGCCCTCGGGATGGGCGCGGCTGGGCGCGAGGTGGCGATGGGCGGAGATGCCGCCGGCCACGAACAGCACCGGCAGCGCGGCCTCGCCCTGGATCTCGTAACGCAGCACCACGCTGCGGCGGCCGGCGTGGCGCAGCTCGAGGTCCAGACGCAGTTCGCCGCGCACGGCGTCGCGCTCGGCGGCCAGGGCGACGAAGGCGTCGCTGCGCTCGAACGCGGCGGTCTGGGATACGGAGGGTTCTGCGAAGGCGGTAGCGGGGGCGAAGCTCATGGCGGGCATCCGAAGTGACGGGGCCATCGAGCTTGCAAGTCGCTCGTGCGCGGCAGCGCACGTCGCAACCATCTTCCGACCGACGCCTAGGCGGGCCGCAGGAATTGGCACCTTCACGCGACTTGCGTCGCGTTGGGTTGCCCCGGCTTCTAAGGGCCTGTCCCTCAGCCGGTCTCGATGGATGCGGCCAGTCTGCCCGCGCTCCGAGGGCATGTCAATCGCTTCATCCGCATATAGCGATTAATCATAAGCTCGCGACCCGCATCACAAAAACCCGCGCCCGCCGCATACACTTCGCGTCCATGACCCCACGCCTCCTTGCCGCGGCGACCCTCGCCGCCCTGCTCGCCGCCTGCGCCACCACGCAGCCCCGCTCCGCGCCGGTCGCCGGCACGCCCGGCATCGCCTCGATCGCCGAGCGCTACGTGTCGGCGGAAACGCCGAAGGAAGAGCTGGATTCGCTGGCCACCTGGCCGACCGAAGACGGCAAGACCTGGCTGATCGCCACCGCCAAGTCGACCCATCGCCTGGACGTCTACGACGCCGACACCGGCGAAGCGCTGCGCACGGTCGGCGGCGAAGGCAAGGCGATCGGCCAGTTCGACCGCCCCAACGGCATCGCGGTCTATGCCGACCACGCCTTCGTGGTCGAGCGCGACAACCGCCGCGTGCAGGTGTTCGCCCTGCCCGACTTCACCCCGCTGGGCAGCTTCGGCGAACAGGAGCTGCGCAGCCCCTACGGCATCTGGCTGACCGAGACCGAGCCGGGCGAGCTCGAGGTCTACGTCACCGACAGCTTCATGTACGGCAAGAAGTTCGACCAGGTGCCGCCGTGGGCCGAGCTCGACCAGCGCGTGCGCCGCTACCGCATCCAGTTCGACCAGGACGGCCGCATGCGCGCCAACTACGGCGGTGCCTTCGGCGACACCAGCGAAGCCGCGGCGCTGCGCATGGTCGAATCGATCGCCGGCGACCCCGCCAACGACCGCCTGCTGATCGCCGACGAGGACCGTCGCCACGAATCCACGCTGCGCGAGTACACCTTCGGCGGCAAGTACACCGGCCGCAGCCTGCCCGACCGCAGCTTCGGCGCAGAGGCCGAGGGCGTGGCGCTGTGGACCTGTCCGGACGGCGGCGGCTACTGGATCGCGGTCGACCAGCTCGCGCCGCTGACCGTGTTCCACTTGTTCGATCGCGTCACTCTGGCGCCGGTCGGCAGCTTCGAGGGCAAGGTCACCGCGCACACCGACGGCGTCGCCCTGCACGCCGCCTCCACCGCGGGCTTCCCCAGCGGCGCGCTGTTCGCCGTGCACGACGACAAAGCCGTGACCGCGTTCGATCTCGCCGACGTGGCCCACGCGCTAAACTTGAAACCGGGCTGCACCGAGTAGGAACTCGCATGGTTTGGGGGCCGCGCGCCTTGGCCGTATCGCTGTGCGTGGCGGCTCTGGCCGCCGCGCCGCAGGCGCATGCCGGCAAGATCTACCGCTGGACCGATCGCAGCGGCATCACCCATTACGGCGACCACGTGCCCGAGGCGGCGCCGCCGTCCGAGGTCAAGGTGATCCCGGTCCACAGCGAGCCCGGCGCGATCGCGCGGCTGCGCATCGAATCCGACGGCAACCGCTACCTGGCCTGGGCCGACAACAACCTGTCCGGCCCGATCGAGGTCAAGGTCGACTACAGCCAGAGCTACGGCGGCGGCGTGGGCGGCACCTCGACCCTGCCGGCGCGCGCCACCGTGGCCGCGCGCGCCAGCGCGCTGGTCGCGGTGCTGAGCCCGGAGGACTCCGGGCGCGGCATCGAGCTGCAGATGGAAAGCCTGCCCGGCGATCCGGGCGCGCGCCCGCGCAACGTCGACTACGTGCTGCCGCTGCGCCAGAACAACTTCCGCATCGACCAGGGCTACGGCGGCCAGTTCAGCCACAGCGACCCGGAGAACCGCTACGCGGTCGACTTCGCGGCCGAGATCGGCACCCCGGTGCTGGCCGCGCGCGAAGGCGTGGTGATGCAGATCGAGTCCGATTTCGACAAGGCCGGGCTCAACCGCGAGAAATACGGCGGCCGCGCCAACTTCGTGCGCATCGTCCACGACGACGGCAGCATGGCCTTGTACGCCCACCTCAAGGCCGACGGCGCCCTGGTCCGGGTCGGCCAGCGCGTGCGCGCGGGCCAGCAGATCGGCCTGTCCGGCAATACCGGCTTCACCACCGGGCCGCACCTGCACTTCGCGATCCAGGTCAACCGCGGCATGCGCCTGGAGTCGATTCCGTTCCGGATGACCGGGCCGTCGGGGCCGCTACGGATCTCCGGCGGGCTCTAGAGGGCAAAAGCAAAAGCAAATCCCCCGTCGCCCGCTGCGCGGGTGCCCGCCCGCTTTTTCAAAGGGGGCTAGAGCACGGCAGCCGGCGCGTCGCCCACCTTTCCTGCATGTCGCCCAGCTTCGCCTCCCCCTTTGGAAAAGGGGGATTGAGGGGGATTTACTTCCGCCCGTCCACGCCCCTCCAGGCCCCAGCCCCACTACCGGCTATAATCGCGCCCCTACTCCTTACCTTCCGGCGCGCCCGGTGCGCGCCGTCGCCATGTCCGACGTTTCCCTAGAAGCCCTCCGCCGACGCACCTTCGCGATCATTTCGCATCCCGACGCCGGCAAGACCACCCTCACCGAGAAGCTGCTGCTGTTCGGCGGCGCGATCCAGATGGCCGGCTCGGTCAAGGGCCGCAAGGCCGCGCGCCACGCGACCTCGGACTGGATGGCGCTGGAAAAGGAGCGCGGCATCTCGGTGACCTCCTCGGTGATGCAGTTCCCCTACGAGGGCCGCATCGTCAACCTGCTAGACACCCCCGGCCACGCCGACTTCGGCGAGGACACCTACCGCGTGCTGACCGCGGTCGACTCGGCGCTGATGGTGATCGACGTGGCCAAGGGCGTGGAGGAGCGCACGATCAAGCTGATGGAGGTCTGCCGCCTGCGCGACACGCCGATCATGACCTTCATCAACAAGCTCGACCGCGAGGGCAAGAACCCGATCGACCTGCTGGACGAAGTGGAATCGGTGCTGGGCATCCAGTGCGCGCCGATCACCTGGCCGATCGGCATGGGCCAGCGCCTCAAGGGCGTGGTCCACCTGCTCACCGGCGAAGTGCACCTGTTCGAACAGGGTCGCAACTTCACCCGCCAGGACTCGACGATCTTCGCTTCGATCGACGACCCGGCCCTGGAGGCGCGTATCGGCGCGGACGCGCTGCGCGAAGTGCGCGACGAACTCGAGCTGGTGCAGGGCGCATCGCACCCGTTCGACAAGCAGGCCTACCTGGCCGGCAAGCAGACGCCGGTGTCGTTCGGCTCGGCGGTCAACAACTTCGGCGTGCAGCTGCTGCTGGACTTCTTCGTCGAGCACGCGCCGCCGCCGAAGCCGCGCGAGACCACCGGCCGCGAAGTCGCGGCGACGGAAAACAAGCTCACCGGCTTCGTGTTCAAGATCCAGGCCAACATGGACCCGCAGCACCGCGATCGCGTCGCGTTCATGCGCATCTGCTCGGGCAAGTTCAGCGCCGGCATGAAAGCCTTCCAGGTACGCACCGGCAAGGAAGTGAAGCTGGCCAATGCGCTGACCTTCATGGCCTCCGACCGCGAGATCGCCGAAACCGCCTACTCCGGCGACGTCATCGGCATCCACAACCACGGCACGATCTCGATCGGCGACAGCTTCACCGAGGGCGAGGCGCTGTCGTTCACCGGCATCCCCAACTTCGCCCCCGAACTGTTCCGGCGCGCGCGCCTGCGCGATCCGCTCAAGCTCAAGCAGTTGCAGAAGGGCCTGGCCCAGCTGTCGGAGGAAGGCGCGACCCAGTTCTTCCGCCCGCTGATGAGCAACGACCTGATCCTGGGCGCGGTCGGCGTGCTGCAGTTCGACGTGGTCGCCTACCGGCTCAAGGACGAGTACGGCGTGGACGCCAGCTTCGAACAGGTCAGCGTCGCCACCGCGCGCTGGATCCGCTGCGCCGACGCCAAGAAGCTGGAGGAGTTCCGCGACAAGAACGCGATGAACCTGGCCCTGGACGCGGCCGGCGAACTGGTCTACCTGGCCCCGACCCGGGTCAATCTGCAACTGGCGCAGGAACGCGCGCCGGGCGTGCAGTTCCTGGCCACGCGCGAGCACGCGCACGCGGTGGCGCTGGACTGATGTCGCGGCTGCGGCAGTGGTGGCTGTACCTGATGAGCAAGCGCAGCGAAGTCGCCGCGCTGGACTACAAGGACGCCTACATGGCCAAGGTGATCATGGACATCCACCGCCTGCGCGGCGACAAGGCGCAGGCGATGGTGCCCTTGCGCGCGCTGCAGCCGATCCACCGCATCGACCGCGAATCCGCCCAGCAGGCCACCCGCGCACGCGCCCAGGCGCTGGCCGCGCGGCGCGAGGAACTGCTGGCCCACGGCCGGCTGGACCTGGCCGCCCTGACCGAGATCATTCCCTCGGTATCGCAGATCAAGGTCGTGCGCGACGGCGAGCGCTGGCTCGCGTTCGAGGGCAACGGCCGCCTGTACGCGATGCGCGAGGCCTTCGGCGAGGACTGCGCGCTGCTGGTCGAGGTAGAGGAATACCGCTTCCCGCACCCGCACAAGATCCAGCGCCGGCTGCGGCGGGTGCGCCAGCTCAACACCCTGGAATGAGGCGCAGGGCGGGCCCGGCCTCGCCGGACCAGAACCGGGCGCGCGTCACATTTTTCCCCGGGATCGGCTAGCATCGACCCACCGCGGCGGGGGCCGCGGCAACCTAGCAAGGGGAATGCAATGTATCTATTGGGTTTGGGGCTGAGTGTGATCGGCGTGCTGTGGATCGTGGTCAACGCGTTCCGCGAAAGCGTGCTGTGGGGACTGGGCTCGCTGTTGATTCCGCTGGTCGCACTGGTGTTCGCGATCATGAATTTTTCCGAGAACAAGATCCCGCTGCTGATCTGCGTGGTCGGAACCGTGCTGACGGTCATGGGGATGCCGTCGATGGCCGAGATCGCCGCGCAGCCGGCGGCCTGAAGGCGCAGGGCCCGGCGCGCCAGGCGCTCCGGGCCTTTCAGCGCCGCGCCAGCCAGTCGGGTTCGGGCTGGTCGCGGTCGTAGTACTCGAAGATCAGGTGGATGCGGTCGCTGTCGCCGGCGTTCTCCACCGCGTGCACCGCCATATTGCTGACCTCCACCGCCTCGCCCTCTTGGAAGTGGTAGCCGACGCCGTCGACGAAGAAGGTCACGCGCTCGTTGGTGATCAGCGGCACGTGCACCTTGTGCGGCCACTTCGCCGCCGGATTGGCGTCGCGATGCGGCTTGATCACCCCGCCCGGCGCCATCCGCGCCAACATCACCCGCGGGAAGGCCGCGTTGGCGTAACCGTAGGGGCGCACGGCCTGCGCCAGCACCGGCTCCAGCAGCTCGCGCCACTGCGCCCACAGCGGGCGGTCGTAGGACTCGCGCCAGTCCTGGAAATTGCTGACGAAGCGGAAGACCACGTGGCGGGTCTTGTCCAGCGCCTCGAAGCGGTTGGGCTTGTCGGCGTTCTCGGCGTCCCAGACCGCCTCGGGAATCGCGAGCACGGCCGCGCGCAGCGCGACGATGTCGACCGGCCCGAGCCGGCGAATCGAGGTGGTCTTGCGCGGATTGGGCTGGATCTGAATCGCGTTCATGGCGTCGGACCGGGTCAGAACGAATAACCGAACAATTCCAGATCGCGCCGGTACAGCTCGCCCACCGCGTCGATCAGGGGCTGGTCATAGTAGTCCCGATAACTGCCGCGGCGGGAACTGTTGACCTGGCCCAGGGGCGCGCTGGGGATGCCGATGCGGGCGCAAATGGCGTCGTAGGACGCCTGCATCTCCTCGACCCGGCCCACGTAATCGGCCAGCAGTTCGCCGTCTTGGCCGGTGATCAGGCCGTGCTGGGGCTGGAACAGCACGTGCTGCAGCGGCCGCGCCTCGAACAGGATGTGGCGCATGACCGCCTGCGGACGCTGCAGGAAGGCGCCGTCGGCGCGGGTCATGAAGGCGCAGTAGGAAATGAAGCGATCGTAGGGATTGCGCACGAACGCGAACTTGAAATAGCCCGCGAACGCCTCCTCGCCCAGGAACGGCCGCACCTGCTGCAGGCTGAGGTGGCCGTGTTTGATCGCGGCCAGTTCCTCGTAGGGGAAGCGCTTGTTGACGAACAGACCGACCTGCTCGATGTCGTCCGCGCTCATGTGCTCGCGCAGGGCCTGACGGACCGAGTGGGTGCCGGTTTTGGGAATCGCGGCAAAAACGAAACGGTGCTGATGGGAGATGATCATGCGTCAGGCCTTGGAATCGGCCTATCCTAAGCCAGCTCCGGGCGCGCTGGGCATGGCCCAGGCCCGCCGCGCCGGGCTCGCCGCTCCGATTCCGAGCATTTGCTCCACCTCCCCCGAGGATGCTGCATCGATGGACAGCGCACGCCCTGGCAGCGAACGGCCCGACCGCGCGAACGCGCTCAACCCGCACGTGGCGTCGGTGCGCGAGGAGATCGCCAACGCGCTCACCCACGGCCTGGGCGCGACCGCCGCCCTGGCCGGCGGCGCGGTGCTGATCACCCTGGCGGCGCTGTACGGCGACGGCTGGCAACTCGTGGGCGCGACTGTGTTCGGCATCAGCCTGCTGCTGCTCTACGTCGCCTCCACCCTCTACCACGCGATACAGCACCCGATCGCCAAGGCGCGGCTGAAGGTCTTCGACCATTGCGCGATCTATCTGCTGATCGCCGGCACCTACACCCCGTTCACCCTGATCGGCCTGCGCGGCCCCTGGGGCTGGGGCCTGTTCGCGGCGATCTGGGTGCTGGCCTTCGCCGGCATCGTGTTCAAGCTGTTCTACACCGGCCGCTTCAAGCTGCTCTCGACCGGCATCTACATCGCGATGGGCTGGCTGGTGATCGTGGCGATCAAGCCGCTGCTGGGCGCGCTCGACGCCTGGACCCTGGGCTGGCTGCTCGCCGGCGGGCTCTGCTACACCCTGGGCACGGTGTTCTATCACCGGCCCTCGCTGCCGTATTCGCATGCGATCTGGCATATGTTCGTGGTCGCCGGCAGCGTCTGCCATTACATCTCGGTGATGGCGCAGGTGATACCCGCGCCCTGAACGCGCGCCGGCGTCCGCCTGAACGCCGCACAACGCATTCACCTGCGCTTGACCGCCGCCTGCGGATGGTGGGGCCATTCCATCAGAAGGAAGGCGGCGCAGGCGCGCGATCGACCGCGCGCATTCCGGGCCGGTCCGTTCCAGCGTCGTGCTTGGTTCGGAAGGCTCAAAGCCCGCCCACGAGCATGCGCGCGAGCGACCCCCAGCCCCATCCCGATCCGACCCCGTCCGAACGCGGCCCCGCCGCGTCCGCGCGCCGCGCCGCGCAGGCGCTGCGTCGCCACCCGTGGCGCGCCACGGCGGCGCTGGCGGCCTTGGCGATCCTGGGCCTGATCGCGGCCTGGGACTGGAACTGGCTGCGCGGCCCGATCGAACGCCAGGTGCAGGCGCGCACCGGCCGCGACTTCGACATCGGCGGCGATCTCGACATCGACCTGGGCCGCACCACGCGCGTGCGCGCCGATGCGGTGCGCTTCGGCGACGCCGACTGGTCGCGGCGCCGCGACATGGCCGTCGCCGATCGCCTGCAGTTCGATATCGAACTGTGGCCGCTGCTGCGCAACGAGGTGCGCATACCCGACCTGCGCCTGCAACGCCCGCGCCTGCATTTGCAGCACGACCCCAAGCGCGGCGGCAACTGGGTGTTCGGCGCCAGCGGCGGCGAAGGCCCGCGTTTCGGGCGGGTCTGGATCGAACGCGGCGAACTGAGCTTCCTGGACCCGGCCAGCCGCAGCGACATGCGTTTCCGCATCGCCAGCCTGGCGGCGGGCGCGAACGACGCGGCGGCGCCGATCGCGGCGCACGGCGGCGGGCGCTGGAAAGGCAATCGTTTCTCCTTGCAGGGCCGCGCCGAATCGCCGCTGGAACTGCGCGATCGCGAACGTCCCTACCGGCTCGACCTGCGCGCCAGCGCCGGCGCGACCCGGGCGCACGCGCGCGGCAGCCTGGTCGACCCGCTGCGCCTGCGCGATTTCGACCTGCGCCTGGCGCTGTCGGGCCAGGACATGGCCGACCTCTATCCGCTGATCGGCGTGGCGGTTCCGCCGACGTCGCCGTATGCGCTGGACGGCCGCCTCACCCGCGACATCGCCGGGGCACGCACCACTTGGCACTACGATGGTTTCACCGGCAAGGTCGGCGACAGCGATCTGGGCGGCCGCGCCAGCGTCGAGACCGGCGGCGCCCGTCCCTACCTGCGCGCCGATCTGCATTCGCGCCGGCTCGACTTCGACGACCTGGGCGGCTTCGTCGGCGCCGCGCCGCAGACCGGCGGCGGCGAATCCAGCAACCCCGAACTCGCCGCCCTGGCCGCGCGCGAACGCGCCAGCGCGCGCGTGCTGCCCGACACGCCCTATCGCCTGGACAAGCTGCGGGCGATGGACGCCGACGTGCGCTGGAAGGCGCAGCGCATCAACGCGCCGGGCTGGCCGATCGACGAGATGGACGCGCACCTGCTGCTGGAAGCCGGCGTGCTGCGCCTGCAGCCGCTGGATTTCGGCGTCGCCGACGGCCGCATCCGCTCGACCGTGCGCATGGACGCGCGCCAGCCCATCATCGCCACCCGCGCCGAGATCGACGCGCGCGGCCTGACCCTGGCCAGGCTGATGCCGGGGGTGAAACTGGCGCGCGACGCGGTCGGCAAGGTCGGCGGCCGGATCGCCCTGGACGCCCGCGGCAACTCCATCGCCGACATGCTCGGCAGCAGCGACGGCGACATCGCGGTCGGCATGGGCCCGGGCCGGATCAGCAACCTGCTGATGGAATTCGCCGGCATCGACATCGCCGAGATCCTCAAGTTCAAACTAGGCCACGACCGCCAGATCCCGATCCGCTGCGCCTTCGGCGATTTCGAGGTGCGCGAAGGCGTGATGCATACGCGCGCATTGGCCTTCGACACCAGCGACACCATCCTGATCGGCGACGGCAAGATCAGCCTGCGCGACGAAACTCTGGACCTGACCGTGCGTGCGCGGCCCAAGGACCGCAGCCTGTTGAGCCTGCGCTCGCCGCTGAAGGTCGGCGGCACCTTCAAGCACCCCAAGGCCGGGCCCGACTACGCGCGCCTGAGCCTGCGCGGCGCGACGGCGCTGGCCCTGGCCACGATCGCGCCGCCGGCGGCGCTGCTGGCGACGATAGAACTGGGACCGGGCAAGGACGCCGCGTGCGGAGGGAAGTACGCGCGTTGAGCGGCGCGGGCATTCGGGCGCGGTGACGACCGCAGCAGCGTGCGAGTCCGGGCGAGACGATGATGCGGTTCGCTGGCGCTCACCGCATCCTACGGCGGCGCGGCCGCTCAGCTCGCGATATAGCGCTGCAGCTGATCCAACTCGAGCTGCTGGTCCTCGATCACCGCCTTGACCAGGTCGCCGATCGAAACCACGCCCAGCACCTGCCCGCCTTGCACCACCGGCAGATGGCGGATGCGGCGGTCGGTGACGATCTGCATGCAGCGCTCGGCGCTGTCGTCCAGGCCGACGCTGACCACGTCGGCGGTCATGATGTCGCGCACCGGCGTATCGGCCGAGGAGCGGCCCTGCAGCACGATCTTGCGCGCGTAGTCGCGCTCGGACAGGATCCCGCTCAGGCGCGGGCCTTCCATCACCAATACCGCGCCGATGCGTTTTTCGGCCATCAGCCGAATCGCGTCGATCACCGGCGCGTCCGGACCGATCGCGAACACTTCAGCGGCTTTCGCTTCTAGCAGTTGCCGTACGGTGCGCATGGCCTTCTCCTTCGGCGATCTGGGGCGGGGGCAGCGAGCCCTGGCCCGAGGATACTCCTGCCGCCGGCTGCCAGGTGTCGACGAGGTACAACGGCCGCTGCTTGGATTCCTCGTACAGCCGGCCCAGGTATTCGCCAATCAGGCCCAGCGCGATCAGCTGCACGCCGCCCAGGAACAGGATTACCGCCATCATGGTCGGCCAGCCCGCGACCGGGTCGCCCCAGAGCAGGGCCTTGGCCACCACCCAGACGCCGAAACCGAACGCGAACAGCGCCGTCGCCAGGCCCATGTAGGTCGCCAGGCGCAGCGGCGCGGTCGAGAAACTGGTGATGCCTTCCAGGGCCAGGTTCCACAGCCGCCAGAAATTGAACTTGCTGGCGCCGGCCACGCGCGCCTCGCGGTGATAGGGCAGCGCGACCCGGTTGTAGCCGACCCAGCCGAACAGGCCCTTCATGAAACGGTGGCGTTCGCGCAGCTGGCGCAGGCCGGTCAGGGCACGCTCGGACAACAGGCGGAAGTCGCCGGTGTCGGCCGGGATCGGCGTCTTCGACAGCCGCCCGATCACTCTATAGAAGGCGTGCGCGGTGCTGCGCTTGAGCCAGCTCTCGCCCTCGCGCTCGATGCGGGTGCCGTAGACGTCGTCGTAGCCCTCGCGCCACTTGGCCACGAACTGGCCGATCAGCTCCGGCGGGTCCTGGCCGTCGGCGTCCAGGATCAGGGCCGCGCCGCGCTCGACCCGGTCCAGGCCGGCGGTCAGCGCCAGTTCCTTGCCGAAATTGCGCGACAGCCGCAGCAGCGCGATCCGCGGATCGGCCGCGGCCAGGGTTTGCAACGCCGTCCAGGTGGCGTCGCGGCTGCCGTCGTCGACATACAGCACACGGCCCTCGACCCCGTCGGCGGCGATCGCGTCCAGGGCCGCGGCGATGCGCGGCTGCAGCAGCGGCAGGCTCTCGGCCTCGTTGTAGGCGGCGACGACGACGGTCAGCAGATCGCGATTCATGCCTTCAATCATAGCCGGCGGCGGCGGCCGCGGTTTTCGACGGCATCGCAACGTCGCTGAAAACTGGCGGCGCGACCCTAGCGTTGCCGCCACCGTCCGGAGCCGCCCATGTCAGCCGCCGATTCGCGTTACCACGTCCTGTTCCTGTGCACCGGCAATTCCGCGCGCAGCCCGATGGCCGAGGCCCTGCTCAACACTCTGGGCGGCGACCGCTTCAAGGCCTGGAGCGCGGGCAGCCGCCCGGCCGGCTTCATCCAGCCGATGGCGGCCGAACTGGCGGCCAAGCTCGGCTACGACCCGGCGCGCCTGCGCAGCAAGCATTGGGACGAGTTCGCCGGCGCCGACGCGCCGCGCATGGACATAGTCATCACCGTTTGCGACGACGCCGCCGGCGAGTCCTGCCCGGTGCGCGTGGGCGAGGCCGCGACCGCGCATTGGGGCGTGGCCGATCCGGCCGCCGTCGAGGGCGACGAGGACAGTCGCCGCCAGGCCTACGTGGCCGCGTTCGCGCTGCTGCGCCGGCGCATCGAATTGCTGCTGTCGCTGCCGCTGGACAAGCTCGACCGCCTGGTCGCGCAGGATCGCCTGCGCGACATCGGCCGCGGCGCCTGAGCGCGGCCCGGCCGACCTGCGTCGGCCGATCCGGCCTCAGTCGATCTGCTTGAGGTAGCCGTTGCCGCCGATGTAGCGCATCTGGCGCTGGATCGCGTTGGCGCGCCGCTGCACGTAAGGGCCGGGGCGGGCGATGCTGTAGCGCTTGGGATTGGGCAGCACCGCGGCCATGCGCGCGGCCTCGGCCGGGCCCAGGCGGGCGGCGTCCTTGCGGTAGTAGGTGCGCGCGGCGGCCTGCGCGCCGTACACGCCGTCGCCGAATTCGGCGATGTTGGCGTAGACCTCGATGATGCGGTGCTTGGGCCACATCAGCTCGATCAGCAGGGTGTACCAGGCCTCGATGCCCTTGCGCACCCAACTGCGCCCGCTCCACAGGAACAGGTTCTTGGCGGTCTGCTGGCTGATCGTGCTGCCGCCGCGGACCTTGCGGCCGCGCGCGTTGTTCTTGCGCGCCTTCTCGATCGCCTTGAGGTCGAAACCGAAGTGCTCGGCGAAGTTCTGGTCCTCCGAGGCCACCAGGGCCACCGGCACGTTGGCGGAGATCTCGTCCAGATCGCGCCAGTCGTAGGCGACGCGGAAGCCGAAATCGCCGCTGCCCCAGGCCTCGAACTGGCGCGCGGCCATGAAGGCGCTGAACGGCGGGTCGACGAAGCGCAGCACCGCCACCTGCAGGATCGAGGCGGCCAGGAACAGGAAGGGCAGCGCGATCAGCCAGCGCAGCCAGCGCCGGCGCCGGCGCGGCGGCCCGGACGCGGGGACGGTCTCGTTCATGCCCTGCACTGCCGCGACTTGCACTGTCTGCGCTCCATCCCCATCTTGCTCGGTCTCCCCTTTCACGCGTTCGCGCGCATTATCCGCGATCGGATAAGAATGAAACGCGCGCGCCGCCGCACGAGCCCCTCGATGAACGATTCCAGCCCCGCCCCCACCGACACCGCCGGCCACGACCACGACCGCCTGACCCGGTTCCTGATCGAAGGCGCCGGCGTGCGCGGGGTGCACGTGCACCTGGACCAGACCTGGCGCCAGATCCGCGAACGCTCCGAGTATCCGCCCGCGGCGGCCGAACTGCTGGGCGAGGCCGCGGCCGCGGCCGCCCTGTTCACCGGCCACGCCAAGGTCGAGGGCCGGCTGTCGGTGCAGCTGCGCGGCGACGGCGCCCTGCGCACCCTGTTCGCCGAGTGCACCGCCGCCGGCACCCTGCGCGGCATCGCCCAGCTGGCCGAGGACGGCGGCGAAGTCTCGCGCGATCTGCGCCAGCTCGGCCCGGATGCGGTCCTGGCGATCACCATCGAGAACCCGCCTATCGGCGGGCGCGCCGGCGACGACCGCGACCCGGCCCGCTACCAGGGCCTGGTGGCGCTGGACTCGGACTCCCTCAGCGGCGCCTTCGAGGACTATTTCCGCCAGTCCGAGCAGCTGCCGACCCGCCTGCTGCTGGCCGCCGACGGCGAGCGCGCGGCCGGCCTGATGCTGCAGAAGCTGCCCGGCGACGGCGGCGACGAGGACGGCTGGACCCGAGCCGGGGCCCTGTTCGACACCCTCCAGCCCGGCGAACTGCTGGGCTGGGACACCGCGACCCTGCTGACCCGCCTGTTCCACGAGGACGGGGTCCAGCTGCTGGGCGGCAAGCCGCTGAGCTTCGCCTGCTCCTGCTCGCGCGAGCGGGTCGAGGCCATGCTGGTCTCGCTGGGCCAGGAGGAGGCCGAGGCGGCCGCCGCCGCGGCCGATGGCGAGGCCCATATCCGTTGCGAGTTCTGTGGCCAGAGCTATCGTTTCAACAGCGACCAGATCGGCCGCCTGTTCGCCCATGCGGCCGCCGAGCTGGAGGCCCCGGACCGGCTGCAATAGGCCCTTCACACGGCCGTCTCGGTTTGTTAAATAAACATAAACCGTCTATAGTCCCAATCCAGGTTCTAGGGGAACTTGACCGGCCCCATCCGGTCGTATCGTCACCATGCACGCACCCTCGCTACGTCTGTCGTTCGCCCTGATGCTCGCCTTCGGCGTGGCCTCGGCTGCGCATGCGCAAACGTCCAAGCGTAGCGACACCACCTATCTGCCGGTCTGGAATCAATCCAACGGCAAGGTCGAGTACCTGCTGCAGCTCGAGCCCACCAATGCCCCGGTCGCCGGCGCGCGTTGGCGCGTGGGCAGCAATTCGCTCGACGCCGCGTTCGGTCTGGACGCGGGCGACACCCTGGGCCTGGTCTGCGATCGCAAGACCGGCCTGGCCGGCGCCATCGGCAACCTCGCCAACCACTGCATGCTCGCCGCGCTCGACGAAGACGACCGCGGCGGTTCGCGTCAGGTGTCCGCGGGCGCCTCGCTCAGCCGTCCCGGCGGCAAGATCGGGCTGTCGATCGGCAGCGGCAAGGACACCCTGCCGGCCTGGCTGAGCCCGAACGGCCGCAACAGCAAGCTCGACCAGAACACCCTGACCGTCTACGGCCAGAAGAACATCGGCCGCGAGGCCACGGTGTCGATCGGCGGCACCTGGGCGCGCGCGCGCCTGATCCCGGCCGGCGAGATGCCGACCATCGCCGACCGCTGGAACAGCAAGAGCCTCACCATCGGCGCCGGCTACGGCAACTTCGGCGCCAACATCGTCGGCCGCGTGGTCGACACCCCCGGCCAGCCCGGCCAGTGGGAAGGCCTGGGCGTCGGCCTGACCTGGCGCACCCCGTGGAGCGGACAGCTCACGGTCGGCGCCGAGAACGTGATCACGCGCGGCAAGAACCCGTTCGCGCCGGGCAATTCCGACAAGGACGAAGGCACCGTGCCTTACGTCCGCTACGAGCAAGACCTCTAACCGAGGCATCGCCGCTCGCGCCAAGGCGCGACGCCCCCCCCTTCCAGTCATACCGCGCCGCGCGAATGCGCCGGCCCGGCTTTGCCGATCCTGGCTATTGCGCTTGCCCCCTGTGCCGGCTCGTGGGCGGACAGAACCGTTCCAGGCGCCACTGAGCTTGCCCAATCCTGCAAAGCCTCGTCTCCGCCAGGAATGCGTCCCGGCGCTCGCATGCACGTTTTGCGCCGCGAATCACGAATCGGAACCGACTATGCGCCGAACCGGTGGGCAGGCCCGACCGATGCTCAAGGTCTGCGCAAAATCAGCAGAAAAAAGCTAGTCCCGCATAAGCACTTAGCAAGTTATGCACAGCCATCGCGGGCGCAGCCGGAATGTCAGCTGAACAATATGAAGGAATTGTCAAAACCCGACGTTTAACGACACTTTAATTATCTCCCCTCCCCAGAGTACGATCCGCCGCACCTTGCTGGAATTGGCGTCTTGCTTGACGCCGCCGGTCGGGTCCCATGGGTTCCACCAATTCGATTTTCTGGAGAGAGAGATGACCTTCAAGACCACCCAGCTCCGCGACGCGATCACCTTCGCGCTCGCCGTGGGCGCCACTGCCGCTGCCGGCACGGGTGTGGCCTTTGCTCAGGAAGAAAGCAAAGAGACCACCACCCTCGACCGCATCGAAGTGACCGGTTCGCGCATCAAGCGCGCCGACATCGAAACCTCGCAGCCGATCTTCTCGCTCAGCCGCGAAGACATCAC
>NZ_JBAHWA010000013.1:0-93968 GCF_036697405.1 Lysobacter sp. CCNWLW3
CCCGCCGCGCCGGCTGCGCCCGCGCCGGCCGCCGCTGCGGCTCCGGCCGCCCTGGCCGGCGCCGGTGCCGGCACCGACCCGGAGGCGATGCCGCCGCGCACCCCGCCGGTCGCCTTCACCGCCGACGAACTGCTGCCGGACAAGGTCCCCTACGCCAGTCCCGCCGTGCGCCTGTTCGCGCGCGAACTCGGCGTCGACCTGGCGCAGGTCGCCGGCAGCGCCCGCGGCGGCCGCATTTCCAAGGAGGACGTGCAGTCCTTCGTCAAGGGCGTGATGCAGGGCGGCGCCGCGCCGGCCGCTGCGGGCGCCGCGGCTTCGCTCGGCGGCGGCCTCAACCTGCTGCCCTGGCCCAAGGTCGACTTCAGCAAGTTCGGCGAGACCGAAACCAAGCCGCTGTCGCGCATCCAGAAGCTCTCCGGCGCCAACCTGGCGCGCAACTGGGCGATGATCCCGCACGTCACCCAGCACGACGACGCCGACATCACCGACCTGGAAGCGCTGCGCGTGGCGCTGAACAAGGAGAACGAGAAGGCCGGCCTCAAGCTGACCATGCTCGCCTTCCTGATGAAGGCCAGCGTCGCCGCCCTGCAGAAGTACCCGACCTTCAACGCCTCGCTCGACGCCTCGGGCGAGAACCTGACCCTGAAGAAGTACTTCCACATCGGCTTCGCCGCCGACACCCCGAACGGCCTGGTGGTGCCGGTGGTGCGCGACTGCGACAAGAAGGGCGTGCTGCAGATCGCCAAGGAAACCGGCGAACTCGCCGCCAAGGCGCGCGAAGGCAAGCTCGGCCCGGCCGACATGAGCGGCGGCTGCTTCTCGATCAGCTCGCTGGGCGGCATCGGCGGCACCGCGTTCACTCCGATCGTCAACGCGCCGGAAGTGGCGATCCTGGGCGTGTCCAAGTCGGCGACCAAGCCGGTCTGGGACGGCAAGCAGTTCGCGCCGCGCCTGATCCTGCCGCTGTCGCTGTCCTACGACCACCGCGTCATCGACGGCGCCGCCGCCGCGCGCTTCACCGCATACCTCGGCCAGTTGCTGAGCGATATGCGGCGCGTGCTGCTGTAAGACGACGGCTACCGGCGTCGGGCGCGACCATGCCGAATCGACTTCGCCACTGCGCGATCGGGCTGCTGCTCGCCGGCAGCCTGTGGTCGGCCGTGGTCCATGCGGATGCCGCATCGTCGCGTTCGCCGCAGGCCCCCCTCGACGCGCGGCTGGCCGCGATCAATGGGCGCGATACGGACGCGCGCATGCGCTTGCCGCTGCGCCCGGTGCGCGAAACCGGCGACATCGGCGTCGCCTTGCTGAAGTACGAATCGCAGGCGCAAGAAGCCGACGGCTGGCGCCTGGTGTACGACCAGAACACCGCGATTCCCCCGGCCACGCCTTGAACAGGATCCCGACAGTTCTCATGAGCGACTCCCGCGCCTTACCGACGTCCGTTTCCGCGCTCGCCCTGATGGCCTTGCTGCTCGCATCCCCGCTGGCGCGCGCCGCGGACGAATGCAAACCCGAACTCGGCCGCGGCTGGCCGCCGGCGACCGAGAACCACGGCCATGCGGTCGAAGGCCTGTTCGCCGCCGGTGCGACGCCCAGCCTGAGCCTGACCACCCTGCCTCGTTACAGCGCCGAAAGCGGGCTGCTGCTGATTCCGGGCGAGGGCGATGCCGACTGGCGCCTGCGTTACGCCGAGGCCGAGGACCGCGTCGCGGCCTGGAGCGGCGGCGCGCTGCGCATGCGCGTCGACCAGGAGCCGGAAATCGCCGAAGTGCCGATGCCGGCCGCGCTGGCCAAGCGCCTGGTCGCGGACTGGCGCCGCGCGCTCAGCGCGACGGTGCCGGAAGACCGCGCCGCCGCCTTCCACGACGAGGACACCCTGCTGTTCATGGTGGGCGGCCTGCGCGTGAGCGGCCTGCTGCCCGAGTGCGGCGCCGGCGAACTGCTGATGCGGCAGCGCGAATTGCTGATCAAGGCGACCGACGACGGCGACGAGCGGCGTGCGCGCCGCTGGGCCGAACTGTCGGCGCGACTGGACGAATTGGACCAATGGCTGGCCGGCAATGCCGCCGGCGGCGCGGGAGTAGCGAATGGCAACGATTGAAGTCAAAGTCCCGGACATCGGCGGTTACGACGACGTACCGGTCATCGAGCTGCTGGTCGCCGTGGGCGACACGGTCAAGAAGGACCAGGGCCTGGTCACGCTGGAGTCGGACAAGGCGACGATGGAAGTGCCCTCGTCGGCCGACGGCGTGATCAAGTCGATCAGCGTCAAGCTCGGCGACAAGGTCGCCGAAGGCACGGTGATCGCGATCCTGGAAGCCGCCGGCGAGAGCGAGGCCAAGGCCGCGCCCGCCGCCGCCGCCCCCGCGCCGGCGAAAGCCGCCGAAGCGGCGCCTGCGCCCAGCGCGCCGGCCGTGCCTGCAGCGCCGGCCGCGCCCGCACCCAGCGCCGCCGCCGCCAGCGGCCGCAAGGCCGATGTCGAATGCCGCATGCTGGTGCTCGGCTCCGGCCCCGGCGGCTACACCGCCGCGTTCCGCGCCGCCGACCTCGGCCTGGATACGGTTCTGGTCGAACGCTACGCCACCCTCGGCGGCGTCTGCCTCAACGTCGGCTGCATTCCGTCCAAGGCCCTGCTGCACGCGGCCGCGCTGATCGACGAAACCTCGCATTCGGCCGACATCGGCCTGGATTTCGGCAAGCCCAAGATCGATCTGGGCAAGCTGCGCGATTTCAAGCAGAACAAGGTGGTCGGCCAGTTCACCAAGGGCCTGGCCGGCATGGCCAAGCAGCGCAAGGTGCGCGTGGTCACCGGCACCGGCCGTTTCGTCTCGCCCAACGAGCTGGAAGTGCAGGGCGAGGGCGGCACTCGGCTGATCCGTTTCGAACAATGCATCATCGCCGCCGGTTCGCAGGCGGTGAAGCTGCCGGGTTTCCCCTGGGACGATGCGCGCGTGATGGACTCCACCGACGCGCTGGAACTCACCGAAGTCCCGAAGAAGCTGTTGGTCGTCGGCGGCGGCATCATCGGCCTGGAGATGGCGACGGTGTACCGCGCCTTGGGCAGCGAAGTCACCGTGGTCGAGTTCATGGACCAGCTGATGCCGGGAGCCGATCCGGACCTGGTCAAGCCGCTGGCCGACCGGCTGAAGAAGCAGGGCGTGGCCGTGCACCTGAAGGTCAAGGCCGCCGGCACCGAGGCCAGCAAGCAGGGCCTCAAGGTCTCGTTCGAACCCGCGGCCGCGGGCGGCAGCGCGCCGGAAGCGCAGCTGTTCGACCGCGTGCTGGTCGCGGTGGGCCGCGCGCCCAACGGCGGCAAGCTCGACGCCGACAAGGCCGGCGTGCAGGTCAGCGAGCGCGGCTTCATCCCGGTCGATCGCCAGATGCGCACCAATGTGCCGCACATCTTCGCCATCGGCGACCTGGTCGGTAACCCGATGCTCGCCCACAAGGCCACCCACGAAGGCAAGCTCGCGGCCGAAGTGGCCGCCGGCGAGAAGAAGGAGTGGGTCGCGCGGGTGATTCCGTCGGTGGCCTACACCGATCCGGAAATCGCCTGGGTCGGCGTCACCGAGACCGAAGCCAAGGCCAAGGGTCTGAAGGTCGGCGTCGGCAAGTTCCCCTGGGCTGCCAGCGCGCGCGCGCTGGGCCTGGGCCGCAGCGAGGGCTTCACCAAGCTGATCTTCGACGAAGCCACTCACCGCGTGATCGGCGCAGGCATCGTCGGCGTGCACGCGGGCGATCTGATCTCGGAACTGGCGCTGGCGATCGAAATGGGCTGCGAAGCGGCCGACATCGGCCACACCATCCATCCGCATCCGACCTTGAGCGAGTCGGTGGCGATGGCGGCCGAGGTGTACGAGGGCACGATCACCGATTTGTACATTCCGAAGAAGAAGTCCTGATCGAGCGTGGCCTCGCTGCATGTCGTACGGACCACTCCGGGCTTGCTGCCGCTGTCTGTAGGAGCGGCGCAAGCCGCGACCGCGAACCGCGGCCGCGGTGCTGGTTTCGGATCCGGTCGGCTTTCTGTGGGAGCGGCGTGAGCCGCGATCGCGAACTCCGACTATTGCGCTGGCCGGGCGTGTTGGGAGGGCCGCGGTTGTTCTCTCGCTCCGCAGGGCTGGCCCGAAGATCAACGGCTTCCGCCCGCTGCCCCACGAGTCACTTTCTCCAGCCCGGGCCCCTGTAGTAGCGGCGCTGGTTTCGGATCCGCTCGGCTTTCTGTGGGAGCGGCGTGAGCCGCGATCGCGAACTCCGACTATTGCGCTGGCCGGGCGGGTTGGGGGGATTTGCTGTTGCTCTTGCTTCTGCTTGGTTGGCACGAAGGTCAACGGCTTCCGCCCGCTGCGCGTGCGGGTCACTTTCTCTTGCTAGCCCAAGAGAAAGTAACCAAAGAGAAGGGCTAGCGGGACCAAACCTCCCCTGCGGGTTCGGTGCTGGCGCGTGGATTTTTCGAATGGACATCCTTGTCCATTCGAAAAACGGCGCGCGTCCTGCGCGCCGCCCTTCGGGTCTACGGCTGCTCGCACGGGTGCGGGGCTATGGACTCCAATGCCGGGGCAACTGCAACTGCAACGGCAACGGTAATCGAAGGCGCCGGCCGTAGGATGTGGTGAGCCCTAGGCGAACCGCATCGTCGTGCGGCGCCACGCGGGCGCGATGGTTCGTTCGCTACCGCATCTCACGAGCCCCGTTCCCTCTCCCGCTTGCGGGAGAGGGCTAAGGGTGAGGGGAGAGCGGCGTCGCAGGCGCCAGTTCCTGGACGCGACGAATCCCGCTTGCGCCGATCAGAACGCAAAGGTCACGCCCGCCATCGGGCCCTTGAAGCGCTGATCCAGGCCGAGCACGCCGTCGCTGCCGCTCTGGTCGACGTCGAGCTTGAACCAGTCGTAGCCGACGAACACGCCGACGTTGGGCGTGAAGCGGTACTCGACCAGCGCGTTGGCGCGGCTGAGGTCGCCCTCGTAATCGTCGAAATTGCCCCAGCTCGCGTCCAGGTACTGGCCCTGGGCGACGAAGCGCCAGTGCTCGTTCGGCGCCACGGTCAGGCGCGCGCCGACCACCGGCGCATAGCCGTCGTCGCTGGAGCTGCTTTCGTAAGTGTTCGCGCCGGCTTCGGCGTAAAGCTTGCCCTCGAGCTTGGCGTACTCTACGCCCAGTTGCAGGCCGAGACTGACGGTGTCGGTTTCGACCACCGCGTAGTCGTACATCACGCTGGCCAGTTCGAACTTGGCCTTGGCTTTGGCGAAGCTGCCGGCGGGGATGGTGACGTCGTCGAAGGACAGGTCCTGGCCGAGCGTGGCGCGGCGGTCCTTGTCGTAGCCGAAGTAATTGAACAGCAGGCGGTTGCGCTCGCTGAAGCGGAACTGGCCTTCCAGCCGCGGCACCACTTCGTCGCCGCCGAAGTCGAAGTCCTCGCTGAATTCGAACGGCTGGCCGGCGAACACGGTGCTGCCGCGCAACTCGCTCTGCGCGTCGACTTGCATCGCGCCCAGGCGCAGGGTGAAACGGTCGTCTTCGATGGCATGCGCGGGGCGCGCGAACGCGACGCCGGCCGCGGCCAGCGCGAGCGTCAGGGGCAGGGTCTTGGGATTCACTGGTCGCACTCCGGATCGGGGGAAAGCCGGCACGGCACAAAGAAGGTGCCGGCGGATCCATCAATGCCGAAATCGCGGTGCAACGATCGTGAAAGCAGGCGTTTGAATCGTACGATTCAAAGTGCCGGGTTCATAAAAAGTGATGATCGTCACAAAAGGCGAAGCCCCGGCCTGGGGCCGGGGCTTCGGGGAGCCCACCGCTGCTTTTGCCATTGACGAGGAGAGAGTGGCGGAGGGCGTTCTTTAAGACTGACCGGGCCTGGACGGAAAGGTTCCGCGATTTTTTCAAGTCGCCACGGCGGCGGTCGCGGCCCCGGCCCGGCGGCGCTCGATGCGCTTCCAGACCTTCTCATGGAGGTGGAAGGCCACGGTATTGCAGGCCGGCTCGACCAGGGCCAGGGCGCCGCCGACCCAGACGCTGCCGGTCATCAGATAGCCGACCAGGAAGGCGACGGTGAAATGCACGCAGGCGAAGCTGACGGTCTTGGTCATGGGGGTGCCCTGTAAATGAGAATTATTCTCAATTGTGCACGGTCGGGTCGCGAAGTCAAATCGATAGTCGTGCGCGTTTCGATAGGTCCAGGCTATCGCGATCCCGTCCGCGCGCGCATACGTCATGTACATGACCTCCCAGGTAATTCAAGGACCTACGCGGCCTGCGTAGAGTGCTGCGCATGGACCGAAGATGCAGCGATACCGTCCACTTCCCCGGCCCCGCGCCTCGCGCGGACGTGACGCCCGGCGGTTGCCCGAATCGCGGGCTCGTTCTATACTTTTGCGGCTCTACCGGGCGCTTTGCGCCTACCCCAGACCGACGAGACCCGCGTGCACGATCCTTTGTCCACGGGCCGCCGGCTGGCGTCGCGCGCGATTGCCTGGCAAGCCGGCGCGACGGCGCTGACCGCGCTGGCCTTCCTCCCCCTCGGTGCGCGCTACGCGCTAGCGGCGGCGGTCGGCGGGGGCGCGGTCTTCGCGGGTGGGTTTGTGGCGGCCTGGATGGCGCTGGGGGGCGGCGTGCAGCCGGCGGGGGCGGCCATCGGGCGCCTGCTGGCCGGAGTCATGCTGAAGTGGGTGGTGGTGTTCTTGGTGCTCGGGCTGGGTCTGGCCGCGTTCCGGTTGCCGCCGCTGCCAATGCTGGTCGGGGTGCTCGCGGCGACGCTGGCCTTCGTACTGGCCAATCTTTTGAAACGATAGGTGTCTTTTCGTGAGTGAACAGACCGGTTCGGGCGGCCTGAACGAATACATCAAGCACCACCTGACCCACAACACCACGGAGGTGTTCGGGGGCCAGTTCCACTTCGACTCGTGGGTCGTCGCGTTGGCGCTGGGCCTGGTGTTCGTGCTGTGGTTCGGCCTCGCTGCGCGCAAGGCCACCGCCGGCGTTCCCAGCAAGGGTCAGGCCTTCGTCGAGATGATCGTCGAGTTCATCGACGGCCAGGTCAAGGACACCTTCCACGGCGACCGCCGCACGGTGACCCCGCTGGCGCTGACCATCTTCATGTGGGTCGTGTTCATGAACACGATGGACCTGCTGCCGCTGGATCTGTTCGGCTGGCTGGTCCACACCACCGCCGGCGCCGAAGCCGCGCACCACACCTATTTCCGCGCCGTTCCCACCGCCGACCTCAATACGACGTTCGCGCTGTCGGCTTCGGTGTTCTTCATCCTGATCGGCCACGCCATCTCCGCCAAGGGCGGTGTCGGCTTCGGCAAGGAGCTGCTGACCGCGCCGTTCCACGCGCACGGCTTCATGAAGATCCTGCTGGTGCCGGTCAACCTGGTGATGAACATCATCGAATGGCTGGTCAAGCCGGTTTCGCTGGCGATGCGACTGTTCGGCAACATGTACGGCGGCGAGCTGGTGTTCATGCTGATCGCCGGTCTGATGGGCAGCATCTACACCTTCGTGCCTGGCGTGATCGCCAATGCCGCCTGGGCGATCTTCCACATCCTGATCATCCTGTTGCAGGCCTTCATCTTCATGATCCTCACGGTCGTCTACATCGCAGGCGCCCGCGAAAGCCATTGATTCAAGCGCGTCACCCAGCAGCACCCCCAATTCGTTTTCCCTTCACCGTTTAGCACTACCTCTACCAGGAGAAGCACCATGGAGTTCATCGCCAACGTTCAGGGTCTGACCGCGATCGCGATCGGCATCATCATCGGTCTCGGCGCTCTGGGCGCTTGCCTCGGCATCGCGATCATGGGTTCGAAGTTCCTCGAATCCGCCGCTCGTCAGCCGGAGCTGGTGCCGATGCTGCAGGGCCGTATGTTCCTGCTCGCCGGCCTGATCGACGCCGCGTTCATCATCGGCCTGGCCGTGGCGCTGTTCTTCGCGTTCGCCAACCCGCTGATCAGCGTCCTGCAGCAGGCCGCCTGATCCGTCTCGGTCCGCGCTTCGCAGCGCGGACCGGACACAGCCGGGCCGGCGCAAGCCGGTCCAACGCACGCAACGTCGAGGACCCGTCATGAATCCCAACATGACTTTCTTCGGCCAGATGCTCTCCTTCGCGATCCTCGTATGGTTCACGATGAAGTTCATTTGGCCGCCGCTGAACGCGGCAATCGAAGAACGCCAAAAGAAGATCGCCGAAGGCCTGGCCGCGGCGGAGCGTAGTCAGAAGGACCTCATCCAAGCGCAAGAACGCGCCGATGCGGAACTTCGCGAGGCTCGTACCAAGGCCAACGAGATCATCGATCAGGCGCATCAGCGCGCCAATCAGATCATCGACCAGGCCAAGACCGATGCCGTCGTCGAAGCCACGCGCCAAAAGGCGCTGGCCGATGCCGAAATCGTCGCCGCCGCCACGCGTGCCCGCGAAGACCTGCGCAAGCAGGTGTCGACGCTGGCCGTCAGCGGTGCCGAGAAGCTGCTCAAGCGCGAGATCGACGCCAACGCCCACAAGGCGCTGCTCGAAGATCTGGCCGCGCAGCTCTGAACGGCGCGCGACGCGAACGCACTGATCGGATAGCCCAAAGCTGATGAGCCAGAACCTCACACTCGCCCGCCCGTACGCCCGCGCCGCGTTCGCGTTGTCGCGCGACGGCGGTCGCTCCGCCGCCTGGTCGCAGGGCCTCGCCCTGGCCGCGCGCATCGCCGCCGACCCGCAGGTGCACGAGCTGCTCGCGCACCCGCGCCTGTCGTCGGCCGACGCCGTCGGCCTGATCGCGATCGACGGCGCCGACGAAGCC
Organism: Lysobacter sp. CCNWLW3; assembly: GCF_036697405.1. NCBI lineage: Bacteria > Pseudomonadati > Pseudomonadota > Gammaproteobacteria > Lysobacterales > Lysobacteraceae > Lysobacter > Lysobacter sp. CCNWLW3. The sequence goes on from NZ_JBAHWA010000013.1 coordinate 8,793, forward strand.
TACCTGCGCTTCCTCGGCCTGCTCGCGGACAACCGCCGGCTGCCGTTGCTGCCGGAGATCGCGGGCATGTTCGAGGAACTGCGCGCCGAAGCCGAACGCATCGTCAAGGCGCGCGTCACCGCCGCCAGCGAAATGCCGGCGGCCGAGCTCGCATCGATCAAGGCCGCGCTGACCAAGCGCTTCGGCCGCGAAGTCGAGCTCGAGACCGCGGTCGACGCGTCGCTGATCGGCGGCGCCGTGATCGACGCGGGCGACGTGGTCATCGATGGCTCGCTCAAGGGCAAGCTCGCGCGCCTGCAGACCGCTCTCGCGGGCTGACCGGCGACCAGAACGAACTTAATTGCAAATCCGGCGTCATCGCCGGGCACAAGGGAACCACCCATGGCAAGCACGCAGCTCAACCCGTCCGAAATCAGCGAACTGATCAAGACCCGCATCGAGAAGGTCAAGCTGGCCGCCGAGGCGCGCAACGAAGGCACGGTCACCTCCGTGTCCGACGGCATCGTGCGCATCCACGGCCTGGCCGACGTGATGCAGGGCGAAATGATCGAGCTGCCGAACAACACCTACGCACTGGCGCTGAACCTGGAGCGCGACTCGGTGGGCGCCGTGGTCCTGGGCGACTACGAGCACCTGCGCGAAGGCGACGTGGCCAAGACCACCGCACGCATCCTGGAAGTGCCGGTCGGCAACGAGCTGCTCGGCCGCGTGGTCAACGCCCTGGGCGAGCCGATCGACGGCAAGGGCCCGATCGACGCCAAGCTGACCGCGCCGGTGGAGCGCGTCGCGCCGGGCGTGATCTGGCGTAAGTCGGTCGACCAGCCGGTCCAGACCGGTTACAAGACCGTCGACGCGATGATCCCGATCGGCCGCGGCCAGCGCGAGCTGATCATCGGCGACCGTCAGACCGGCAAGACCGCGATGGCGATCGACGCGATCATCAACCAGAAGGGCACCGGCATTAAGTGCGTGTACGTCGCGATCGGCCAGAAGGCCAGCTCGGTCGCCAACGTCGTGCGCAAGCTGGAAGAGAACGGCGCGCTCGCCCACACCATCGTGGTCGCCGCGACCGCGTCCGAATCGGCCGCGATGCAGTACATCAGCGCCTACTCCGGCTGCACCATGGGCGAGTACTTCCTCGACCGCGGCGAAGACGCCCTGATCGTGTACGACGATCTGTCCAAGCAGGCCGTGGCCTACCGCCAGATCTCGCTGCTGCTGAAGCGTCCGCCGGGCCGCGAAGCCTACCCCGGCGACGTGTTCTACCTGCACTCCCGCCTGCTCGAGCGCGCCGCGCGCGTGTCCGAGGAGTACGTCGAGAAGTTCACCAACGGCGCGGTGAAGGGCAAGACCGGTTCGCTGACCGCGCTGCCGATCATCGAAACCCAGGCCGGCGACGTTTCGGCGTTCGTTCCGACCAACGTGATCTCGATCACCGACGGCCAGATCTTCCTGGAAACCGACCTGTTCAACGCCGGCATCCGCCCGGCCGTGAACGCCGGCATCTCGGTGTCCCGCGTCGGCGGCGCCGCGCAGACCAAGATCGTCAAGAAGCTGTCGGGCGGCATCCGTATCGCCCTGGCCCAGTACCGCGAGCTGGCCGCGTTTGCGCAGTTCGCCTCGGACCTGGACGAAGCCACCCGCAAGCAGCTCGAGCGCGGTCAGCGCGTCACCGAGCTGATGAAGCAGAAGCAGTACGCGCCGATGTCGATCGCGCTGCAGTCGCTGTCGATCTACGCGGTCGACAAGGGCTACATGGACGAAGTGCCGGTCAACAAGATCGGCGCGTTCGAGGAAGCCCTGCACGCGCACTTCACCAACACCGCCGGCGAGCTGATCAGCAAGATCAACAACACCGGCGCCTGGGACGACGAAATCGAAGGCGCCTTCAAGAAGGGCATCGAAGAGTTCAAGCAGACCGGGACCTGGTAAGAGCTGGGATTCGGGATTAGGCATTAGGGATTCGTAGGAGCGGGACTCGGGGCGGCTTTGCCGAATCCCGAATCCCGAATCCCGAATCCCGCGAGCGGAGCGAGTAAATGGCAGGCGGACGCGAAATCAAGACGAAGATCAAGAGCGTGCAGAACACCCGCAAGGTGACGCGCGCGCTCGAGATGGTCTCGGCCTCCAAGATCCGCAAGGCGCAGGAGCGCATGAAGACCTCGCGGCCGTATGCGCGGGTGATGAAGCAGGTGATCGGCCACCTGGCCCAGGCCAATTCCGACTACCAGCATCCGTACATGATCGAGCGCAAGGAAACCAAGCGCGTCGGTTACATCATCGTCTCCTCAGACCGCGGCCTGGCCGGCGGCCTCAACAACAACCTGTTCCGCAAGCTGCTGGGCGAAATGCGCAAGTGGCAGGAGCAGGGCGTCGAGGTCGACGTGGTCACCATCGGCCAGAAGGCCTCGGTGTTCTTCCGCCGGATCAAGGTCAACATGCTGGCCTCGGTCACCCACCTGGGCGACAAGCCGCACCTGGAGCAGCTGGTCGGCGTGATCAAGGTGATGCTGGACGCGTACAGCGCCGGCAACATCGATCGCGTCTATCTGACCTACAACGACTTCGTCAACACCATGACCCAGCGCGCGGCGTTCGATCAGCTGCTGCCGCTGCCGGAGCCGGAAACGCAGGTCGCCCACCACGACTGGGACTACATCTACGAGCCCGATGCGAAGACCGTGCTGGAGCACGTGCTGACGCGCTACATCGAGTCGCTGGTGTACCAGGCGGTGCTGGAGAACGTCGCGTCCGAGCACGCCGCCCGCATGGTGGCGATGAAGGCGGCCAGCGACAACGCCGGCAAGCTGATCGACACCCTGAAGCTGGTCTACAACAAGGCCCGCCAGGCTGCGATCACGCAGGAAATCTCCGAAATCGTCGGCGGCGCCGCGGCGGTTTAAGCCGGGAATGGGGAATCGAGAATAGAGAGTCGACAAAAGCAAAGGCTTTTGACTTCCCATTCCCGATTCCCAATTCCCCATTCCCGACAAACGAATCAAACAAAGTTAGCTGGAGTTACAACCATGAGCCAGGGCAAGATCGTTCAGATCATCGGTGCGGTCGTCGACGTCGAGTTCGCGCGCGCGGAAGTGCCGAAGGTGTACGACGCGTTGAAGGTCGCCAACACCGAAATCACGCTGGAAGTGCAGCAGCAGCTCGGCGACGGCATCGTGCGCACGATCGCGCTGGGTTCGACCGACGGCCTCAAGCGCAACCTGATCGCGACCAACACCGGTCATGCGATCTCGGTGCCGGTGGGCGCGGGCACCCTGGGCCGCATCATGGACGTGCTGGGCAACCCGATCGACGAAGCCGGCCCGGTGCAGGCGACCGATCATTGGGAAATCCACCGTTCGGCTCCGTCGTACGAGGACCAGTCCTCGGCCAACGACCTGCTCGAAACCGGCATCAAGGTCATCGACCTGATGTGCCCGTTCGCGAAGGGCGGCAAGGTCGGCCTGTTCGGCGGCGCCGGCGTCGGCAAGACCGTCAACATGATGGAACTCATCAACAACATCGCCAAGGCGCACAGCGGTCTGTCCGTGTTCGCCGGCGTGGGCGAGCGTACCCGCGAGGGCAACGACTTCTACCACGAGATGAAGGACTCCAACGTCCTCGACAAGGTGGCGATGGTGTACGGCCAGATGAACGAGCCGCCGGGCAACCGTCTGCGCGTGGCCCTGACCGGCCTGACCATGGCCGAGTACTTCCGCGACGAGAAGGACGCCAACGGCAAGGGCAAGGACGTGCTGTTGTTCGTCGACAACATCTACCGCTACACCCTGGCCGGTACCGAAGTGTCGGCGCTGCTGGGCCGTATGCCGTCGGCGGTGGGTTACCAGCCGACCCTGGCCGAGGAAATGGGCGTCCTGCAGGAGCGCATCACTTCGACCAAGACCGGTTCGATCACCTCGATCCAGGCCGTGTACGTGCCCGCGGACGACCTGACCGACCCGTCGCCGGCCACCACCTTCGCCCACCTCGACGCCACCGTCGTGCTGAGCCGCAACATCGCCTCGCTGGGCATCTACCCGGCCGTGGACCCGCTGGACTCGACCTCGCGCCAGCTCGACCCGAACGTGATCGGCGCCGAGCACTACGACACCGCGCGTCGCGTCCAGTCGACCCTGCAGAAGTACAAGGAACTCAAGGACATCATCGCGATCCTGGGCATGGACGAGCTGTCGGAAGAAGACAAGCAGGCCGTGTCGCGCGCGCGCAAGATCGAGCGCTTCTTCTCGCAGCCGTTCCACGTCGCCGAAGTGTTCACCGGCGCCCCGGGCAAGTACGTGTCGCTGAAGGACACGATCCGCGGCTTCAAGGGCATCGTCGACGGCGAGTACGACCACCTGCCGGAGCAGGCGTTCTACATGGTCGGCGCGATCGAAGAAGCGGTCGAGAAGGCCAAAAAGATGGGCGTGGGCTGAGACGCCTGACGGCGTCTCGGGAATTGGGAGTCGAGAATCGGGAATCGTAAGAGCGGAACGTCAGCCCTCGCGGCTTTAGACGATTCCCCATTTCCCATTCCCGATTCCCGTCGAGCGAGCAAAGCGAGAGAAACATGGCCACTACGTTCCGTTGCGACATCGTCAGCGCCGAGGAAGAAATCTTCCACGGCGAGGCGACGCTGTTGGTCGCCACCGGCGAAATCGGCGAGCTCGGCATCGCGCCGCGCCACGCCCCGCTGATCACGCGCCTGAAGCCCGGCAAGGTCGTGGTGACCCTGCCCAACGGCGAGCACCTGGACTTCGCCGTGTCCGGCGGCATCTTGGAAGTGCAGCCGCAGGTCGTGACCGTGCTGGCCGACACCGCGATCCGCGCCCAGGACATCGACGAGGCCGCGGTGCGCGCCGCCAAGGAAGAGGCCGAGCGTGCGCTGGCCAACCGCGACCCGAAGATGGACGTGGCCCAGGCCCAGGCCAAGCTGGCCGAAGCGATGGCGCAGCTGCAGGCGCTGGAACGCCTGCGCAAGAACATGAAGCACTGATCGCGCGCGACCGCGCCGCGAACGAAACGCCGGCCTCGCGCCGGCGTTTTCGTTTTAGGCGGTAGATTTCTGCCGTGGGATAGCAGCGGCGCAAGCCGCGACCGCCATGCCCGATCGCGATGGCAGCCGCGAATCCGCAGATTCGATCGCGGCTTACGCCGCTGCCACGGAAGGCCCGGCCCCGCGCCTCAGCGCCGGTAGACCCAATGCCGCGACAGCAGGAAGCCGATCGCCCCCAGCAGCAGCTCCACCGCGGGTTTGGCCAGCCAGGTCCAGGTCAGGCCGACCGCGTCGTCTATGGCGCCCATGGCCCAGGTGCTGACCAGGGTGGTCGCGATCCACATGCCCAGGAAGCGGCCGAACTGGCGGCGGCCGACGCGGGTGTCGTCGCCGGCGAAGGTGATGCGGCCATTGAGCCAGAAGCCCAGCGCCGCGCCGCTGATGCGGCCGGCGATGTTGGCCGGCTCCACCGCCATGCCGGCGTGGCTGAGCGCGACCAACACGCCCCAATCCAGCAGCCATTGGATCAGGCCGATGATCAGGTAGTGGCGGCCCTGGCGACTCAGGCTCATCCGGCGCGGCTCCTCGCGGCGCGACGTGCCGGCGGGCGGATATGGGAAGGGCGCGGGGGCGGATTCGGCACCGCCGCATCCTAGCAGGGCCGGCGCGGCTAGAATCACTGTTCACTGAACGCGAAAACGCTCCCGGAGTCCGCATGGCCGCACCCTTGCATGTCGTCATCCTCGCCGCCGGCGAGGGCAAGCGCATGAAGTCCGACACCGCCAAGGTGCTGCAGAAGATCGGCGGTCGGCCGATGCTCGCGCACGTGATCGCGACCGCGCGCGCGCTGGATTCGGCCGGCATCCACGTGGTCTACGGACACGGCGGCGAGCAGGTGCGCGCGGCCTTCGCCGATCAGCCGGACCTGCATTGGGCCGAACAGGCGCAGCGCCTGGGCACCGGCCACGCGGTGGAGCAGGCGATGCCGGGCGTGCCGCAGGACGCGCGCGTGCTGGTGCTGTACGGCGACGTGCCGCTGACCACGCCCGCGACCCTGCAGCGGCTGCTGGACGCGCCGGGCCGGTTGGCGGTGCTGGTGGCCGATCTGGCCGATCCCACCGGCTACGGCCGCATCGTGCGCGACGCCGAGGGCCGGGTCGGCCAGATCGTCGAGCACAAGGACGCCGACGACGCGCAGCGCGAGATCCGCACCGTCAACACCGGCATCCTGGTCTGCGACGGCGAGCCCTTGCGGCGCTGGCTGCAGAACCTGGGCAACGACAACGCCCAGGGCGAGTACTACCTCACCGATGTGTTCGCCGCCGCGGCGGCCGAATTCAGCGCCGCCGAGATGGTCCATGTCGCCGACCCGCTCGAGGTCGAGGGCGTCAACGATCCCTGGCAGCTGGCGCAGATGGAGCGCGCCTTCCAACGCCGCGCCGCGCGCGCCTTGTGCGAACGGGGCGCACGCCTGGCCGATCCCGCGCGCTACGACCAGCGCGGCGAAGTCAGCGTCGGGCGCGACGTCGAGATCGACGTGGACGTGGTCCTGGAAGGCCGGGTCGAGCTCGCCGACGGCGTGCGCATCGGCCCGTTCTGCCGCCTCAAGGACGTGAAGCTGGGGCCGGGCACCGAGGTGCGCGCGCATTGCGATCTCGACGGCGTGGTGGTCGAGGGCGCGTCCCAGATCGGCCCGTACTCGCGCCTGCGCCCGGGCACCGTGCTCGCCGACGGCGTGCATATCGGCAACTTCGTCGAGACCAAGAACGCGCGCCTGGGCGTGGGCAGCAAGGCCAACCACCTGGCCTACCTGGGCGATGCGACGATCGGCAGCGGCGTGAACGTCGGCGCCGGCACCATCACCTGCAACTACGACGGCGTGAACAAGTTCAGCACCGTCATCGAGGACGGCGCCTTCATCGGCTCCAACTCGGCCCTGGTGGCGCCGGTGACCATCGGCGCGGGCGCCACCATCGGCGCCGGTTCGGTGATCGGCAAGAACGCGCCGGCGGGCAAGCTCACGGTGGCACGGGCGCGGCAGGTGACGCTCGAGGGTTGGCAGCGGCCGGTGAAGAAGCCCAAGGGCTAGGAGCTGTTGGGGAGTAGGGCGTAACGACTAGGGCAAGTGCGCTTGCTCCTGCTGTTCGCCGTGGGCTTGCGAGCTCTGTGCTCTGCCTGCTGCGACGCCTTGCGGTGCTGTCGTCGCGGATGAGCCGGCGCGCCGCGGCTTACGCCGCTGCTACCCCAAAACCTCTCCGTCTGTCCGCCGTGGGGTAGGAGCGGCGCGAGCCGCGACCCTGAAGGCGGCGGCGGAGATGCTTCGATTCCGGATGAGCTGCGGCGTTCGCGCGGCTGTCGTCGTAGCCAAGGTGTCGTGGTCGCGGCTTGCGCCGCTCCTAACAGGGGCGTTGGGCCGTTACGACGACGATTCGTCGAAGACGCTTGCCGGCTCAGTCGGGGATCAGCATCGACACGCACAGGCCGCCGCCCTCGCGGTTGAGCAGGGCGATGCGGCCGCCGTGGGCTTCGGCGATCTCGCGCGCCAGGGCCAGGCCCAGGCCGGTGCCGTTGCGCTTGGTCGAATAGAACGGCAACAGCGCGTTGGCGAGCACCGCCTCGTTCATGCCGCTGCCGCGATCGAGCACGTCGATGCGCCAGGCGTCGGGCGTGCGTCGCAGCACCAGCCGCACCTCCTCGGGCTTGGAGCCGGACTCGTGCGCGTTCTTGAGCAGGTTGAGCAGGCTCTGCTCCATCTGCGCGGCATCGAAATGGACGATGCCTTCCTGGCCGCGCGCGCGCCCGTCGTAGACGAAGTCGACCTGGCTGCGCAGCTGGGCCAGGAAGCGCGACCACTCCACCGCTTCCAGCCGCGGCGCCGGCAGCTTGGCGAAACGCGCGTAGTCGCGGATGAAACCTTCCAGGTGGCGCGCGCGTTCCTCGATCGTGGTCAATGCCGTCGGTAGCTTGTCGTACTGGCCGCGGCGCAGCAGTTCGGCGCCGGAATGGGCGAGCGAGGCGATCGGTGCCAGCGAATTGTTGAGTTCGTGGCTGATCACTCGGATCACCTTCTTCCAGGTCTGCACTTCCTGGCGCCGCAATTCGGCGGTGAGCTGGCGCAACAGCACCAGTTCGTGGTGGCGGCCGTTGAGGCGGAACATGCGCCGGGCGAGGTGGTAGATGTCCTCGTTGTCCTCGTCGCCGACGGTGAACATGCCGTCGCCGCCGCGGTCGAAGGCCTCGCGCACCGGCTCGGGCGCGCGCGTCAGCAGGTCGTCGAAGGACTGGCCCTCGAGCCGGCGGCCCTCGCCCAGCATCTTGCGTGCGGCAAGATTGGCGTGCACCACGCGCCGGCTCGGGTCGACCAGCAGCATCGCCACCGGCGTGTTCTGGACCATGGTGTCCAACAGCAGCTCGCGTTGCACCAGCGACAGCCGCTGTTCGCGCAGGGCCTCGCCGAGACGGTTGTGGCTGTCGACCAGTTCGCGCAGCTCGCCGCGGCCCGCCCACGACAGGCCGAAGCTGTAGTCGCCGTCGCGGTAGCTGGCGACGCTGCCGGCAAGGGCGCGGAACAAGGAGTTCATCGGCGCGAACGCGCGCCGCACGTGATAGACCAGCAGCGGCAACAGCAGCGCGACCGCCAGCACCGGCGCCATCCAGCGCGCGGACAGCATGGTGCCCAGCCAGCTGGTCAGGGCGGCGCCCGCGATCAGATAAGCCAGCGCGATCGCGCTGAAGCTCAGGCTCAGGGGCAGACGGCGCAACCAGCGCATCGCGATCTCCTCAGTCCCGTTTTATGCCGAGCCGGTCGAGCCGGCGGTACAGCGCCTGTCGCGACAGGCCCAGTTCGCTGGCGGCCTGCGCGAGCACGCCGCCGGCGCGTTCCAACGCGGCCTCGATGCTGGCCCGGTCGGGTTCGTCGCCGCCGGGCGCCGCGGCGGCGGCCGCGCCGACCGCCGGCAGGCCCAGATCGGCGGCATGGAGGTCGTCGCCGCGCGCCAACAGCACCGCGCGCTGCAAGGTGTTGCGCAGCTCGCGCACGTTGCCGGGCCAGGCGTGCGCGACCAGGGCGCGTTCGGCGTCCTCGCTCAGGCGCTTGCCGCCGTCGGGCGCGAGCTCGCGCAGGAACTTGCGCGCCAGCGGCAGCACGTCGTCGGCACGTTCGCCCAACGGCGACAGGTGGATCTCGATGGTGTTGAGGCGGTAATAGAGGTCTTCGCGGAAACGGCCGTCGCGGATCATCGCCGGCAGGTCGGCATTGGTGGCGCTGATCACGCGCACCTTGACCTGGCGTTCGCGGTTGGAGCCCAGGCGTTCGAAACGGCCGGTCTCGAGCACGCGCAGCAGCTTCATCTGCCCGGCCAGCGGCAGGTTGCCGATCTCGTCCAGGAACAAAGTGCCGCCGTCGGCGGCCTCGAACTTGCCCTCGCGCGCCTTGCTGGCGCCGGTGTAGGCGCCGGCATCGGCGCCGAACAGTTCGGCCTCGATCAGTTCCGACGGCAGCGCGCCGCAGTTGAGGGTGACGAAGGGGCCGGACTTGACCGAGGAATTGGCCTGCACGATCTCGGCGATCTTTTCCTTGCCCGCGCCGTTGGGGCCGGTGATCAGCACCGGCACGTCGGCGCGCGCGACATGACAGGCCAGTTCGACCACGCGCGTCAGCGCCTCGGAAGCGAACACCAGGCCGCGCAGGTCGTAGCGCGATTCGAGTTCGCGATGCGCACGCTTGCGCTGGTCGTGCAGGCGCGCGATCTCGCGCGTGCTGGCCGACAGTTCCAGCAGGTTCTCCACGCTGGCCAGCAGCTTCTGGTCGTCCCAGGGCTTGGCCAGGTAGTCGGCGGCGCCGGCCTTGGCCAGGTCGACCGCGATGTCCAGATGGGTCCAGGCGGTGAGCAGGATGATCGGCAGGTCGGGATGGCGCGCGCGGATGGCGCGGAACAGGGCCACGCCTTCCTCGCCCGAGGTGGTGTCGGCGCTGAAGTTCATGTCCTGGATCACCAGGCCGACCGTCTCGCGTTCGAGCGCCTGCAGGCCTTCTTCCGGCGACTGCGCGGTAAGCACGCGGATTTCGCGCAGGCCGAACAGCAGGTCCAGCGCGGTGCCGACCGCGGGGTTGTCGTCGATCACCAGGACGGTGCGCATAGGGCTCCGGAACGTTTGGGGTGCGGCGGCGCTTGCGATGCCGCCGCGGGTCCGGCGGAAGTATAGCCAGCGCCGCCGTACGGCAGCGGCGCAACGGCGCCGGTACCGCACGGCGGCGCGCAGGTCACGGTGCGGTAGTGGCCGCGGCGTCGGCGGCGCCGCGCGCGATCCAGCCGTCGATGCGTTGCTCCAGCGCGTCCAGCGGCAGGGCGCCGCCGCCCAGGACCTGATCGTGGAAGTCGCGGATATCGAAACGATCGCCCAGCGCGGTCTGCGCGCGCTCGCGCAGCTCGACGATCTTCAGTTCGCCGATCTTGTAGGCCAGGGCCTGGCCCGGGTTGGCGATGTAGCGGTCGACCTCGGCCTGGATGCTGGGCTCGTCCGAATCCGAATGCTCGCGATACCAGGCGACCATCTGCTCGCGGGTCCAACGCTTGTGGTGCACGCCGGTGTCCAGCACCAGCCGGTTGGCGCGCACCAGTTCCTGGGCCAGGCGGCCGAAGTCGCTGTACGGGTCCTGATAGAAGCCCAGTTCCTTGCCCAGGCGTTCGGAGTACAGGCCCCAGCCTTCGATGTAGGCGGTCTCGCCGATCAGGCGCCGGAACGGCGGCAGCTCGGGCAGGGCGCGGGTGATCGAGTTCTGCAGGTGATGGCCGGGGATGCCTTCGTGGTAGGCGATCGCTTCGATCGGCATCAGCAGGCGCTCGGTCGGCGAGCTGGTGTTGATCATGATCATGCCCGGGCGCGAGCCGTCGGAAGTGCCGGGCATGTAGCCGGCCGCGGACGCGGACTTCTCGCGATAGGGCTCGATCGCGCGCACCTCCACCCCGGTCTTGGGCAACAGGCCGAACAGCTCGGGCAGGCGCGGCTCCATCTGGGTCACGTACTTGCGGTACAGATCCAGGATCTGCTCGCGCGATTGCGCGTGCTGCTTGGGATCCTGGCGTACCGCGGCGCGCATCGCCTTGAGGTCGGCATAGCCGAGCTTGCGCGCGATCTCGGTCTGGGTCTTCTCGATCCGCGCGACCTCGGCCAGACCGAGCCGGTGGATCTGCTCGGCGCTCATCGTGGTCGAGGCCTGTTGGCGGATCTGGTAGGCGTACAGCGCCTCGCCGTTGGGCAGCGACCACAAGCCGGGCGTTTCGCCGCCCTGCGGCGCGTATTCCTTGGCGACGAACTCGGACAGCTTGCGATAGGCCGGACGCACCTGCTCGTCGACCGCGGCCAGCAAGGCCTTGCGGATGCGCTCGCGCTCGGCCGCCGGCACGGAGTCGGGGAACTTGCGCAGCGGCTGCGCGAACGCGTTGTCGGCGCCGGCCGGCCCTGCGATGGAGTCGCATTGCGCGACCACCTTCTCCAGCAGGTAGCGCGGCGGCACCAGGCCGTCCTTGGCGCCCTGGCGCGCGCGCTCGGTGACCTGGTCCAGCAGCTTGGGCATCGTGCGCAGGCGCACGATGTACTCGTCGTATTGCTTGGCGTCGTTGAAGGGGAAGGCGCCGACGACCAGGGGCAGCAACAGGTGGATGCCGTTCATCTGGTCCAGCGGCATCTCGTGCAGCTTGAGGCGATAGAACTCGCGATCGCTTTCCAGGCGCCGGATCATCAATTGCAGATTGAGGCGGTCGGCCTCGGCCAGGCCGGCCGGGTCGATCGCGCGGAAGCGCACGAGCAGGGCTTCGAGGTCGCGCGCCTGGCGGTCGGCCGCGGCCAGCGAGAAATCGCTCCAGGCGGCGTTGTAGCGATAGTCGCCGAAGAAGCTGGCCTGTTCCGGGGCTTCGCGCAGGAAGGTCTGCCACTGTTCGTCCAGCAGCGCGTTGAGCGCGCGGGTGCGGCTGGCGACGTCGGCGCCGACGGAAGCGGGCGCGGATGCGGGCGCGGCGGCGTGCACGCCGCCGATGGCCAGGCTCAGGGCGATCGCCAGGGCGTGCAGGGTGGTGGTGCGTGTGGACATGAGAACGGACTCCGTGCCGAATGGGACGACCCGGTCCGGGCCCGTCCAGCGCGGGGGCTGGACGGGCTTGCGGACCGACTCGGAGAGACTAGCGGGCGCGTCGCGTTCGCGCCCGGAACTACGACACGCGCTTCATGCGAAGGCGTCAGATCGAGCGGGTCGCGACCGCCGGCGGCACCGCCGCGGCCCGCCGCGCCGGGCCGAACACCGCGACCTGGCCCAGCGTCCACAGCACCAGTGCGCCCAGCGGCAGATAGATCGCGGGCAGCCGCGGCAGTTCGTAGTGGCTCATCAGCACCATGTTGATGCCGTAGGCCAGGGCCATGCCGATCACGATGCCGAGCGTGGCGAGCAGGAAGTTCTCGGTCTGGAAGTAGCGCAGCACCTGGCCGCGGGTCGCGCCCAGCGCGCGCCGCACGCCGATCTGCTTGGTCCGCTGCTGCACCCAGAAGCTGGCCAGGCCGACGATGCCCAGGGCGGTCACCACCAGCAGCGCGATGCACACCGCCACCAGCAGCCAGGCCATGGAACGGTCCTGCTGATAGAAGTCGCGGCGCATCTGCTCCAGGGTCATGCTGTACTCGTTGAGGATGATGCGGGTCGGCCCGTTCTTCTCCAGGGTCGCGATCGCGGCCTTCAGGGTCTCGTCGCGACGGCTGGGGTCCACGCGCAGCAGGTAGTTGCCGCCGACCTCGTAGGTCACCCGGATCGGGAACAGCACCGCGTACTCGTACTCGGCGGCGCCGCCGCGGTTGTTCGGTCGCGCCAGGTGGTCGACCACGCCGACGATGCGGATCGGCTTGGAGCCCCAGCTGTAGAAGTTCTTGCCGACCGCGTTCTCGCCCGGAAACAGCTTCTCGGCCACCACCTTGGTGATGATCGCCGCCGGCACGCCGGCGTCGTCGGGCAGCTTGTCGAAGTCTTCGTAGTTGACGTACTCGTCGCTGTTGAAGCGGCGGCCGGCGATCAGGTTCAGGCCGAGGGTGTCGATCAGCTGTTCGTCGCCGAAGTAGGTGGTCGCGCTGAGGTTCGGGAACGGTTGCTCCTGCTTCAGGCTCACGCCGCTGTTCCAGGAGGAGTTGCCGAACGTGACCTGGTTGGAGACGGTCGCGGCCTTGACTCCGGGCAGCCCGCGCAGCGCGGCCAGGTCGGCCTGGGTGACGGCGCGCGCGTCCTTGTTGTTGTTGATGCCGGTCAGCTGCACGCGCACGATTTCGTTCTCGGCCAGGCCGCTGGTGCGGTTCATCAGTTCCAGGCGGTTGCTGATCAGGAACACGGCGTTGCAGATGATGGCGCAGCTCAGCGCGATCTCGAACACGATCAGCGCGGCGGCGGTCTTGTGGCGACGCAGGGTCGTCAGGATGGGGCGGATGTCCATGGGTGGCCTCACTGGCTCTTGAGCTGGATGGCCGGGGTCACCTGGCAGGCATGCCAGGCCGGCAACAGGCCGGCCAGCACGCTGGCGACGACCGCGATCACGAAGGTGGCGACCAGCATGGTCGGGTCCAGATGCGCGAGTTCGGCGTAGCTGGCGGGCTGTTGGCGCACCGCCCACAGTCCCAGCATCGCCAGGCCCAGGCCGATCACGCCGCCGACCAGGCCGACGGTGCCGGCCTCGACCAGGCATTGGGCGAAGATCGCCCGCCGCGAGGCGCCGAGCGCGCGCCGCACGCCGATCTCGTTGGCGCGGCGCAGGAACTTGGCCAGCAGCAGGCCGACGGTGTTGAGCAGGCACACCAGCAGGAAGCCGAAGGCCAGCCAGGTCTGCAGGCGCACGTCGGCCGGCACGACATGGTTGTGGTCCAGCCAGTCCATCACGTTGTACAGGCGCACGTTGGTCGGACGCTCGAAGCGACCGGCGCGGCGTTGCTCGTCGGAGTAGTTGCCCAGATAGGCCAGGTAGTCCTTGGCCTTGTCGGCCGATTCCAGCTCGACCCAGTACTGCAGCCAGGCGCAGGGCGCATTGAGCGCGTGCGAGCCCTCCTCGTCGTCGGTGCGATTCTCGCCCCAGCAGTTCATGTCGCCGTTGTTGCCCATGCGCAGGACGGTCGAGGTCGAGAACGGGATGAACACCTGTTCGGCGCGACCGAAGCGTTCGTTGCTCAGGTCGTAGAAGCGCGGGGTCGGGCGCCAGTTGTCGACCACGCCGACCACGCGGAACTCCGACTCGTTGATCCGGATCGGCTTGCCCACGCTGGAGCCCGCGCCGTACAGCTTCTCGCTGAGCTCCTTGCTGATCACCGCCACCCGCGAACGGTTCTCGTCGTCGCTGGCCTTCCAGCCGCCGCCCTGCAGGAAGGGCACGTCGAACATGGCGAACATGTCGGCCGAGGTGAAGCGCGCGTCGGCCATGAACGGGGTCAGGCCCTGGCGTTCGGGTTCGATGTTGGCCGCGCCGGCGGTCATCACCGCCTGGCGCACGCCGCGCTTGGCGCGCAGCAGGGCCTCGGAATCGAAGCGGGTCATCTGGAACGAGGGATCCTCGCCCGGCGTGTAGCCGTCCTTGGTGCGCGGATCCATCTGCACGTAGAACAGGCGGTCGCTCTTGCCCGGGATCGGGTTGCCGGAGAGCACGTAGAACACCGTCAGCGTGGTCATGCTCGCGCCGATGCCGAGCGCGATGGCCAGCACCATCAGCGCGGTCAGCATCTTGTTGCGGCGGAAGCTGCGCAACGCCAGATCGAAGTAGTAGGCGAACATGGAGTTAGCGATCATCGCGGCGTCCTCAGGCGGTCGTTGCGGCGGCGTCGTCGTTGGCCAGCGAGCGCACCAGGCTGGGCACGGCCGCGAAATCGGTGGCCATGCCGTCGACGATGTGCACGTTGCGCTGCGCGCGCGCGGCCAGTTCCGGGTCGTGGGTGACCATGACGATGGTGGTGCCCTGCACGTTGATCTCCTCCAGCAGCTCCATCACGCCGCGCGCCATCTGCGAGTCGAGGTTGCCGGTGGGTTCGTCGGCCAGCAGCAGGCGCGGGCTGCCGGCCAGGGCGCGCGCGATCGCGGCGCGCTGCTGCTGGCCGCCCGACAGTTCGGCCGGGTAGTGCTTCATGCGCGAGCCCAGGCCGACCCGGCTCAGCGCGTCCTCGATGCGCTGGCGGCGCTCGGCGCCGGGCATGCCGCGATAGCGCAGGGGCACGTCGACGTTGTCGAACAGGTTCAGGTCGGGAATCAGGTTGAAGCCCTGGAAGATGAAGCCGATCTTGCGGTTGCGCAGCCGGGAGCGCGCGTCGTCGGACATGCCGCTCACGTCCTCGCCGTCGAGCCGGAACTCGCCGCCGGTGAAGGTTTCCAGCAGGCCGGCGATATTGAGGAAGGTGGTCTTGCCCGAGCCCGACGGGCCGGTGACCGCGACGAACTCGCCTTCGCGCACGTGCAGGTCCAGCGAGCGCAGCGCGTGGGTTTCGACGAGTTCGGTGCGGTAAACCTTGGTGACCTGGCGCATGTCGAGCATGACGGTATGTCCTGAGTGTAGAAGTGGAAGAGGAATCAGCGCACGCGGAACGAGGTCGGCGCGGCGTTGCGCAGGTAACCGTTGCGACGCCAGCCGTGGATCGGCGTTTCGACGTTGGCGCTGGGCTGGGCCTGGGCGCGCGCGGCGTCGAAGTCGAACAGCTCGCTCAGGCGCAGCGGCATCGCGCCGGCCAGGTCGTCGCAGGTCCAATGCAGGTCGAACGGGAACACGCTGTTGTTGAGCACGGGGGTCTGGTCGGAAGCTTTCATGGTCATTCTCCTGAGAGGCGGATGCTTTCTGCGTTGTCGAACTGGTCGCTGCCGGACACCACCACGCGCTCGCCCGGCTGCACGCCCGAGACGATCTCGACCGCGCTGAGGCTGCTCGCGCCGGCCTGGATCGGGCGCCGCACCGCGCGACCGCCGTCGACCACGTAGGCGAAGCGGCCACCGGCCTGTTCGAGGAAGGGACCGCGCTCGACCATCAGCACGTTGCGGCGGGTGTCGAGCACGATGCGGGCGGACAGGCGCTGGTTCTGGCGCAGGCCCGGCGGCTGCTTGCCGGTGAAGCGCAGGCGGCTGGTGACTTCGCCGTTGACGACTTCCGGCGACACCGCCGAGACCTGCGCGGCGTAAGGCTCGCCGGCGCCGCTGGTGATCTGCGCCGGCATGCCGATGCCCAGGTCGCGGGCGAAGCTTTCCGGCACCTTGATCTCGACTTCGAACACGGCCAGATCGACCACGCTCAAGACCGGCGCGTTGGCGGCGACGTTGGCGCGCTGCGCGATCTGGACCTGACCGACCTGGCCGTCGAAGGGCGCGCGCAGGGTCAGCGCGTCGACCTGGCGCTGGGTCTCGATCACGATCGCGCGCTGGCGGTCGGCGAGCAGGCGCTTGTTGCGCGTGTCCAGGCCGGCGCCCTGGCCCTGCAGGCCGGCGTCCTCGCGCGCATGCGCCAGGCCGATGTCGGCCTTCTTGAGCTCGTCCTGCGCGCGCGCCACGTCGACCTGCGCCACCGCGCCGCCTTCGAAGCCGCGCTGCTGGCGTTCGAGGTCGCGGATCGCGGCGGTGCGTTCGATCTGGGCCTGGTCGTAGGCCTTGCGCGCGTTCGAGCGCGCCAGCTGGGCGTCGAGCTCGGAGCGGCCGGCTTCGGCTTCCAGGCTGGCCAGGGTCGCCTGCTCCTGCGCGAGCTTGCTGCGCAGTTCGGGGCTGTCGATTTCGGCCAGGGCCTGGCCCTGCTTGACCACGTCGCCGGCGACCACCTTCAGGCTGACCGTGCCCGCGGCGATCGCGTACAGGGTGGGGCTGTTGGCGGCGATCACGCGGCCGTCGGCGGAGATGTCGCGCACCAGGTCGCCGCGCTTGACCTCGGAGATGCGCACCCGCGAGGCGTCGACCGAACGGCCGCCGGCGCTCCAGCCCGACAGCAGCCAGGCCGCGATGGCGATGGTGCCGACGCCGGCGGCGCCGGCCAGCAGCCAGGGACGACGGCGCTTGCTCGCGCTGGAGGAGGTGGCAGCGACGGGGCGGTCCTGGGCGGCGGTATCGCGGATGCTCATGCGGCGTTCGGCTCGGCGGGTGGGCGAAGGTCTTTGCTGTTAAGCAATGCACAACCCGTGCCAATCGCAAGCTGTTGATTTTATTGGTTGGCGCGCCGTGTCCGGGTGTCCGTCCGGACGGACACCGCGTCCGCCGGACGTGTCGCACGCGCCACGCCGTTAAACTAGGTGGACACCAGCAGGAGCATTCGCAGCATGTGTGGAATCGTCGGCGCGATCGCGGATCGCGATGTGGTACCGGTCCTGATCGAAGGTCTCAAGCGGCTGGAATACCGCGGTTACGACTCCGCCGGCATCGCGGTGGTCGACGGTGTCGAGGTGCGGCGCGTGCGCCGCACCGGGCGCGTCGCCGAAATGGAAGGCGCGGCCCAGTCGGAAGGCTTCCACGCCACGCTCGGCATCGGCCACACCCGCTGGGCCACGCACGGTGGCGTCACCGAGGCCAATGCCCATCCGCACATCAGCTTCGGCGAACTGGCGGTGGTGCATAACGGCATCATCGAGAACCACGAAGAACAGCGCGAGCGCCTGCGCGCGGCCGGCTATACCTTCGAGTCGCAGACCGACACCGAGGTCATCGCCCATCTGATCCATCATTACCAGTCGCAGGGCATGGACCTGGTGGTCGCGGTGCAGAGCGCGGTGCGCGAGTTGATCGGCGCCTACGCGATCGCCGTGGTCAGCAAGCGCGAACCCGACCGTCTGGTCGCCGCGCGCATGGGCTGCCCGCTGCTGGTCGGCCTGGGCGAGGGCGAGAACTTCGTCGCCAGCGACGTCTCGGCGATCATCCAGGCCACCCGCAAGGTGATCTTCCTCGAGGAAGGCGACACCGCCGACGTGCGCCGCGACGGCGTTAGCGTCTACGACGAACACGGCCGGCCGGCCGAACGCGACGTCCACATGTCGGACGTCTCGCTGGCTTCGCTGGAGCTGGGCCCGTACCGCCACTTCATGCAGAAGGAGATCCACGAGCAGCCGCGCGCGATCGCCGACACCATCCAGGCGGTGATGGACGACGGCGCGTTCTCGCCGGCCTTGTTCGGGCGCGAGGCCGAGCCGGTGCTGCGCGATATCGAAGGCGTGCAGATCCTGGCCTGCGGCACCAGCTATTACGCCGGCCTGACCGCGCGTTACTGGATCGAAGCCATCGCCGGCCTGCCTTGCCAGGTCGAGATCGCCAGCGAATACCGTTACCGCAAGGCGGTCGCCAACCCGAAGCAGCTGATCGTGACGATCTCGCAGTCGGGCGAAACCCTGGACACGATGGAGGCGCTGAAGTACGCCAAGTCGCTGGGCCACGAGCGCACCCTGTCGATCTGCAACGTGCCCGAAAGCGCGATCCCGCGCGCCAGCAAGCTGGTCTACTACACCCGCGCCGGCGCCGAGATCGGCGTCGCCTCGACCAAGGCCTTCACCACCCAGCTGGTGGCGCTGTTCACCCTGACCGCGACCCTGGCCAAGCTGCAGGGCCGCCTGGACGCCGCGCAGGAAGCCGATTTCATCGACGCGCTGCGCCGCCTGCCCGGCAGCGTGCAGCACGCCTTGAACCTGGAGCCGCAGATCACCGCCTGGGCCGACCGCTTCGCGCCCAAGCAGCACGCGCTGTTCCTGGGCCGCGGCGTGCACTACCCGATCGCGCTGGAAGGCGCGCTCAAGCTCAAGGAAATCTCCTACATCCACGCCGAGGCCTACCCGGCCGGCGAACTCAAGCACGGCCCGCTGGCGCTGGTCGACGCGGCCATGCCGGTGGTGGTGATCGCGCCCAAGGACAGCCTGCTGGAGAAGGTGAAGTCGAACATGCAGGAAGTGCGCGCGCGCGGCGGCGAGCTGTTCGTGTTCACCGACGAGGACAGCCAGTTCGGCCCCTCCGAAGGCGTGCACGTGATCCGCGCCCCGCGCCACGTCGGCGTGCTGTCGCCGGTGGTGCACGCGATCCCGGTGCAGCTGCTGGCCTACCACGCCGCGCTCGCGCGCGGCACCGACGTCGACAAGCCGCGCAACCTGGCCAAGTCGGTGACGGTGGAGTGATGCGCGCCGACACGCGGTGGGGCCAGCGCCGCCACTAGTCTACATGGTGATAATTAGCGTTTTTACGCCTATTAATCGATAATGTCGCCTTATTTGGTGAAAAATCGCTAATTGATAGGAGTCTATTTAACTAGCGGATTTCCGCCTTGTGGTACGCTTTCTCTCGGTAATTCAGCGGAAAAGCGCTAGTTATGAGCACGGTATTCAAGACGCCGCAGGAGCTCCTGGGCGAGCTTGGGGAGCGCCTCAGCCGGCTGCGGATCGGCAAGGAACTCACCCAGGCCGAACTGGCCAGCCGGGCCGGCGTGTCGCCGCGGGCGCTGGGTGACCTCGAGCGCGGCCGGGGCTCGTCGCTGATCACCTATGTCAGCGTGCTCAAGGCCCTGGACGCCTTGTCGTCGCTGGACGCGTTGGCGCCGGCACCGACGATCAGTCCCATGGCCCTGCTCCGCAGCCGGCAAGCGCAGCCCAAGCGGGCGCCGAGGCGGCGGCGCTGATGAGCCCCTTGCAACTCAAGGTCGTCGAAGTGCGCATATGGGGTAAGCGCGTCGGGGCCGTCGCCGCCGATCCCAGCTATGGGTCCTATGCCTTCGAGTACGACCAGGCCTGGGCGCGGCGCGGTATTCAGCTGGCCCCCCTGACCATGCCCACCACCGGCGTCGGCACCTACACATTCCCCAGCCTGGATCGGGAGGCTTACAAGGGCTTGCCGGGCATGCTCGCAGACGCCTTGCCCGACGATTTCGGCAACCAGCTGATCGACGCTTGGATGGCCAGCCACGGCATCGGCAAACAGGACGTGACCACCCTGGACCGCCTTGCCTACATGGGCAAGCGCGGCATGGGCGCGATCGAATTCCGGCCGGCCCGCGGTTCTGCCAAGGAATCCAAGCAGCCGCTGGCGATGAAGAGCCTGGTGGAAGAGGCGCGCCGCGCCATCCATGCCGATCTGAGCGACGACCAAGCCGCGCAAGCGGCGTTGGCCAACATCATTCGGGTGGGCACCTCCGCCGGCGGCGCGCGCGCCAAGGCCGTCATCGCCTGGAATCCGCGAACCAACGAAATCCGAAGCGGCCAGTTCGATGTGGACCCGGGTTGGGAGCACTGGTTGTTGAAGCTCGACGGCGTCGGCAAGGATCTCGAGCTGGGATCCAGCCAGGACTATGGGCGGATCGAGTACGCCTACCATCTGATGGCCGTGGCCGCCGGCGTCGTCATGAGCCCCTGCCGACTCCTGCAGGAGAACGGCCGGCGGCACTTCATGACCCAACGCTTCGACCGCGAGGGCAACAGGAAGGTGCATGTGCAGACGCTGTGCGCCCTGCAGCACCTCAACTACAAGCAGCGAGGCACGCATGCCTACGAACAGCTGTTCATGGTGGCCGCACACCTTGGGCTCGCTCCCGAAGCGCTGACTCAACTGTTCGCGAGAATGGTGTTCAACGTGGCGGCCAAGAACCATGACGACCACACGAAGAACCATGCCTTCATGCTGCGCGAAGGCGACGCCTGGGAATTGACTCCGGCCTACGACGTAACCTTCGCCTACAACCCGAAAGGCGAGTGGACCCAACAGCACCTGATGAGCATCAACGGCAAGTTCGACGGGATCGCGAAGGATGACCTGTTGAACGTGGCGGCCCGGTTCTCGGTTCCGGATGCGGACAAGACGCTAGGCCGGGTGCTGGAGGCCGTCCGGGAATGGCCGGGCTTCGCCGCGGAGGCGGGCGTGCAGGACGGAGAGATCGCCAGGATCGGGGGGCTGCACCTCACCGCGTTCTGATCGATAAGGGCGGCTGCCGGCGCGTGAGCAGGGCGCGTCCGTTCTCGGTCGGCGCTCACGCCGTCTTGGGCGGCCATGGCGGCGAGCGGATCTGGCGGGTCCCCTAGGCCTTGGCCGAAAGCGCGCTCAGCTCTTCCAGGTCCAGGTCGCGTTCCAGCTCGCGCAGCGTCGCGTCGTCGATCTCGCCGGCGCGGTGCAGGCGGATGAGTTCGCGGCGGCCGCTGGCGACCGCTTCCAGCACGACGTCGAAGTGCGCGTGCAGCAGCGGCGTGTAGTGTTCGGTGCGTGCGGCGTAGTCGACGATCGCCACCGACTTGCGCTCGTACTGCGCGAACAGCTTCGGATGGATCAGGTTGCCCTCGCCGTCGTAGGCCAGGCCTTTGACCGTGGCGAACTGCGCCTGGGCCATGGCCGCCTCGGCCTGGCTCATGCTCATGCGCGGTTTCTCCGCTTCCGGCTCGACCAGTCGCGCCCAGGCGATCACGCGTCCCAGGGTCATACCCTGCAGCAGTACGGTGCCGAGGATGACGGCGAACGAGGTGACCAGGATGAAGTCGCGGCCGGGGAAGCCTTCCGGCACGCTCAGCGCCAGGGCCAGGGTGACCACGCCGCGTACGCCGGCCCAGCTCAGTACCGTCGAGCCGCGCGCGCCGATGGGCTGATAACGCCGGATCCCGAGCGCGTTGCACAGCCTGATGATCAGATCGGAGCCGAACACCCAGGCGAAGCGCGCGACGGTGAGCGCGGCGAGGATCGCCAGTATCTGCCAGCCCATCGTCGCGGCCACCACGCCGAAGCCGCCGCCGCGCTCGACCACGCCGCGCAGCGACAGCCCGATCAGGATGAAGACCGAGGCTTCCATCAGGAACACCAGCACGGTCCAGAACGAAGTGCCGCGCATGCGTGTGGAGGCCGACAGGACGATGCTGGAGTTCCAGCTCGCGATCAGGCCGGTGGTCACGGTGGCGATCACGCCGGACACGTGCAGCATTTCGCCGAGCAGATAGGAACTCCACGCCAGCAGCGTGGTGGCCGCGATGATCAGGTACTCGTCGCCGAGGCGGCGCACCAGCTTGACCCAGAGCAGGCCGACCACGGCGCCGACGGCCACGCCTCCCAGGGCCAGCAGGAAGAAGCTTCCCACCGCCTCGCCCGCGCTGAAGGCGCCGGTGACGCCGGCGGCGACCGCGAAACGGAACAGCACCAGGCCGCTGGCGTCGTTGAGCAGGCTTTCGCCTTCCAGCAGGATCTGCAGGCGCCGCGGCAGCTTGACCCGCTGCAGCACCGAGCGCGCGGACACGGCGTCGGGCGGCGAGACGATCGCCCCCAGCGCCGCGCAGGCGGCCCAGGGCAGCGACGGAAACAGCAGGTGGGCGACCACGGCCACGACCACGCAGGTGAACAGCACCGCGCCCACGGCCAGCGAGCCGATGCCGATCAGATGGCGGCGCAGCCGGCCCAGGGCGATGGACCAGGCGCCGTCCAACAGCAGGGGCGGCAGGAAGATCACCAGCACCAGCTCGGGATCGACGCTGATGGTCGGCAGGCCCGGCAGGAAGGCGAGCGCCGCGCCGCCGGCGAGCAGGCCCACCGAGGGCGGCAGCCCCAGCCTATGGGCGACGTAGTGCAGCGCGATGATCGCCAGGAACATCACGATCACCAACTCGAACAAGTGGCTTGGATCCATGCCGTTCTCCTTCGACCCGGCGCCGGCCGCGCCCGATCCTGTTTCCAAACATGATGGGCCGAAACGCAATCGGCGGGGAGGCCGGGTTCTCGCGGCGAACGCCTTCCGAGCGGCCGGTCAAGCCTGGGTCTCCCGGGGCGCGAGCGCGATGCGACCAGCCGTCGTCGCCGCGCGCCGGTCGGACTCGCGCCGGTTCGCGGCGCGAGCGGCCAGCGGCCAGCGGCGCCGGGCTAAGCGGCGTCCTACAACTGCGATTCGATCGGCAGCCAGCCCATGACCCGAGCCGTCGCGCGCCGCGTGAGGCTGGCGTCCGGTTCGTGGTCCAGCCGGCGCGGCGGCCGGCTGGTCTCGTCCAGCCAGCACAAACGGCCGCGATCCAGCGCCACCCGGTAGCTCAGCGCCGGCGCGGCCAGGCGCTCGTACTCGCTGCGCAGGGATGCGGCCAGGGTGGCGTCGTCGAACAGCACGCCCATCTCGGTGTTGAGTTCGGCCGAACGCGGGTCGAGGTTGAAGGAGCCGACGAAGCCGCGCGCGCCGTCGACCACGAAGGCCTTGGTGTGCAGGCTGGCGCCGCTGCTGCCGAACAGGCTGGCGGCGGCGTTGGGGCCGCTGCGGCGAATTTCGTACAGGCGCACGCCACCCGCGAGCAGGCGCTCGCGGTAGCGCGCATAGCCGCTATGCACCGCGGGCACGTCGTTCGCGGCCAGGGAATTGGTCACCACGCCGACCTGGGCGCCCTTGCCCACCAACGCGACCAGCCCCTGGCTGCCTTCGTCGCCGGGCACGAAGTAGGGCGAGATCAGCAAGGCCTCGCGCTGGGTGGTGGCGAGTTCGGCGATCAGCCGCGTCACCAGCCAGTCCTCGCCGTCGTCGCCGCGCTTGAGCGCCGGGTCCGACAGCACGCGCACGCCGCCGCTCCAGTGCATGCCGGTATCCCAGGGCAGGTTTTGGTCCAGGGAGCTGGAGACCCGATCCAGGTAGCGCTTGGCCTCGGCGCCCTTGGCCTCGTCGCCGATCTGGGCGATATAGGCCTGCATCGCGGCCGGGTCCTTGTCCCTGAGCGCGGCGATCGGCACCACCGCGGCGCTGTTCCAGTAGCGGTCGAAGATGGCGCTGGCGTCGGCGACCGCCGGACCGGCCAAGACCAGGTCGAGGTCGCGGAAGTTCACTTCCTGGTGGGCGTCGAAATATTCGTCGCCGATATTGCGGCCGCCGACCACCGCGACCCGGCCGTCGGCGATCCAGGCCTTGTTGTGCATGCGGTGGTTGATGCTGAAGACGCGTTGCACCATTTCCAGCAGGCGCCACAGCCCCTCGCGATTGCGGAAAGGGTTGTACAGGCGGATCTCGATGTTGGGATGCGCGTCCAGCACCATCAGGGCCGGGTCCAGGCCCTTGGCGTTGATGTCGTCCAGCAGCAGGCGCACGCGCACCCCGCGTTCGGCCGCGGCGTAGACCTCGCGCCCGAGCAGGCCGCCGACCAGGTCGTCGTGCCACATGTAGTACTGCAGGTCCAGGCTGCGGCCGCTGGCGCGCGCGCTGGTCGCGCGCGCGGCGAAGGCTTCCAGGCCGCCGGCGATCATCAGCACGCCGGTCTTGCCCGGATGCGCGGCCAGGCGCGGCGCCAGTTCGCGGTCGATCGTGGTTTGTGCCGCGCGTAGCGGCAGGTGAGTGCTGGGCGCGCCGGTCGCGGGCGGGGTCAGGCGGTCGGCCAGGAGCACGCCGCTGGCGACCAGCGCCAACAGTGCCAGCAGGCCCCAGGCGAACCAACGCCAGCTTATGCGGATGCGCATCGCGGCTCCTTAGCGGTTGCAGAAGTATGCGATGCGCCTATCGGGCACGCCAAGACAGCCGCGCCCGTCTTGTCCGGGCACTGCGCAAGCTCGCAGGGCAGGCTTAGGCGGTCATCCTGCGTTTGCGCCATCGGATGCATCCGGTCGCTGCGCCACGGCGTTCTCATGCGCAGTCTTGCAGCACGCCTCCGCCTGCTCCAGCAACCAAGCGCGGAACGCGCGAATCTTTCCGCTGTTGCGGCGCGCGGCCGGATAGGCGAGCCAGTAGTCGCGGTGATCGCGCACGACCGTATCGAACGGCTGCAGCAGCCGGCCCGCCGCGAGCTCGGCTTCGAAGAACAAGGGTGAGCTGATCGCCACGCCATGCCCGGCGATCGCGGCGGTGACGGCGTGCTGTTCGACATCGAGCTCCACGCCGGGTTTCGCGCTCAGGTCGGCATCCGGTAAGCCGGCGGCGGCGAACCAGGCGCGCCACCAGCGCTCGCGGCCGTAGCGCGGCAGTGTCAGCAGGTCGGCGGGCTTGCGCAGGCGTTTGCGCAGGGCCGGGCCGCACAGCGGCGTGAACAGGCTGGGCATCAGGAAGTCCGCGTGCAGATCCGGCCAGTCGCCGGCGCCGATGCGGATGCCGACATCGAACTCGCCCTGGCTCAGATCGATCAGCGGCACGCCGGTGTCCAGCCGCACGGCGAGTCTGGGCTGCGCGAGTTGGAAGAAGCCCAGGCGCGGTACCAGCCAGGTGGCCGCGATGGTCGGCAGCGATGTGATCGCCAATTCGGATTCCTCGTGCTCCAGCGTTTGCGCGAACGCGGCATGCAACTGCTTGAACGCGTCCAGCACGGCGGGGCCCAGGCGTTGTCCGGCCGGCGTCAGCACGACTTGGCGCGGCTGGCGTTGGAACAGGCTCAGGCCCAGGCGTCGCTCCAACTGCTTGATCTGGTAGCTCACCGCCGCCTGGGTCATGTGCAGTTCGTCGGCGGCGCGGGTGAAGCTGCCCAGCCGCGCGGCGGCTTCGAAGGCGCGGATGGCGGGCAGGGGCGGCAGCGGACTATTCATAAGTACACCTTATCCATAGGCGACGAATTTCGCGTTGTGCGCCTGGCGAACCGATGCCTAGGATCGCGCTTATGCAGCGGAATCAAGCCAATCTCACGCGAATCGCCCCGGCTGGACGCGAATATGTGCCAGAAGTCAGGCTAGGGCAAGACCGCCGCATGGCCGATCCGTTTTCCCATCGCCTGCGTCGCGCTGTCGGCAGCCGGCGCGGTGCGGATCTCTCCCTCCCCCCGTCCATCGACAAGCACCGGAGTCCGCGTCATGCGTAGCCTCGTTCTGATCCTCGCCCTGCTGGCGGCATCGCCAGCGGCCGCCGTAGAAGCCACCGCGACCAACGCGGAGGAAGTCGTCGTACTGAAGGATTCCGCCGCGCTCAACAATGCCGACCTGGGCGCGCTGATGGCGGTGCTCGCGCCCTCGCTGCGCATCTACAAGCCACCGGTCGAGCCGCACAGCCTGGTCGGGCCGCTGTCGGAGAAGATCGGCACCTACGAGCAGGTGCGCAGCTTCTTCAGCGAGAACTTCAAGCAGGGTCCGCAAGGCCGGCATGAAGTGCTGGACATGGTCTCGATGGGGGACCTGGTGCTGGCGCACGTGGAGTTCCAATTCCTCGGCCAGGCCGAGACCCACCAGATGCTCACCGGGTTCCGGGTGCGCAACGGCTTGATCGAATCGATCTGGCATATCGCGCGCGCCGACAACGCGCCGGTCGATTCGGGCGCCGCCGCGCAGGCGGTGATCCGGCGCTTCAACGAGGCGGCCGACCGCAACGACGTCGACACGTTCCTGGCGCAGTTCTCGCCGGACGCGCGCAACTTCCACTTCCGCAATGCGCCGGACGCGTTCGGCGGCGGACCGTCCAAGAGCATCACCGACGCGGCCAGCCGCGAACGCGTGTTCCGCCAGATGTTCGCGCAGCGGCCGGCGCGGATCGAGGTCTTGGAAGGCTTGGCGGTGGGCGAATGGGTGGTCAGCCACGATCGCGCCACCCAGAAGGACGGCACGGTGTCCGAAGGCCTGTCGATCTACCGCGTGCAGGGCGGCAAGATCGTCGACGACTGGTACCTGGCGGAGAGGAAGCCGGCGGGCCGGTCCTGAGGGATCGTCGCGGCTCGCGCCCGGAACCGGCGCGAGCCGCCTTCGCGCTAAACCGATGCGGCGCGCTCGACCAGGGCCAGCACGAACATCGCGCTGGCGACGGTGCAGCCCAGCGTGCGCACATGGTTCCAACGCGTCCAATCGCGCAGATAGCGCTGCCAGACCGGCAGCGCGGCTTCGCCGGCCCGATCGACCGCGGCCAGGGCGTTATTGAGCGGCACGTTGAGGGCCACCGTGCACACGAACATGCCCAGGACATGCGCGGCGCCGCCGACCAGCATGGCCGCGGAACCCGGCCTGTCCCAATGCATCGTCGCGATGCCGCCCAGCGCCAGCGCGGCCAAGGTCGTCGCCCAGAACAGCGGCATGAACAGCGAGCGCAGGATGACGCGGTTGATCGCATTCATCGCAGCGATGCCGGACGCGGGCGCGATGCGGCCCAGCGCGCTCATGATGAAGACCGAGAAGGCGAAGAACAGGCCGCCGAGCAGGCCGCAGCCGATCGCGCCAGTCCACAGCAGGACGCTGATGACGGTGTCCATCATCGCAAGGGCTCCTCGCGCGTCGAGCGGAGGACGACGGTTGCGCCTTCCGTCGCCGTCGAGAGCCTAGTGCTTGGGGACGCTGTCCGTCGAGTGCTCGCGTGCCGTATCGGCGGCCTGCGGCGGCAGGCGGTAGCGAACCAGGTACAGCTCCATGCTTTGCGCACCGTCGCGCTGGGCCGAGTAAAGCAGCCGATCGCGTTGCGACCAGTCCAGCATCGGTCCGTAGCTGTCGGTCCGCGCGCTGTTCACGCTCAGCGGCAGGCGCTGGCCCGCGGTGTAGCCATCGCCTTGCGGTCTGGCCAGATACAGGTCGACGCGATCGGTGCGGAAATCCTGCGCGCGCGAGTAGACGATGCTGACGTCGTCGCCGAGGTAGCTGGCATCGAAATCGTTGGCGGACGTGTTGATGTCGCCGCTCAAGCGGTGCGCGGCCGCGAAGCCCTTGCCGCGCCGGTGCGCGACGTAGAGATCGAGCCCGCCCGCGCCACCCGGGCGGTCGCTGGAGAACAGCAGGCGCCGGCCGTCGGCCGACAGCATGGGCGCGTACTCCTTGCCGGCGCTGTTCACCGCCGCGCCCAGGTGCTCGGGCTGGCCGAAGCCGTCGGCCGTGACCGCCACTCGCCACAGGTCGTCGGCGCCCAGGCCGCCCGGGCGGTCCGAGCAGAAGTAGATGCTGCGGCCGTCGGCGGAAAACGCCGGGTCGAAGTCGCGGCCCGGCGAATTGAACGGCACCGGCGCGGCTTCGCTCCAGCCCTGCGCGCCGCGGCGCGAGATCCAGATGTCGTAGCCGCCGGCGCCGCCGGGCCGGTCGCGGCTGAACCACAGCGCGGTGCGGCCGTCGGGGCTGAGGGTGAGGCGGATCTCCGCGTGGCGCGTGGAGGCGATGCCGGGCGCGAACACAGTGGGCGCATCGAGGATCTCGATGACCGGCTTCGATGCTTCGTCCGCGATCGCGGGCGCGCTGGCGCCGCTCGCGATCGCGGCCAGTACCGGCGCGCAGGTCGCGGCCAGGAGGAGTGCGTGCTTGGCTGCGATTTCCGCGCGCATCGATCGCCCTCCTAGGCCTTGCGCACGAAATCGCTGATCCAATTGGTTTCCCAGCTGGCGCCGCCGTCGTTGGAGCAGGCCTGCTCCCAACGCGCCGAGCGCGCCGTGATGCGCGACCACAGCACGCGGGTCTTGATCGGCTTGCCGTCTAGGCTGTCGTCGCCGATGAAGCTGCCCAAGCCCTGGGCGTCGAAGCCGCCGCGTACGGGCGCGGCGATCGACGTCGGCGTGCGGCCGTCCAGCCACCAGCTCAGCCACTGCCTGGCTTGCGGATCGTAGGAGCGCAGGCCGACGCCGCGCACCGTGCCGGTCGGAAATTCGAAGACGTTGTCGCCGACGTTGCCGTGGCCGCCGAGCACCGGCCAATTGCGCAGCGTGCCGCCGAACTCGTCCCAGTCCTGGCTGCCGACCAGGCGCTGGCGCAGGCGGCGGTGGCTGACCTGCCACTCGCCGACCAGGAAGTCGAAATCGCGCGGCGCGCCGGCGAGCTTGTCCAGGGGGGAGGGCCGCGCCGCGGTGCGGGTGAAGTAGTTGCGCCAGTTCACTTCCCAACTGGCGCCGTCGTCGGGCGAGAAGGCCTGCTCCCACCACGGTTGCGCGCCGTGGATGTCGTGCCAGCGGAAGCGCATCAGGATCGGCTTGCCGCGCAGGGTGTCGCGGCCGAGGAACTGGCCGCCGTCGCCGTCGAAGCCGCCGCGCACCGGCGGATCGATATGGGTGGGATTCCGCGCGTCCAGCCACCAGATCGACCACTGGCCCGAGGCGCGGTCGAAGGCGCGGATGCCCAGGCCGCGGTAGGGGTCGCCGGGCAGGTCGACGATGTTGTCGTCGATGGTGCCCAGGCCGCCCAGGGTCGCCCAGCAGGCGCTCTTGCCGGCGAAGTCCTGCCAATCCTGGCTGCCCGTCAGCCGCTCCTTGAGGCGGCGATGGCGCACCTCCCAGTTGCCCAGCAGCCAGGCCCAGTCCCGCGCATGCGGGCCGGCCTGGGCGGCGACCGCGGCGGGCGCCTTCGCCCAGCTCCAGGCGGGCAGGGCCAGCGCCGCGGCACCGGCCAGGCCCGCGCGGGCGATGAAGCCGCGACGGTCGGGCGAGGCGGGCGCTCCGGCGGCCTCGGCGGTGGTCGGGGATGCGGAACGGAGGAAGAGAGGGGGCATGCGCGGTCCCTGTGGCGGTGGGCGGATCGACGGCGCCAGCATGGAATGCGGCCGGCACGGTTGACGACGCAAATTCGCGGCCGCAGGCTAAGTCACACTTATGGTCCAGGCATCGCGCTTCCCCTCTCTGTCCGCGATCCGGGCCTTCGAATCGGCGGCCCGGCTGGGCAGTTTCGCCAAGGCCGCGCAGGAACTGGACACCTCGGCGGCCTCGGTCAGCTACCACGTGCGCCGGCTGGAGGAGCAGATCGGCGTGGCCCTGTTCCGGCGCCATCCGCACCGGGTCGAGCTGACCGAGTCGGGCGAACTGGTCGCGCGCGAGGCCATCGCCGCCTTCGCCGCGCTGCGCGCCAGCTTCATCCGCGCGGTCGACATCGACGAGTCGCGTTTGTCGCTGACCACCCTGCCGACCCTGGGCACCAGCTGGCTCACGCCCAAGCTGGGGCGCTTCCGCGCGCGCCATCCGCAGATCGCCTTGGAACTGGATCTGTCGGTCGAGGCCCAGGACCTGGGCATCGGGCGCTACGACCTGGCGATCCGCAACGGCCACGGCAGCTGGCCCGGGCTGCAGGCCATGGAGTTGTTCCCCGCGATCTTCATGCCCCTGTGCGCGCCGGCCCTGCGCGCGGCCGCGGCGGAGCTGGGCGATCCGCGCCGACCGTTGGCCGTACCCCGGCTGGGGCGGCCGGACTGGTGGGCGCTGTGGTACCGCGCGCAAGGCCACGCCGACGCCGCGCCCGGCGGTTTCGGCACCCATCTGTCGGCCGAGCACCTGGACGTGGCCGCCGCGGTCGCCGGCCACGGCATCGCGATCGGTTCGCCGATCCTGTTCCGCAACGAACTCGAGAGCGGACGCCTGGTGCCCGCACACGATTTCGTCGCCGGCGACGGCCGCGCGTTCTGGCTCACCTACCCCAGTGCGCGCCAGCACGGCGGCAAGATCGCCAAGTTCCGCCAATGGCTGGGCGAGGAAGTCGCGCGCGACCGCGAGGCGGCGCAGGCCTATCTGCGGCGGGCGGTGATCGTCGCGTCCTGAGCCTTGCGCGATGCGTCGCCAGACCGAGGAGCCGGGCCAGGAGAGGTACAGCGCGAACGCGCAGGCGCAGGAAGCGGTCGATACGCGATCGCGTCCGCCGCCGTCAAACCGGCGGGCGTTCGCGGCCGCGCGCGTTACCGCGTCGGGCGCGGCCTTATCGCCGCGCGGCCCCTTCGGCCGGCGACGCGGGCGCGCCAGCGTTCTTGCAGGCGCGGGCGCGCTGGTTCACCGCTTCGTTCTCCGCTTTCGATATCCACAGGGCGTCGGTGCCGTCCAGCATCTGGCCGCGGTCGCGCAGGCTGTCGCGGTAGCTGCGCACCGTCCGCGTAAGGCCGTCGTCGGGCTTGAGCACGCGTTCGTCGAAACGCAGCGCCTGCTCCAGATAGCCCGCGGCCTCGGCCTGACGGCAGGTCTCGTGCGCGTACAGCGCGCGGTACACCAGCGCCTGGTTCAGCAGCCGGGCGCGCGAATACTGCTCGTTGGTTCGCCCGATCGCCGCGGCATTGAGGATGTCGCGATGCCTGCCGATACGGCTGGCGATGCCCAGGTCGGCTCGTTCTCGATGACCTTGCAGATACAACAACTGATCGCTGAGCTGGCCCAGCTGTTGCCGCAGCAGGTCGTCGCGCCCGCCGTAATAGCGCTCGGCCTCGAGGATGCCTTCCTGTAAGTGGTAGCTGGCCGTGGACAGTCGCGCGCGGTCGCCGTCTCCGATGATGGCCGCGGCCATCTGGCGCCGTTCGTAGGGCGCGGCGATGCCCGACAGCTGTTTCGCGGCGATCGTTCGCTGCAACTGCTCGATGCCTTCGGCGAAATCGCGTGGGTTGCGATCGGCGCCGGACAGGCCGACCAGGGCGGCGCCCAGGTTGCCCCGGAGCGCGATGGTGAGTTCGGCGCGCGGACCGGCGGTGCGCTCGAGCGTGGCCAGCGCCTCGCGCAGCAGGCGCACGAGGTCCTGCTTGTCGCGCGCGATCGCCCAGGCCACGCTGCCCAGGGCGGCGGCGTAGTTGGGGTTCTCGCGTCCGTAGCTCGCCTCCAGTTGCGCCAGCGCGCCCTTGACGTCGCCCGGCACGGGACGCGGGTACTGCACCCAGGCTTCGCGTACCGTGGCCTGGGCGGTCTTGGGATGGTTCGGGCCGAGGTGGCGGCTGCGGTTGGCGACCAGCTCCTGCGCGCGCTCCAGTACCCCCGGCTTCATCCGGCGGCCGAGGATCACGACCTGCATCTCCAGCGCATCGTCGGCCAGCACCGGATTGAGCGGGCGCGCCAGGGCTTCGGCGCGCTTGGCGTCGGCCTCGGCCTCCTCGAAGCGCAGCATCCGATGCAGGAAGTTCGCGCGCACCAACAGCAGCTCGGCCTGCATCTCCTCGTGGCCCTTCGGCAGGTGCTGGGCCTGGCCCAGCACGCGGTCCATGGTGCGGATCGCGGCCAGGGTGTCGGCCTGCCCCCATTGCGCCTTCGCCAGTTCGGCGCCGAAGGTCAGTCGCATCGACCGGGTATCGTCGCGGTCGCCCAGCGCATCCAGCTGGAGCTGCGCCAGTCTCGCCGCGTCGGCGTAGCGGCCATAGCTGTTGAGCATCGACAGGTGCGTGGCCGCGATGAAGCCGTCGTCGTCGTGCCCGTCGCCCAGCGCGCGCTGCGCTTCGGCGGCCAGCAGGCTGGCGCGGCGGTAGTCGCCGAGCACGGCGTAGCTGCGCGCCAGGGTCGCCAGGCTGCGCGAGCGCAGCAGCGGGTGTTCGTCCAGCGGCAGTTCGCGCAGTTCGCGTTCGGTCTTGTCCAGCAGGCCCTTCGACGAGAACGGCGTGCTGCCCAGGCCCGACAGGGTCGCGGTGCCGAGCGTGGAGGCGAACAGATGGCTGACCACGGCGGTGGCCTGCGCCTCGCGCACCGCCGCCCGGTGTTCGCGCCAGGCCAGTCCGGCGCCGGCCAGGCCGGCGATCACCACCGCGGCGCAGATGCCGGCGGACAGGCGATGGCGGCGCAGGAACTTGCGCGCCCGGTACAGGACATCGTCGCCGCGCAAGGCCAGCGGCCGATGCTCGCGCCAGCGCCGCAGTTCCTCGGCGAACTCCTTGACGCTGGGGTAGCGGTCCTGCGGCTTCGCGGCCACCGCCTTGCGCACCAGCGCGGACAGGTCGCCGGCCAGCACGCGCCTGAGCGCGGCCGCATCGGCAAGACCGCGTCGCCGCGCGGCCTCGGCGGAGGCCTCGTCCACCAGTCGATCCATCGGCACGGCCTGGCCGCCGGTCTCGTCCGGCAGGAGATCGCGCAGCGTGTGCAGCGGCGACGGCCATTGCCCGCACAACAGGCGATAGCTCAGCACGCCCAACGCGTACAGGTCCGTGGCCGGGCCGTTGGCGCCGCGTTCGCGCGCTTCCGGGGCGGCGTAGTCGCGGCTCAGCGCGATCTGCTCGCGCTCGGCGCCCTCGCGCGCGACGAAGGTGGAGGCGATGCCGAAATCCACCAAATGCACCCGGCCGTCGGCGGTGACCATCAGGTTGGAGGGTTTGATGTCGCGGTGCAGGACGCCTTGCGCGTGCGCGTAGGCGAGCGCCTCGCTGGCCTGGATCAGCAAATCCACGCGCAGGTCGATGCCCGCGTCGCGGCCGTCGCACCAGGCGTCGATGGCGATACCCTCGACGTAGCGCATCGCGAACCAGGGGTGGCCGGTTTCGTCCACGCCGCCGTCGATCAAGGCGGCGATGCCGGGATGTTCCAGCCGCGCCAGCACGTCGCGTTCGTCGCGGAACGCCGCGATCAGGGCGGGCGTCACCAGTTCGGTGAGGATGCACTTGAGCGCGACGCGTTGCCGGTAATGGCCGTCGTCGCGCTGGGCTTCGTACACGGTGCCCATGCCGCCGTGCGCGATCAATCGCTCGATGCGCCAGGCGCCCAGGCGCGTTCCGATCCGCGGATCCGGCCCCGCCGCTGTCGGCTCCCCCTGGTCGGACGGTGCCTGCCGGCTGGAGATCACCGCCGCCGCCGATCGGTCCAGCGCCTCGCTTCGCGCGCCGGTGTCGGAGGCCAGCATGGCCCGCAGGGCGCGGTGCAGTTCCGGATCGCGCGTGGACAACTCCGCCAGCGCGCGTTCGCGCTGCGCGGGCGGCAGATCGACATAGTCGTCGAACAGGGCCAGGGCGCGTGCGTCGACCCGGTTCATGGCGTTGCCCGCGAGGTTTCGGGCCAGGCTGCCGTGGAGCCGATGAGGAAGGGCGCGAAGGCGGCGTCCGTGTGCGCGCCGCCGGGCTCTGGCCAAGTAGGGCGCCTGTCGAGGAGCGGCCGTTTCGACGACATGCTGCGGTGTCCTGTTCTGGCGCTGCGAATCCGGGTGCTTGTATGGGCGGCCAGAGGGGGCGAGCGGTCCCCTCGGCCGCGGTCGGGCAGGAACACGTTACCTAATGCCGCGATGCCTGGCGTGATCGGCGACGGGGCCGGCGGCCCCAGCCCGCCTGTTTGCCACCTATTCAGCGGATGGCTTACGCAATGCATGTGCCATCAAGCTAGACGGCAGGAACGCAAAAGCCCGGCCGAGGCCGGGCTTTCGGGCAGGGCGGGCGGTCCGGCTCAGTCGACCGGCGCGTAACGCAGGGTCAGGAACCACTCGCGGCCGGGCTGGTTGTAGAACGAGACGGTCTCGTAGTCGCGGTCGAAGACGTTGGCCACGCGCGCCTGCAGGGACCAGGACGGGGTGAACGCGTATTCGGCGCGCAGGTCCATGGTGCCGTAGCCGCCGACGCGGCGGCTGTTGGCGACGTCGTCGTAGCGCGCGCCGGAGGCGACCGCGGTGACGCCGAAGCGGAAATCGCCGAAGGCGCGGTCGATGTCCACGCGCGCGCTGCGCTTGGCGCGGCGCGGCAGGTCGTTGCCGGCGAAGAAGCCGACCCGGTTCTCGCTGTCGAGGAAGCTGGCGCTGGCGGCGATGGTCCAGTCGGCGACGGTGGTGTCCACGCCGATCTCGGCGCCGCGCACGCGCGCGCGCTCGATGTTGTTGGGCAGGAAGATCGAGGCGTCGTAGGCGATCAGGTCGTCGACCCGGGTGCTGAAGCCGTCGATGCGCGCGTTGAAGCGCTCGCCGCGGTAGGCCAGGCCCAGTTCCCAGGTCTTGGACTCTTCCGGACGCAGCGCCGGGTTGCCGAAGAACGGGTAGTAGAGCTCGTTGAAGGTCGGAGCCTTGAAGGCGGTGCCGTAGCCCGCGGTCAGGCGCCAGTTCCCGGCGAAGCCCAGGCCCCAGGCGATGCTGCCGGTGGTGTGGCCGCCGAACTGCTCGTTGTCGTCGCGGCGCAGGCTGGCCTCGATCGACTGCGCGCCGAAGCGGCCCTGGTACTGGACGAAGCCGGCGCGGTTGTCGCGTTCGCTCTCGTCGTAAGCCGTGTCGCTGTCGACGCGGTCGCGCAGCCAGTCGAAGCCGACGCTCAACAGCTGGCCTTCGCCGACGCCGAAATCGCCCTGCAGGGTGACGCTGTCGCGGTCGGTGGAGAAGAAACCGTTGGCCACGTCGCCGAGGAAGTTATCGGACGAGTCGCGGTTGCGGCCGGCGCTGAACTGCAGGCGCACGTCGTCGTTCGGGCGCCAGGTGGCCTTGCCGCCGATCACCTGCTGCACGACTTCGGAGTAGTTGACGAAGCTGCCGTCGTATTCGTTCTCGCCTTCGGCGCGCAGGGCGTGGCCTTCGAAGCTGAGCGTGTCGGTGGCGTCGAAACCGCCGCGCAGCGACAGCGAGCGGTTGCGGTAGCCGTCGCGGTCGGGCTCCTCGGTGAAGCAGCCGGCGAACAGGGTGCTGGAGCCGGTGCAGGCGTTGATGCCGTCGCTGCGCTGGTAGGCGGCGTCGGCGCCGAACCAGCCGCGGCCGAGGCGGCCGCCGATGCCGGCGCTGGCTTCGCGGCCGCCGTGGCTGCCGACGGTGACGCTGGCGCGCGGCGCGACGGCGCCGCGGTCGCGGCGGGTGAAGATCTGGATCACGCCGCCGATGGCGTCGGCGCCGTAGAGGCTGGAGCGCGGGCCGCGCACGATTTCGACGCGGTCGATCAGGGCCATCGGCAGATCCTGGAACGAGACCAGGCCGGAGGTCGGCGAGCCGATGCGGACGCCGTCGACCAGGACCAGCACGTGGTCGGTCTCGGCGCCGCGCAGCGACATCGTGGTCAGCTTGCCCAGGCCGCCCTGGTTGCCGATCGAGATGCCGGCGCGGCCGCGCAGCAGGTCGGGCAGCGAGCGCGCCTGGCTGCGGGCGATGTCGTCGCGGGTGATCACCTCGACCGGCGCGAGCGCGTCGTTGGCGCTGATCGCGGTACGGGTCGCGGTGACGACGACGTCGTCCAGATCGGTGGCCTCGTCGTTCGGCTGCGCCTGGGCGAGAGCGGGCAGGGCGAGGGCGGCGGCGATGGCCAGGGACAGCTTCGGAACACGCATGAGCAAACTCCAGGGGCGCGGCGGTCGTGCCGCGCCGTCGATCGAGGGAGTCGCGAGGAGAGAGGGCCGCGAATGCGGGCGCTGGACGCGCCGACGGTCGCCGCCGCGACGCCCTCCGCATCGCAACCAGTCGCGCATCGGGGCCGGTCTCCGGACTCGCGAGCCGGGACCGGGGTCCCGTGCGCGGCGCCTTCCCGTGCTGGGCACAGTGGCGGTTGCCGCGCTCGACTCGCTTACCGTTGCGGGGGCAGTGCCGGGCTGGCCCGATCGCGCTGATGGAGCGCTGGGGCGTCACCGGCTTCCCGTTTCAACCCTGACGGCGGATGCCGGGGGTCACCTCGAAGCGCGCGCAGTCTACGCGATTCGGGGGCAAGGGGGCCAAAGGGCTGGGGTTGGCGGCGCTTGGCGAGCCGGAGGAGGGGACGAGGGCTGGCGCGAGCGGGCTGCTAGCGCCTTGCCGTGCGCCCCCATCCGCCCTTCGGACACCTTCTCCCGCGGGCAGGAGAACGGAGGGGTCGGAAGGCTTCGCTACCGCCCTTCTTCCGCCACTGCAGAGGGCTTGCCCGCCAGTGGAAGCGGGCTTGGGATGGGCCCGCGCGAGGCGCGGCCCGAATCTCGCCCGGCCTTACTCGCGCTCTTCGGCCTCGTCGCGCCCTTCGCCCGCGGGCTCGTCGTCGAAGCCGTCGTCGTAGGACGGCGGCATCGCCACGGTGTCTTCGGTCAGCACCGTGGTGCGCACCGGGCCGGCGGCCGGGCGGTTGCGCGGCGCGGGCAGCAGGGCGGTGGCGGCCTCGGCGGCGGCGATCAGCTCGTTGCGGCGCTGGTCGGGGATCTCCTGCCAATGGCAGCCCAGCAGCGCGCCTTCGATCGCGTACAGCAGGTTGAGCGTGGGTTTGAAGCCGGCGCGCTTGACCCGCATGAAGGCCTCGACCGTGCCGATCGCGGCGATGTCCTCGTGCGAGCGCAGGCCGACCTGGCGCAGCCAGGCCGCGCTCTTGGGGCCGATGTTGCGCAGCTTGGGGGCGGCGGTCATCGCAGCGACTCCACGAAGGCCTGCGCGATCGCTTCCAGGCCGCGCTGGTCGTCGGCGTCGAAACGGTCGAGCTTGGGGCTGTCCAGATCGAACACGCCGATCAGCTCGCCGTTCAAGGACAAAGGCACCACCAGTTCGGAGTTCGACGCCGAATCGCAGGCGATGTGCCCCGGGAAGCGGTGCACGTCGGCGATGCGCTGGGTCTGGCCGGTGGACGCCGCGGCCCCGCACACGCCCTTGTCCAGCGGGATGCGGATACAGGCCGGCAGGCCCTGGAACGGCCCGACCACCAGCTCGCGGCCGTCGTAGAAGTAGAAGCCGACCCAGTTGAGGTCCGGCAGGGCGTGGTAGACCAGCGCCGACAGGTTGGCGGCGTTGGCGACACGGTCGCGCTCGCCCTCGATCAGGGCGCGTGCCTGGGCCAGGAGCAGGTCGTATTGTTCCGGCTTGCTGCCGGACAGAGGGTTGGCGGCGAACATAGCTTGAGTGTAGCAGCGGCACGCCCGGGCATTACCATGGCCGGATACCGCCCCCCGAAGTCCGTCTCCGAGGATGCCGATGACCGTGCCAGGCCCGAGCTTGCCCGCCTTCCGCGAACGCGGCCATCAGGTGACGCGGCTGGAGAGCTTCGTCGACGCCGCGTTCGCGTTCTCGCTGACCATGCTGGTGATCCTGTTCAACGAACTGCCCGACACCGTGGCCGAGCTGCGCGAAGTCCTGCGGCGGGTGCCGACCTTCGTATTCTGCTTCGTGCTGATCGCGCTGTTCTGGGGCGCGCACAACCTCTGGAGCCGACGCTTCGGCCTCGACGACGGCCGCTCGATCGTGCTCAGCCTGGCCCTGGTGCTGGTGGTGATGATCTACGTCTATCCGCTGCGCATGGTGGTCTCCAGCGCGATGGCGATGTTCACCGGCGCCTGGGTCAAGAGCGAACTGGGCATCGACCCCGTGCATTGGAATGCCGATCTGCAGACCGCCTTCATGGTCTATGCGGTGGGCTTCGGTTTGTTGTCGTGGATCGTATGCGAACTCAATCGCCATGCCCTGCGCCGCGCCGACGCGCTGGGCCTGAGCGTGGCCGAGCGCTACGAGACCGGCACCGAGATCGGCCTGCACTGGATCCTCACCGGCACCGCCGTACTGAGCCTGCTGCTGAGCGGCTTGGCGTTGGCCTGGCCGGGTGAAAACGCGCCGGGACTGATCGCGGCCCTGCCGGTGTGGGTATACGCGGGGCTGGGCGCGGCGATGCCGTTGTACGCCAAGCGCCGCAACCGTTCCTGGCTGTTGCGGCAATCGCCGCAGGAAGCGTCGGCTTGAGCGTGCGCAGTTACTTCGTCACCGGCACCGACACCGGCATCGGCAAATCCTTCGCCAGCGCCGCGCTGTTGCATGCGCTGCGCGCGCGCGGCCTGCGCGCGGTCGGCATGAAGCCGGTCGCGAGCGGTTGCGAACTCACTCCCGAGGGCCTGCGCAACGAAGACGCGCTGCTGCTGCAGGCGGCCAGTTCGCCCACGCCCGCCTACGCCGACATCAACCCCTATGCCTTGCGCGCGCCGCTCGCGCCGGAACTGGCCGCGGCGCAGGACGGCGTCGAGGTCGCATTGCCGCCCCTGCTGGCCGCGCACGCGCGCTTGGCCGCGCAGGCCGACGCGGTGGTGGTCGAGGGGGTGGGCGGCTGGGCCGCGCCGCTGTCGGCGACCCTGGATCAGGCCGAACTGGCGCGCGAGCTGGGCGCGGCGGTGGTGCTGGTGGTCGGAATGCGGCTAGGCTGCATCAACCATGCGCGCCTGACCGCGCGTGCGATCGAAGCCGACGGCCTGCGTCTGGCCGGCTGGATCGGCAATGAGATGGACCCTCATATGGAACGGCGCGATGACAATTTCCGTTTGCTGCGCCAGCGCCTGGGGGCGCCCTGCTGGGGCCGGCTGCCGTTCGCGCCCGAGCCCGAGCCGAGCCGTTTTTCGCATTGGCTCGACGTGCCGTAATGGCGCGATCCCCGTGACTTATGGGGGGTGGGCGCCGAACCCAGAATGTTAGGCTTCCCGGGATAGGGACTAGAACAATCACCGAGCGCCCGCGCTCTAGACAACGATGGAACCGGAGTCTTCCCCATGATCATGATCCCGCGCTCCGCGGCCCTGGCCCTCGCGCTGGCCCTCGCCCTCACCGCTTGCGGTGGCGGCAACGAAGAAGCCGGCGGCGCACCGCCGCCGCCGGAACTGGGCGTGATCAAGGCGCAGCCGGCGAACGTGCCGCTGCAGAAGGATCTGGTCGGCCGCCTGGCCGCCTACCGCAGCGCCGACGTGCGCGCCCGCGTGCCGGGCGTGCTGCAGCGCCGCGTGTACGCCGAAGGCAGCGACGTGAGCGAAGGCCAGGTCCTGTTCCAGATCGATCCCGCGCAGATGCAGGCCGAAGTCGGCCAGGCCCAGGCCTCGCTGGCCTCGGCCGAGGCCAACTACGCCAACGCCCGCGCCGCCGCCGATCGCGCGCGCCGCCTGGCCCCGGAGAAGTTCATCTCGCGCTCGGACCTCGACAACGCGCTGGCCGCCGAACGCAGCGGTTCGGCCGCGGTGAAGCAGGCCGAGGCCGCGCTGGCCAACGCCCGCATCAACCTGGGTTACGCCACCGTGCGCTCGCCGATCAGCGGTCGCGCCGGCAAGCAGCAGGTCACCGAGGGCGCGCTGGTCGGGCAGGGCACCGCGACCCTGCTGACCACGGTCGATCAGATCGACCAGCTGTACGTGAACTTCTCGCTCAGCGTGTCCGAGCTGGAACAGATCCGCCGCGCCCAGGGCGCCAGCAGCCAGGGCGAGACCCAGGTCCAGGTGATCCTGCCCGACGGCACCGTCTACCAGCGTCCGGGCGTGATGGATTTTTCCGGCGACGTGGTCGATCCGGCCACCGGCGCGATCGCCCTGCGCGCGCGCATCCCCAACCCGGACAAGACCTTGCTGCCCGGCACCTACGTGACCCTGAAGGCGACGCTGGGCAACCAGCCCAACGCCTTCCTGGTGCCGCAGGCGGCCTTGCAGCGCGATGCCGGCGGTTCCTACGTGCTGGTGGTCGGCGGCGACGGCAAGGTCGCGCGCAAGGGCGTGACCGCCGACCGCAGCCAAGGCGGCAACTGGGTGATCAGCAGCGGCCTGGCCGCGGGCGATCAGGTCGTGGTCTCCGGCATCCAGCGCGCCGTTCCGGGCGAGGCGGCCAAGGCCACGCCGTGGCAGCCCGAGGGCGCCAAGGGCAAGCCCGATGCCGCCGCGCCGGCCGCCAAATAAGGACTGAGCGAACGCCATGTCCAGATTCTTCATCAATCACCCGGTCTTCGCCTGGGTCATCGCGATCCTGATCACGCTGGGCGGCGTGCTCGCGATCTTCAATCTCGGCGTCGAGTCCTATCCCAACATCGCGCCGCCGCAGGTGGGAATCTCGGCCAGCTACCCCGGCGCCAGCGCCGAGACCGCGGAAGGCGCGGTCACCCAGGTGATCGAGCAGCAGCTGACCGGCATCGACAACCTCGACTACTTCAGCTCTTCGTCCAGCGCCTCGGGCGGCTCCTCGATCACCCTGACCTTCGCGCCGGGCACCGATCCCGACATCGCCCAGGTCCAGGTCCAGAACAAGGTCGCCCTGGCGACGCCGCGACTGCCGGAGGAAGTGACCCGGCAGGGCGTGGTGGTGGCCAAGTCGAACTCGAACTTCCTGATGGTGGTCGCGCTGCGCTCGGAGAACCCGGGCGTGGACACCAACGCGCTCAGCGACATGATCGGTTCGCGCGTGCTCGACCAGATCGCGCGCGTGCCCGGCGTCGGCAGCACCCAGCAGTTCGGCAGCGAATACGCCATGAACATCTGGCTCAACCCCGAACAGCTGCAGGGTTACGGCCTCTCGGCCACCCAGGTGCTGAACGCGGTGCGCGGCCAGAACGTGCAGTTCGCCGCCGGTTCGATCGGCGCCGAACCCTCGCCGCAGGAGCAGGCCTACACCGCCACGGTGTCGGCCGAGGGCCGCTTCAGCACGCCCGAGGAGTTCGGCAACATCATCCTGCGCGCCAACGCCGACGGCACCACGGTGCGCCTGAAGGACGTGGCCCGGATCAAGGTCGGTTCGCAGTCCTACGGCTTCGAGGCGCGCTGGAACGGCGCCCCGACCGGCGCGTTCGCGGTGCTGCTCAGCCCCGGCGCCAACGCCCTGGGCGTGGCCGAGGCGGTGCGCAAGCGCATGGACGAGCTGCAGACGAGCTTCCCGCAGGGCGTGAAGTGGTTCTCGCCCTACGACACCTCGACCTTCGTGCGGATCTCGGTGGAGGAGGTCGTCAAGACCCTGCTCGAGGCGATCGCGCTGGTGTTCCTGGTGATGCTGATCTTCCTGCAGAACTTCCGCGCCACCCTGATCCCGACCCTGGTCATCCCGATCGCCCTGATGGGCACCTTCCTGGGCATGTACCTGCTCGGGTTCACCATCAACCAGCTGAGCTTGTTCGGCATGGTGCTGGCGATCGGCATCGTGGTCGACGACGCGATCGTGGTGATCGAGAACGTCGAACGCATCATGACCGAGGAAGGCCTCAACGCGCGCCAGGCCACGATCAAGGCGATGAGCCAGATCAGCGGCGCGGTGGTCGCCATCACCGTGGTGCTGGCGGCGGTGTTCATCCCCAGCGCCTTCCAGGGCGGCTCGGCGGGCGAGATCTACAAGCAGTTCGCGATCACCATCGCCATGGCGATGGGCTTCTCGGCGTTCCTGGCCCTGGGCTTCACCCCGGCGCTGTGCGCGAGCATGCTCAAGCCGACCGAGCACCATAAGTCGAACTTCGTCTTCCGCGGCTTCAACACGGTCTACAACAAGGTCGCCGGCACCTACGTCGGCCACATCGGCAGCGCGGTCAAGCATGCGCCGCGCTGGATGGCGGTGTTCGTGGCGCTGGCGGTGCTGTGCGGCTTCTTGTTCACCAGGCTGCCGGGCAGCTTCCTGCCGGAAGAAGACCAGGGCTACGCGCTGGCGCTGGTGCAGTTGCCGCCGGGCGCGACCATGCGCCGCACCCAGGCCGTGTTCGACGACATGCGCAAGGCCCTGGAGAAGCAGGAAGGCTACGACGGCATGATGGAAGTGGCCGGCTTCAGCTTCGTCGGCCAGGGCGAGAACATGGGCATGGCCTTCATCCGCCTGAAGCCCTGGGACGAGCGCAAGGTCGACGCGAGCACCTTCATCCAGACCACCTACGGCACCCTGAGCGGGATCCGAGACGCGCAGATCTTCGTGATCAACCTGCCGACCGTGAGCGGCCTGGGTTCGTTCGGCGGTTTCGACATGTACCTGCAGGATCGCGGCGGCAAGGGCCGTGAGGCGCTGACCGAGGCCCGCAACATCCTGCTCGGCAAGGCCGGCGAGAACAAGGCGCTGGTCGGCGTGCGTCCGAACACGCAGGAAGATTCGCCGCAGCTCAAGCTCGACGTCGACCGCGTGCAGGCGCAGGCGATGGGCCTGTCGGTGACCGACATCTACAGTTCGATCCAGCTGATGCTGGCGCCGGTGTACGTCAACGACTTCGTCGACAACGGCCGCATCAAGCGCGTGACCATGCAGGCCGATGCGCAGTACCGCACCGGCCCGGAGTCGCTGAGCCGGTTCTACACGCCCAATCCGTCGGCCGTCGTCAACGTCGACGGCAGCAGCGCCGACTCGACCACCAACGCGATGATCCCGCTGACCAACGTGGTCCACAGCAAGTGGA
The DNA here is from genome assembly GCF_036697405.1 of Lysobacter sp. CCNWLW3. Lineage (NCBI taxonomy): Bacteria > Pseudomonadati > Pseudomonadota > Gammaproteobacteria > Lysobacterales > Lysobacteraceae > Lysobacter > Lysobacter sp. CCNWLW3. Next base: position 51,279 of record NZ_JBAHWA010000013.1, read on the forward strand.
TCATGGCCTCGCCGTCGCTGACCCGCTACAACGGCTATTCGGCGGTCGAAATCGTCGGTTCGCAGGCGCCGGGGCACAGCTCGGGCGAAGCCATGAACGCGATGCAGGCGATCGTCGACAACGATCTGCCGGAGGGCTTCGGTTACGACTGGACCGGCCAGTCCTACCAGGAAATCCTGTCGGGCAACCAGACGCCGATGCTGATGGCGCTGTCGATCCTGGTGGTGTTCCTGTGCTTGGCCGCGCTGTACGAAAGCTGGTCGGTGCCGGTGGCGGTGCTGCTGGTGGTGCCGCTGGGCGTGCTCGGCGCGGTGGTGTTCTCGCTGCTGCGCGGCCTGCCCAACGACATCTACTTCAAGATCGGCCTGATCACGGTGATCGGCCTGGCGGCGAAGAACGCGATCCTGATCGTGGAGTTCGCGATCGAGCAGCGACAGGCCGGCAAGACCCTGCGCGAGGCGACGATCGAAGCCTGCAAGCTGCGTTTCCGCCCGATCCTGATGACCTCCTTCGCCTTCATCATGGGCGTGGTCCCGATGGCCATTTCGTCCGGCGCCGGCGCCAACTCGCGTCACGCGATCGGTACCGGTGTGATCGGCGGCATGATCTTCGCGACCTTCCTGGGCGTGTTGCTGATTCCGGTGTTCTACGTGGTGGTGCGGCGCATCCTCGGCGACAAGCTCGACGAGGCGCCGAAGATCGTCCGCCACGACGATGAGCCGCCGATGCCGCGTCAGCCTGCGGTTTGAGGCCAGCGCCGATGCACGAAGAGCCCGCCGCAAGGCGGGCTTTTTCTTTGCGGCGGGCAAGGCCTGGGGAGGTTCCGAATGGGACCGGCCTTCTGTGGGAGCGGCGTGAGCCGCGATCGCGAATTCCGGCTGCTGCCTTAGCTGGGCCCTTGTTGAGATCCGCTGACGTCGGGTTTTTGCTTCGGATCAAGGGCTTCCGCCTGCTGCGCGAGCGGATCACTTTCTCTAGCCCCACGCTCCCTGTAGGAGCGGCGCAAGCCGCGACCGCGAGCTCCGGCCGCGGTGTTGGCTGGTCATCTGCTCCTGCTTTTGGCTCCCTCCTTTATCAAAGGGTGAAGCCGTGCGTTTACGAACCGCAGGTTCGTGCGCGGCTGAACGCCCGCGGGCTATGCCTGTGGCCTGGGTGGGGTGGGGAGGATTTGTTGTTGCACTTGCTGTGCGTGGTTGGCACGAAGGTCAACGGCTTCCGCCCGCTGCGCGTGCGGGTCACTTTCTCTTGCTAGCCCAAGAGAAAGTAACCAAAGAGAAGGGCTAGCGGGACCAAACCTCCCCTGCGGGTTCGGTGCTGGCGCCGGGATTTTTCGAATGGACATCCCTGTCCATTCGAAAAACGGCGCGCGTCCTGCGCGCCGCCCTTCGGGTCTACGGTTGCTCGTGTGAGTGCGGGGCTATGGATTCCAATGCCGGGGCAACGGCAGCGGCAGCGGTAGCGGTAGCTGCTGCTACAACGGTTGGTCGCTCTGCTCTCGTAGGAGGTGGTGAGCCGCAGGCGAACCGCATCGTCGCGGAATGCCGAGGTATCGCGACGATGCGATTGTCATCGCATCCTACGGTGGTGCGGATTTGCTTTTGCCCGTCATCCCGGCGAAGGCGGGGATCCAGTGCCTTCAGCGTGGAGGCGCGTGTTGAGGGGAATGGCGGCTGGCGAGGTCGGTGGTGGTGAGCCGTAGGCGAACCGCATCGTCGTGGAATGTCGAAGTCTCGCGACGATGCGGTTATCGCCGCATCCTGCGTGCGCCGTCGCTTCCGCTCGATCCGAATGCCGCGCGCAGGCCGCTGCTGCGGACCGAGCGCGCGATGGCGTCGCCGCCGCAGCCAACAAAAAACCCGGTAGCTGGCGCTACCGGGTTTCGTGTCCGTCGGGGTACGACGGGGAGAGAGACGTTGCGGCTTACTTGGCGGCGACCTTGGTCGCGGCCTTGGCGGCCTTCTCGACGTTGGCCTGGGTGGTCTTGGCGGCCGACTCGATCTGCGACTTGGCCAGCTCGCCGATGGCTTCGTTGGCCTTCAGGGTGCGGCCGAAGACTTCCTGGCCGGTGCTGACGGCGCGCTCGACGTTCTCGCGAGCGACCTGCACGCCCTTCGGCCACAGGGTCTTGAGGGAGTCGAGGTCGCGGGCTTCGGCGGCTTCGCCGAAGAAAGCGAAGGTGGCGTTGACGCGGTCTTCGATCGCGGCCAGCTGCAGGCCGAACACGGCCTCGGCGTTGTCGAGGGTCAGACGGTTGACCTGAGCGGCCGTGTCAGCGAACTGACGCGTCGCGGCGGCGAACTGCTCGTTGAACTGCTGGTACATGGCGTGCTCCTGGGTGGGATGGTCCGGGCCGGGGGAATGCCCGGATTGTGCGGTGCAGCATAATCCGCCTTTTGTTGCATTGCAACATCGAGCCGACAAGCGGTTGTCGGCCGTTCATGCGGCCTTTGAAATCAATTGGTTACAGCGCAGGCGGCGGCCTGCGCGGCCCAGGATCGGACCCGGCGATGACCGCGCGATGACGCGGCCGTGGCAGGCGAGGGCCCGGGCGGGCTCAGCCGCGGTAGCGGCAGCCCGAGGTGCAGGTCTCGTGGACCACGATCTCGCTCAGCAGCGGCAGGGCCGGCTTCAGGCGTTCCCAGATCCAGATCGCCAGCCGTTCGCTGGTCGGATTCTCCAGCCCCGGGATGTCGTTGAGGTAGTGGTGGTCGAGCTGGTCGTAGAGCGGCTGGAAGGCCTTCTTGACGTCGCCGAAGTCCATCACCCAGCCGCTGTGCTCGCCCGGCTCGCCGTCCAGATGGACCTCGACCCGGAACGAATGGCCGTGCAAGCGCGCGCATTTATGGCCTTCCGGCACGTTCGGCAGCCGGTGCGCGGCTTCCAGGGTGAAGACTTTGAAGATGTTCATGGCGACATTGTGCCGCAAGCCCAACGCGGCTGCCGCGTTGCCGGTCGCTCCTGCGTTCCCTGCGCGCGATCGGCGCCGTCAGCCCATCAACCAGACGTAGCCGACGCCGCGCGCGGCATTCAGCGGCAGCGCTTCGCGGGTGGTGTTGAGCACCTTGCGCCGCAGCCGGTGGATCAGCATTTCCAGGCGGTGCGGATCGAAGTCGTGGATGTCGCGTGCGAGCCTGGAAATAATGGCGTCGCGGGCCACGGCCTCGCCCGGCGAAGACGATAGCAGGCCGACGAGCACGCGCTCGGCGTGGCTCAGCCGCACGCGGTTCCCGGTCGGCGACGCCAAATGCCAGCTGTCCTTCTCCAGGCGCCAGCCGGTCGCCGGCGTGGCCGGCGCCGCGGCCCCGGCCCGCGGCCCTAGCCGGCGCAACACGCTGCGCACGGTGGCTACCAGCAAGTCCATGTCGAAGGGCTTGAGCACGTAGGCGTCCGCGCCCTCGTCCAGGCCGCGAATGCGATCGCTGTTGCTACGCCTGCGGCCGGTCAACATGACGATGCCGGCATTGGTCAGCGAACGCAGATGCCTGGCCGTGGTGAGGCCGTCCTCGCCAGGCAACCCGATATCCAATACGAACAACGAGTAGTCGCGCTTGAGCATGCGGCGGTAGGCCTCGGCGGCATCGCCGGCCCCCTCCACGCTGAAGCCGGCATCCGCCAGCCCCGGCACCAGGATCTCGTCGCGCATTTCCGGGTCGTCCTCGACCACGAGGATCCATGGCTCGGCGCCATCCGTCATAACACTCCCCCTGTGCATACGGTCATGACCATCGGGCTGGTCGCCGGCCGCCGAACGCGTGATCCCCATGCGTCGCGCGCGCCTTGCCCGTTTTTCACTTGCCTGGATCAGGTCAGAGGCCGTGTGCCTGGCTTGCAGATATATCAGAAATGTTGATTTTTGGTGAGTTTTTGCAAGTAAAGGTGCGTGTAGTCGCGCGGACCGCTTTTTACAGTGCGAGCCAGGGGGAGGGCCGCTGCGAAGGCGGGCCTGCAATATGTCCGGGGGCTTGCATCCATCGCCTTTCCCTGCGCGCGCGTGCGACCAGCCGCCGCCGACGGGCCGCAGTAGCGGCAGCCAAGCCAGGGAAGTGGTGGAATGAATCGATCGATCTGTGGCGTCCGTGCCTACTCCGTGGAACCGCTGCGCGCGGTGCTGGGCCGGACGCTTCGCAACGTCTTCTTCCTGGGCGCGCTGGCGCTGGCGATCGTTCCGACCGCCCATGCGCAGACGTCCGTCGACAACGTGGCGCGGGTGTCCAACCCAGCCGGCTTGTCGTGCTCGGACGCTGCCACCAATCCGACTTGCGAGCGCATCGACAACGCCGTGGTCGGCGTGACGCCGGCGGTGCCGGCTTACGACTTCTGCCCCAGTACCGGCGCCAAGCCGGTGTTCAGCCTGGCCAACGGCGTGCGCATTTCCGCCTATCCTCCGGGCAGCGCCAACGACGCCTTCGTGACCGAGTTGGACTTCGCCATCGCCGGCGACCTCAACGCCCTGATGGTCGATCCGGTACGCAACCGCCTGCTGTTCGTTTCCCGCTCCGGTGGCAATACCCTGCTGTGGGCGTACGACGCCGCCAATGGCGGTTGGTATCAGGCTGCCGCGCCGTTCGCGTCGGCCGATTTCCCGCGCGCCGGCATGGGGCCCAATGGCGTCGGCTATCTGATCTCGGGCGGCAGCGCCACGCCCGACGTTTGGCGCGTCACCGCCGATCCCACGCCGGGCAGCTTCGGCTACACGGTGCAGAACATCGGCACCTTGTCCTACGACATCGCGCCGACCAACCTCAGCTCCGGCGACATCGCCCTGGACGGCGACGGCATGGGTTGGTTGTCGGCGGGGCAGGATCTTTATCGCATCGACTTCGGCGCCAGCCTGCAGGCGGTGCGGCAAGTGCGGCCGCTGCTCAACGGCGCACCCAGCACCATCTCCTGGGCCGGCGTGGCCTTCGCCGACGACGGCCGGTTGTTCGTGGCCGACAACGGCGCCAGCAGCAGCTACTACGCCTACGACCCGGCCACCGGCGTGCTGACCCAGTCGGCGCCGACCGTCGCGGTGGCGTCGCGCGACCTGGCCTCCTGCGCCTTCCCGACGCTGGCGGCGGCCGACCTGTCGGTGAACAAGACCCTGGCGCAGATCAACGGCGTCCCGGCGGCGGCAGGTGCGACCGTGGCCGCCGGCGACACCCTGACCTACGCCGTCCAGCTCAGCAACAGCGGCGGCACGGTCACCACCGTGTTCGCGGGCGAAGTCGTCGAGACCCTGCCGGCCAATACCACCGTGGTGACCGCCGGCAACGACTTCACCTGCAGCGGCAGCAATTGCCCCAACACCGCGGCGGTGAACGTGCCCGCCGGCAATAGCGTCACCCTCGATTTCGTGGTCCAGGTCGTCGCTCCGCTGCCCGGCAACATCGCCAGCATCGACAATGCGGTGACCGTGGCCGGGGTGGACTGCGCCGCCGCCGGCAACGACTGCACCGAAACCACGCCGCTGGCACCGACGCTGACGGTCGCCAAGAGCGTCAACCCGGCCAGCGGCACCGCGGTGTCGGTGGGCGACACGCTCAGCTACACGCTGACCGTGGAGGTGGCCAACGGCGTCACCGTGAATCCGGAAGTGTTGACCGATACCTTGGGTGCCGGCCTGGCCGTCGCTACCCTGCCGGCCGGCTGCACCGCCGCGGGCCAGGTCGTGACCTGCACCCTGCCAGCGGGCAGCGCGATCGGCAGCCACTCCTTCAGCTATACCGCCACGGTCTCGGCCGATGCGGTCACCTCGGTCAGCAATACGGTCGTGCCCAGCAGCGGCAGCTGCACCACGTGCACCACCACGAACCCGGTCGATCCGACCCTGACGGTCGCCAAGAGCGCGAACCCGGCCAGCGGCACCGCGGTGTCGGTGGGCGACACGTTGAGCTACACGCTCAGCGTGACCGTGGCCAATGCGGTGACCACCGCGCCGGAAGTACTGACCGACACCCTGGGCGCCGGCTTGAACGTCGGCACGCTGCCCGCGGGCTGCACCGCGGCGGGGCAAGTCATCACCTGCACCCTGCCGGCCGGCAGCGCGATCGGCACGCATGGCTTCAACTACACCGCCACCGTCGACGCCGCCGCGACCACCTCGGTCAGCAACACCGTGGTGCCCAGCAGCGGCAGCTGCACCAGCTGCACCACGACCAATCCGATCAACCCGACCATCGCCGTCGCCAAGAGCGTGAATCCGGCCAGCGGCACCGCGGTGTCGGTGGGCGACACGCTGAGCTACACGCTCAACGTCACCGTGGCCAACGCGGTCACCACCGCGCCGGAAGTGCTGACCGACACGCTGGGCGCCGGCCTCACCGTCGCTACGTTGCCCGCGGCTTGCACGGCGTCGGGCCAAGTCATCACCTGCACCTTGCCCGCCGGCAGCGCCATCGGCGGCCACAGCTTCAGCTACACCGCGACGGTCGACGCCGCCGCCACCACCTCGGTCAGCAACAGCGTCGTGCCCAGCAGCGGCAGCTGCACCAGCTGCACCACGACCAATCCGGTCAACCCGACCATCGCCGTCGCCAAGAGCGTGAACCCGGCCAGCGGCACCGCCGTATCGGTCGGCGACACCTTGACCTATACGCTGACGGTGACGGTGGCCAATGCGGCCACCACCGCGCCGGAAGTGCTGACCGATACGCTGGGCGCCGGCCTCACTGTCGCTACGCTGCCGGCCGGCTGCAGCGCGGCGGGTCAGGTCATCACCTGCACCCTCGCCGCCGGCAGCGCGGTGGGCAGCCACAGCTTCAGCTACACCGCGACGGTCGATGCCGCCGCGACCGCTTCGGTCAGCAACACCGTGGTGCCCAGCAGCGGCAGCTGCGTGAGCTGCACCACGACCAATCCGATCAACCCGACCATCGCCGTCGCCAAGAGCGTGAACCCGGCCAGCGGCACCGCGGTGTCGGTGGGCGACACGCTGAGCTACACGCTCACCGTGACCGTGGCCAATGCCGCCACGACCGCGCCGGAGGTGTTGACCGATACCTTGGGCGCGGGCCTGAGCGTCGGCACGTTGCCGGCCGGCTGCAGCGCCGCGGGCCAGGTCATCACCTGCACCTTGCCGGCCGGCAGCGCGATCGGCAGCCACGCTTTCACCTACAACGCCACCGTCGCCGCCGCCGCGACCACCTCGGTCAGCAACAGCGTCGTGCCCAGCAGCGGCAGCTGCACCAATTGCACCACGACCAATCCGGTCAACCCGACCATCGCCGTCGCCAAGAGCGTGAACCCGGGCAGCGGCACCGCGGTGTCGGTGGGCGACACGTTGAGCTACACGCTCAGCGTGACCGTGGCCAATGCGGTGACCACCGCGCCGGAAGTACTGACCGACACCCTGGGCGCCGGCTTGAACGTCGGCACGCTGCCGGCGGGCTGCACCGCGGCGGGCCAAGTCATCACCTGCACCCTGCCTGCAGGCAGCGCGATCGGTACGCATAGCTTCAACTACACCGCCACCGTCGACGCCGCGGCCACCACCTCGGTCAGCAACAGCGTCGTGCCCAGCAGCGGCAGCTGCACCAGTTGCACCACGGTCAACCCGGTCGATCCCACCGTCACGGTCGCCAAGAGCGTGAACCCGGGCAGCGGCACCGCGGTCTCGGTGGGCGACACGCTGAGCTACACCCTCACCGTGATCGTCGCCAACGCCGCCACCACGGCGCCGGAAGTGCTGACCGATACCCTGGGTGCCGGCCTGACCGTCGGCACCGTGCCGGCCGGCTGCAGCGCGGCGGGCCAGGTCGTGACCTGCACCCTGCCTGCAGGCAGCGCGATCGGTAGTTACAGCTTCAACTACACCGCGACCGTGGCCGCCAGCGCGGCCACGTCGGTCAGCAACAGCGTCGTGCCCAGCAGCGGTGGCTGCACCACCTGCACCACGACCAATCCGGTCAATCCGACCCTGAGCGTCAACAAGAGCGTGAACCCGGCCAGCGGCACCGCGGTGTCGGTGGGCGATACGTTGAGCTACACGCTCAGCGTCACCGTGGCCAATGCCGCGACCAGCGCGCCGGAAGTACTGACCGACACCCTGGGCGCCGGCTTGAACGTCGGCACGCTGCCGGCGGGCTGCAGCGCGGCCGGCCAGGTCATCACCTGCACCCTGCCGGCCGGCAGCGCGATCGGCACGCATAGCTTCAACTACACCGCCACCGTCGACGCCGCGGCTACCACTTCGGTCAGCAACACCGTGGTGCCCAGTTCGGCGATCTGCGGCACCTGCACCACCACCAACCCGGTCGACCCGACCCTGACCGTCGCCAAGAGCGTCAATCCCGCCAGCGGCACCGCGGTGTCGGTGGGGGACACCCTGACCTACACGCTGACCGTGACCGTGGCCAATGCGATCACCAGCAACAACGAGGTGCTGACCGATACCCTGGGCGCCGGCCTGACCATCGGCAGCGTGCCGGCGGGCTGCAGCGCGGCGGGTCAGGTCGTGACCTGCACGCTGCCGGCCGGCAGCGCGATCGGCAGCCATACCTACACCTACACCGCGACCGTCGCCGCCAGCGCCACCACCTCGGTCAGCAACAGCGTCGTGCCCAGCAGCGGCACCTGCGGCACCTGCACCACGGTCAATCCGCTGCTGCCGACGATCGATGTGAGCAAGTCGGTGAACCCGGCCGGCGGCACCACGGTGTCGGTGGGCGACACGCTGACCTATACGCTGACCGTCGATGTCGCCAATGCCGCCACCACGGCGCCGGAAGTGCTGACCGACACGCTGGGCGCCGGCCTCACCGTCGGCACGCTGCCGGCCGGCTGCAGCGCTTCGGGCCAGGTCATCACCTGCACCTTGGCCGCCGGCAGCGCGATCGGCAGTTACAGCTTCGTTTACACCGCGACGGTCGACGCCGCCGCGACCACCTCGGTCAGCAACAGCGTCGTGCCCAGCAGCGGCAACTGCGTCGGCTGCACCACCACCAACCCGGTCGCGGCCGTCATCACCGTCGCCAAGAGTGTGAACCCGGGCAGCGGCACCGCGGTGTCGGTGGGCGACACGCTCGACTACACCCTCAGCGTGACCGTGGCCAATGCCGCCACCACCGCGCCGGAAGTGCTGACCGACACCTTGGGCGCGGGCCTGGCGATCGGCGCCTTGCCGGCTGGTTGCGGCGCGGCGGGCCAGGTCATCACCTGCACCCTGCCTGCAGGCAGTGCGATCGGTACGCACAGTTTCGCCTACACCGCGACCGTGACCGCCAGCGCGACCACGTCGGTCAGCAACAGCGTCGTGCCCAGCAGCGGCAACTGTGTCGGCTGCACCACCACCAACCCGGTCACGCCGACCCTGACCGTCGCCAAGAGCGTCAGCCCGGGCAACGGCACCACCGTGGCGGTGGGCGACACGCTCAACTACACCCTCAGCGTGACCGTAGCCAACGCCGCGACCGGCGCACCGGAAGTGCTGACCGATACGCTGGGCGCCGGTCTGGCCGTCGGCACGCTGCCGGCCGGCTGTGCCGCGGCCGGCCAGGTCGTCACCTGCACCCTGCCCGCCGGCAGCGCGATCGGCACGCACACCTTCGCCTACACCGCGACGGTGACCGCCAGCGCCACCACCGCGGTCAACAACAGCGTGACCGCCAGCAGCGGCAACTGCACCGCCTGCACGACCAGCAACCCGGTCGCGCCCATGATCACCGTGGCCAAGAGCGTCAATCCGGGCAGCGGCACGGCGGTGTCGGTGGGCGACACCCTGACCTATACGCTGACCGTGAACGTGGCCAATGCCGCGACCGCCGCGCCGGAAGTGCTGACCGACACCCTGGGCGCGGGCCTGACCGTGGCCACCGTGCCGGCCGGCTGCAGCGCTTCGGGCCAGGTCATCACCTGCACCGTGCCCGCCGGCAGCGCGATCGGCGGCTACAACTTCGTCTACACCGCGACCGTGGCCGCCAGCGCGACCGCCTCGGTCAGCAACAGCGTGACCGCCAGCAGCGGCAATTGCGTCAGTTGCAGCACCAGCAACCCGGTCACGCCGACGATCACCGTCGCCAAGAGCGTCAACCCGGCCAGCGGCAGCGCGGTGTCGGTGGGCGACACGCTGACCTATACGCTGACGGTGAACGTGGCCAATGCCGCGACCGCAACGCCGGAAGTGCTGACCGACACCCTGGGCGCGGGTCTGACTGTCGGCACGCTGCCGGCCGGCTGCGGCGCCGCGGGCCAGGTCATCACCTGCACGGTGCCCGCCGGCAGCGCGATCGGCAGCTACAACTTCGTCTACACCGCGACCGTGGCCGCCAGCGCGACCACCTCGGTCAGCAACAGCGTCGTTGCCAGCACCGGCACCTGCACCAGCTGCAGCACGACCAATCCGGTGAGCTCGACGGTGACCGTGGCCAAGAGCGCGAACCCGGCCAGCGGCACCGCGGTGTCGGTGGGCGACACCCTGAGCTACACGCTCACGGTGACCGTGGCCAATGCAGTCACCGCTGCGCCGGTGGTGCTGACCGACACCCTCGGCGCCGGCCTGAGCGTGGGCGCGTTGCCCGATGGTTGCCATGCCGCCGGACAGACCATCACCTGCACCCTGGCCGCGGGCGCGGCGATCGGCAGCCACGACTTCAACTACACCGCCACGGTCGGCGCCGACGCCAGCGTCTCGGTCGCCAACAGCGTGACCACCAGCGTCGGCAGCTGCACCGCCTGCGCCACCAGCCATCCGGTGGCGCCGCGGATCGCGGTGAACAAGACCGCCGACCCCGCCAGCGGCGAGACGGTGGAAGCCAATCAGCTGATCACCTATACCGTCACCGTCACGGTGGGCAACGCGCCGACCACGCAGGCGCTGACTCTGACCGACACCTTGAGTGCCGGTCAGACCCTGCAGACCGGCTCGATCCAGGCGCCGGCGGGCGGCAGCTGCAATGCGGTGGCCGGAGGCCTGGCGTGCGGCCTGGCCGCGGGCGCCGCGCCCGGCAGCTATGCCTTCGTCTACCAGGTGCGCGTGGATGCCGGCGCCACCGGCAGCATCGGCAACAGCGTCGCCGCCAGCGGCGGTGGCGGTGTCGGGCCGCAATGCCAGGTCTGCCAGACCGAGCACCGCATCGCCGTGCCCGTGGTGGACGTGAGCAAGTCCTCCGCGCCCGGCGGCGACGCCGTGCTGCGCGTGGGCGATACCCTGCAGTACACCCTGACGGTGAACGTGTCGCAGGCCACCACCACCGCCGAGGTGGTGCTGGAGGACACGCCCAGCGCTGGCCTGACCCTGGGCGCGCTGCCCGCGGGCTGCACCGCCAGCAGCACCGGCCTGCGCTGCGTCCTGCCGGCCGGCACCGCGCCGGGCAGCTACGCCTTCACCTACCCGGCGACGATCAACGCCGACGCCGGCGGTACCGTCAGCAACGTCGTGGTCGCCAACGGCGGCGGCGGTTCGCAGCTGCCGCCCAGCTGCCTCAACTGCGCCACCACGCATCGGGTCGATTCGCCGGCGCTGCTGCGCGTGATCAAGACCAGCGCGGTGCGCGAGGCGCGCATCGGCGACCTGGTGCGCTACACCATCACGGTCGAGAACGTGGGCGATACCAACGTCCGCGGCGCCACCCTGGTCGATACGCCGCCGGCCGGCTTCAGCTATGTCGACGGTTCGTTGTCGGTGGTGGACGGCGACAATGCCGCCACCGCCAGCGGCTACAACCCGATCCGCTTCGCCGGCCTGGACATCGACGTCGGCCGCTCGGCGAGCCTGGTCTATCTGATGCGGATCGGCGCCGGTGTGCGCACGGGCGTGCAGATCAACCAGGCGCAGGCCTACTCCAGCGTCGGTCGCCCGATTTCCAATGTCGCCACCGCCGAAGTCGCGCTGGCCGCCGATCCCCTGGTCGACGACAGCCTGATCCTGGGCACGGTGTTCGACGACCGCGACGGCGACGGCTGGCAGGATCGCGCCGACCTGAGCGGCGTGCGCGTACAGGGCGGCTTCGATCCGGCCGCTTACGTGCCGGGTTCGACCACGATCGACCGCGGCGCCGGCCCGCAGCCGGTGGCCGACGCCAGCGCACCGCTGCTGCACGGTATCGATCTGGGCGACATCGGCGCGCGACAGTCGCCGGCCGACCCGGTCCAGCTGCGCCAGATCGTGCTGCGCCAGCGCCTGAGCCGGCCCGACTTCCGCGACGACTTCGTGCTTACCACCCGCGAGGGCGCCAGCCTGCGCATGGACGCGGCCGGCCGGACCACGCTGTCGACGCAGGGCGAGGCGGCCAAGGGCCTGAACGCGGCGCTGCCGCAGGTCGAGCGCCGCGTCGCCCAGGGCGAGGGCGGCTATGTGGTGGACTACGTGATCGGCAACGCCGGCATCGACGAGCGCGGTATCCCGGGCGTGCGCATCGCTTCGGTCGACGGCTTGCTGGTGGAGACCGACCAGTACGGCCGCTATCACCTGGCCGGCATCCCGGGCGGCGCTTGGGCGCGCGGACGCAACTTCATCCTCAAGGCCGATCCGTCGACGCTGCCCGCGGGCACCGCGCTGACCACCGACAACCCGCTGATCCGCCGCATCACCCCGGGTCTGCCGGTGCGTTTCGACTTCGGCGCCAAACTGCCGGACGAGACCGTGCCAGGCGCCGAACGCAGGGTCGAGCTGGACTTGGGCGAGGTGATCTTCGCGCCCGGTAGCGCGCAGCTGCGCGAGCGCTACCTGCCGGCATTGGATCGCATCGCCGCGCGCATCGCCGAGTACGGCGGCGGCGAGGTGGTGATCGTCGCCGACGGCGACAGCGAGGCGCTGGCCTTCGATCGCGCGGCCGCGGTCAAGGACGCGCTGCTGTCCCGGCTGCCCAAGGACGTGGCGCAGGCGCTGAGCGTCAGCGCGCGTACCGTCGCCAACGACCGCGACAGCCTGGTCGCCGGCGTCGGCCAAGCCGGCCCGCGCCTGGGCACGGTGCTGTTCGACACCGACAGCGCCGCGATCAAGCCTGAGTTCCTGCCGCTGGTCGAGCGCATCGCCGCGCATCTGGAGCAGACGCGTGGCGGCACCGTGACCCTGGTCGGCCATGCCGACATGCGCAGCGCGGCGGACTACAACCTGGCCTTGGGCATGCGACGGGCACGGGCGGTGTACGAGGCGATCGCGAGCCGGCTGAGCGCGCAGACGCGCAGCCAGGTCCGGGTGGAATCCAGCAACGAACCGGCAGCCCCTGCCGGCAGCGGCAAGTGAGGGGGCGTGCCATGACCACCAAGATGAAACTGCTCGACTACACCCTGATCGGGCTGCTGGCCAGCCTGCCGCCGCTGGCGCAAGCGCAGGACGCGCAGTCGCCGTCGGCCGCTACGCCGCCGGTGAGCGGCGCGGACTGCACCGGCGACGAATGCAGCTCCGAAGAAGGTCTGCTGTTCCGCCTGCGCACCCTGGGCGAAAGCGATCCGCTGGCGCCGGCCGGCAGCAGCTCCTCGCAGGCGCTGCAGCCCGACCGACGCGTCGACATCGACCTGGGCCGCGGCGCGGCGCCGGGGCGGGCGACGGTGGCCGGCAAGTTCGTCCTGCGCCTGAGCAACGGCGGCGCGATCTGGGCCACCGAGGATCCGGCCCTGGGCCTGCCCGAACTGTCGGTATCCGCGCCGGGCTTCGCGCCCTTCGACGGCCGCAACGTCGTCAAGCCGGTGCAGTTCTACGTGCGCAGCAACTATTCGTCCTTCATCGAGCGCTATGAGCTCAAGCTCTACCGCGCCAGCGACGCCGACCTGGTCGAACCGCTGGCGACGGTGCCGCTGGACGTGGCGGCGGTGACGCAGGGCGACTGGGACGGCGCGCTGCCGGACAAGTACCGCTTCCGCGCCGGCGACGACCTGATCTACGTGCTGCGCGCCTACGACCGCGAAGGCCACTTCGACGAAACCCAGCCGCGCACGCTGCAGCTGGTGACGCCGGAGGAAGCCGAGCGCGGCGGCCGCAAGCTGCGCGAGGGCGTGGAGAAGTCGCTGGGCACCGCGCTGAGCACCGAACAGGCGCAGACCCAGGCATTGATCGACGAGGCGTTCGCGGCTAACGGCCTGCGCCAGCAGAACATCCCGATCTACGGTTCGCGCATTCGCATCCACGGCCGCAATCTGCCGCCCGGCTACAGCCTCACCATCAACGGCGACAGCCATCCGGTCGACCTGGAGCGCAAGTTCGTCGCCGAATACCTGATGCCGGTGGGGCACCACGACTTCGCCGTCGAACTGCGCGGCGGCGCCGACGGACTCGGCGGCGAGCCCGCGTCCGACGCCCAGGGCGTGCGCCAGACCCTCGGCGTCGACGTCAGCGGCCGCTACTTCTTCGGCGTGGGCCTGGCCGACGTGACCGTGTGGCAGAACAAGATCAGCGGCTCGGTGGAACCTTTCGGCGTCGACAGCCGTTATGCCGACGACGTGATCAGCGACGGCCGCCTGGCGTTCTACGGCAAGGCCAAGCTGCGCGGCAAGTACCTGATCACCGCCCAGGCCGACACCACCGAGCGCGATCTGGAACATCTGTTCGACGGCTTCGGCCAGGCCGATCCGCAGGACGTGTTCCGGCGCCTGGACCCGGACCTGTACTACCCGGTGTACGGCGACGACTCGACCACCTACCGCGATGTCGACACCATGGGCCGCTTCTACCTGCGCGCCGACTGGGACAAGAACCAGGCGTTGTGGGGCAACTACAGTACCGGCATCACCGGCACCGAATACGGCCAGTACCAGCGCTCCTTGTACGGCGCCGCGCTGAGCTGGCGCTCGCGCGGCAGCAATGCCTGGGGCGATCCCGGTACCGAGCTGCGCGCATTCGGCTCCGAGGCGCAGACCGCGCCCGGCCACAGCGAGTTCGCCGGCACCGGCGGCAGCCTGTACTACCTCAAGCACACCGACCTGCTGCCCGGCTCCGACGTGGTGGTGCTGGAGATCCGCGACGCCACCACCGGCCGGGTCGAGAACCGGGTCAATCTCAAGCGCGGCTCCGACTACGAGATCGACGAACTGCAGGGTCGTATCCTGCTGACGCGGCCGCTGGCCGTGGTCACCCGCGAGAACCTGCGCAGCATCTCGCGCGACGCTCCGCTGGACGGCTACGAACAGCGCCTGATGGTGGACTACGAATGGGTGCCCTCGGGCTTCGACGCCGACGAGGTCAGCGCCGGCCTGCGCGCCAAGCACTGGTTCGGCGATCACCTGGGCGTGGGCGCGACCTACGTCGACGAGAACCGCGCCGGCGAGGACTATTCGCTGGCCGCCGGCGACATCACCCTGCAGGCCGGCCGCGGCACCTATCTCAAGGCCGAATACAGCCAGACGCGTTCCTTCGGTGCGCCGGTGTTCTTCTCCGACAACGGCGGCTTCAGCTTCGTCCAGCTCAACCCGGTCGGGCCGCGCGAAGGCGAGGCCAAGGCGGTGGAGGCGCGGGTCAACTTCCGCGAACTGGGTTGGACCGAACAGGACTGGTCGGCCGGCGCCTGGTGGCGCCGCGTCGGCGCCGGCTATTCGACCAGCCGCGCCGACAACGGCCTGGACATCGAAGAGCAGGGCATCGAACTGCTGGGGCAATTCACGCCCAACCTGGGCCTGTACGCGCGCTACACCCAGGCCGAACGCGGCGGTGAGTCGCTGGACCAGACCCAGGTCACGGTGGAGTGGCGCGCCAGCGACGCGGACACCTTCACCGCCGAGCTGCGCCGCACCGAACAGCGCCGCGCCAGCGGCGACGCCGACGGCACCCTGGCCGCCCTGCGCTACGCGCGCAAGGTCGGCAGCGCGCTGGACCTGTACGGCACCGCCCAGTTCACCCTGGACGACGACGGCGGCGCCTACGCCGACAACGACGCCTACACCGTCGGCGGCAAGTACCTGTTCGGCGATTCGTCCACTCTGGGCGCCGAGCTGACCCATGGCGACCGCGGCAACGCGGCCCAGGTCAACGCGGAGTACCGCTTCAGCCCCGAGCACACGCTGTACGGCAACTACACCTATTCCACCGACAGCACCCAGCACGATTCGCTGTTCAATCCCAATCGCCAGAACGGTTGGGCCTTGGGCCAGCGCTGGCGGCTGTCGTCGCAGGCCAACCTGTTCAACGAAAGCCAGTTCCTGAAGAATCGCCAGGAGTCGGGCCTGGCCCACACCTTCGGCATGGACTTCTATCCGGCGCAGGGCTGGAACCTGGGCTTCACCCTGTCCGAGGGCGACCTGACCAACAGCGCCGGCGGCGAAGTCGACCGCCGCGCTATCAGCCTCAGTGGCGGCCGCACCTCGCCCGACACCGATTGGAACAGCAAGCTGGAATGGCGCCGCGACACGGGCGTCGAGCGCCGCCGGCAATGGGTCAGCACCAATCGCCTGCTGCACAAGATCAACGAAAGCTGGCGCATCGCCGCGCGTTTCAACTACTCCGACACCGACGACGAGACCGATCCCAACGCCGGCGCGCGCTTCATCGAAGGCAACTTCGGCTTCGCCTGGCGGCCATGGAACAGCACGCGTTGGGCTCTGTTCGGCCGCTACACCCATCTGTACGACCTGGCCACCCTGGCCCAGGTCAACGGCGCCAGCTACGACCAGAAATCGCAGATCCTGTCGCTGGAAGGCGTGTACAAGCGCGACCGCAACTGGGAGTTCGCGGCCAAGCTGGCGCGGCGCGAGGGCGAAGTCCGCTTCGGCCGCGGCAGCGGCGCCTGGTTCGATTCGGGCACCACCTTCGCAGCCGGCCAGGTCCGCTACGAACTGCGCCAGCAGTGGCATGCGCTGGCCGAATACCGCTGGCTGGACGTGCGCGACGGCGGCAGCCGCAAGGGTTGGCTGCTGGGCGTGGACCGCGATCTGGGCCGCAATTTCCGCATCGGTGCGGGCTACAACTTCACCGATTTCAGCGACGATCTGACCGATTTCGATTACGACCACAAGGGTTGGTTCGTGAACTTCGTGGGGAGCTACTGAGCATGTCCGTTGGCTGCGCATCCATCGCCGATACCCGTCCGAGCCGCCTGAGCACCCGGGCCGCGCAAGCGCGCGCGGCAGGCCCCGATCATGGCCAAACCGTTCGCCGCCGGGCCGCGGCGGCCCTGTGCGGCCTGCTCGCCATGCTGGCGCTGTGGAGTACGGGCGCGCACGCGCAAGTCACGTTCCGCGAAACCTTCGGCGCGGCCAACGGCGCTTTGCCTACCGCGCAGAGCACCGCCGACGGCAACTGGACCAGCGCCGCCTGCCTCAACGGCCAGATCGTGAACGCCGGCGGCGACGCCACCTCCGACGGCGGCGCGTCGACGCACTACCTGTACCACAACACCGCCAACTGCGCGTACACCGCGGGCCAGGCGGTGTGGCGCAACGTAGCGGCGATTACGGTGCAGCCGAACAAGAGCTACATGTTCTCGTACTGGACCATGGTGACCAACCAGGTCAGCGACCCGGTGCTGAGCCAGGTCGTCACCCCCAACGCCGGCGCCGTCACCGTGCTGACCACGCTCAACACGGCTTATCCGGCGACCAACAACACCTGGGTCCGGCGCTGGGTGATCTTCACCACCTCCGCCACGACCACGTCGGTCAACCTGCGCATCAACAACGCCAGCACCGCGGCCACCGGCAACGACTTCGGCATCGACGACGTGATCCTGGCGCCGATGCCGACCGTCAGCCTCACCAAGACCACGTTGAACGGTGCCGGCGGCGCGTTCGGCTTCGCCCTGACCAACACCCAGCAGACCACCGGCACGGTCACCACCAGCGCGGCGAACACGCCGACCGCGGTCGACGGCAACGCCAGCGCCGCGGTCACCGATTTCACCGTCGCGGCCATCGCCACCGCGATCACCATCAACGAAACCAGCCTGCCGGCCACCTGGTCGTTCGGCAGCGCCAGCTGCACCAACTCCGCCGGCGCCACGGTGGGCACGCTGAGCGGCCGTCAGATCACCATCCCGGCCGCTTCGGTCGCGTTGGGCGAGTCGTTCGCCTGCAGCTACGTCAACCAGACCCAACCCAGCTTCGGTACCTGCAGTTCCACCATGTATCTCGGCGTGGGCGGACCGACCCAGTTGCATCGCATCGACACCAGTACCAATCCGCTGACGTATCCGCCGATCGGTGCGCCCGATGCCCTGGGCTACAACGCCATGGGCTACGACCCGGCCAGCAATTACCTGTTCGCCACGCGCTTCGACAGCGCCACCTCCACCTATCGCCTGCTGCGCATAGGCGGCGACGGCAGCGTGCTGGACATGGGCGCCATCGCCGGCGCCGGCATCAATGCCGTGACGACCATCGCCTCGGGCGAAATCGGCGCGGACGGCTTCTATTACCTCAAGCAGAACGCCACCACCAACCAGATGTGGCGGGTCAATCTCAACACCCGGGTCGCCACGCTGATCACGATGAGCCAGGCGATCAACTCGGCCGACCTGGCCTGGTCGAACGGACTGCTGTACGTGCACGACCACACGACCGGCTTCTTCCATTCGATCAACCCGACCACCGGTGCGGTCCTCCAGATCGGCCCCTCGGGCCTGATCGGCGACGTCAACGCCTTCGGCTCGATGATCGGCGCCAGCAACGGCATTTTCGGCCGCCGCAACAACGGCGGGTTCTACCAGTTCGACACCGCCACCGGCCTGGCGACCCTGATCTCCGACGCGCCGGCCGGCGCCGGCGACGGCGCCAAGTGCGCCACCACGGCGGTGCAGTTCGCCGCCGACCTGGCGATCACCAAGACCGACGGCAGCGCCATCTACACGCCGGGCAACAACGTCACCTACAGCATCGTGGTCAGCAACAACGGCCCCTTCGGCGTGCAGAACGCGCAGGTGACCGACCCGCTGCCGACCGGCGTGACCACCGCCAACTGGACCTGTGGCAGCGCCACCGGCGGCGCCGTCTGCGGCGCGGCCAGCGGCACCGGTGCGATCAACACCACCGCCAATCTGCCGGCCGGCGGCTCGGTCACCTACAGCCTGACCCTGTTCGTGCCCTCGACCTTCTCCGGCAACCTGGTCAACACCGCGACGGTGACGACGCCGACCGGCACGGTCGACGCGACCCCGGCCAACAATTCGGCCACCGACACCGATACCCAGTTCCCGCTGCCGCCGGGCAATGTCGCCACGATCACCTGCAACAGCGGCGGCGCGCTGTTCAACACCGCCTACGACGGTGCCGGCGGCCGGCTCACCTCGGGCGCGGACAACTATTGGCAGGTCGCGCTGACCACCACGCCCGTCACCGGCGCGCCGCCGGCGGGCCTGAGCTATGCCGCGGCGCAAGTGGTCGCCGCCCCGCCGGCCAACTACATCGTCTCGCCCTACGGCAACGCCAACTGGATCTCGCACGCCGCCAACGCGATCCACCCCAGCAACGTCAACTACGACGTGTTCTACCGTTTCCAGTTCAATCTCGGCCCTGGCGTGGACCCGGCGGCGATGTCGCTGGACATGCAGTTCTACGCCGACAACGCGGTGTACGAGGTCTGGGTGAACGGCGCGGCGCAGGGCGTGCAGTCGAACTACGGCGCGGCCAACCCCTATTTCTATGCCGGTTTCGCGGTGGGCGCACAGGCCTCGGGTGTGTTGAACGGGCCCTGGCAGGGCGGCCTCAACGAGATCGTCGTGCACATCAAGTCCGGTCCCGGCGCGCAGGCGTTCCTGGCCCAGGTGCTGCCGCCGGCGGCGGTGTGCGCGCCGGCCACGGTCACGCTGAACAAGACCACGCGCTTCGTCACCGGCGGGCCGTTCAACTTCGCGCTCAGCAACACCGCCCAGGCCACCGGCACCGTCACCACCCCGGCCGCCGACGCGCCGGCGCAGGTCGACGGCGATACCGCCAGCCCCGCCACGATCGAGCCCTATGCGGTGGCCGTCTTCGGCACCGACGTGGTGATCACCGAAAGCGCGCTGCCCAGCGGTTGGACGCTCAGCGACGCCAGCTGCACCAGCGGCGGCACGCCGATCGGCAGCCGCTCCGGCGGCGCCTACACCATCCCCGGCAGCGCCATCGACGCCAGCGCCGAGAGCTTCGTCTGCAACTTCACCAACACCCCGGGCGTGGACCTGCGCATCGACAAGGCGGCCAATCCGGCCACCCTGCGCAGCGGCGAAACGGTCACCTACACGCTCACGGTGAACAACGACGGCCCCGGCCCCGGCGACGGCGCCGTGCTCAGCGACCCCGCCATCCCCGGCGTGGACTGCAGCGCGGGCAGCCTGAGTTGCGGCAGCGCCAGCGGTGGCGCGGTCTGTCCGGGCGCGCCGACGGTGGCGGCCTTGCAGGGCAGCGGCGTGACCCTGCCGACCCTGCCAGCGGGCGGCTCGATGCAGTTCACCTTGGTCTGCACGGTGACGGCCAGCGGCTTGTAGGCGAAACCCGCGGCGCCGGTGCGTTCCAGGCCGGCGTTCGCGAAGCTCTTTGCAGTGGCATAAAAAGTGTGCCTAATGGCGTGGTCAAATCTTGGCCCGCGCAGGCAGCCGACGCGGGTCCGACGAACAGGGACGTCGACCCCGGATGAACAAACCCGCCACCACTCCACCTTCCCGTCGCGAATCGCCGTGGCGGGCTGTCCCCGCCTGGCTGGCGCGCGTGCCCATCGACGACCCCGTCGACCGTCGCAATGCGCCCATGTTGCAGATCGTGCTGTTGCTGCTGGGCAGCCTGCCGCCGCTGGCTTGGGCCTATCGCCTGATCACCGGCATTCCCTGGCGTCCCGGCGAAACGCTCAGCCTGTGCCTGAGCCTGGCGCTGAGCGCCCTGGCGATCTTCAGCTTCGTCCTGATCCGCCGCGGCCGCCTGCAGTGGGCGGTACGCCAGTTGATGGCGGTGGTGGCCCTGGTGGTGATGCTGTCCTACCTGGGCAACGGCTTCGACGCCAATCGCTTCGAGCATCCGGTGCAGGTGATGTGGCTGGTCATCGCCGGCCTGATGATCGGTCGCCGCGCGCTGTGGCTGATGTACGCCTGGACCGTGCTCGCGTTCGCGGTCGGCGTCTGGCGCGACGTCGGCGCCAAGGTGCCGGCGGCGTCCTCGGTGGCCAACTTCGGCGTCGACGCCGCGATCAGCGCCACGATCTTCTTGTTCGTGGCCATCGTCGTCGACCGCAGCATGTCGGCGCTGCGCGAGAGCCTGGACGCCGCCAACCGGCGCGGCAGCGAGCTGGCCGAGGCCAACCGCCGCCTGCAGGACGAGATCGCCGAGCGCGAACGGGTGCAGTCGCAGCTGATCCATGCGCAGAAGGTCGAGGCGGTGGGCCGCCTGGCCAGCGGCGTGGCCCACGACTTCAACCACCTGCTGGGCCTGATCCTGGGCTATGCCGAGCGCGGCCAGCGCAGCAGCGACAGCGCCGAGGCGCAAAAGGCGTTGTCGGGCGTGGAGTCGGCGGCGCGGCGCGCCAGCGCGATCAGCCAGAAGCTGCTCAACTTCAGCCGCCAGGACCTCGCCCGAGCGGAAACCTTCGATGCCTGCGCGGCGCTGCTGGACATGCGGATGCCGCTGCGACAGCTGTTCGACCCGGCCGTGGAAATCGACTTCGACCTGCCCGAGCGGCCGGTGCCGATCCATTTCGACCGTGTCCACTTCGAACTGATGGTGCTCAACATCGCCGCCAACGCCGACCACGCCATGCCCGACGGCGGCAGCTTCACCATCGCCCTGCGCCACGCCGAGGAGGAAGGCGCGCTGGTGGCGCTGGACCTCAGCGACACCGGCCACGGCATGGGCGAGGACGTGCGCGCACGCGTGTTCGAGCCGTTCTTCACCACCAAGCCCAGCGGCCAGGGCACCGGCCTGGGCCTGGCGGTGGTGCGCGACCTGGTGGTCAACGCCGAGGGCCGCATCGAGGTGGAAAGCCGGGTGGGCGAGGGCACGGTCTTCCGCATCCGCCTGCCGCAGCGGGCCGAGGCGGCCTAGCCGGCCTAGCCGGCCTGGTCTTGGGCGCGCCGTTCACGGCCAAGGGCAACAAAAAAGGCCGGAACTCCCGGTTACGTCGGGAATCGTCGGCCTTCTGAATATGGTGGCTATGGGTGGACTCGAACCACCGACCCCAGCATTATGAGTGCTGTGCTCTAACCGGCTGAGCTACATAGCCACGGGGAACCGCGAATTATTCATGCCGGGACGGGTGCCGTCAATCGTCCCGGGCCGGCTTGTCGTCGGGCGGGGGCCGTGGCAGAGTCGGTCGCAGTGAATTTGGAGTCCGCATCGTGATCGATCCGGACGGCTACAGGCCCAATGTCGGCATCGTGCTGATGCACCCGGACGGCCGCCTGTTCTGGGCCCGACGCGTGCATCGCGACGGCTGGCAGTTCCCGCAAGGCGGGATGAACACCGACGAGACGCCGCTCGAGGCGATGTACCGCGAGCTGCGCGAAGAGACCGGCCTGCTGCCGCAGCACGTCGAAGTGCTGGGCGCGACCCCGGGCTGGCTGCGCTATCGCCTGCCGCAGCGGGCGATCCGGCGCAACGACCGCCTGGTCTGCATCGGCCAGAAACAGGTCTGGTTCCTGCTGCGCCTGACCGGCCAGGAGTCCGACCTGCGCCTGGACCTGACCGACAAGCCCGAGTTCGATCACTGGCGCTGGGTCGATTTCTGGTACCCGGTCGAGCACGTGGTGGTGTTCAAGCGCGGGGTCTACTCCAGCGCCCTGCGCCATCTGGCCCCGTTCGCGCGCAGCATCGCCGGCGCCCAGGCGGTGCCGGCGCCGGGTCCGGACGCGCGCGCGCAGCTGGATCCGCGTGCGGGCCCAGGGCGCAACCGCCAGCGGCCGCGCGCCCGCCAACCGGGGATGAACGTCCGCGGCGGCCAGGACCCGACGTCGAATTGACAATCATTCGCATTCCTGGCGAAATGGGCTCGCAGCCGATCCGGCTGCCTGCCCGCCCAACGCCACCGTGTACGTCTGCATCTGCAACGGAGTCACCGAACGCGACATCCTCCAGGCCGCCGAGGCCGGTTGCCGCAGCGTGCCCGAACTGACCATGCGGACCGGCGCCGGCGCCAATTGCGGCAGCTGCCTGGACATGGCCTCCGAATTGCTCGAACGCGCCCGCGCGCTGCGCGAGCTGCCGCTGCCGGTGTTGCAGCAGGCCGCCTGACCGTCCCGGCGAACGCGCGCCGCGCGTTCGCGAACTCCCGTTTCCCGCCTGGCCGCGTGTGCGAAATGCACTCGATTCGCGTTCCGTCATGGCGCGCGCGAAAGGGCTAGAGTGCCGCCATTGCAACCGCCGGAGCACGGCCATGAAAGGCGACGCCAAGGTCATCGAGTTCCTCAACAAGGCGCTCTACAACGAATTGACGGCGATCAACCAGTACTTCCTGCACGCCAAGATGCTGAAGAACTGGGGTCTGAAGGAACTCGCCGAACACGAGTACCACGAGTCCATCGACGAGATGAAGCACGCCGACAAGCTGTCGGAGCGCATCCTGTTCCTCGACGGCCTGCCGAACTTCCAGGCCCTAGGCAAGCTGCGCATCGGCGAGAATCCGCGCGAGCTGCTCAACTGCGATCTGGCGCTGGAGCTGGAAGCGCTGCCGGTGCTGCGCGACGGCATCAAGCACGCCGAAGCCGTCGGCGACTACGTCAGCCGCCAGCTGTTCGCCGACATCCTCGATTCGGAGGAAGAGCACATCGACTGGATCGAAACCCAGCTCGCGCTGATCGACCGTCTGGGCGAGCAGAACTACCTGCTGACCAAGATCGAAGAGTGAGCGTCCGCGCCGGCGCGCGCGGCCACCGCATCCAGCCAGCCATCGAACGCGCCAGGCGCGCTTCGTCGCCAGCCAGACATCGAAGCCACCGGTTCGCCGGTGGCTTTTTTTTTGCGCGCGTCGAACCCGTACTAGGCGTTGCTGACCTTGGGCGCGCGCCGGAAGATCAGGCGCCACACCCACCACAGCAGCAGGGCGACGACCAGGCTGATCAGGGCGACCAAGGACAGCGCGATCCAGGGGTGGGCGAACACCAGGGCCAGGGTGCCGACCACGGCCAGGTCCTCGCCGACCGAGGCGGTCCAGTTGGTCACCGGTTCGGGCGAGGTGTTGAGCAGCACGCGCGAGCCGGCCTTGAGCAAATGGCTGCCCAGGGCCACGCCGGCGCCGGTGGCGAGCGCGCCGGCGCCGAGCTGGCCGTCCGGGGACAGGGTGGCCGCGGCCAGGAAGGCGCCGACCGGCACCCGCAGCAGGGTGTGCAGCAGGTCCCAGCCCGAGTCCACCCCGGGGATCTTGTCGGCGAAGAATTCGGTGGCGGCGAGCACGCCGGAAACGCCGATCACCCACGGCGACTGGGTCGCCTGCAGGGCCTGCGGCAGGTCCAGCCAGCCCAGGGCGCCGGCGATGCCGACCCCGAACACGGTCAGATAGACCCGGACCCCCGCCAACCAGGCGAGAACTACCCCAATTGCGAACAGGTGCGCATCGGACACGGCGGCAACCCCGCTAGACTTGTCGGCCGAGTATAGAACCAGCCAGCGGCCCCCGCCGCCCCTTCGCATGGCCAAGGCCCCACCGCCCCGTTTCGTCATCGTCCAGCAGCAGCCCGACCGGCGGCCGTTGATCGCGGCCGTGGTGGCGGCGATCTGGCTGAGTTCGCTGGCCGGCGCTTGGGCCTGGGCGACCTGGCGCGCGGCGCCGCAGCTGCCCAAGGTCAGCGCCGAACTCGACGCCGTGCGCGCGACCCTGCGCGAGCGCCAGGCCCGCCTGGACCAGCTGGAGCAGCGCGAGGCCACCTTGCAGCGCTCCGACCAGATCAGCCGAGTCGCCAACAAGCAGATCCAGGGCGCGCTGGCCGAGCGCGAGGAAGAGATCGCCGACCTGCGCGCCGACGTCGCCTTCTACGAGCGCCTGGTCGGTTCTACCGGCAAGCCGCAGGGCCTGAACGTGCATTCGACCCAGTTCTCGCCCGAGGCCGGCGGCACCTGGCGATATCTGATCGTCCTGACCCAGAACCTCAACCGCGGCGCAGTCAGCGCCGGCCGGCTGGAGTTCGCGGTCGAGGGCGTGCGCAACGGCAAGCTGACCACGGTCGGCTGGGCCGAGCTGCACCAGCGACCGGCGGCGCCGGCGCAGGACTACTCTTTCCGCTACTTCCAGCAGCTCGACGGCAGCGTGATGCTGCCGGCCGGCTTCACCCCGCAGCGCGTGCGAGTATCGCTGCGGGGCGACAACGCCTCGGTGGATCAGGCGTTCGACTGGCGCAGCGGCGCCACCGTCACAGGGGAAACCTAAGCATGTTCAAGAACAAATCCACCCAGCTCGCCGCGGGCCAGGTCGACACCATGATCGGCCCGCAGGTGGTGATCCGCGGCGACCTGCAGTTCAGCGGCGGGCTGTACATCGAGGGCCGGATCGTCGGCAAGATCGTGGCCGAGCCCGGCCAGAAAGCGGTGCTGACCCTGGCCGAGAACGGCAGCATCGAGGGCGAGGTGCATGCGCCGGTGGTGGTCATCAACGGCGAGCTCACCGGCGACGTCTACGCCGCCGAGCGGGTCGAGCTGGCGGCCAAGGCGCGCGTGCTGGGCAACGTGCATTACAAGGTGGTCGAGATGATCGCCGGCTCGATGCTGACCGGCCGCCTGATCCATTCCGACACCGCCGCCCCGCCGCGCGCGGGCGCTGAAGCCCCGGTGACCGCGCACGCTCTGGCCGACTGACGGGAGATTGCGCCGGCCCGCGCCGCGCCCTATTAATGGGGCATGGCCGAATCCGAACCGCGCAGTCCCCAGAACGCGCCCAGCCACTGGCGCTACGCCGCCGCGGTGGCGCTGGCCGCCGCGCTCGCGTTCGGCGGCTGGGGCCTGTGGCGGGCCTGGTCGCCGCCGCCGCCGCCCCCCGCGGTCGGCCCGGATGAGGTCCGCGACGCGCGCGTCGAGCAGGCCGAACTCGAGCAATTGCGCCAGCGCGTGACCACGCTCAGCCGCTCCGATCAGATCAGCCGCGAAGCCAATCGCGACCTGCAGGGCACCCTGTCGGAGCGCGACGAGGAAATCGCCGGCCTGCGCGCCGACGTCGCCTTCTACGAACGCCTGGTCGGTTCCACCGCGCAGCGCCGCGGCCTGGCCGTGCACGCGCTGCGGGTGCAGCCGCAAAACGGCGGGGCCTGGCATTTCACCGGCACCCTGACCCAGAACCTCAACCGCGGCGCGGTCAGCGCCGGCCGCCTGACCGTGGCCCTGGAAGGCAGCCGCGGCGGCAAGCTGCAGAAGCTGAGCTGGGACGATCTGCGCCAGCAGCCCAATGCGCCCGGGCTGGCCTACTCGTTCAAGTATTTCCAGCAGATCGAGGGCGACCTGTTCCTGCCCGCGGGCGTGACCCCGGTGCGGGTGACCGTGCGCCTGGCCCCGCAGAGCGGCGCGGCGGTGGAGCAGTCGTTCACCTGGGCCGAGGCGACGCGCGAGGGCAATGGGGCGACCGCGGCGGAGTAGGGGGGCACTGCGTACTTCCGCAGCCCCAGGCCTCGATGCTCTTGCTCGTCAGTCCCGCGAGAGCGGGAACGACGATTCGAGGGCTTCGACGGAATTGCCGCTGCGCCAGGCGCCTCAGGCCCTCGAATCGAGGCCCGCCGCGCCGCGATATCCCAACGATCGACCGCAGCGTTCGATCCGCGAGCTTGAATGCGGCGCCTTCGCGCCCCATCCTGAGAGGATGGAAACGATCACTGCCCTGCCCACGGCGCCCGACTACCACTCGCTGGAGCGGCCGCTGGATTTCACCGCCGCGGCCGCGACCAAGGTCCGCGAGCTGATCGCGGAAGAGGGCAATGCCGCGCTCAAGCTGCGCGTCTACATCCAGGGCGGCGGCTGTTCGGGCTTCCAGTACGGCTTCGAGTTCGACGAGCAGCAGGGCGAGGACGACCTGGCCGTGCAGACCGACGGCGTCACCCTGCTGGTCGATCCGCTCAGCCTGCAGTACCTGATGGGCGCCGTGGTCGATTACACCGAAAGCCTGCACGGCGCGCAGTTCGTGATCCGCAATCCGAACGCCAAGACCACCTGCGGTTGCGGCTCCTCGTTCGCGGTGTGAGCGAGGCCGGCGACAACCCGACGGCGCGCGCGCCCTACGCCTTCGTCGAAGCCGGCAGCGATGCCGCCGTGCGTGCGGCGCTGGACCGTGCCGATCATCTGCGCGACCAGCCCGAGGCGCTGACCGCGCTGTGGTCGCGGGCGCGCGTGATCCTGCTCGACGAATCCGGCCAGGCAATGGCCGACGACGACGGCCAGTTGCTCGCCCCCAGCGGCGCCGAACTCAGTTCCGGTCCCGGCGGCGTCGGCGCGGCCGTGTTCCTGGGCCTGGCGCCGGACGGCGGCGGCTGGTTCGCGCTGGAATCGGCGCTGACCGCGTTCGAGGCGCCGCGCCGGGTCGATCTGCGCAATGCCGCCGCGCATTGGCCGGCGCTGCACGCCAGCGTGTTCGCGCAGGCGCGCGCGCTGCAGCATTGGCGCTCGCGCAACCGCCATTGCGGCGTCTGCGGCGGCGAGGTCGGATTCTCGCGCGGCGGCTGGCAAGGCCGCTGCACGCAATGCGATGCCGAACACTATCCGCGCACCGATCCGGCCGTGATCGTGGCCGTCAGCGACGGCCAGCGCCTGCTGCTGGGCCGCCAGGCCGGCTGGCCGGCGCGGCGCTATTCGGTGCTGGCCGGTTTCGTCGAGCCCGGCGAATCGCTGGAGCAGACCGTCGCGCGCGAGGTGCTGGAAGAGGCCGGCGTGCGCGTGCTGCGCTGCCGCTACCTGGGCTCGCAGCCGTGGCCGTTCCCGGGCGCGCTGATGCTGGGTTTCTTCGCCGAGGCCGGCCCGGACGAGCCGCAGGTCGGCGACGAACTGGAAGAGGCGCGCTGGTTCAGCGCCCAGGAAGTCCGCGAGGCCCAAGCCCGCGGTGAGCGCCCGCCCAGCGAGGACGACCAAGGCCCGCTGCTGTCGCCCAGCATTTCGATCTCGCGCTGGCTGATCGATCAATGGCTGGCGGCCGTCGAGGCAGGTACTGCGCGTTGAGCCACGGTAGAATCGGCTGACGAGCGTCGCGGAACGTCCGGCCGGATGGCCGGAGTCGGCCATGACGCCTTCATCGGACACATTCATCGGATTGGCCACGCCGGGAGCCGGGACGCAATGTCAGAAACGCTGATCGCCGCCGTCGTCGCGCTCGTGCTCGGCCACCTCGCGCAGTCGCTGGCGGCCTCGGTGCGGCATTACGGCTGGTACGCGGACTGGCTGCGCTGGCTGGGCACGCGTTTCCCCGAGGACAGCATCTGGCGCGGCCGCTGGGGCATCGCCCTGGCGCTGGTGCCGCCGCTGCTGGCGGTGGGCCTGTTCCAACTCGCCCTGGACGAGCCGCTGTACGGCCTGGCCGGGCTGGTGTTCGGCATCGCCGCCCTGTTCTACGCCTGGGGGCCGCGCGACCTGGACCTGGACGTGGACGCGATCGTCGCCGCGCCGGACGCGGCTGGGCGCCGCGAGGCCGCCTCGCGGCTGTGGCCGGAAGGCGCGACGCCGTCCCTGGACGGCGGTTCGCTGGTCGAGGCGGTGTTCCGTAACGCCCTGCGGCGCTGGTTCGGCGTGCTGTTCTGGTTCCTGCTGCTGGGCGCGTTCGGCGCGGTGCTGTACCGCCTGACCGAGCTGGCGGCCGAGGGCGAAGCCGCGCAGGAACTGCCCGGCGAAACCGCCGCGGGCGCGCGCACCCTGTTGGCGATCCTGGAATGGCCGGTGGCCCAGCTGCTGACCCTGGCCATGGCCCTGGTCGGCAACTTCGACACCGTGCTGGGCGCCTGGCGCGAATCCGGCGGCGCCTCGCTGAGCCTGGACAACCGCTTCCTGGGCGCGGTCGCGCGCGCGAGCG
The DNA here is from genome assembly GCF_036697405.1 of Lysobacter sp. CCNWLW3. Taxonomy (NCBI): domain Bacteria; kingdom Pseudomonadati; phylum Pseudomonadota; class Gammaproteobacteria; order Lysobacterales; family Lysobacteraceae; genus Lysobacter; species Lysobacter sp. CCNWLW3. The sequence goes on from NZ_JBAHWA010000013.1 coordinate 80,044, forward strand.
TGAAGACCGAGCTGGCCGAGGAGGCCGCCGACTACGCCGAAGACAACGGCAGCGGCGCGGCCGCGCTGACCGGCTCGGAACTGCCCGAGCTGCGCGATGCGATGAGCCTGGTCTGGCGCAGCCTGCTGGTATGGCTGGCGGTGCTGGCCTTGTTCGTGATCGCCGGCTTCGTCAGCTGATCGCCCGATCCAGCGGCCTCAATGCCCGCCGAGCGCGGCGCCGAGCACGGCGAGCCCGCCGAAGCACACGAACCACAGCACCACCGCCACCGGCAGCGCGACCACCGATGCGATCGCCCAGTTGATGGCGCTGCGCGAGGCCGCGCGCGCGCCGGCGATGTCGCCCGCGGCGCGTTTGCCGTCGACCTGGGCGGCGTACACGATCGAAACCACGCCCAGGGGTAGGCAACAGAACAGGGTGGACAGGATCGCCCAGACCAGGTGGTTGGGAACGTATTCGCCGTAAGGTGCGTTCATGCGGTTCTTCTAGGGATGGAATGGTGCGCCGCGTTCCCGGCGGCGAGACGGACGGTGCGGCTCAGCCCGGCGCGAGCCAGCTGAACGGCCACCAGGGCAGATTGCGCGCGATCCAGTAGCCGAAGATCAGCGTCAGCCAGAACTTGGCGCTGAGCAGCACGTCGATCGCACGCTTGGGCAGGGGCAGGCGATAGCCCATGCCGTGCGCGATCAGCAGCGGCAATGCCGGGATCACCACGAACAGCAGCGGGTTCATCGCCAGCGCCTGGCCGAGGTCGCCGTGGACCAGGCCGTGCATGGCGCGGGTGCTGCCGCAGCCCGGGCAGTACAGCCCGGTGAAATGGAAGAACAGACAGCCCGGTAGCGGACTGTCGGGCGCGTTCGGATCGACGCGCCGCAACAGCCAGACGCCGGCCCCGGCCGCCGCGAGCGCGGCGGCCGCAGCCGTCGCGTGCCACAGTCGGGGCTGGCGCAACGCGCTCATATCACTGCGCGTTCTGGATCTGCTGCATCATTTCCATGTACTGGGCGGTGCCGCCCATCATGAAGCTGCCGATGTTGAGCAACAGGCCCAGGGCGACCACCGCGGTCGCGACCCAGCACCAGATCTTGGCGTTCTCGGAGGCCTTGCGCGCGCCTTCCAGATCGCCCGCGTTGGACTTGCTGTTGACCTGCGAGCCGTAGACGATGCCGACGATGCCCGGCGCGCAGCCGATGATGCAGCACAGGCAGAAGCCGAGCACGGTCATGCTGATCGACCAGGCCAGGTAGTTTTGAATCGGCTGCGCAGGCGCGGCCTGAGACGGCTCGTACATGGGTATCCCCTATCCTTGTTGTGTAGTGTGATCGCCGGCACGAGCCGGCGCCCCCTTGCCCATCCTAGCAGCGGGCCGCGACGGCTGTCAGTCCTGAACGGGCTTTAGCGGGTTTTTTCAGGCCGCGTTTCAGGCCACGTTTCAGGCCGCGTCGCCGCGCAGCGCGCGCACCTGCGCCTCCAGGCCCTCGGCGTCGGCGGCGGCGCCGTCCATCGGCGCGGCGGCGACCACCTCGACCTGGGCGCGGAAGCGCCGCGGCACGCGCATGCGCGCCATGCGCGAATCGCGATGGCTCCACATGCTGGTCCACATGCCGCGCAGCGCCATCGGGATCACCGGCACCGGCTGCTTGGCCAGGATGTGTTCGACGCCGGACTTGAACTTGGCGATCTCGCCGTCCTTGGTCAGGGCGCCCTCGGGGAAGATGCCGACGATCTGGCCGTCGGCGAGCGCGGCTTCGATCTCCTCGAACGCGCGCCGCATGATCTCGGGGTTTTCGCGCGCGCCGGCGATCGGAATGGCCTTGGCGGTGCGGAAGATCCAGCTCATCACCGGGATGTTGAAGATCTTGTAATACATGACGAAGCGCACCGGGCGCGGAATGCTGGCGCTGAGGATCAGGGCGTCCATGTAGCTGACGTGGTTGCACACCACCAGCGCCGCGCCTTCGTCGGGGATGTGCTCGATGTCCTTCACCCGCAGCCGGTACAGCGCGCGCACCAGCACCCAGCTCATGAAGCGCATCAGGAACTCGGGCACCAGGGTGAAGATCCAGATCGCGACCAGCACGTTGGCGATCGCCAGGGCCAGGAACAGCTGCGGGATGGTCCACTCCAGGAAGCGTTGCAGCGCCACGCCCAGCGCCGCGGCCAGGACGATGAAGGCCGCGTTCTGGATGTTCATGCCGGCGATCACGCGCGACAGTTCGTGCTTGGGGGTGCGGCTCTGGATCAGGGCGAACAGCGGCACCACGAAGAAACCGGTGAACAGGCCGATGCCGACCAGATCGATCACGATCCGCCAACTGCCCGGCTGTTGCATGAAGGCGGCGATGTCCATGCCGACGATCGGCGCCAGGCCGGTACGGGCGAAGTAGAGGTCGAACAGGAACGCACTCATGCCGAACGCGCCCAGCGGCACCAGACCGATCTCGACCGTGCGCGCGGACAGCTTCTCGCACAGCATCGAGCCCACGCCGGTGCCGATCGAGAACAGCGCCAGCGGGAATACGTACCAATCGCCCAGGCCGAGGTTGAGCTCGGTGTAGTTCGGGATGTTGCTGGTCAGCACGGTGCCGACGAACCAGAACCAGGACACGCCCAGGATCGAGTTGCGCACCGCGACCTGCTTGCGTGCCAGGCGCAGGATCGCCAGCGACTCCGGCAGCGGGTTCCAGTTGATCTTGAGCTCGGGCGCGCCGGCTTCCGCGCGCGGGATCGCGCGGCTGACCAGGTTGCCGGTCACGGCCAGCACCACGATCGCGATCGCCGCGACCATGGGGCCGTGGTCGCCGGCGATCTTGAAGATCACGCCGCCGAAGATCATGCCGATCAGGATCGAGATCGAGGTGCCCATCTCGACCAGGCCGTTGCCGCCGGTGAGCTCCTCGGGTTTGAGCACCGAGGGCAGGATCGAATACTTGACCGGACCGAACAGGGTCGACTGCAGGCCGGTGCAGAACAGCGCGGCCAGCAGCACCGGCAGGTTATGGGTCAGGAAGCCGATCGCCGCCAGCGACATGATCACGATTTCCATCGTGGTCGTGATCCGGATCAGGCGCGACTTCTCCAGCTTCTCGGCGATCTGGCCGGCGGTGGCCGAGAACAGGAAGTACGGCAGGATGAAGATCGCCGGCGCCAGATTGGTGTAGAGGGTCTTGTCGGCGGCGTCCACGCTCAGGTAGCCGAGCAGGCCGATGATGGCTTGCCGGTAGACGTTGTCGTTGAACGCACCCAGCGCCTGGGTCAGGAAGAACGGCAGGAACCGCCGTTGCTTGAGCAGCTCGAACTGGTTGTGCGCCATGCGGCCTGCGGGTCCGGTCAGGTCCGCACGTCGATGTGCGGCTCGTGCGAAGGGTTCGCCGGAGGAGCCTAGCAAAACGTCCGCGACAGGGTGTAGCGGCTCGGGCGAGGTAGCGGAAAACTAGCCCGGGGATGGCGCCGGCCTAGCCTTCGCCCGCGCCGGCCCTGGCGCCGCGGGCTGGTTCCATCGGGTTTGCGCGCCGAGTGAAGACCGCGTGTGCGGGACGGGGGGCATTTCGCATCCAGCCAGCTTCGCCTAGCTACCCTGGACCGAACCCTTGCGAAGAGGAGCCCGCCATGTCCGCCGATACCAAGACGCCGCTGGACCATGTGAATACGGCGCTGAACCAGCTCAAGGAAATGCGCCATTACTCCAAGACCTATGTGGAGCAGCTGACCGCGCAGTGGCTGCTGTTCGACGGCGAGCTGTCGAAGCTGAAGCTGGCCGCGCACATCGAGGACCTGATGGTGCGTCAGGGCGAGTTGTACGACGCGCTGGAAAAGGAGATCGCGGAGTTGGAGGAAGTCGCCGTGTCCTTGCAGCCTGCGCCTGAGGAGGCGGCTGGGGCGGCGCACTAGTTGTCGCGTTTGCGCCGGCGTTGGTGTTGGCGCGATCGCGGCTTACGCCGCTCCCACAGAGAGCGGGTGCGTCGCTACGGAATTGAGCGAAGAAGAACGGCCGGGAGCGCGTAGCTTCCGGCCGTTTTGTTTTTGCGTTGGGCGAACCGGGACTAGGACTGCGCGGCTTGCCGCTCGCGTTCGATCGCGCGCCAGCCGATGTCGTGGCGGTGGAATTCGCCGTGCCAGGAGATGCCGGCCACCGCTTCGTAGGCGCGGTGCTGGGCTTCGGCCACGCTCGCGCCCAGCGCGCATACGCACAGCACGCGGCCGCCCGCGGTCACGACCTGGCCGTCGACCAGTTGGGTGCCGGCGTGGAAGACCTTGCTGTCCTCGGGCATGGGCACGTCCCAGGTGCTGATCGGATCGCCGGTGCGCGGGGTGTTGGGGTAGTGCTCGGCGGCCATCACCACGCCCAGCGAGGGGCGCGGGTCCCACTGCGCCTGGGTCTCGTGCAGGCGGCCGTCGATCGCGGCCTCCACCAGGTCCAGCAGGTCGGACTGCAGGCGCATCATCACCGGCTGGGTTTCCGGGTCGCCGAAGCGCACGTTGAACTCGATCACCTTGGGTGCGCCGGTCTTGTCGATCATCAGCCCGGCGTAGAGGAAACCGGTGAAGGGGATGCCGTCGGCGATCATGCCGCGCACGGTCGGCTCGACCACTTCGCGCATCACCCGCGCGTGCACTTCGGGGGTGACCACCGGTGCCGGCGAGTAGGCGCCCATGCCGCCGGTGTTGGGGCCGGTGTCGCCGTCGTGGACGCGCTTGTGGTCCTGCGAGGTCGCCATCGGCAGGGCGGTGCGGCCGTCGACCATGGAGATGAAACTGGCCTCCTCGCCATCGAGGAATTCCTCGATCACCACGCGCGCGCCGGCCGCGCCGAAGGCGTAGTCGGCCAGCATGTCGGTGATCGCGGCCTCGGCCTCGGCCAGGCTCATGGCGACGATCACGCCCTTGCCGGCGGCCAGGCCGTCGGCCTTGATGACGATGGGGGCGCCCTTTTCGCGCACGTACTCCAACGCTTCCTCGACGTGGGTATGCACGGCGTAGTGCGCGGTCGGGATCTTGTGGCGGGCCAGGAAGTCCTTGGCGTAGGCCTTGCTGCCTTCGAGCTGGGCCGCGGCCGCGCTGGGCCCGAAGATGCGCAGGCCGGCGGCGCGGAAGCGGTCGACCACGCCCGCCACCAGCGGCGCCTCGGGGCCGACCACGGTCACCGCCACGCCCTCGGCCGCGACCAGGGCCAGCAGGCCGTCGATGTCGGTGGCGGAGACCGCGACGTTGCGGCAGCCGTCCTCGGTGGCGGTGCCGGCATTGCCCGGGGCGACCAGCACCTCGCTCACGCGCGGCGACTGGGCCAGTTTCCACGCCAGCGCGTGTTCGCGTCCGCCGGAACCGATAACGAGGACTTTCATGCGAACTCCTGATGGGTGGATGGCGGCGCGAACCGCGAATTTTACGCGAGCCGGCCGTAGCGGGCGATGAGCGCGGGCGCGGGGCCGCGCTCAGGCCAGGTCGAAGGCGGCGTGATAGGCCACCTCGCCGCGCGCGCTCGCGCCGGCCAGGGGCAGGGCCATGAAGTATTCCGGCGGCAGGCCCGGGTAGCGCAGGTCCGCGTTCGCGGCGAAGCCGAAGCGCGCGTAGTAGGCCGGATCGCCGGCGACCACGCAGCCGGCGGCGTCGAGCGCACGCAGCCGCGCCAGTCCGGCTTCGATCAGGGCGCGGCCGATGCCGTGGCGCTGCTGCGCCGGCGCCACCGCGACCGGGCCCAGGCCGTACCAGCCCGGGCTGCCGTCGCCGATGGCGACCGGCGAGAACGCGACGTGCCCGAGCACCTCGCCGTCGCGTTCGGCCACCAGCGACAGGCTCAGGGCATCGGCGGCGCGCAGGGCGTCGACGATGTGGTGTTCGGTCTGCCGGCTGTGCGGATGCCCGGCGAACGCGGCCGCGACCACGGCGCGGATCGCGCCGATGTCGCCGGCGCGTTCGTCGCGGATGCTCGGCGCGCCGACGTCCATGCTCAGTGGCGGAAGTGGCGCACGCCGGTGAACACCATCGCCAGGCCGTGCTCGTCGGCGGCGGCGATCACTTCGCCGTCGCGCATCGAGCCGCCGGGCTGGATCACCGCGCGCACGCCGGCGGCGGCGGCGGCGTCGATGCCGTCGCGGAAGGGGAAGAAGGCGTCGGAAGCCATCACCGAACCCGGCACCACCAGGCCGGCTTCCTCGGCCTTGAGCGCGGCGATCTTGGCCGAGACCACGCGGCTCATCTGGCCGGCGCCGATGCCGATGCTGCGATGGTCGCGGGCGTAGACGATGGCGTTGGACTTGACGTACTTGGCCACGCGCCAGGCGAACAGCAGGTCGGCCAGTTCGGCCTGATCGGGGGCGCGCTGGGTCACCACCTTGAGCTCGTCGCGGCCGACTTCGCGGATGTCGCTGGTCTGCATCAGCAGGCCCGAGCCGACGCGCTTGACGTCCATGTTGTTGCGGCCGTCGCCGTGCGGGATGCGCAGCACGCGCACGTTGGCCTTCTTGGCGCAATAGGCCAGCGCGGCCTCGTCGTAGTCCGGCGCGATCAGCACCTCGACGAACTGGCGGTCGAGGATGGCCTTGGCGGTGGCGGCGTCCAGGCGGGTGTTGAAGGCGATGATGCCGCCGAAGGCCGAAGTGGGGTCGGTGGCGTAGGCCAGCTCGTAGGCGTCGCCGCAGGCCACGCCCTCGGCCACGCCGCAGGGGTTGGCGTGCTTGACGATCACGCAGGCCGGGCGCTCGAACTGGCGCACGCATTCCCAGGCCGCGTCGGCGTCGGCGAGGTTGTTGTAGCTCAGCTCCTTGCCCTGCAACTGGCTGAAGGTGGCCAGGGTGCCCGGCACCGGGTACAGGTCGCGGTAGAACGCGCCCTGCTGGTGCGGGTTCTCGCCGTAGCGCAGGTCCATGACCTTGACGAAGTTGCTGTGCTGCTGGGCCGGGAACTGCTGGCTGCGGGCGCCGTCGGCGTCCAGCGAGGACAGGTAGTTGGCGATGCAGGCGTCGTACTGGGCAACGCGGTTGAACGCGGCCACCGACAGGGCGAAACGGGTCTGCGCCGACAGCGTGCCGGCATTGGCCTGCAGTTCCTCGATCAGGCCGGCGTACTGGGCCGGGTCGGTGGCGACCGCGACGCGGGCGAAGTTCTTGGCCGCCGAGCGCAGCATGGCCGGGCCGCCGATGTCGATGTTCTCGACGATGTCCTCGAACGAGCTGTCGGCCTTGGCCGAGACCTGCTCGAACGGATACAAGTTCAGCACCAGCAGGTCGATCGCGCCGATGCCGTGCTCGGCCATCACCGCGTCGTCGATGCCGGCGCGGCCGAGCAGGCCACCGTGCACGATCGGGTGCAGGGTCTTGACCCGGCCGTCCATCATTTCCGGGAAACCGGTGACGTCGGAGACGTCGCGCACGGCCAGGCCGGCGTCGCGGATCGCCTTGGCGGTGCCGCCGGTGGACAGCAGTTCGACGCCATGGGCGGACAGGGCACGGGCGAGGTCGAGCAGGCCGCTCTTGTCGGAAACAGAGAGCAGCGCCCGGCGGACGGGCAGGCGATCGGAGGTCATGCGGGGAGTCGGGCAGCGGAGGGGCGCGGGAATTATAGCCGCGCGGGGCCGGCGACCCGGCCCTTTCGGACCGGCACAGCCGCGTTTTTCGGCGCCGGCAAACCCGGTCGGCGCGGGCGCGGAGGCTTGCGACGACGGCAAGAGGAGCGCGGACCTAGCCCCGCCGGCCAGGATTGCGCTACCCGATGCGTTGCCGCCTGGATCCTCCGTCATCGCGGCCCGCAACCGCTAAGCTGGTCCGCGACCGCCCGATCGGGGCATGGGGAACGCTCAGGGAATGGCATCGATCTACGCATTGAAGGGGCGCTTCCAGGCGCTGTTGCGGCCGCTGGTGCGCGCGCTGTTCGCCGCTGGCGTCACCGCCAACCAGGTCACCTCGCTGGCGGCGCTGGGGTCGCTGGCGGTGGCGGCCTGGGTCGCGCTGTGCGGCGGCGCGCAGCCCTGGGTATTCGCGGCCCTGCCGCTGTGGATGTTCCTGCGCATGGCCCTGAACGCGATCGACGGCATGCTGGCGCGCGAACACGGCCAGCAGTCGCGCCTGGGCGCCTACCTCAACGAGCTGTGCGACGTGGTCTCCGACAGCGCGCTGTACCTGTCCCTGCTGGCGGTGCCCGGGGTCGCGCCCTGGACCCTGCTGCTGTTCGCGGGGCTGGCGGCGCTGACCGAATTCGCCGGAATCCTGGGGCCGATGGTCGGCGCGCCGCGCCGCTACGACGGCCCGATGGGCAAGAGCGACCGCGCCTTCGTGGTCGGCGCGCTGGGCCTGGCGCTGGCGCTGGGTTGGGCCGGCGCGCGCGCGACCGAACTGGTCGCGATCCTGGCCGCATTGTTGTGTGTGTGGACGGTGCTGCGGCGGATCTCCGCCGGCGTGCGCCACGGCGCGGCGCCCGCCGACGCCGCAACGCAAGGGAGTCGCGAATGAGGGAACACCAGGAACGCCACTACGCCAGCTTCGACGGCGCCCAGCTGTACTACCGTCATTGGCCGGCGCGCGGCGAGGGCCCGCGGCGCGCGGTGGTGCTGCTGCATCGCGGTCACGAGCATTCCGGCCGGGTCATGCACCTGGTCGACGAGCTGGGCCTGGACGATTGCGATTTCTTCGCCTGGGATGCGCGCGGCAACGGCCGCTCGCCGGGCGAACGCGGCGACGCGCCCGGCTTCGAGGCGCTGGTGCGCGACCTGGACCGCTTCGTCGCCCATATCGGCGACACGCACGGGATCGCGGTGGAGGACACCGCCGTGATCGCGCAGAGCGTGGGCGCGGTGGTGGCCGCGACCTGGGCCCACGACTACGCGCCGCGCCTGCGCGCGCTGGTGCTGGCCTCGCCGGCGTTCAAGGTCAAGCTGTACGTGCCGTTCGCGCGCACCGGCCTGGCGCTGATGCAGAAGCTGCGCGGCAATTTCTTCGTCAACAGCTATGTGCAGCCGCAATGGCTGAGCCACGACCCCGAGCGCGTCGCCAGCTACCGCAGCGATCCGCTGATCGCGCGGCCGATCTCCGTGCGCGTGCTGCTGGGCCTGTACGAGGCCGCCGAGCGCATCGTCGCCGATGCGCAGGCGATCCGGGCGCCGGTGCAGCTGCTGGTTTCGGGCTCGGACTTCGTGGTCCATCGCGCGCCGCAGGACCGTTTCTACGAGCGCCTGGGATCGAGCATCAAGCAGCGCCATTTCCTGCCCGGCTTCTACCACGACACCCTGGGCGAGAAGGAGCGCGCGCCGGCGCTGGCCAAGATCCGCGATTTCCTGCGCGCGCGCTTCGAAGAGCCCCTGCAGCACGCCTCGCTGCTGGACGCGCACCGCCACGGCGACAGCTTCGAGGAGGCCGAGCGCCTGGCCTGGCCGCCGCAACGCAATTCGCTGCAGGATCTGCGCTGGCGCTTCGTGCGCGCCAGCCTGCGCTTCGGCGGCACCCTATCGGAAGGCATCCGCACCGGCCTGGACACCGGCTTCGATTCCGGCAGCAGCCTGGACTACGTGTACCGCGACCAGGCGCTGGGCGCGGGGCCGCTGGGACGCATGGTCGACCGCAACTACCTCAACGCGATCGGCTGGCGCGGCATCCGCGTGCGCCGCAGCCATCTGCACGAGCTGCTGGGCGAGGCGATGCGGCGCTTGCGCGCGGCCGGCGCGCCGGTGGACGTGGTCGATATCGCCGCCGGCCATGGCCGCTATGTGCTGGAAGCCCTGGCCGGCGGCGCCGACTCGATCCGCCTGCGCGACTACAGCGAGCTCAACGTGCGCCGGGGGCGCGCGCTGATCGCCGAGCTCGGCGCCGGCGGCGTGGCCACGTTCGAGCAGGGCGACGCCTTCGACCGCGCCGCGCTGGCCGCGCTCGCGCCGCGTCCGACCCTGGCGATCGTGTCCGGCCTGTACGAACTGTTCCCCGACAACGCCCTGGTGCGGCGTTCGCTGGCCGGCCTGGCCGACGCGGTCGCGCCGGGCGGCTACCTGGTCTACACCGGCCAGCCCTGGCATCCGCAGCTGGAGTTCATCGCACGCGCCTTGACCAGCCACCGCGGCGGCGAGGCCTGGGTGATGCGGCGGCGCTCGCAGGCCGAGATGGACGAACTGGTGCGCGCGGCCGGCTTCCGCAAGCTCGATCAGCGCATCGACCGCTGGGGCATCTTCACCGTGTCGCTGGCGCAGCGGGTCGACGCATGAGCGAGGTAGGCGGCCGCAGGCCGTGGCTGCGCGCGCTGTTGTGGCTGGCGTTGCTGGGGCCGTTGTTCTTCCTCAGCTACGGCTATGCGAATTCGGTCGCGGCGCAGCGCGTGGGCGTGCCCAGCATCGTGTTCGGCTGGGAGCGGGCGATCCCGTTCTGGGCCTGGACCATCGTGCCGTACTGGTCGATCGACCTGTTCTACGGCATTTCGCTGTTCGTCTGCCGCGACCGCCGCGAACTCGACAACCAGGCCCTGCGCCTGCTGACCGCGCAGGCCATCGCGATCGCCTGCTTCCTGGCGTTCCCGCTGACCTTCAGCTTCGTGCGGCCGCCGACCGACGGCGCGTTCGGCTGGATGTTCGACGTGCTGCTGGGTTTCGACAAACCCTTCAATCAGGCGCCGTCGCTGCATATCGTGCTGTTGATCGTGCTGTGGGTGCGCTTCGCCCAGCACCTGGGCGGCGTTTGGCGCTGGCTGCTGCACCTGTGGTTCGGCCTGATCGGGGTGTCGGTGCTGACCACCTACCAGCACCATTTCGTCGACGTACCGACCGGGCTGCTCGCGGGCTGGCTGTGCGTGTGGCTGTGGCCTGAAGGCGTCCGTTCGCCCTGGCGCGCCGCGGCCTGGGCGCGCGATCCGGCGCGTTGGCGGCTGGCGGCGTGGTATCTGGCCGGCGCGGCGCTGTGCATGGCGCTGGCCTGGGCCCTGCGCGGCGCGGCCTGGTGGCTGCTGTGGCCGGCGACTTCGCTGCTGCTGGTGGCGCTGAACTACGCGCTGCTGGGTGCCGACGGTTTCCAGAAACGCGCCGACGGCCGTCTCAGCGCAGCCGCGCGCTGGCTGTATGCGCCCTATCTGTGGGGTGCGTGGATCAACTCGCGGCTGTGGACGCGGCGCGCGCCGCAGCCGGTCGAGGTCGCCGACGGCGTCTGGCTGGGGCGCATGCCCGGTCGCGCCGAGGCCGCGCGCTACGCCGCCGCGGTCGACGTCTGCGCCGAGCTGTCGGCGCCGCCGGCGCTGCGGCTGGCGGCGGTGCGGCCGATGCTGGACCTGGTCGCGCCGGAGCCGCAGGCCCTGCGTGCGGTCGCGCGCGACATCGAAACCGCGCGCGCGGCCGGCGCGGTGCTGGTGTGCTGCGCCCTGGGCTATTCGCGCAGCGCCGCGGCGGCCGCGGCCTGGTTGCTGGACAGCGGCCGCGCCGATACCGTCGAGGCCGCGATCGCACGCGTGCGCGCCGCGCGGCCGGCGGTGGTCCTGGGCGAGGCGCATAGACGCGCGCTGGAAGATGCCTATGCTGCTGCGATCACCCCTACGGCCTCGCTAGGAGCGCCCGCCCTATGACCACGTCCTTCGACCTGCACGCGATGGCGCTGCTGTTGCGGCAAGGCCGGCGCTTGAACTCGTTCTCGTTGGGGCTGTTGGCCCTGACCGGGCTGTGGCTGCTGTTCGCCGCTTTCGGCTACGGCACGATGCGCGGCGCCGGCTACATCCTGGGCGGAAGCATCATGGCGGGCTTGCTGCAGTTCTACTACGCGACCCGGGTCGATTTCGATGCCGGCCTGCTGATGTGGGCGGCGCGCGAGCGCGATCTGGCGGATGCGGCGGCGACCCTGGATGCCAGTATGCAGGCGCTGAATCTGGTGCCGCCCGAACGCGGCGGCCGCGACTGGTCCGAGCGCATAGGCGGCGCGCGCCGCTTGCTGCTGCGCCAGGCGCTCTCCTTGGCCGCGCAGCTGCTGTTGCTGGCGGTGGCGTGGTGGCTTGCGGTGCAGCCGTTGAACCGTGGCGAAGAAGCCAAGGCCTCCGACAACGGTCGGGTTGCGTTGCAGGTCGACGCCGCGCGCTCGTTGCCGGCGTTGCGATCCGGGGGACGAGCGCATGCTTAGCGGTTGGATCGCCGACGGTTTCAGTTTCGCGATCCGCGCCCTGACCGGCGCGCGCGCGTTGTGGCGCTGTCCGCCCCTGGGCGATCGCCGGGTCTATTACGGCAACCATGTCAGCCACGGCGATTTCGTGATGATCTGGTCGGCGCTGCCGCGCGCCCTGCGCGACGAAACCCGGCCGGTCGCGGGCGCGGACTATTGGCAGCGCGACGCCTTGCGCCGCTATCTGATCCGGGAAGTGTTCAACGGTGTACTGGTGGACCGCGAGCCCAAGCCGCAGGACTGCGGAGATCCAGACCAGCGCCGTCACGAGGCCATGCAGACCCTGTGCGATGCGGTCGACGGCGGCGCCTCGCTGATCCTGTTCCCCGAGGGCACGCGCAATCAGGGCGACGGCCTGTTGCCGTTCAAGAGCGGTCTGTTCCACCTGGCCCGGCTGCGGCCGGAATTGGAGTTCGTACCGGTGTGGATCGACAACCTGGCGCGGGTGATGCCCAAGGGCAAGCTGCTGCCGCTGCCGCTGCTGTGCACCGCGACTTTCGGCGAGCCGCTGCGCCTGCACAGCGACGAGGACAAGCCGGCGTTCCTGGCGCGCGCACGCGAGGCGCTGCTGGCCCTGTCCGGCGACGGCACGGGCGCGCGCGGATCGGAGGGCGGCGCATGAGCGCGAACCTCGCGACCCTGATCGAGCGCCTGAAAGTGTTGCCGCATTCGGTGCTGCTGTTCCTGGGCGTGGCCGGCGTGCTGCTGCTGGCCACGACGATCGCGGAGTTCCTGCGCTGGCGCACGCGCGGGCGGCCCAGTCCGGTGATCGCCAACCTGACCGCGCGCATCCGCGCCTGGTGGGTGATGGCGGCGGTGGTCGGGGCGTCCTTCCTGATCGGACGGGTCGGCGTGATCGTGTTGTTCGCGCTGGTGTCGCTGTTCGCGCTGCGCGAGTTCATCACCCTGACGCCGACCCGGCGCAGCGATTACTACGCGCTGGCGGTGGCGTTCTACGTGGCCCTGCCGCTGCAGTACTGGCTGGTCTACACCGACTGGTACGGGCTGTACACGCTGCTGATCCCGGTCTACGCCTTTCTGCTGCTGCCGATCCTGTCCACGGTCGGCGGCGACACCACGCACTATCTGGAACGCGCGGCCAAGGTGCAGTGGGGCCTGATGATCTGCGTGTTCTGCATCTCGCACGTGCCGGCGCTGTTGAATCTGGACATTCCCGGCTACGAGGGGCGCAATCTGCTGTTGATCGCGTTCCTGGTAATCGTGGTGCAGTCCTCGGACGTGCTGCAGTACGTATGGGGCAAGTTGTGCGGGCGGCGCCTGATCGCGCCCAAGCTGTCGCCGTCCAAGACGGTGGAGGGTTTCGTCGGCGGGGTGGCGTCGGCGACGGCGTTGGGCGCGGCGCTGTGGTGGATCACGCCGTTCACGCCCTGGCAGGCGGCGGCGTTGGCGCTGGTGATCAATCTGATGGGCTTCTACGGCGGCCTGGTGATGTCGGCGATCAAGCGCGATCGGGGGATCAAGGATTGGGGGCACATGATCGAGGGGCATGGAGGGATGCTCGATCGCCTGGATTCGGTGTGTTTCGCCGCGCCGGTGTTCTTCCACTTGATCCGGTACTGGTGGGTGTAGCCGGACGCTTTGCGCGCACTGCGCGCAGTCCGGCTACACGCCCGGCCAGGGATGGCCGGGCCGGGCGATCCGGAGCCGTGGCGGTCGCGCCATGGATGGCGACATCGAAATCCGTGCCGCGCCGTATTCGCGCATTGCGCGCAGTCCGGTGACACGCCCGGCCAGGGATGGCCGGGCCGGGCGATCCGGAGCCGTGGCGGTCGCGCCATGGATGGCGACATCGAAATC
>NZ_JBAHWA010000013.1:94068-94673 GCF_036697405.1 Lysobacter sp. CCNWLW3
CGTGCCGCGCCGTATTCGCGCATTGCGCGCAGTCCGGCTGCACGCCCGGCCAGGGATGGCCGGGCCGGGCGTGATTCCGAAGGGGCGGCGTTCTGTGGGTACCTTGACCGGCTTTCTGTGGGAGCGGCGTCCCACGGGGATTTCCTTCGGTCATAAGCCGCGATCGCAAGCTTCGGCTATTGCGCTGGCCAGGCGTGCTGGGGGATTCGCTGCGGCTCTTGTTCCGCAGGGGTGGCACGAAGCTCAACAGCTTTCGCCCGCTGCGCGTGCGGACCACTTTCTCTAGCCCAAGCTCCCTGTAGGAGCGGCGCAAGCCGCGACCGCGAATTCCAGCCACGTCGCTGGTTCCGAACGGGCTGGCTTCCTGTGGGAGCGGCGTGAGCCGCGATCGCGAATTCCAGCCACGTCGCAGGTTCCGAACGGGCTGGTTTCCTGTGGGAGCGGCGTGAGCCGCGATCGCGAACTTCGGCTACTGCGGTGGCTGGGCGTGCTGGGAGATTCGCTGCTGCTTTCGCTCCGCAGGGCCGGCCCGAAGGTCAACGGCTTCCGCCCGCTGCGCGTGCGGGTCACTTTCTCTTGCTAGCCCAAGAGAAAGTAACCAAAGA
>NZ_JBAHWA010000014.1:0-91228 GCF_036697405.1 Lysobacter sp. CCNWLW3
CGCGACGGCACTACCAACGCGTTGCTGCAGGGCTACACCTACGACGCCACCGGCAACCGCACCAGCAAGACCGATGCGGGCGCCACCCAGGCTTACACCTACCCGAGCACCAGCCACCGCCTATCGCAGATCGGCGCCACCGCCCGCAGCTACGACGCGGTAGGCAACACCACCGCCGTCGGCGGCACTGCCCAGGAGTACGTCTACACCGCCGCCAACCGCATGGGCCAGGTGAAGCAGGGCGGCAATGCGGTGATGAACTATGCCTATAACGGCAAGGGCGAGCAGACGCGGCGCTACCCGACCAGCACATCAACTGCGCAAACCTACGCAAGCTACGACGAGGCGGGGCATACGGTCGGCATCTACGACCACGCCGGCAACCGCATCCAGGAAGTCATCTGGCTGAACGACCTGCCAATCGGCGTGATCGCCACCAACAAGCTGCACTACGTCCAGGCCGACCACCTGGGTACGCCGCGTAACGTGATCGATCCGGTGGTGGAGAAATCGGTGTGGGCGTGGCAGCTGGGCAACGAGGCGTTCGGCGGCAGCGCGCCGAATCAAGACCCCGATAACAACGGCGCCGCATTCGTGCTCGATCTGCGGTTCCCGGGGCAGCGCTACGATGTTGTCAGCGGACTAAACTACAACTATTTCCGTGACTATGAGTCTGTCACTGGTCGCTACTTTGAAAGTGATCCGATCGGACTGTGGGATGGTCCCAGTACTTACGCATACGTGCATTCCACGCCGCTGCATTCGTTTGATATCTATGGTCTTGCCAGGTACTACGGATTCTCCCCTCCTAGGGAGAAAGAGATGCGTGCTGCAAACGAAGAGGCCATCCAGCGTCTGCGGAAATGCTCAGGTTGCACGGATTGCGGTCCGAATGGGTACTACAGTGGGTACTGTATCTCCGATATGGAGAAAGAGCTGATCATTGCTAAGCTTCATGACGCGGAGTATCGCTACGTGCCACGGCAAGTATTTACGGTTGATAATCCGCCACGGCCAGTAGATGCAATCCATGTAAATGGTGATCTAGTGGACGTGTATCCTCATATGTTCATGTCGGCAAAGGCTTGCTCTTTGGCCAGCTTGCTTGCTCATGAGGCCGGCCACCAAGCACAGGTGCGAAACGGCCATCAGAGAATTTTCTTTATGGAAGAACGTTGTTTCGGATGCAAGAAATGGTGATCTTTATGCAAACAAAAGCACTTGCCCTCGCGATCTCTTGCCTGACGATTGCCAGCTGTGCATCTGGTGATGTTCGCGAATGCACAGGAAAAAGTATGGATATAGCACCCGAAAAAATAGGGAGCGGAGATGTAATCGATGATGTCAAATGGTTGATGGGGGCGGAACGGGTCAAGTCGCAAGCAATTAAGCGTCTAGGCTCTCCGAAAGACCTGCCCTCAGGAGAGTCTGCTTGGAGCTATGGCATTAGGCGTGAGGGGCGCGACTGCAATGAAGATGGCACGTACACGAGCACGTTCCATGTTCGCTACGCGATCATATCGATGGATTTTGATGCTCGGTCCTGCAATGTCAAAGAAAGCACATACATATCTTCAAGTGCTGAGGTAGACCCGTTCGGACCCGAGGCTGCCATCTCAGAGGAGACCATGAGTTGTGAGCGGTTTGTCGCCCGCGAGCAAGGGAGGTAGCGCTGGAAACAGGGGTCAGAGTGCACTTTCAGCTACAGCGCCCCGCCAGCTCACGCCTTATGTGGCCGCCCGATCTTCGCCGGTCCGGCGCGACGCTGTAGTTGTTCCTCGATCATGGTGCGGAAGCGATCTCCGCCGAGTGCGTGCTGGCGTTGTAGGCGCAGTCGAATGACATCTAACTCTTCTGGGTCGAGCGCTTCTTCGACGAACGCGCGATACGCATGTGCGCGGTGTTCGGTCTGCGGGTCCAATGCCAGGTAGGCGGAGTGCGCGGTGATCAGTGGGGCGTGTTCGCCTAGCGCATTGGCGTGATAGCTAGACCAGCGATACAGGCTAGGCGTGGGCACCAACCCTGCCCGTACGGGGTTGAGCTCGATGTAGCGGTAGCACCGCAGTAGGTAATGGTCGCTGTCCACCAGGCAAGCCTTGTAACGCCCCTCCCAAAGCGTACCGGTGCGGTGGTATCGATCGTTCACGTAGCGGACAAAGCGTCGGCCGAGTGCTTGCATCATCGAGCCGACTTGACCCGTCTGGGACGGCGTCACTAGCAGGTGCACGTGATTGGTCGTCAGGACATAGGCGTGGACCGCGCAACCTATGCGCCCGGCGATATCGCTAAGTTCGCTCAGATAGCGAGTACGATCGATCTCCTCGAAGAAGCAGGGGCGGCGATCATTGCCGCGCTGTACGACGTGTTGAGGGACGTGCGGCAGGTCGAGACGGGGCTGGCGGGGCATGCGACGTTTCCATGCGAGCTGCGTGCAGTCTCCGAGAATCGCCATTGGACATCCGTAGGCGGGCGCCGGCCGTTTGGGTAGGAAAAGTCCACTCTGACCCTAGTTCTGCAACTATGTTGATTATGCTCGAGCAAATGGTATGCAGTTCAACTTGTTCGTTAGGCCTGGTGCGCAATTGTCAGCGCCCCTAGAAGCTGCAGTTAGGTCTGGAGAAGTAGCTCTGAAGGTTATTCCATGAATGAGAAGCGAAAGACTGCTGCTGAGCTCATCGCTGAGCTAGGCTCTGACCCCGAGCACCAAGCGATGCTTGCCCGGAAAGAGGAGGAGCGAAAGCAACTTCAAGAAGAATGGGATCGAGCGGCTCAGCCCATCGTGGAAGGGCTGCGTGCTGCCGGCGTGAACGTGCAGGTGGTGGCGGACTTGCTTGATGGTCGAGAACTTGACCCAGCCATCATTCCTATCCTACTGGAGCACGTGAAACGGCTCGAGTACCCAGATCAGATCCGGGAAATGCTGCTGCGTGCCCTCGGTTCGCCGGTAGCGCGGCCGTACTGGGATGAGTTGGTCGCGCTGTTCGAGCAGAACGCCGCGCATCTGTCGCCAGCGATTCATTACGTGGCTGCAATTGCGCTGGATGGCGCCTTCAGCGATGCAGTGATCGACGATCTACTGCGGCTGGTCAAGGATCCTCGCTTGGGCCATGCCCGCGCCCCGCTGCTGTTTGCGCTGAAGCGTTCCAAAGACCCAAGGGCGAAGATGCTGCTGCTGGAGTTGCGTGAAGATCCCAGCATCGGGGGCGAGGTCAAGAGAATGCGCCGCTTGGATCGAAAGCGCGGCGGTACGGCTGGTTAAGAGAAGATCTGACATCCCCGGGGACTTGGAGGCGGGGAGGGCGCATGTTTCCTGAGTTCCTTGTGGCTGCGCTTTGCGTTGTTGTACGGCCGTGCGGTGAGCCGGTGATCGCCCGGTGCGGCCGCGCGCTAAAGTCGCAGGCAATCGTTCGCTCGATGGATCCAAGGAGCCAAGCCTCATGGAAGAAGCTACCCGCGCCCCGGCGCGCTTCGCGTGCCTGATCCTGGCCTGCGGCCTGTTCTCGATGAGCGTCTGCGCAGCCCCACCCGAGAGCAATCCAGTAGCGCACACGTACGCGCAAACCTACGGCGTGTCCGTGGACGAGGCCGAGCGCCGACTCGCGCGGCAGGCCGATATCGGTGCGCTGGAGCAGCGTATGCAGGCCGAGCGGCCGGACACGTTCGCGGGGCTGTATATCGAGCATCGGCCGGCCTACCGGGTGGTGGTGCGTTTCACCGGCGACGCCCAGGCGCAGTTGGCCGCTTACACC
Organism: Lysobacter sp. CCNWLW3; assembly: GCF_036697405.1. Lineage (NCBI taxonomy): Bacteria > Pseudomonadati > Pseudomonadota > Gammaproteobacteria > Lysobacterales > Lysobacteraceae > Lysobacter > Lysobacter sp. CCNWLW3. Next base: position 3,750 of record NZ_JBAHWA010000014.1, read on the forward strand.
GGCGATCCGCTGTACGTGGCGCAGACCGCGCCGCGGTCGTTGCAGGTATTGCGCGGCACGCAGGACTTGCTGGGCCAGCGGCTGCACGCGGCGGGGATCGAGTTCATGTCCGGGACTGACGTGAAGACCTCACAGGTCGATATCTATGTGCTGGACGTGGAGAAGGCCATGGAGTGCCTAGCGGAGCTGCCCGTGATGAAGGAAGGCTTCGTCCGAGTGCACAAGACCGGCGGCTTCATCGAAACGACATAGCCCATCTGCCATCGTCGCCCGGTCGGCTGACCGCAGGAGACACGCATGGACCGATACACCGCCAGTTGCCTGTGCGGCGACGTCCGAGTGGTGGCGTCGGGCCGCCCCTATCGGGTGGGCCTGTGCCATTGCCTGGATTGCCGCAAGCACAGCGGCTCGGTATTTCACGGCTCGGCGATCTTCCCCGAGGACGCGGTCGCCATCGAGGGCGAGATCCGCGACTACGGCGGGCGCTGCTTCTGTCCGCGCTGCGGTTCGTCGGTGTTCGCGCGCAGCGGCGACGAGATCGAGCTGAGCCTGGGCGCCTTGGACGTTCCGGGCGACCTGATCCCGACCTACGAAAGCTGGAGCGTCCGCCGCGAGCCCTGGCTGCCGCCGTTTCCGCTGAAGCGCGGCTACGTGCGGGATCGCGAAGGCACGGGACGGTCCGAGGATTGAGGGTAGGGCGGCCGGCGCGCCGGTAGCCCGTCACGGCGGATGCGAGCACCGTCGCCCTGTTCGACGACGGTGGAGCCATGGGCGCGCGACGCACCCAGGTGCCGTCGACCGATCCACGCCCGATCAAGCCGCCATGCCTTGGCGCCGCGCCCAGCGCGATCTCAGAAGTCCCTGACCTTGAAGCGGATACGGTAGCTGGCGCCGTCGCCGATGTAGGACAGCACGGGCTCTTGTCCGGGGGCGATCCTGAGGTGCCGGGAGCGCGCGATGGGATCGTCGTCGCCCACGGGCCAGGTGGTGGCGAGCCCGACCGTGCCCTCGATGGCGGTGATCACGATGTTGGCCGAGGCAGCCAACTGTGCCTCGCTGGGCTGGCCGCCGCCGCCGAGCTGCAGCGCCCCCATGCGCGTGGTCCAGGCCAGGTTGGCCTGCGCCCTCACCAGGTCCAAGAACTTGGCGCCGTTGTCGAGAAAGTCGTTGTCCTCGTCGCGTTCCAGCAGGCCGACGACGTACAGCGAGTCGTCGAAGTAGCGCCCGATCTTGATATCGTTGCCGCGGCTTTGCCCGTCTTCGAAATCGGCGAAAGCGCTGGGATGGATGACGGACATCGAGTTGTGGAACGGTGCGCGGGTATTGCCTCGGAATACCAGCAGGTAGATGTCGTCGGATGAGTCGATCGATGCGTGGCAGGTGGTTTGGTCGACGCAGACATACGGGTCCATTCGTATCTTTCCTGTTTCGGTGGGGCGTTTCCCGTTCAACGCAGGACACCGCCGCCGTCGGCCAAGCCCGGGGCTTCTCAGGACGGAGCGCAGATATGTCCGGCTTTTCGCGCCCCTAGGCGGGCTCTGCGCTAGGCGCCGGCGCGCGGTGCGCCCAGCGCGTCACGGCGGACGCCAACTCGAACACCAGCAGCGGCGCGGCCCAGCTCAGCCACAGCAGCGTCGGAATCAGCACGGCCGGATGCGTCAGCGCCATAACGCCCGGCACCTGGATCGACAGGCGGAACACCATCGGCGCCAGGGTGACGATGTAGTTGCGCAGCATCCAGCGCCGGTGCGCCTGGGTACGGCCGGCGCGAATGGCGAGGTAGCCCGGCAGCGCGGTGCACAGCCATGCCAGCGCGGTGGCGGCGAAGGCCGCCTGCAGGGCGAAGCCGCCGGGCGTGGTGGCGATCAAGCCGGCCGCGCCGGCGCAGGCCACCAGCATCGCGCTCAGGTATACGCGGCCGGTCCAGCGGTGCGCACGCGGGTAGGCGTTGCGCAGCCGCGCGATGAACTGCAGCGGCCCCAGCAGCGCGGTCAGGGCGCCGCCGGCCAGGTGCGTCCACAGCCAGGCGCGGCGCGACCAGAACATGCCGTAGGCGGCGGGGTCCTGCGCTGCGTACTTGTGATAGCTGCCCCACAGGAAATGCAGCACCAGCGTCACCGCCACCAGCCACAGCACGGCCCAGGTGGCGCGGCGGGATGCGTTGGCGGTGGAGCTCGCGGTATGGCGGGAATGGACCATCACTGCCTCGCTGGCGGAGGGTGCCTACTCGCCGGATCATAGCCGACGGTTTTGCGCGTTCCGAAGCGCGTGCGCCCGACTCGACGCAGGTTGGGCACGGCCCGGCTCAGGCCGCCGATCTCACTGCGATGAGGTTCCGGCCCGCATCATGGCGTCCAGCAAGGCTTGCTGCCCGGTGCGCTCCAGGCCCGCGAGGATCTCGCTGCGGTCGCCCGGGCGCTCGTTCTGGCCCAGTTTGAACTTGGCGTAGCCCGCGACCACGCGGGCGCGGAAAGCGACCACGTGCGGGGCGAGTTTGTCGTAGCGCGCGCCCATGTCGGCGACCGACCAGGCGGCCGGGCGCTCGCGTTCCATGTGATCGACCAGGCGATTGAGCGCGAGTTCGGTGGCCTCGGCGCTGTCGTCGAAGGCGACGTCGATGTCCAACTGCACGGTTTCGTAGTTCCAGGTCGGCGCCTGGGTGCGGTCGCTCAGCCACGAGGGCGAGATGTAGCCGTGCGCGCCCTGGAATACCGCCAGCGCGCGCGGCTCCCGCCGCAGCAGCTCCGTGTGCGGGTGCACGCGCGGCATGTGGCCCAGCAGGGTCATGGCGCCGTCGGCGTCGCGTTCCAGCAGCAGGGGCAGCGGCGTGGCCAGCGGCGTGCCGGCGGCGGAGCTGATCACCAGGGCGAAGGGATGCGCGGCGATCATGCGGTCGGTGTCCGCGAGCGAGCCGGGTTTGTAGACGGGGTGGGTGTTCATGTGTGGCCGCGTCGGTGCGATCGGCCATTCTAGGAGCAAAACTTGCGCCGGCCGCTACTGCACGAAGATCAGCAAGACACCGCTCGGGTCCCAGACGTGCAGCACGCTGGCGTCGTCCACCGGTTCGGGCGGCATGTAGCGCGCGGGCGCGTAGGCGCCGCTGCCCACCACCTGCTTGGCGCGCTGGTGCCAGGCCTCGATGTCGGGCACGCCGATGACCATCATGAAGTTCTCGGCCCAGTCCTTGACGTAGTAGTTCTGCAGGCGGAAGCGATGGCCGTTCAAGTCGAAATCGGCGGTGCCGCCCCAGCCTTCGGACATCGTGAAGCCCATGGCCCGGTAGAAGCCCTTGGAGATCTCGAAGTTCTGGGCCGGAACATAGGCCTTGAGGCTGGTGATGCTGAGGGGCATGGCTCAGGTTCCTGCGGCAATGACGGAAGGCGGTCGAATTCGATGCCCGGCCATTCAACCATCATCGGCCGCCCGGATGAGGGCGTCGCCGCGGTTATTTGATTCAGCTCCTTGAACGCACGCCGCCGTAGGCATCGCCATCGCGCGTGCCGCGCCGTCGTGGAAGCCTGCGCCCGTGCTCCGCTTTACGTGCCGCTTGCTTCGCTGGCCAGGCCTGTTGCTTCGTCGGGCGGCTGATGCGACATTGTTCGCATGTTCCGGGGTAGTTCAGCGGTAGAACGCTCGGCTCTTAACCGGGAAGGCGCTGGTTCGAATCCAGCCCTCGGACCCATTCGGTTGCATCCTCAGCCACGCACATGTCGAACCGAAGCGATGATCCCGTCGAGGCGAAGGGCCTAGGTTCGGCCTACGCGGCCTTCCAGTTGTCGAAAGCGCTGACCACGTCGGAAACCAGCCCTGATCCGGAGGTCCGCGCTCGCGCAGAGGAACGTACCGCGCGTTGGCTCGGGGTGTTGGAGCACATGGTCTCCGGCGCCGCGAGCTACGGATCCCGCACGCCGTTGGCGCAAGTGCCCGCTTGGGTGACATTGGAGGTGGCCGCCGGCGGTTTCGCCACCGGCAGGCTGCTGGCGGGCGGCGAGCTTACGGGATACGAGCGCGAACTCGCGGCATCGTTGCCTGGAATTCGGCCCGGCTACGAGCGCCTGGATTTGAATCTTTGGTGCTTGAGCGATGCGGGCCTGGAGCACTTGCGCCAACGTCTGCAATGCGGCGATTACCGTATCGATCTGCCGGAGGAAGCCGCGCTGCCGACGGTGGCCTGGCTGCTCGGCCGGCATCGCGTCGAAGAGGCGCGATCATTGATCGAGGCAATCGCGCCGTTCTTCGATCGGCTGCGGTTCTTCCCGCCACCGGCGCAGGGCGCGTCGATCGCATCCGCCGAAGTGAATGTATTCAGCGCGGGGGACGTCGCGCGGCGGCTTGCCGCATTGCCCGCGCAGCCGAGGTTGGCGGAGCAGAGGCATGCCGTCGAGGTGCGGCTGCCCCTCTACGACGAGACGGTCGCCTTGTTTCTCGATACGTATTCTGATGGTTGGCCGTGCCGGCAATACCCGTCGGGTTGGTCCGCGTCGGCGCGCGGGCTATGCCTGAGGATCGACGCGGCCAGGCGCGCCCCGGCGCTGGCCCGGGACCCCACGAAGAACCGCGTCGAGGAGTTGTTCGCTTTGCTGGCCGTATGCGCCGACGAGCCGATGGCCTTGACGGGGCGTCAGGTTGGCCGCGTCCGCCGGATCGTCGACGATTTCGTGCAAGCGCATGGGCCGCCGGGAGGCGATCGTCTGGGCGACTACCGGCAGCGGCAGCGCCGGGATGTCGCTGCACCGGCCCATCATCTGATCGCCAAAGCGGTCTCGGCCCGGCTGGCCGCGTATCCTGCCGCGGAGGGCATTGCGGATTTCACGGCCCTATGCGTTCCGATCTCCTCCGCGGAGGCGGAGGGGGTCGCGCTCGAATCCGGCATCGCTTTGCCGACCGCCATCCGACGTCGCCTGGAACGTTGTCGCCGGGGCACGGTCGCCGAGCTGATCGAAAGCGGCATCATCACTTCAGCCGATACCGTGGCTCGGGTCCTGCCTGCACTGACAGCGGAGATCCGCAGTGCCGGCTTTGCGGATGCGACGCTGCGGCGGCTGTACGCCGCTACGTACCGCGCTTTCCGGAGGCGGCGTTCGCTGTTGCTCGTCAATTTGGAAAGCCAGGTCCGGCTGGCTGAACTGCCTTGGGTTGCGATCATCGAAAACGATCGGGCGGCCGACGCCGCGGCGGTCGCGTCGGCGCGGGAGGCCCTGGTCGAGTCGGCCGCGGTGACGCTGCTAGCATTCCCGCATGCCATTTTTCCCAACAAGTTGCTCCAGGAATACCGGGCCCTGGCGCAAGCCGCGCAATTGAATCTACCGTTCGTCGACGAGGTCGCCGCCGATATTTTCATGGGCCAGCTCTCGGCCAAATTCGCCGACGCCGGCAGGCGGGCTGCCCGCAGCATCGCCGGGACGGTGTACGCCGACTATTATGCGATCGACACCGATGCGCTGGCCGCGCTTCCGGACCCGCGCAAGGCTGGGTCGAAACCGAGCTTTTGGCGGAGGGATGCATCGCGCGGCGACGCCCTTTCAATGCTGGCGGCGGCGCGGGCAGGAGCGCCACTGGGGGCCTGGAGAGCGGCGGTGAACGGGACGATCCTGGAACAGGCGCAGATCCTCACCACGCATAACCTGGCGCTGCTGTTCGACGATCTCGGCTTGAAGGCCTGGCTGCAACCCAATCTGGAGGCGATGGCGCAGCGTTCGTTCGAGTGGATATGCAGGCGTCAACAGATGCGGATCGTGGATTGGCGCGCTCGACTGACCATGATCAAGAACACGGCTTACGCCTGGCGGCAGATGATCTTCTACCTGTCGGCGCTGGATTCCTCGCGTCGATCGAACGCCGTAGCGGCCATAGAGGCGCATTTCAGCGAGCAGCAGGCATCATTTCGCGCGAAGTTCGAGCCTGCCATGCTCGGTTTGCGCCTGGCGATGAAGGGCCGTAGGTTGAACCAGCGACAGCCCGGCCCCGACGGCGCTCGGGTTTTTATCGGTTGGACGACCGGCGAGCACTGGTTGCTGTCCAAGAATTAGGGCCTCGGACCGGGTGTCGATCCGGCGCGGGCATAGGGTGGGCGGCGAGGCAGAACACGGGTCGAAACATGGATTCGCGATGCGGTCATCGGGCCCTGTGTCCTGCGACACATTTTCACGCTTTGGTTACCCGCCTTTCACGGTCTTCTCCGCCCGCCATGCTCGAATGCGCGCACTCGCATCGGTCAAGGAGCGCGCAATGAGACAGCTTTCGATCGCGATGGCCCTGGCGCTGCTATTGCCGGCCTCCTGGGCGGTCATGGCGGCCGTGGTGACGGTCAGCGGACAGGGCCAGAGCTACGACCCCGGCATCGCCCTGGCGGATGCGCGCGCCGACGCCGTCGCGCAATGCACGGCGCAGGGCGGCACGCCGCTGGAAGAGATCTACAACCACGTCACCCGCGCCAACCTGTGGCTGGCCAGTTCGATCTGGCGCTGCGACGTGCCTTGAGGCAATGGCTACGGCGCCCGTTCAATCGGCGTCGTCGTCGCCGCCCGCGGCGCCGGCCAGGACTTTGCGCTGCATCGCGTCGAGGTAGGCGTCGGCTTCGGCCATGCTGCTGAAGATTTCGTTCATGGGCACGGCCTTGACCAGGTCGAACACCTTCTGGATCTGCGGCTGCGGGTTGACCACCACGACCTTGCCGCCGCGCGCCGACAGCGCCTTGCGGGCGCGGAAGATCGAACGGATGCCGGCTGAGCTGATGTACTCCAGGTCGGCGAGATCCAGCACCAGCGAAGACAGGGCGGTGTTGAGCACGGGCGCCAGGTGGCGATCGAGTTCGGCGTAGCTGGCCGTGTCCAGGCGGCCGGCGAGGCTGACGCGCTGGGCGTGCGCGGAGGGCGGGTCTATCCGGATCGTCAGGTCCATGAGTGGCTCCAGAGGCGAGAGGCGGCTTCAACCGCCGGTGTCGGTTCGTAGCAGCATGATGTGCAACAGGTTGTAGCGGCCCTCGCGGGCATAGGTCGCCTCGTCGGCGAGGCTGCGGATCAGGCGCAGGCCCAGGCCACCCAGGGGGCGATCGTCGATGTCGGCGTCCAGGTCGGGTTCGGCTTGCGAGAGCGGATCGAAGGCGGGGCCGTCGTCGCGGAAGTCCAGTGCGATACGGTCGTGGCCGATCGTGAGGTCGAGGACGACTTCGTGCTCGATACCGGGCCGCGCGCCATGGTCGACGGCGTTGCACATCACCTCCTCGGCGATGAGCCTTACGTCGCCGGCGCGCGCTCGATCGACGCCGGCCTTCGTCAGGGCTTCGTCCAGGGTCGCGAGCAAGCCCGGCAACAGCGCGCGTTCCTGCGGCGCGCGGAAGTGATGGCGCATGGCATCCTCCGGTCGGGTGCCGGCGTCGCTGCCGGTCCAGTGCAGCGAGAGCACGGCGATATCGTCGGATTGCGGGGCACCGGCGGCGAAGCGATGCACGTCGGCGACCAGGGCGCCGCACAGCGCGCCGGCTTCCGTCCCGTGGCGCAGGGCCTCCAGCAGGCGCTCGCCGCCGAATGCCCGCTGGCCGGCGTCGAAGGCTTCGGTGACGCCGTCGGTGTAGGCCACGAGGGCATCGCCATTGCGCAGGCGGCCACGCCACACCGGATAGCGGTCCGCGACCGACACTCCCAGGGGCGGACCCGAGTTCAGGTCCACGAATTGGGCGTCGCCGTCCGCGCGCAGCAGCACCGGCGGTTCGTGGCCTGCGCTGGCCAGCGCGAGTTCGCCGCTGCGCGCGTCGATCAGGCCGCACAGAACGGTGGCGAACATGCAGGTGTCGTTGCCTTCGAGCAGGCGCCGTGCGGCTTCCTTGAGCGCGATCTCGGGCGAGCCGCCCAGGCCTGCGGCGATTTCCAGCACGGTCATCGTGCGCGCCATGAACAAGGCGGCCGGCACGCCCTTGTCGGAGACGTCGCCGATCGCGAACCACAGGGTATGGCGGTCGCGTTCGAAGAAGCTGTAGAAGTCGCCGCCCACCGCCTTGGCCGGCTCCAGGCGCGCATTGGCCTGCAAGCGCCAAGTGTCGGTGCCCAGCACGCGCGCGCTGGGCAGCATCGCCAGCTGTATTTCGTGGGCGATGTCCAGCTCGCTTTCGAGGCGCTGGCGTGCCGTGCTCATGTCCTGGATCTCGACCATCTGGCGCTTGATCGAGCTGCGTGCATTGTCGAACGCGCGCGCCATCACCCCAACTTCGTCGCGCCGCTCGGTCTGGCCCAGGGGGTAATCGAACTCGCCCGCAGCGAAATGGCTGGCCGAACCGGTCAGGTCGCTCAACGGCGTGGTGATGCGGGCCGCCATCCGACGCACCAGCAGCGCGATCAGGCCCAGGGCGACCAGTACGATGGCCGCCAGTTCGATCAGGGTGCGCCTGAGCGCGGCCAGCAGCGGGGTGTGCGACATCGACACCTGCAGGCTCCAGCCGGTGGTCCCGATCGGTTCCAACAGGGAGTAACGCGTCTCGCGGGTGCCCGGCAGGGTGTGGGTGAACTCGAGTCGACGGCCGCGCGCTTGCGCGGCGCTCATGTCGATCAGATCGGTGCGCCCGGACGCGACGATGTAGCGTGCGAGGGTGGTCTTCAGAGCGACGGCCGGGTCCTGGTGCAGGGCGATGCTGCCCTTGGGCGCGAACAGCGCCGGGCGCTGGCCGTGGATGCGATGCAGCGGCTCGACCAGCTCGGCCCAGCGGGCGATGGGCACGTCCAGGCTGATCATGCCCAGGCGCGTACCGTCGCGCGCCTTGAGCGGCATGTTCAAGGTGCTCATCCAGAGGCCACCGGCGGTTTCGTTGAAGTAGGGCTCCGACCACCAGGGCGCATCGGCATGCAGCGTGCGCTGGTACCAGCCCTGGCGGTGCGCGTTATAGCCCAGGGCGATGAGGTCGCGATCGCGCACGCCGCGCTTGTCGACGCCGACGTAGTAGGCCATCGGCGCGCCGTCGCGCAGCACGTTGGGTTCCAGTGCGATAAGGCCGCCGATGGCGCTGGCATCGGCGTTCAGCAGCGCCTCCATCGTCTTTATGGTCGATTCGCGGTCCAGGGCGAGGCTGTTGAACAGGTCGATCATGCCCGCGCCGGTGATGCGCACCGACTCCATCGAAGCCAGCAGCCGGTCGGCCGTTTGCGCCGCCTCGTAGCGCGTGCGCTCCTGCGCATTGGCGATGATCTGATAGCGTGCGAGCAGGAAGGCCAGGACGAAGCCGATCAGCAGCAACACGCTGACCAGCGCGCCGAACCACAGCATGAGCTTGGTGCGCAAGCTATTGCGCCATGTCACTGGCGGGAGGCCGGCGGCGACGGCCGCGGGTGTGAGGGCCAGGGCGGAGATTGGCTCGATCCGGTCCATCGGACGCTCCAAGGGCATGGACCGAGCATAGTCCCGGGCGAGGCGGCGGCCCATCGCCGCTTGCGTGAACTGTGAGGTAGTGAAGGTCTTGCCGGCTGCGGTGCTCATAGAGGGCCGGCTGGCGGGGTTTAGGTGCGCGCGTTCGCCGCCCGTGAAGAGCCGGACGCGACCAATCGACCTTGCGTTAACCGCCCAGCCCTCAGCGTGCGGTATCGCCGGCCCACAGCACCGGCATACGAGGCGATCGACATGGGCAAGGACACTTCAGGCCAGAACCGGAAGCACGACGGCGGCCAACACGACGACGGCCCGCCGGCCGGTCAGGGCCATCAGACGCTGCCCGGAGAGAACCCGTCCGGGCAGGACGCGCACGCGCGGCGCAAGCAGGTGCAGAACGCGGACCTGCCGGAGGGCGAGGGTCATCAGACGCTGCCCGGCGAGGATCCGCCGAAGAAGTAGGGCTTCGACCTGTGACCATTACCGCGTTGCGTATTGCGCCAGCGGTGCGAGCCGGCTAGGCCGCGCTCGCTGGCGTCGGCTGCGATGCGCCAGCCCGCCGCGGCCAAGCGAAGTACGTCCGCCACGCATAGCCCCACGGCACCACCGCCGCCAGCAAGGGCAGCGCGAGGAACGACGCGGCGACCTCGCCGGTCGGCGTGTCCCACAGCGTGCCGGCCTGCCATAGCGGATAGGCGACGAAGCCCAGCCACACCGCCTTGTAGCCGAGGGTGAAGAACATCAGCGGCAGCCAGCGCAGCGGTCGCAGCAGGCCGAACAGCGCGAGCGCGGGGTAGGTGGCCCAGACGGCGAACGCGATCGCGCGCACCGGCTCCCACGGGCCTTCGTGGGTGAGCAGCGCACGCCAGGCGGTCGGTGCGACCAACAGCAGCATCAGCGCGAAGAACAGGCGCAGGCCCCAGATCTGGACGGGGCGCACGCCTTCGTGGCGCGGGTCGGGGGCGAACGGGTTGCGCATGGCGTCAATCCTCGGAAGGCAGGGTGGGGTCGAAGACGAGCAGGTCGCCGGGCTGGCATTCCAGCGCCGCGCAGATCGCTTCGAGGGTGGAGAAGCGGATCGCCTTGGCCTTGCCGGTCTTGAGGATGGACAGGTTGGCCAGGGTGATGTCGATGCGCGCGGCGAGCTCGGTGAGCGTCATGCGGCGCGCGTGCAGTTGTTCGTCCAGGCGCACGACGATCGCCATGTCACACCGTCCCTTCGAGGTCGGCGCGCATGCGGGCGCCGTGGGCGAACACGCCGGACAGCACGAACAGCAGCAATACCGCCAGCCAGGGGGTGAAGGAGAAGCTTTCGATGCGACCCGGTTCCCACACCGCGGCGGCGATCGCGGCGACGAGCATGCGCAGCGCTTCCAGCGCCAGCACGCTCCAGGCGATCCAGTCCAAGCGGCGGACATTGGCCTGGATGAAGGGGTCGCCGCTGCGCACCGTGTCGACGATGGCCAACAGCCGGCGCAGGACGGTGTGGACGATCGCCGCGCCGGCGATGCCGACGACGACGATCGCGCGCAAGCCGTAGGAGGCCTGCGGGTATTTCGCCACCTGGTCAAAGCCCAGTGCGCGTTCCGGCCAGCCGTTCATGAGGAGGCTGGCGCACAGCAGCACGATCAGGCACAGGGCATACAGCAGGTTGAGCAGGGTCAGGCCCTGGATGACGGGACGGGCCGCGGCCAGGGCGCGGGTGGCTGTGCGGTTCATGGCGGTAACCTCTGCGTTTTATCGTGTGTCGATAATACAAATATCGTTTATCGATAAAATAGGCCATTAGGCATGGATCGAACCGCTTGACCCGGCGCGCCCTTGAAAAGAGAATGATCGTTCATTCTTTGCAATGCCCGCGGTCCGGCCGACCGCAACAACGACCTGAGGCTCCCCCATGCCGTCGCATAAGTCCATGTTCCATAACGCTATTACCCGCGCTCCTCAGCTGTTGGCCGCGACCGCGCTCAGCCTGGCGCTGGTCGCCTGCGGCGGCGGCGAGCCGCCCGGCGGCCCCGGCGGCCAGAAGGGCCAGGTCACGGTGGTGACCCTGAAGCCCGAGACCGTCACCCTGACCCGCGAACTGCCGGGGCGCACCAGCGCCTCGCTGATCGCCGAAGTGCGGCCGCAGGTCAGCGGCATCGTCGAGCGCCGTTTGTTCACCGAAGGCGGCCTGGTCCGCGCCGGCCAGCCGCTGTACCAGTTGGACGACAAGACCTACGCGGCGGATCTGGAAACCGCGCGGGCCACGCTCGCGCGCGGCGAAGCGGCCTTGAACTCGGCGCGCTTGAACGCCAAGCGCTCCAGCGACCTGGTCAAGATCGACGCGGTCAGCCGGCAGGACGACGAAGCCGCGATCGCCACGCTCAAGCAGAGCCAGGCCGACGTGGCCTCCGGCCGCGCCGCCGTGCAGAACGCCAGCGTGGTGTTGGGCCGCGCGCGCATCAGCGCTCCGATCAGCGGCCGCATCGGCAAGTCGGCGGTGACCCAGGGCGCTTTGGTGACGGCCAATCAGGCCGAGCCGCTGGCGGTGGTGCAACAGCTCGATCCGGTGCACGTCGACATCAGCCAGTCCAGCGCCGAGCTGCTCGCGCTGCGCAAGCAGATCGCCGCCGGCACCCTGACCGAGGCGAACACGCCGGTGACGATCCTGCTGGAAGACGGCAGCAAGTACCCGCTGGACGGCAAGCTGGCGTTCTCCGAAGTCACCGTGGACGAAGGCACCGGCAGCTTCCTGCTGCGTGTGGTGGTGCCCAATCCCGACCAACTGCTGATGCCCGGCATGTATGTGCGCGCGCTGATCGGCACCGGCGTGCGCCAGAACGCGCTGCTGGTGCCGCAGCAGGGCATCACCCGCGATCCCAAGGGCAGCGCGACCGCGATGGTCGTCAACGCCAAGGGCCAGGTCGAACCGCGCGAGGTCCAGGTGGGCCAGGCGATCGGCGACAAGTGGCTGGTCGAAGGCGGCCTCAAGGCCGGCGACAGGGTGATCGTCGAGGGCCTGCAGAAGATCGGCCCCGGCATGCCGGTCGATGCGACCGAGAAGGGCGCCGCGCCCGCCAAGCCGGCCGCCCCCGCCGCCGCGCCTAAGCCGTAAACGGAGACATTCATGGCACGGTTCTTTATCGATCGCCCGATCTTTGCCTGGGTCCTGGCGATCATCATCATGCTCGGTGGCGCGATCGCGATCACCCAACTGCCGATCTCGCAGTACCCGACCATCGCGCCGCCGACCGTATCGGTGAACGCGTCCTACCCCGGCGCTTCGGCCAAGGCCGTCGAGAACTCGGTGACCCAGATCATCGAGCAGAACATGAAGGGCATCGACGGCCTGATGTACATGTCGGCGACCAGCTCGTCCGACGGCCAGTCCAGCGTCACCCTGACCTTCGAAAGCGGGGTCGATCCCGACATCGCCCAGGTGCAGGTGCAGAACAAGCTGCAGCTGGCCACGCCGCTGCTGCCGCAGATCGTGCAGCAGCAGGGCGTGAGCGTGTCCAAGGCGAACTCGTCGTTCCTGCAGGTCATCGGCTTCGTGTCCGAGGACGGCAGCATGAACGGCGCCGACATCGCCGACTACGTGGCCGCCAACCTGGTCGATCCGCTCGCCCGCGTCGACGGCGTCGGCAGCACCCAGCTGTTCGGCACCAAGTACGCGATGCGGATCTGGCTGGACCCCGATAAGCTCAACACTTACAAGCTGACCCCGGCCGACGTCATCGGCGCCCTGAAAGCGCAGAACGCGCAGGTCGCGGTCGGCCAGCTCGGCGGCACGCCCTCGGTGAAGGGCCAGCAGCTCAACGCCACCATCACCGCGCAGGACCGCCTGCAGACCGCCGAGCAGTTCCAGAACATCGTGCTGCGGTCCAACAGCAGCGGCGCGGTGCTGAAGCTGCGCGACGTCGCCCGCGTGGAGCTGGGCCAGGAAGATTACGGCACCATCGCCCGCTTCAACGGCAAGCCGGCGACCGGCATCGCGATCTCGCTGGCCACCGGCGCCAATGCGCTGGCCACCGCGCAGGCGGTGCAGGCCGAGTTGGAGCAGCTCAAGCCCTCGTTCCCGAAGGGGCTCAAGGCGGTGACGCCGTTCGACACCACGCCGTTCGTGCGGGTGGCGATCGAGGAGGTGATCAAGACCCTGCTCGAGGCGATCGTGCTGGTGTTCCTGGTGATGTACCTGTTCCTGCAGAACTTCCGCGCCACCCTGATCCCCACCATCGCGGTGCCGGTGGTGTTGCTGGGCACGTTCGGCCTGCTGGCCCTGTTCGGCTATTCGGTCAACATGTTGACCATGTTCGCGGTGGTGCTGGCGATCGGCCTGCTGGTGGACGACGCCATCGTCGTGGTCGAGAACGTCGAGCGCGTGATGAGCGAGGAAGGGCTGTCGCCGGTCGAGGCCACCCGCAAATCCATGGACCAGATCACCGGCGCGCTGGTCGGCATCGGCCTGGTGCTGTCGGCGGTGTTCGTGCCGATGGCCTTCCTGGGCGGCGCCACCGGCGTCATCTACCGCCAGTTCTCGGTCACCATCGTTTCGGCGATGGGCCTGTCGGTGCTGGTCGCGATCGTGCTGACTCCGGCGCTGTGCGCGACCATGCTCAAGCAGATCGAGAAGGGCCACCACGCCTCGGACAAGGGCTTCTTCGGCTGGTTCAACAAGAAGTTCGATGCCGGCAACAGCAAGTACCAGGGCGTGGTGCGCGGCATCGTCACCCGCTCGGGCCGCTTCATGATGGTGTTCGCCGCGATGGCGGTGCTGATGGGCGTGATGTTCTTCCGTCTGCCGTCGTCGTTCCTGCCGCAGGAGGACCAGGGCTTCCTGTTCACCATCGTGCAGGCGCCGGTCGGCGCGACCCAGGAGCGCACCGGCGAGGTGCTGAAGAAGGTCGAGGAGCAGTTCCTGTCGGACAAGGCGGTGGATTCGCTGTTCACCGTGCAGGGCTTCAGCTTCGCCGGCAACGGCCAGAACGCGGGCATGGCGTTCTCGCAGCTCAAGCCGTGGGAAGAGCGCGAAAACACCTGGGGCGACCGCTGGCGCTGGCTGACCAGCTTCGGCAAGACCCCGATGCCCGACAACAGCGTGGACGGTGTGGTCGGCCGCGCGATGGGCAGCTTCATGGGCATCAAGGACGCGTTCGTGTTCGCGCTGGCGCCGCCGGCGGTGTTCGAGCTGGGCAACTCCAACGGCTTCGTGTTCTACATGAAGGACAACGCCGGCCTGGGCCACGAGGCGCTGGTCGCCGCGCGCAACCAGTTCCTGGGCATGGCCGGCAAGAGCGAGCTGCTGCAGAACGTGCGCCCGAACGGCATGGAGGACACGCCGCAGTTCCGGGTCGACGTCGACAATCAAAAGGCCGCCGCCTTGGGCCTGAGCATCGACGACATCAACTCGACCCTGCAGGCGGCCTGGGGCGGTCAGTACATCGACGATTTCGTCGACCGCGGCCGGGTCAAGCGCGTCTACATCCAGTCCGACGCGCCGTTCCGCATGGTGCCCAGCGACTTCAATCGCTGGTACGTGCGCAACGACAAGGGCGACATGGTGCCGTTCTCGGCCTTCGCCAGCACGCGTTGGGAATACGGTTCGCCGCGCCTGGAGCGCTACAACGGCGTCTCGGCGCTCGAGATCAACGGCGAAGCCAAGGAGGGCGTGAGCTCGGGCCAGGCCATGGCGGAAGTGGAGAAGCTGGTGGCGCAACTGCCGCCGGGCATCGGTCTGGAATGGACCGGCCTGTCGTTCCAGGAACGCCAGGCCGGTGCGCAGACGCCGCTGCTGTACACGCTGTCGCTGCTGATCGTGTTCCTGTGCCTGGCGGCGATGTACGAAAGCTGGGCCATCCCGACCTCGGTGCTGCTGATCGCGCCGATGGGCATCCTGGGCACGGTGCTGGCGACCTGGGCGCGCGGCATGGAGCGCGACGTCTACTTCCAGGTGGCGATGCTCACCACCGTGGGTCTGTCGAGCAAGAACGCGATCCTGATCGTCGAGTTCGCCAAGGAGAACCTGAAGAACGGCATGGACCTGATCGGGGCCACCCTGGCCGCGGTGCGCGACCGCCTGCGCCCGATCATCATGACCTCGCTGGCCTTCGGCCTGGGCGTGCTGCCGCTGGCGCTGGCCACCGGCGCGGGTTCCGGCGCGCAGCGCGCGATCGGCACCGGCGTGCTGGGCGGCATGGTGGTGGGTACCTTCCTCGGCATCTTCTTCGTACCGCTGTTCTTCGTGGTGGTGGAGAAACTGTTCGTCAGGAAAAAGCACGCGCCCCCGGCGCAGGCTTCGGCAGGAGCGCAGAGCCATGAATAAGCTTCCGATCCACACCCTGGCGCTGGCGATCGCGCTGGCGACCAGCGGCTGCGTCAGCCTGGCGCCGAAGTTGCCCGTCGCCGACGCGGCGATTCCCGGCGAATGGCCGCTGCCGCCGACCACCCAGGCCTTCACCGGCGCCGCGCCGGTGGGCGAGGGCGGCGCGCCGGCCTCGACCGCGGTGGCCGACATCGGTTGGCAGGATTTCTTCGCCGATCCGAACCTGGAGACCCTGGTCGGCCGCGCGCTGGAGAACAACCGCGACCTGCGCGTGGCCGTGCTGAACGTCGAGAAGGCGCGCGCGCAATACCGCATCCAGCGCGCCGACCGCGTTCCGGCCGTGGGCGTCAGTGCGCAGTTGCAGCGCACCGGCGGCGACAATCAGGCGGTGGTCGACCAATACACCGCCGGCGTGGGCATCACCAATTTCGAACTGGACCTGTTCGGGCGCGTGCGCAATCTGAGCCAGTCGGCGCTGCAGCGCTACTTCGCCGAGGAGGAGGCGCGCCGCAGCGCGCAGCTGAGCCTGATCGCCGAAGTGGCCAACGCCTACCTGACCCTGGCCGCCGACCGCGAACTGCTGTCGGTGTCCGAAGCCACCTTGAAGAACCAGCAGTCGGCGTACGAGCTGACCCAGAAGCGGCGCGAGCTGGGCGCGGTGTCGGGCCTGGAAGTGAGCCAGGCGCGCACCCAGGTCGAGCAGGCGCGCGCGGACGCGGCGCGTTATGCCGGGCAGGTGGCGCAGGACATCAACGCGCTGAACCTGTTGGTGGGCGAGCCGGTGGATCCGGCGCTGCTGCCGCAGCGCCTGACCAGCGAGGTCAGCGGCATCGCCGCCTTGCCGTCCGGGCTGCCGTCGGAAGTGCTGTTGCGCCGCCCCGACGTGCTGCAGGCCGAGCACTTGCTGCGCGCCGCCAACGCCAACATCGGCGCCGCGCGGGCGGCGTTCTTTCCCTCGATCAGCCTGACCGGTTTGCTCGGCAGCGCCAGCGGCGAGCTGTCGGGGTTGTTCGATGCGAACACGCGCGCCTGGTCGGTCAATCCGGTGGTGTCGATCCCGATTTTCCAGGGCGGCAAGCTGCGCGCGGGCCTGGATTCGGCCAAGGCCGACCAGCAGATCGCCCTGGCGCAATACGAGAAGGCGATCCAGTCCGGCTTCCGCGACGTCGCCGACGCCCTGGCGCTGACCACCACCCTGGCCGAACAGCGCCAGGCGCAGGAAGCGCTGGTCGAGGCGGCCGCGCGCGCCGACGAACTGTCCACCGCGCGCTACAAGGCCGGCCGCGACAGCTACCTCAACCAGCTCGATGCGCAGCGCACCTTGTACGCGGCGCAGCAGGGCCTGGTGACCACGCGCTTGAACGAACAGATCAACCGCGTGACGCTCTACAAGGTCCTCGGAGGTGGCTGGAACGAGCGTAGCCAATGAGCAGGCAGGCCAAGTCCAGCCCCAAGGCCGAGGCGCGCGCGCTCGCCCAGCGCGAGCGCATCCTGGTCGCGGCGCAGAAGTGCTTCGTCGTGCACGGCTTCCATGCCGCCAGCATGGCCAACATCGCCGATACGGCCGGTATGAGCGCCGGCCTGATCTATCGCTACTTCAAGAGCAAGAACGACATCATCCTGGCCATCATCGGGCGCCAGCTCGAGGAGGCCAGGGCCGATGTGGCGCAGCTGCACACCAGCAGCGACCTGGTCGGCGGCATCGCCGGGGTGTTCCAGCAGTGGCAGGCCAAGGACCCCACCCTGACCAATGCGGCCCTGTTCCTGGAGCTGACCGCGCAGGCCACCCGCGACGATGAGATCGCCGCGGCCACGCAGTCGTCGGACCGGGTTCTGCGCGCCGACCTGGTGGCGTGGTTCGTGCGCGGCACCGAGGACGGCGGCCTGGGCCTGCCGCAGCGCGAGGCCGAAACCCGGGTGCTGCTGCTGCAGTCCTTGATCGAGGGCCTGGCGATCCGCGCCATCTGCCAGCCGGAGCTGAGCGTGGACGAGGTCAAGCTGGCCCTGCAGCACGTGCTGCCGGCCCTGCTGTCCACGAAGGCCTGAACGGCGCGGCGGCGCACGTCGGACTTTCCGGCGCTGCGTCCGCGCGCGCCGGGACATCGCCGGCGCGCGCGGCCTTAGCGTTTGCTCGCCAACACGCCGTCCAACGCCAGCTGCGCCTTGAAGCCGGCCTTGTCCAGGCGCTTGGCGACTTCGCGCGGCACGTCGCGGCCGCTGGTGAGCTTGTTCGGGCTGCCGGTGTAATGGAACAGACGGCCGCCGCGGCGCAGCACCCGCGCCAGTTGATCGTAGAAAGCCTGCGAATACAGCTCGCCGGCGATGCCGAAGCGCGGCGGATCGTGGAGCAGGGCATCGACCGAGGCGTCGGCGATCTGCGCGATCGCTTTGGACACGTCGGCATGGGCGAGCCGCAAACGCCCGCCGTGGGCGGGCGCGTCCGGGTCGGGCGACCAGGGATTGAGCGTGCGCAGCCACAGCACGTTCTCGTTTTTCTCGAACGAGAGGATGCGCGCCGCACCCGCGTCCAGGCAGCAGGCGGCGAAATAGCCCAGGCCGCCGCAGGTATCCAGCACCACCTTGCCGCGCGGTTCGACCAGCGCGACCTTGCGCTGCGCGTCGTCGACGGGCGAGGTCTTGGCGGTGGGCAGCATCTTGATGCCGTCGATTTCGAAGGTGGGCGCGCCCCATTCGGTCGGCACCAGCTTGATCAGCGAACCGGCATAGCGCGACACCGGTGCGTAGTCCGCACCGTCCCAGTAGTAGACGGTGCGGTCCTTGAGCGGGCCGGGGTAGGGGTAACTGCGTTCGCGCCATTGCCAGTCCTGCGCGTCCAAGCGCGCCTCGTCGTTGGTACGGCCCAGATCCAGCGAGCCCGTCCACGCGCCGGCCCGGGCGTCGCGCGCGGCGAGCAGGGCCTCGGCGATGGGACGGGTCAGCAAGGGGCCTGAGTAGTGGGGCACGACGGGCGATCTCTCGGTGGCGACGCCGGCGCATCGCCGATGCGGTGAGGCGGCGATGGATGCAGGGCTGGGGGCGGATCGTACCGTGTGCGCGGCGCTGCGGGCGCGACGGGAACGCCGCGACCTCGGTCGCGCAGCGCGGTCGTGGGCGATGTCCGGCCGCAGCCTGCGGCTACGCGCGCCGCAAATCGCCAAGGCATCGGCGCGCGCCGCTGTTTTGAAATGAGAAGCATTCTCATTATAGTGGACGCACTCCCACGTTCCGGAATCGTCCTGCATGCATGTTTCTTCCCGGCCTGGCGCCGCGCCGACGGCCTCGCTCGCGGCCGCCATCGCCTGCGTGTTCGCGTTCGCCAGTCTGTCCTTGTCGGCCCAGGCGGGCCCTTCCGCTGCGCCGCTCGCACCCGGCGCCGGCGATGCCGCGGCAGACGAGGCCGATGCGACCCTGCCGGCGGTCACCGTGCACGGCGTGGCGGTGGACGAAACCGCGAACGGGCCGGTGCAGGGCTATGCCGCGCGCCGCAGCGCCACCGGCACCAAGACCGACACCCCGCTGCTGGAGACGCCGCAGTCGATCTCGGTGATCGGGCGCGAGGAGCTCGATGCGCGCGGCGCGCAGACGGTCATGGAGGCGGTGGGGTACGCGCCCGGCGTCGTGGTCGGCAACTGGGGCTACGACGCGCGCGGCATCGACTGGCTGCTGATCCGCGGTTTCGACGCCACCAACGCCATGTTCCGCGACGGCCTGCTGATGCCGGCCTATTCGCTCACCGATTCGTACGGGCTGGAGCGGGTGGAACTGCTGCGCGGGCCGGCGTCGGTGACCTTCGGGCAGAGCGACGCGGGCGGCGTCGTCAACCGGGTCAGCAAGCAGCCCAGCGCCAGCGCCGTGCGCGAGCTCGAATTGCAGGTGGGCAGCTTCGATCGGCGGCGGCTGGCCGCGGACGTCGGCGGCCCGCTGAGCGACGCGCTGAGCTACCGCGTGGTCGCCACCAGCCTGGACAGCCACACCCAGGAGCGCTACCCGAACGGGGCGCAGGTCGAGGTGAGGCGCGACTACCTGGCGCCGTCGCTGCGCTGGCAGCCCTCGCCGGACACCTCCTTCACCCTGCTGGGCGAGTACTTCAAGAGCCGGGCGGGCGACGACACCGGTTACGTGGTCGGCCCCGGCGGCGTGCCCACGCGGGTCAAGGAAGGCGAGCCGCGCTACAGCTGGATCGAACAGGAACAGCACGCGCTGGGTTATCTGTTCGAGCACCGTCTGAGCGAGGCCTGGGCCCTGCACCAGAACCTGCGCTACAACGGCTTCGACACCGACAAGCACCACATCCATTCCAGCCTGGGCGGCGACGGCCGCACCCTGACGCGCAGCGCGCGCTACGACATGGACCGCGTCCACCAGTGGACCGTCGACACCAACCTGCAGGGCCGCGTGAGCGGCGGCGCCGCCGAACACACCTTGTTGGTCGGAGTGGACTGGACCCGGATCGGCTATTGGACGCAGTCCTATTCCGGCCCGGCGCCGGACCTGGACCTGCTGGCGCCCGTCTACGGCCGGCCCATCGCCGCGCCCTCGCTGCTGGGCACGGACTTCAAGCAGGCCACCACCCAGATCGGCGTGTACGCGCAGGATCAGATCCGCTACGGCGAGCATTGGGTGCTCACCCTGAGCGGCCGCCAGGATCGCGTCGAAGCCGTCACCCGCGATCGCCTGGGCGGCAGCCGCAGCACTCAGACCGACGACCAGTTCAGCGCGCGCGCCGGCGTGACCTACCTGGTCGGCAACGGCTGGGCGCCCTACATCAGCTACGGCGAATCCTTCCTGCCCACCAGCGGCGTCGGCGCCGACGCGCGCCCGTTCGAGCCCAGCCGCGGCAAGCAGGTGGAGGCGGGCGTGAAGTTCCAGCCCGAGGGCGCGCGCACCCTGCTGACCGCGGCGGTGTTCGACCTGCGCAAGTCCAACGTGCTCACCTACGACCAGCAGACCTTCGAAGGCCGCCAGATCGGCCGCATCCGCTCGCGCGGCGTCGAACTGGAGGCCAAGACCGAATTGGC
Organism: Lysobacter sp. CCNWLW3; assembly: GCF_036697405.1. NCBI lineage: Bacteria > Pseudomonadati > Pseudomonadota > Gammaproteobacteria > Lysobacterales > Lysobacteraceae > Lysobacter > Lysobacter sp. CCNWLW3. The sequence continues at coordinate 24,423 of NZ_JBAHWA010000014.1, forward strand.
GCGGGGCCTGGACCTGACCGCGTCCTACACCTGGCTGGACATGAAGGTGATCGACAGCGCCAACGCCGTCGAGCTGGGCAACACCCCGATCCAGGTGCCCGAGCAGACCGCCGCCGTGTGGCTGGACTACGGCATGGACAACGGTTTCGGCGTCGGCGCCGGCGCGCGTTACATCGGCCGCCGCTGGAACGACGAGGGCAACACCCGCGCCGAAGGCGTCGTCGCCCTGGTCGACGCCAGCGCGCATTACCAGCGCGGGCCGTGGCGCTTCGCCCTCAACGTCAGCAATCTCGCGCAACGCGAATACGTTTCCTCGCGCGCGTACGGCGGCTATTACCCCGGCAGCGAGCGCAGCTGGCTGGCGACGGTGAAGTATCGATTTTGAGGCGCGGCGGACGAGCGCCGGCGTAGGGGGACGCAAGCCCGCCTGCGCCGGTCAGTCCGGCGACGCCACGCGGGTATCGACCGCGATCCAATTGGTCTCCCAGCTGCGGCCGCCGTCGTCGGAGTAGGCCTGCTCGAAGCGCGCCGAGTCGCGGCCGATGTCGGAGATGACGAAGCGCACCAGGATCGCGCGGCCGTCCAGGTCTTCCGCCCCGTAGAACTCGCCGCGACCGCCACGGAAAGCGCCGTACAGCGGACGCGTGAGCATGCCGTTGCTCGCGCTGGCGTAGTTGATGTTCCATTGCCGGGTCTGCGGGTTGTACAGCCGCAGGCTGGTGCCGTGGATGCGGCCGGCCGGACTTTCCACACGCAGTTCGACCAAGTTGGCGCGACCGTCCAGCACGCCGCGCACCACGGTGGTGCCGGTGTACTCGACCCAGTCCTTCGATCCCGACAGCGGGCGCGTCAGCCGCCGCACCTGGGTCTTCCAATGGCCCAGTTCCCAATCGAAATCGTGCTGGCCGTCGCCTGGGGCGGTCTCGGCCGTGGCGCGCGGCGGCTGCGCGAAGGCCGTCATCGCCAACAGCGCCAACAGGCAGGCGCCGAACCGTCGCAATCGCAGGGTGTTTTGCATCGTCGCGCTCCGTTTCGCATGATGGCGACAGATTGCGAGCGCGAGGCGTGCATGAACAAGAACGCACCTGCAGGTAACCGTGCCCGGCCCAATCCGCTGGATGGCTGTCCGCTGGCGGCCGCGTTCGGCGCCATCGGCGGCAAATGGAAGCTCACCATCCTGTATTGGCTGGCCCACGGCGAGCTGCATTTTGCCGGCCTGACGCGGCGGGTCGCGCCGATCTCGCACAAGGTGCTGACCCAGCAGCTGCGCGAGCTCGAGGCCGACGGCATCGTCGAACGCAGGCCCACCGGCGCGGCGCCGGCGCCGGTGATCTACCAGCTCAGCGCGTATGGCCAGACCCTGCTGCCCCTGATCGAGAGCGTGCGCGTGTGGGGCGAGGGCCATCTGCGGCGCAAGGCCGCGCCGCCCGCGCGCGCGCAGGCGATGGCCTGCGGCGCGGCGGTGGCGCGATCCGGTTAGGGCCGGCCTGGCCCAGGCGCGCGCCTGGGCGCGGTCGGACGCTTCACATGCCCGGAATCGGCAGGCACTCCATCACCTCGACGCCGTCTCCCGGGAAGATCGCGAAGTGCGGATGGTTCTCGAACAGTTTGGCGGCGGCTTCCTGCGAATCGGCGCGCACCACGCTGTAGGCGGCCATGGCGTTGCGGATGTCCGCGATGCCCTCGCTGGTGACGCGCTTGGTTTTGCCCAAGGGCGCGCCGTGATCGACGATGACGCTGGCGTTGCGCGTCGCCCACTCCTCCCAGGCCTGCATGCCGGCCTTCTCGCGCGCCGCGCGCGTGGCTTCGTCCAGGGTCTTCCAGGCGTCCATCGAGGCCGCCGAGCCGGTAAATATCGCCAGATAGTTCTTCATCGCTTACTCCTTCTTGGGGGTGTGGAAACAGGGTGGACCCAGGCCCAGCCTGCGGAAGTGAAAACCTCGGCCGACCGGGCCGACCGAGGCGCATGCGCCTTACTTGTCGCCCTCTTTCTTCATGCCCTTCAGCAAGGCCACGATCGCCATCGAATGGCCATGGCCCAGATCGAAGTCCTGCTTCAGCCAGGCAATGACGTCGCCCGGCTTCACACCGGGCTGCAGGCCCTTGGGGCCCGCCAATCCCTTTTTGGCGGCCAGGGCGCGGAAGTCGGACGGGGTCTTGCCGGTCTTGGTCTGGATGTTGTCGAGATAGGCCTGGAAGGACATGGATGGGGCTCCTGAGTGGGCGGATGAGCGGCGCTCTTACCCAGGGCGACGAACCAAGGCGGGCGGAATCGACAAGCCCGGTGAAAAAATTTTCGAAGGGGCGGATGTTAAAATCCGGATCCCTTCAGCCAGCCTCGGAGCGAGCGACGCGATGACCGCCACAGCTTTCTATCCCATCGGTACCCCCGGTCAGGCTTGGGGGGCCGCGGAAGTCGCCGAGTGGCGCTCGCGACAGGTCCGTCATCGCAGCTACGAAGCCGATGTGCTGAGCAAGATCGATGCGCTGCGTTCGCGCTTCGACGTGATCGAGTACGGCCGCCTGGACTATGCGCCCGACAGTTATCCGCTGTTCGCGATCAAGAGCCGGGACTGGCAGGACGGCCTGCCCACCGCTCTGGTCACCGGCGGCGTGCACGGTTACGAGACCAGCGGCGTGCACGGCGCGCTGGAATTCGTCGAGCGCCATGCCGCCGACTACGCCGGCCGCGCCAACCTGCTGATCGCGCCCTGCATCAGCCCCTGGGCCTACGAGCGCATCCACCGCTGGAACCCGCAGGCGATCGACCCGAACCGCTCCTTCCGCGAAGACAGCCCGGCACCGGAGTCGGCCGCGCTGATGCGCCTGGTCGCCCCGGTGAGCGAGAGCGTGCTGGTGCACATCGACCTGCACGAAACCACCGACAGCGACGAATCCGAGTTCCGCCCGGCGCTGGCCGCGCGCGACGGCAAGCCCTTCGAGCCCGGCGAAATCCCCGACGGCTTCTATCTGGTCGACGACACGCAGGCTCCGCAGCCGGCCTTCCAGCAGGCGGTGATCGCGGCGGTGGCCCAGGTCACCCATATCGCGCCGGCCGACGACAAGGGCGAAATCATCGGCTCGACGGTGGTCGCGCCGGGCGTCATCCACTATGCGCTGCGGCCGCTGGGCCTGTGTGCCGGCGTCACCGACGCGCGTTACCGCACCACCACCGAGGTCTATCCGGACAGCCCGCGCGCCACGCCCGAGCAGTGCAACACCGCGCAGGCCACCGCCGTGTGCGCGGCGATCGATTACGCCCTGGCGCATCCCTGATCGCCGCTGGGCGAATTCACGCGAAGGCCGCTCATCGAGCGGCCTTTTTTCGGCGCCGGCCGCCGGCGGCGTCAGGCCCCGGCCGCCCTGGCCCTGAGCATCCAGCAGGCCGCGGTGAATCGCACCGTGCCGCCGTACACATAGGGCTCGAACGCGTTACGCACGGTTTCGATCACCCGCGTGCGCGTCGGCTCGTCCGCGCCGCGCAGGCTGAGGCCGACCGGGCCGAGGCGGCTGAGATAGGGGACCAGCTCGCGCTCGGGCAGGGCGCAGTCCACATCGATCGGCGCGATGTCGATGCCGGTCCAGCCGCTGTCCTGGAGGATGTTGCGCACGCGCTCAGCGTCGGCGAAGGCGAATTGCCCGGGGCCGTCGGCGCGCCGCGCCGGCAGTTCGGGCAGCAGCGGCGCCGCGGCGCGTTCGGCGACGGTCATGAACGGGTTCTCGGCGGCGCCGCGCCAGGCGATGCAGCGCAGTTCGGCGCCGGGGCCGGTAGCGCGGCGCAGGTTGGCGTGGGCCGCGACCGGGTCGTCGAAGAACATCACGCCGAAGCGCGACAGCAACAGGTCGAAGCCGCCGGGTTCGAAATCGTAGGTCTGCGCGTCGGCGACGACGTAGCGCGCCGACGAAGCTTCCTGCTCGGCGCGCACGCGCGCCATCGCGATCATCGGTTCCGAAATGTCGATGCCCAGGCAGCGGCCTTGCGCGCCCAGCCGCCGCGAGGCCGCCAGCGAGACCGCCCCCGTGCCGCAACCGATATCGAGCACCCGGCTTGCGGAACCGATAGCGATCTCCGCGATCAGCAGTTCCTGGAACGGCAGGAACAGGCGGTCGAGCAAGGCCTGGGACTCGACCCAGGCGTGCCCGGCGGGGCCGTTCCACAGGCCGGCGGTGTTGGGGGAGGTCTGCGCGTCGGCGTTCATGGCGGTGGGCTTGCCTTCGAATGAGGGAGACCGCACTGTGCAACTTCAAGTCGACTTGAGGTCAAGGGCGTGAGCGAGTTGGACATCGCCGAGGTCGCGCGGCGCTCCGGCGTACCCGCGTCGGCCCTGCGCTACTACGAGGAAAAAGGCCTGATCGCGCCGATCGGCAGGCACGGCCTGCGCCGTCAGTACGATCCGGCGGTGCTGGAGCGGCTGGCGCTGATCGCGGTAGGACGGGCCGCCGGCTTCGCCTTGGACGAGATCGCGCAGATGTTCGCCGCGGACGGCCAGCCGCGCATCGACCGACACAAGCTGCTGGCCAAGGCAGAGGAGCTGGATGCGACCATTCGCAAGCTCAGCGGGCTGCGCGAGGGCTTGCGCCACGCAGCGGCCTGTCGTGCGCCCAGTCACATGGAATGCCCGAGCTTCCGCCGCATCCTGCGCGCGGCGGCGTCCGGCGGCATCAGGCCCGGAAAGAAGCCGACCTAGGTCCGGAGCGCGCCGGCTGGAACCGCATGCTCGGCGGACTGCGACCGTGCTGGACGCCGTTTCGCGGCATCTGCTATCTATGCGCCAGATTTCGAGCCCCGGGGAGGCCGGAATGGATCCGAAACTGCAAGAACTCATGGCCCGCACCAATCTGGACCAGTTGCTGGCGCCACCCTCGCAGGAAGTCGATCTGAACCAGCCCGTCGCGCCGTCGGCGCCCGAGCCCATGGAGCCGGCGCGTTCCACCGTCGATCCCTTCCAGGCGAACTTCGCCACCACCGACGTGATCGGCAAGCTGCACGACGGCGGCGCCGGTTCCGGCGTGCGCTGGTTCGCGCTGATCTTTCTCGGCGGGCCGATGCTGATCTTCGGTCTGAGCCTGCTCTACCTGACCTGGTACGACCCGCAGTCGGGCGCCTTCAAGGTACCCGACGGCATCGGCGCGGCCTTGAAGGCGCTGTTCGGTACCGTGGCCGCGTTCGCGGTGGGCGGCTTCTGGCCCTACATCATTTATCGCCGCCGCCCGCCGGTGAAGCGCCAATGAGATCTGCGTGGATGCTGGCCGCCTTGCTGAGTCTGAGCGCCGGCGCGCTCCCCGCGCAGGAGCGCGCCTCCGAGTCGCGGGACCCGCTGGTCCGCGAATACGGCCTGGCCGTGCAGCGCGCCATCCTCGAGCGCTGGACGCGGCCGGAATCGGTGGCCGAAGGCCAGCGCTGCGTGCTGGCGGTGACCCAACTCCCGGGCGGCATCGTCGTGTCCGTGATGGCGACGCCCGACTGCGAATACGACGCCATCGGCAAGCGTTCCATCGAGACGGCGGTGCTGAAGGCGCAGCCGCTGCCGTACGAGGGCTACGAGCGCGTATTCCAGCGCCGGTTGAACCTGGTCTTCGTCGTCAAGGACCCTGCTCTCTAGGACGGATTCGGACCCGCCTGCGCCAAGGCTGCCGGCCGTACGTCGGCGCTAGCGCTTGTCGCCGCCGCCTTCGGCGGTCAAGGGCCGCACATAGTCGAGCAGGCTGGTCAGCAGCTTGCCGGGCTCCTCCCAGGGCATCATGTGCGAGGAGTGCTCGAACCAGACGCCGCGCTTGTAGGGCGCCTTGAGCTGGGCCAGCCAGGCGGCGGTGGGTTCCGACGGCGTGGTGTAGTCGTGGCGGCCCATGAACATCAGCACCGGGATCGGGAATTCGCGCACCTGGCTCATGTCGACGGTCAGGAATTCGGGCAGCAGGCGGCCCAGCGAGAACACGTTGCCTTCGTCGACGGCGGCGCGGTCGCAGTCGTCGTACTCCGGCGACAGCAGCGGTGCGCGGTAGAAGTAGGTCGAGCTGTCGCGGTAGGCGGTCAGGCCGCCGTAATGCTGCGCCCATTTGCGCGCGGCGATGATGCGCTCGCGGGTGATGGGCCGGTCGCCGGGGTAGGGCGCGATCGCCTGCATTTCCTTGATCGCCTCCAGGTTGCCCTCGGCCTGGGCCTGGCGCATGCCGTGCTCGAAGCTGATGCGCTCGTTCTCGCGCACGTCGATGACCTGGCCGACGCCGATGTAGGCGTAGAACAGGTCCGGCCGCTTCAGGGCCGCGCGCATGCCGATGATGGTGCCCCAACTGTGGCCCATCAGCACCAACTTGGGTTTGCCGTAGCGCTTGCGCAGGTACTCGGCCACTTCGATGGCATCGTCGACGTAGCGCTCGATGCGCAGGGTGTCGGCGTAGCCGTTCGGATCCTGCCGGGTGTAGGTCTTGCCGGCGCCGCGCTGGTCCCAGTTGGCGACGGTGAAGTATTCCTCGATCGGGCGCTGGAACTGCCACAGGGTCGGCGTCAGCGGCGAGGCCGGCCCGCCATGCACGAACAGGATCAAGGGATTGGCCTTGTCCTGGCCGCGCACGTTGATCCACTGCTCGATGCCGCCGGCCTTCACCGCGTAGGCTTCCTGCACCCCGTCGGGATTGAGGATGCGGCCCAGGTCCTGAATGACCACGCGGGCGTCGGCGTACTTGGAGGTGTCCTTGCATTCGGCCGCCTGGGCGGCGGGACACAGGAGCAGCGACAAGGCGAACAGCAGCGGCAGTGGTTTCATGAGCGGCCCTTCGAATGCGTGGAAACGAAACGCGAGGCCGCACGATGTACTGGACCGAGGCGACGGGTGCAAGACCGGACGCTCGTATCCGTGCGGTTAAGGCTACGGATACGGAGAAGGCGCGCACGGTTGCGCGTGCGCGCTGGCGGTGGGACCGAAGTGCGGGGTGCGTGCAGCGCCGCCCGAGCCGGCCGCGGTCGACCGTCCCGGGCGGCGACGGTCAGCGATTCACCGAAGGCCCGTTCACGCCCACGTAGCCGTTCGCGCAGCCGGTGGTGCAGGTGGTCGCGAGCATGTTGTAGACGATGCGACCGGCGTTGCTCTTGGAGCGGAAGTGGCCGACGCCGTTGCTGGTGTCGCCGCCGCCGGCGTTGTAGGGGCTGCCGTCCGACCAGTCCCAGTCGTAGGCATAAGCGCTGCTGCCGGTGCCGATGTCGACCTGCGCCTTGACGTTGGCGGCCGCGTTGAACAGCGCGCCGGAGCTGCAGCCGCCCGAGTAACTGGTGGTGAAGCAATGGACCTGGTCGTAGAGGCCGCCGGTGATGGTGTAGAACGAGATCGTGCTGAGCAGGGTCGGCATCGCGCGCAGGCTGTTGCTGCCGCTGCCGGTCCAGCGGTTGTAGCCGTAGTAGGCCACGCCGGTGCTCGGGTAGAGGCCGAAGGTGTAGTAGTCGTAGGGGAAGACGTAGGCCTCGGCGTTGCAGGTCGGGGCGTACGGCGACTGATAGCCCGTGCTCAGGCAGGTCTGCAGGCCGCGCAGGCCGCCGCCGATGTTGACGAAGCGGCGCACGCTGCCGTGGTAGCCGTAGTAGCGCAGCATGGCCAGGCTCATCGACGAGCCCAGCGAGTGGGCGACGATATCGACCTGGCTGCGGCCGGTGTAGGTCTTCACCTTGTCGATGAAGGTCTTGAGGATCTGGTACTTGGCCGGCTCGTGGTAGTTGTACTGCGGCGCGGCGCGTTCGTCCGCATCCAGATAGGTCACGCCGAACAGCTCGCAGTCGTTGTAGCCGCGCGCCTTGAGTTCGTCGTAGATCGAGTGGGCCGGCGTGGCGTAACCGGCGACGGCGGCGGGCGGCATGTCGAAACTGATCGCACTGTCGCCGTTGCCGGCGATGAACACCACCGGCGTGCGCGTGGCGATGCAGTTGCCGCCGCCGAAGCCGCCGTTGCCCACGCCGGGGCTGAATCCGCCCGCGTATTGGCTGGCCGTGCCCAGGCAGGTGTAGCCGTTGTTGCTGCCGCAATCCAGGGCCTGCGCGGTGCCGGGCGCGAACAGGGCCAGGCTGGCCAGGGCCGGCAGCAGGAGCGCGCAGGCGAATCCGCTGGCGCGGGCGGACATGCGATCGGAGGCCGAAAGCGCGAGCGAGACGAAATCTAGCGTGCTGCGGAACATGAGAGCCCTCCCCAGGGTGTCTTTCGACCACATCGAATGCCGGATCGCAGCGATGCTGGACCCCGGCGGGGGGCTTGGCTATTGCACCTATGGGCGATGCCGGGCGGGGCGGTCGCGGTGGAACCGCCGCTCATGGCGGCGCGCGACGCCAGAGTGTTTCGAGCAGGGAAGCCGGGCGCCGGCGAATCCCACTTTCTAGCTCGCCGAGACGCCGTCGCCCATCACCGAAAGCAGGTAGCCCAGGTGTGCCTGCCGCAGCGACGGCGGGACTATGCTGCGCGCACGCACCACCCAGCGATGCGTTTCCACACGGCTCAGGGATGAGGACATGAACACCACCAACGAAGGTCGATGGACGGACCAGGCGCAAGCCGATGCGGCATCGGCGAACGGCAAGGTTCAGACCTACCGGGACAAGGCCAGGCAGCTGTTCGAACAGGAGATCTACCCGCGCTGGATCTCGGCCGAGAACGTCTGGCGCACGGCCTGGGCCATGGACACCATCCTGGACTACTTCGCGGCCAGCGGTGTCGACAGCCGGCCCTATGGCGACGCCGCGATCGGCGCCCTGGATCCGACCCAGGCCGGCAATTGGTGGGACGACTTCGGTTGGATCGGCATCGCCGCCTTGCGCGCGGCCGAGCAGGGCTTCGCGCCGCAGCGGCGCGACGATTTCCTCAAGATCGCGATCAATGCCTGGGCCTATATGTACGGCCCCGGCTGGTCCTTGCAGCCCGGCGCGGCGATCTATCCGTTCCGCGAGCTGCCGGGTTGGGGCCCGTTCGCAGACGGCCATCCGAACAACATCGGCGCGCCCAACGTCGGCAAGCGCATCGGCCAGACCCGTCCGAATCCGTCGCCGTCGCCCAATGCATGGATGATGCCGCGTCGGACGCCGGGCGGCGCGTGGAATTCGCCGATCACCGCGAACGACTACCCGGACCCGGTGCCGTCGCGGCAGAGCCAATGGTGGCGCAGCTATCTCAATCCGGTGCAGAACACGGTCACCAACGGCCTGTATGCGCTGTTGAGCTTGCGCTTGCACCGCGCCTCGCGGAATCCGGCGTTCACATCGGTGTTCCGCGCCAGCGCCCTGAACGCCTCCGCCTGCGCGAGCGCCTGGTCCGAACAGATCGTCTGGTTCGATCAATGGATGGTCGGCACGCCGCAAGCCGATCAGTCCCTGCTGATGGCCTTGCCCGCGGGCGCGCTGGTGCGCGAGCGCGTGTCCACCTTCCAGCCGGTGGGGCCGAACGCTCAGCTCTATTGGGATGCGATGTACCGCAGCACCCTGGCCTGGACCGGCGACCAGGGCCTGTTGCTGGGCGCGCTGCGCGAAGCGCAAGGGGCCTGGCCGGGAGGCGTCACGCCCAAGGTGCTGGGTCTGTATCCGGGGCTGATCGAGGGCGTGTTCAAGAACGCCTACCAGCCGCGCAACTACGGCGCGGTGTCCGGCGATTTTCCGATGCCCTGGCTGGATACCGCGTCTGCGAGCCCCTACGACGCGCCGTCGCCCGGCAACGACGACGGCGACTATCAGACCGGCGTGGGCGTGTTCATGCGCTATCTGCTGCAGGCCTGGCGCGCCAACCCGATGCCGCTGCAGGCCTATCGCGCGCAGATCCTGGCCAATGCCGACGCCATCGTCGAATCGGGTTTCGGCGAACAGGCGAATCCGGGCGGCGCCTGCGACGCGTTCACGCCGCGATGGGGCAGCGTCGCCGACACGATGACGGCCTACGTCAATCGTCTGTCGGTGCTGGTGCTGGCGATCGCGATGGCGCGCTGAGCGCGCCGCGAGATCACAGGGATCGCAGGAAGGTTTCCACCTGGTCCGTGTAGGCGCCCGGCAGACCGAGATCGGCATTGATCTGGGCGTGATTCAGATCCACGGGCAGCACGGTGGCGCGCCCTCCGAGTTCGGCGGCGCGGCCGGCGAATGCTTCCGCCTGCGCGCAGGATTGGCGGCGCTGGCTGGAGCACACCAGCAGCATCGGCGCCGGCGCGCTGCGCAGGCGCAGGGTCGGCGAGGCCTGGCGCCAGTAGGCGGGATCGCGGCCGAAGGCCTGGTCGTACAGCGGCAGGTGCGGGCGGCGCATCAAGGCGTCGACATCGTAGGCGGCGCTGTCCAGCGCCACCGTGCCGCGCCAGGGCTTGGCGCCCTGGCGGGCGGCGATATCCGGCGCCGCGGCGAGCAGGGCGACCAGGTGGGCGCCGGCGGAATGGCCCATCAGCACCACGCGCGCGGGGTCGCCGCCCCACGCCGGCGCTTCGCCTTGGACGTAGGCCAGGGCTCGCGCGACGTCCTCGGCCTGGCTCAGCGGGTCGGCCTGCGGCAGCAGGCGATAGTCGATCGAGACGAAGAGCTTGCCGTCGGCGAGATAGCGCGCGGCCTTGTGGCCGACCACGCCGCGCGCGTCCTTGCGGCCGATCCGCCAGCCGCCGCCGTGGACCATCAGCACGATGGGCGCGCCGCGGGCGCGCGCCGGGCGATACACGTCCAGGCGCTGGGCGGGGTCGGGACCGTAGCCGCGGTCGCGCGGGTCGGCGTCCGAGGGCGGCGCGGCGGGGACCGACGCGACGGTCAGGAGCAGCAGGGTTAGCGCAGCCAGACGGATCGGGTTGGGGGGCATGGCGCTGAGGTTCCGGGGCGTTGGGCTTTGAACGCGCGGTCGGGCGCTGGGATGACATGCCGCACGGGAAGGCAGGTCGTCGCCTGGCCTGGCTTGCGGCACGAGTCCGTCGGCGCGATATTCTGGGCGAAAGGGGGCGCGGCTGTAGGCGCGCGGGTAGGCAGGGATGCTGTCCGGGGAAGGGCCCATGAGCAGACTGAAACCGGTCGTGCAGCGCCATCACGATGCCTTGTCCCGAATACGCTGGGATCAGTTCGAGGCGCTGCTGGCGGCGTACTACAGGGGCCAGGGCTACCAGGTCGATCATGTGGGCACGGGCGCTACGGCACGTCGTTTCGACGGCGGTATCGATCTCAAGCTGCGCCGCGACGATGCTTACATCCTGGTCCAATGCAAGCATTGGAACGCTGTGCAAGTAACCCACAACGCGGTGCACGAATTGCTGGGCATCATGGTCAACGAGGGAGCGACCGGGGCGATACTCGTGTCCAGCGGCGAGTTCACCCGCGCCGCACAAGACGCCGCGATACGCCAGGGGCATGTGCAGCTGATCGATGGCGTGGCGTTGCGACCCATGCTGGCGCCGTTGCTCGAGGCGGCGAGCATTCTGGCGGACGACACCGAGGGCTCGTCTTCGGGGCGCGATGCCGGTTGGGGCGGCGATCCGGCAGCAGCCCTGTCCGGGCCTCCTTCGCCGAGGACGCCGATGCATCCGCGCAGCAGGCCGATTCCGCATCAGAACAACGCGGGTTGGTGGATCGTGGCGATAGTGGGCACGCTGGTTTTCGTCTTGCTGGTGCGCCTGTTGCTGGGGCGCACCGCATGGAGCGCGGGCGCCAGCCCCGTACCGCCGCCGTCGCCGTCGCCGGAGGCCAGCGCGCCGACGCAACCGGTGTCGGAATCCGCGCCTGTCGTCATGGAATGGCCCGCCGAACAGGCGGTGCAGCCCGTGGAACCTGCCAAGCCGCAAACCGAAGCCGAACGGCGCGAGTCGCAGCGCAAGGCCGATGAGGCGATGAAGGTGATCGAAGCCTCGACACCTGAAATGTAGGCGGGTGTTTTTGTCGAATGCGTTTCGTCTTAGGCTCGTGCCGCCGCCACCGATTCACCCACACCCCGACTCACCCATCACAAGGACGGATGCCGTGAACCAGAATCTCAATATCGCCAGCCAGCCCGTGCTCGACGCCGACCTCACCATCGCGCTCGCGCAGGCCTCCAAGGCCGCTTACGACTACTACAGCGGCACGCCGTTCACCTCGCCGCGGGGCTACGACCAGATCGATGCCTGGACCGGCTGGGACGCGTTCCTGTTCACCGGGTCCGAAGAGAACTACGGGCTGGTGTTCCAGGCCATCGACGATCCCGGCACCTTCATCTTCGCTTTCCGCGGTACCGACTCGGACATGGACGCGTACGAGGACGTGCATTTCCTGACCCGCGACTTCGTGCCCAGCCGCGGCGGCATCAGTCCCGCGCCGCGCGTGGCCTCGGGCTTCTACGGCATCTACGACGGCAAGGGCGGCGGCATGAGCCAGTCGATGCGCGAGCAGTTGTTCGCGCTGATCGACCAGTACCAGCCGCAGCAGGTCTATGTCACCGGGCACAGCCTGGGCGCCGCGCTGAGCCAGTTGTTCTCGCTGGATCTGGCGATCAGCCAGCCCATCGCCTCGACCAACATCAACTTCTCCAGCCCGATGGTCGGCACCAGCAGCTGGCAGGCGGCCTACAACGGCGCCATCGCGGCCAGCGCCAGCATCCGCGTCTACAACTACTGGGATTACGTGCCTTCGCTGCCGCCCTCGGATTTCGGTTACGACGCGGTCGGCACCGGCTTCCGCACCGCCTTCTACGTCCAGGGCGAGTGGTACCCGCACGAACTGTCGCGCCATTCCATCGTCAACTTGACCACGGTGTTGGGCCATGCCTTGCCCCTGGATCCGCAGCAATGGGCCGGCACCTTCGCCGATTATGTGGACGCGTCGTTGACCATGGTGAGCACCCTGCCGCCGGCGGGAGCGGACGTGCGCTGGGCCGATCGGATCGGCGGCTACATGGCCTTCGAGAGCAACCTGCGCTGACGGAAACGGCTGCGCAGCAAGGGCGGCCTCGCCGCCGCCCCTGCTGCGAAACCTGCTGCAGGGGAGCGATCAGGGCAGCGGCGTGCCCTGATCGGCGATGGCCAGCCATTTGCCGCGGTCGTAGGTGTAGGTCACGCCGGTCAGCGCGCGCGAGCGGAAGCCGATGCGCGGAATCTCGTAGACGGTTTCGTACAGGATGAAGGCCGAGCTGCAGCCGTCGACCACGCGGTAGCGCTCGGTCCAGCTCCACTGCGCTTCGCGATCGGCGAAGTGGCTGGCGAAGGTGGCCATGATCGCATCGATGCCGATGCGGGTCGCGCCGCTGCCGAACACGGTGATCGCGCGTTCGTCGTGCACGGCGCGGAAGGTCTCGGCGTCGTAGTCGCGGAAGGACTCCATGTCCATGCGTTGGGCGACCTCGAACTGGCGCGCGCACAGGCGGGTGATGACGTTGTCGTTCCAGTCCATGCCGACGTGGTGCGCGTCGCCGGCGATGGCGGTGGTGGACGAGCACAGAGCGATCAGCGTGGCGGCGGCGAGCGTCGACAGCGGGGCCGGGCGGAAAGTGCGGGTTTTCATCGTGGGTACCTCCTTGTGGTGGGCAGGACGGACCTTAGGCCGCCGGCCGCGCCGCTAGGAGAGCCAATTTGTGTGCGGTCGAAAGGGCCAATCGAGTCGGAAATCGTGATCGCGCGGGTCCGCGCCCGTGCGTGCCTGCTATTGGTGCAAAACGCCGGTGACCGAATCGTCCGACGCTTCGCTCAGTACTGTGCTGCCGGTCGCAAACCGCGATCGGGCGCAATGCGCTCGGTGACGATCAGCAGCACCCGGCTGCGCTGGTCGAGGCCGTGCGCGATCCGCAACGCGGCGTCGTCGGCAGCGGCCAGCAATCCCGCCACGCCCGCCGCGCCGGAAGGCGTGGCGCTAGGGCCGCTCGCGTCGCGCAGTGCCTGCGGCGCGGCGTGCAATTGGGTTTCGCTGACGAGTACCGAGCCGGCGCCATGGCGTTTCAGGATCGCCAGCGCCGGCGCCGAGGCCAGGCCGCAGGACAGCATCTGCGCGGCGGTGTGGAGGTCGCCGGGGATGCGCACAGGACGGCCTTCGGACAGGGCGCGGGCGACGCAGGCCGCCGCCGCGGGCTCGACCACCCACAGGTGGCCCGGCCCGGACATGCATTGGTGCAGGCCCTCGGCGATCGCGGCGGCGAGCCCGCCGACGCCGGCCTGTACGAAGACATGTGTGAGCCGGCCGTCGCCGTGCTCGTGCAGTTGCGCACGCACCTCGCGGGTGAGCAGGCCGTAACCGGCCATGACATCGCCTACCACCGGATCGGCGGGATCGGCGCCGGTGTCGGCGATCAGCATCCCCGCGCCGCGCAGCGCCGCGGCCTGCGCGGCATCGACGGCGTCGTCGTAGGTGCCGTGCACGCGCACGACCTCGGCGCCCAGACGCGCGATGCGACGGGCGCGACCGGCGTCGATATCGGCGGGCAGGTAGACCGAGGCGGCGGCGCCGACGCGTGTGGCCGCGGCGGCCACGGCCAGGCCGTGGTTGCCGTCGCTGGCGCAGAGCAGGCGGTGGCCGCGGGCCGCGTCGCGGCGCGCTTCCAGTTCGCGCAGCGAGGCGACGCCGACCGCGCGCGCGAGGGCGCGCAAGCCCGCGTACATGCCGCCCAAGGCCTTGAAGTTGCCCAGCGGCCGTTCGCCCTCGCACTTGACCAGCACCTGCGCGACGCCGGCGCGGCGCGCGAGGACGGGCAGGGCGATCAGCGGGGTGGGGCGGTAATCGTCCCAGAGGTCGGCGATGTTCCAGTGCGCGGCGTCGGTGGTCGGGTTCATGCCGGCAGTCTGTCGCATCGTAGCTGCATCCCGGCCGCGTTATGCGGCTGCGGATGCGGGAAAAACGCGCGCGAGCGGCCGCGGGCGCGCAAATCCGTCGGCGCGCCGCCGTTTCATTCGTCTTCGTCCAGCGGAATCGGAATCGTGAGCCCGCGCTTGACCACGCCCAGCGCGACATTGGTGGTGAAACGCTTCACGTTGGGGTTGTCGCCGACCAGGCGCGCCATCAGCGTGTCGTAGGTCTCGGTGTCGGGCGCGGTGATGACCAGGACGAAGTCGGCCTCGCCGGTCACGTAGAAGGCCTGTTGCACGTGCTCCTGCGCCGCCAGCCATTGCCGCAGCTGGGCCAGCAGTTCGGGGCGCTCGCGTTCGACCTGCAGCGAGACCACGAAGAAGGTCGGGCGCCCGACCTTCCTGGGATCGACCACCGCCGCGTCGCGCACGATCACGCCTTGCTCGCGCAGGCGGCGCAGCCGGCGCTGCACCGCCGACGGCGACAGGAACACCTGTTCGGCCAGCCGTTCGGCGGTTTGGTCGGCGTCTTCCTGGACCAGGTTGAGGAGCTGGCGGTCGAATCGGTCTAAGGACATACGGGTTCCGGAACTTGCATGCAACGCGGAAAAAAAGCGCGGGACCGCATTGGTTCGCGGCCAAACCGCGAGAGTGCGCTCCTAGGATGCTAGCTCCAAATCACAGACCCGGGCCATGGATTTTTCCGCATTGCACAGTTTCATCGCGCGCCGCTGGCAGGACGACCTGCTGCCGGTGCTGAGCGAGTACATCGCCATTCCCTGCCAATCGCCGGCGTTCGAGCCCGACTGGGCCGAGCGCGGGCATATGCGGCGCGCGGTGGCGCTGATGACCGACTGGGCGCGCGAACGCCTGGCCGAGGTGGCGGGCGCGCGCGTGGAGGTGGTGACGCTGCCGGGACGCACGCCGGTGATCTACATCGACATTCCGGGTGAGGGCGACGCGCCGGTGTTGATCTACGGACACTTGGACAAGCAGCCGCCGATGCCGGGCTGGAGCCAGGGCCGCGAAGCCTGGACGCCGTCGCTGGAAGGCGAACGGCTCTACGGCCGCGGCGGCGCCGACGACGGCTATGCGCTGTTCGCCGCGATTCTGGCGATCCAGGCCTTGCATGCGCAGGGCCTGGCGCATGCGCCCTGCGCGATCCTGATCGAGGCCTGCGAAGAGTCCGGCAGCGGCGATCTGCCGTACTACGTCGAGCACCTGGCGCCGAGACTGGGCACGCCGGCGGTGGTGATGGCGCTGGATGCCGGCTGCGGCAACTACGAGCAACTATGGCTGACGACCTCGCTGCGCGGTCAGGTCGCCGGTACGCTGAGCGTGCGCGTGCTGGAGCAGGGCGTGCATTCGGGCGATGCCTCGGGCGTGGTGGCGTCCTCGTTCCGGATCGCGCGGCGTCTGCTCTCGCGTTTGGAGGATGCCGACAGCGGCGAGATCGCGGGCGAGTTCCACGCCCCGATCCCGGACTCGCGACGCGCGCAGGCGCAAGCCGCCGCCAGCGCGCTCGGCGACGGCCTGCACGCGCAGCTGCCGCTGAGCGCCGGCCTGCGTCCGGTCCACGCCGATCCCGCCGAAGTGGTGCTCAATCGCGCCTGGCGACCGCAGTTGGCGGTCACCGGACTGGACGGCCTGCCCGTGGTGGCCGATGCCGCCGCGGTGATGCAGCCGGCGATCGGCCTGAAGCTGAGCCTGCGCTTGCCGCCCACGCTGGACGCGCAGGCCGCGGCGCTGCGACTGAAAGCGCTGCTGGAATCGCAGCCGCCTTACGCCAGCGAAGTCGTGTTCCGCATCGACATGGTCTCGCAGGGTTGGCACGCGCCGGAGACCGCGCCCTGGCTGGGCGCGAGCCTGGAGCGGGCCTCGCAGACCAGCTTCGGCGCCGGCCTGGCCCTGATCGGCGGAGGCGGCGGAATACCGTTCCTGGCGATGCTGGGCCAGCGTTTCCCGGCCGCGCAGTTCGTGGTCACCGGCGTGCTCGGCCCGCAGTCGAACGCGCACGGCCCCAACGAATTCCTGCACCTGCCGACCGCGCAACGCATCACCGCCGTGGTCGCGCAACTGCTGCACGATGCGCGCCTGGCCCAGGCCGACGGCGCGGCATCGGCCGCTCACGCATAAGTTCGTTCTTCCCTCGGAGTCCTGCCATGAAACTGCTCTACCAGACCCATTCCCCGTACGCGCGCAAAGCGCTGGTGTTCGCGCACGAAGCCGGCATCGCCGATCGCATCGAGGTCGTGCACCACGAGACCAGTCCGACCTTGCGCAACGAGGAGGTCTACGCCGCCAACCCGCTGGGCAAGGTGCCGGTGCTGCTGCGTCCGGGCCTGCCGGCCCTGTTCGACTCCGACGTGATCTGCGCTTATCTGGACACGCTGCACGAAGGACCGCGCCTGATTCCCGACCAGGGCGAAGCGCGCTGGCAGGCGCTGCGCCTGCAGTCGATCGCGCAGGGCCTGGGCGATGCCGGCATCAAGGTGCGCTGGGAGACGGTGCGCCGGCCGCAGGCGCTGCGCTATCCGGCCCTGCGCGAGGGCTACACCGGCAAGCTGGTGGCCAGCTACGACTGGCTGGAAAGCGAGCTGGATACCGACGGCCCGATCCACATCGGCCATATCGCCCTGGCGACGGTGCTGGGCTGGCTGGAGTTCCGCTCCCTGCCGGACTTCCGCGCCGGGCGCCCGCGCCTGAGCGGCTGGTTCGATGCGTTCCAGGCGCGGCCCTCGATGCGGGCGACGCCGCTGTCGGGCGAAACCCAGGACTGAGCCCTGCGCGGGAACAGGGCGGCCGCCGGGCGCCGCCCTGTGCGATCACTGCTCCAGCAGCAGGTATTCGCCCTTGGGCCCGTAGCGCTTGGCGTTCGCGTCCACGCGCGCGCACAAGGCCTGGCCGCAGCGGCTGAGCGCGCCGGACTTGGTCGCGCTCAGGATGTCGCTGGCGAATTCGGCGCGTTTGACTTCGCGGCCGCTCTGCCAGATCAGGTAGCCGGCGCCGCCGGCGGCGAGCATGGCGCCCAGGCCCAGGCCGATCAGGCCGGTCCAGATCAGCGACTTCTGTTCGCGCTTGAGTTCGCGGCGCTGCTCGTCCAGCTGCTGCAAGGTTTTTTCGGCGTTGCGCGAGACTTCGCGCAGTGCCGCGGCGGTGTTCTGCAACTGCTGGCCGTACTGCACCGAGGCCGAGCCCACGCCCTGCTCGATGGCCTCGCGGGTCTGCTCGCCGACGCTGGCGACCAGATCGCGGGTCAGCAGCTGGGCGTTGGTCTCCCAGACATCGGCGGTGCGCTTGAGTTCGGTCGCGCTTTGGGTGAAGCGTTCGGTGGCCTTGTCGCAGACCACCTCGAACATCTTGGCGACGCCCATCAACTGGACGGCGAACAACTCCAGATCCTGTTTCTCCATCTTGCGCTTTCTCGTCCTGCTGTCAGAGCCGCGGCGTCATGCGGCGTTCGGGGCCGTCGTGGCCGTTCGGCGGCAACGTGGGCGGCGTGGGCGTCGTCGGGTCGGCCGGCTTGTCCTGCTGGCGTTGTTCGGGCGGCGCGGCGGCGGCCTGCGCCTGTTCGCCGCCGCGGCGCTGCAGCTGCTGGCCCTGCTCGGACGCCAGGAAGCTGCCGCCGACCGCGCGCGCGCCGTCGACGTCGCCGTTCACCGCGGCCTGGCCCAGGCGCTGGAACAGCGCGCGGGGGTCGGCGGCGATCGGCGCGGGATCGGCGGTCAGGCGCGGCTCCGGCGAGGGCCGCTCCGGCGGCAGCGGGCCGATCGCGACCGGACGCTGCGGGAAGCGCCCGTTCATGTCCTCGTCGCGCGGCTCGTTGTTGTGCGGGTCGGACACGCGCTTGTCCGGCGTGAGCCGGGTCATGCGGTCGCGCTGGCCGTCCTTGTCGAAATCGGAGGTGCGGTAGAACCACTGATGCTCTTCGGAGCGGTGGACGACGTTCATTTCCGGCGCCGAGGGCAGGGCGCGCTTGGCCAGGAACGGCTGGTCGCTGAGCGAATTGAGGTAGTCGACCATCAGGTTGCCGCTGCGCACCGACAGGCCGTTGAGCGCGTAACTGCCGCCGATGTCGCTGTGTGCGCCGCCGACGGTGACGTTGAGGAAACGCCCGTTCTCGCTGACGCCCGGGTCCAGCACGCTGGTGGACTTGAACAGGTTGCGGCGCTCGTCCTCGGCGGTGATCTGGAAGCCCGACAGCACCGAGGGCGGCTGGCGGCGGTCGTGCTTGCGCGGCTCGCCGGTGCCGACCGGATCGAACAGGGCCACGGCCTGCGGCACTTCGTGCGGCGGCACCAGCGCCTCGCCGGTGTAGCGCACTTCCTTGAGATGGCCGAACAGGTTGCGGTCTTCCACGCGCCCCTTGGGGTCGTGGATGCCGCGCTCGTCGACCAGGCGGGTGAAACCGGCGGCCTGCTCGGCGCCGCGGCTGAAGCCGACGCTGACCACGCGAATCTGCGCGTCCGGATCTTCGGCCAGCCACTTCTTGCTCTGGGCGGTGAGGCGCACGTACATCTCTTCGATGCGGTCGTCGTAGGAGCTGCCGCTCATGCTGTCCAGGCCGCCCTTGAGCGCGTTGTCCTGGGTGCCCGGGCCTTCGACATAGTCCACGCGGATGTTGGACATGCCGCGGCTGTTGGCGGCCGCGGTCTGGCGCACCACATCGGCGATGTTGGTGTGATTGGTCGGCGCATCCTTGAGCATGCTGTTGCCGGTGCCGTCGAAAGCGGCGATGAACAGCCGTTCGTGCGGGTTCGAGCTGTGCAGCAGCACCGGCGTGGACAGCCGCGACAGCGCCTGACTGGCCTGGTCGTAGCTGGCCAGGTCGTGGGCGTCGGCGGGGTAGGTGCTTACGCCGTCCGGGCCTTTTTTCTTCTTGTCGTCCGTCATCGCACTACTCCTTTAGTACGTATGGCTGAACACCAGGACCGGATCGTTGCGGAAGTCGCTGTGTTTGTTGCCGGGGATCTGCAGCTCGCGGGTATGGACCATGGCGCGCATGTAGACGTTGACGGTGCGGTCGTTGACCTCGATCAGGATCTCGGGATCCTCGGCGATCACGCCGGCGCCTGCGAGTTCGGCGCTGGGCACGTTATGGCGGATCACCCGATCCTCGAACAGGCCGGGGATGTCGATCGTGGCCTCGTGCGCGCTGCCGTCCTTGGACCGCCAGCTCAGCTGCGCGGGCCCGGGGAAGTTGCGGATCGCGGCCCAGGGCGCGGCGATGTACTTACGGTAGTCGTTGCCCAGCGAGGCCGAGGACGGCGTCTTGGTCTCGTCGGAGTCGCGCAGGGCGTACTCGCCGTTGTAGAGCACGCTGCAGCCGAAGGTGTCGTAGGCCGCGGCGCCGAAATCGTGCTGGGCGAAGGTCAGCGGCCGGCTGGCGTCGGTCTTGTTGGGCGCGACGTAGGCAGGTTGGGTGGACATGGCGGGTTGGCATCCTGTTGCGAATAGGACGGAAAGCGCGAGCGCGCGAGCCAGGACGGCCAGGCGCGAACGAAGGGGTGGAGCGTGGGCGCGGCGGCGGGCGGCGCGGGGCGGTTCGCGGTCCGGAGCGGGACCGTCGTGGCGGCCGCGGGCGCGTTCGCGTCCGCCTGGGCGGGACGCGGTGCCCTGGCCTGGTATTGGATCCATTCCCCCTCCCCTGGAGACCGTCGCCGCGGTCCATCGCCGGCAGCATCGCCCGATGGTAGCGCAGGCACGCTGCGGACACACGCCGGCGTATCGTGGGAGGAGACGCAGGTCCGCTTGCGTTCCCGTGGCGGCGGGTCGGAGAACGGGTCGCAGGGTCGTGCGGCGCTCAGCTTCGCTCGGCTATGCTGTTTCTCCCTTCCACCGCACCCGGAGGCGGCCATGGCAACCGGCTGGGCAGGCGACGGCGCCGTGCAGGACCAGATCGACGCCACCATCAAGGACGCGATCAAGCGCGCCCGCGACCAACTCCCGCAGGGCCCCGGCCTGGAGCGCTGCGAAGAATGCGACACGCCCATACCCGAAGCCCGGCGCAAGGCGATCCCGGGCGTGCGCCTGTGCGTGAGCTGCCAGGAAGCGCACGACCGCGAGCAGGGCGCGGTCGGCGGCTACAACCGCCGCGGCAGCAAGGACAGCCAGCTGCGCTGAGGCGCGGGAGTGCGACGCCGCCTTTCCGCGCTGCAGCAAGGCCCCGAACTTTCGCGGTGATAGTCTGAATACCTGTCCATCCAAGCATGGAAGGCGGTGTCCGGGCTGTCTGGTCGATCTGGCCATATCAGGATGGCGCCGCGAATACAGGGGGAAAACATGGGTCGTAACAAGTACGCGAGGGCGTCGGTCCTGGTGCTGTTGGTGGTGGCCGCAGCAGCAGCGACGGTGGATGCGCACAAGCTGTCGCCGACCGGTACCGCCGAAGAGCGGCGGCTCAGCGGGGTGCAGGGCAGTTGGATATCGAGTTTGGAGCGCAGCGCCGCCGGCTTCGGATTGAAAGCCTTCGGCGAGCCGGTACACGAGGAAATCACCAACCGCATCTACGGTTGCGACGGCAACATCTGCGACGGCCTGGACAGCACGCGTGCGCCGGCAGGAGTGCTGGCGGGGGTACGCTGGAACGACGATCCCCCGTTTCGCATCAGCAGTGGCGAAGGCAAGGGCACGCACTGCAAAGTGACGCAAACCATCCGTTTCCAGACCCAGCCCTATTGCTGGTACCAGCTTTTCGACGACGCCAACGATCGGGCCGGAGCGGGCGCCGTATTCGATGCCCAGTCGCGTTCGGCGATGCTGTATCGCACCCATTTCGGCGATCTGCAGTTCCTGCATGCCATGGCGTCCGCGGATGGCGTCGGCGCCGCGAAAACGCAGGAGCTGATGCTCGATTGGGCCGAATTCAACTGGCGCGTGATGCGCGGCGAATATCGCCTCGAAACCCGCTTGAAAGAAGTGCCCAACGAGACGATACGAAGCCGTTTCGGGCGCACCGACTGGTACCTGCAGGACCTGTACACCCTGGGTAGCCCCGGATTGCGTCAACACATCCGCGACATGGCCTTCGGCAGCATTCTGCATACGCTGCAGGACAGCTTCGCGGAGGGACATGTGGAGCGCGCCAGCGCGGTGCCATCGCGTTCGTGCGCGATAGCGGGGGCCCAGGTGGACGCGCCCGGCCTGATCGTCGAGTTCCACGCCTACAACCGCCAGGACCACGACCTGCATGCGCAGGCGGACAGCCGCGGCGCGCTGGAGGCGCATCTGCAAGACGATCCCGATGTGGTGGACCTGGGTCGCCAGTTGTTGAGGGCGTATCGGAGCGATCGCTCCTGGGAGGAAGTCGAGCCGTTCTTCGAATGCGTCTATGCCTTGAGCGATTCCGCCCGCGACGCGACCTCCGGCGACCGTTTTGCCAAGTGAGCCGTTCCGGACAGTGCCGACGGCCGGCCGAAGGACCCGGGTCGTCGCGCCCATGTAAGGCTGCCTGTCGATAACCGGGTGTAGCGGCGATCGGCTTCCTGCGCGGGCCGCCGCCGACGGGCCGGAGGTCCGGTGCTCGCTCCTGTTGCGGGTCCGCGCATCGGCGAACCCAGGCCTTCGGCACATACGGATGCGGCGAACGCCGCCTATGATCCGGCCACCATCCGAACGCGGGGAGTTCCGGCATGTCCTCCAGCCTCGATCACGCCTCGCGCTCGCCCGACTGGGCGCAGGTCCTGTTGGGCGGTCTGCTCGTGGCCCTGGGCGACATGGCGTTCGCCGCCACGCTGTGGTTCGGTTGGGATGGTCCCGGCACGGTGCGTCTGTTCCAGACCATCGCGGTAGGCGTGCTCGGCCCGGCCAGTTTCGACGGTGGCCTGCAGGCGGCCGGGCTCGGCGTGCTGCTGCACCTGTTCATGGCGACGATGTTCGTGTTGGTCTACACCCTGGTCGCACGCCGCTATACCGGCCTGGTGTCGCGTGCCTGGGCCTACGGCATCCCCTACGGCGTGGCCCTGTACCTGGTGATGAATTTCGTGGTCCTGCCGCTGTCGCGGGTCAACGCCACGCCCTCGTTGAAGCACCTCGATTGGATCGCCTGGAGCGTGCTCGCGCATATGCTGTTCGGCGTGATCTGCGTGGTTTTCGCCAAGCGCGCGCTGCGGCGCTGACGCGTTCGAGCAAGCGGGTTCGAGATTTGTGCTGTCCGCCGCCTGAGCGGGGACGGACCGTCGATGCTGATCGACCGTTGACCTGAGAAGCGCGCTCGCTGCCTGGTGTTCCTATACGGAGCCGTTCTCGCACCACCTGCATGTCTGCCGCCAGGTGGCGCCGCGGCAAGCTTGCCGCTTACTATCGGGTGCGCCAGTTGGAGCCGTCACCACATGAACCCACCCCGTCATCCCGGCGCGCGCAGCGCCGGCCGCCGCCGCCCCGCGCGGCCCCCGCGCCGCGCCGAAGCGCGTTCCCAGCGTCTTATGCCAGGCGAACTGGCGTGGTACGCGACCGGCCGTTTCTACCTGGCCGACGACAACAGCCTGGCCGACTTCGGCTATTTCCTGCATCTGTCCGGCATCGACGCGCCCTTGTTCGACGGCGCGCAGGGCGAGACCACGGCGCATTTCACTTTCGCGGCGCGGCCGTTCGAGGCCGGCAGCGTGATCAACGGCGCCTTGAACCTGGGCCTGGATCCGGTCGGCGAGTTCTCCATCTATCTGCAGCGCGAACCGGCGGCGAGCTTCGACGATCCTGCCTCGTTCGCGCTGGGCGAGCGCGTCGCGACCTTGCGGCGGACCGGCATGGTCGTGGGCACCACGGTGGAGCAGGGCATCGGGCCCGCCCAGGCGCCGGTGCTGGCGTCGAACGTGTTCTCGGCCTGGCTGCTGGAAAGCCGCGCCTTCGAGTTCGGCGGCCGCCGTTACGACCTGGCCCAGATCCTGGGCGCGGGCGTGACCCAGTTCGGCACCGCCGCCGGCACCTCGGCGCCGATACCCGCCGGCTACAAGGCGGCGGTGCCCTTCACCGGCTCGGCCCTGGCCTTGGGAACGAAATAAGCCGGGCGAATCGCGGGCCCCTCTTGTCCTGATTGCCGCGCGTGCTGCGTTGGTGATCGGTGGCGCCGGGAACGGCGCGGCGCGGGCTGCCGGCCCGTCATCACAGGGAGTGAGGCCGTGAAGAAGGCATTCGCGCTGGCGCTGATCGCGCTGCTGGGGCTGCTGGGATACTGGTGGTGGCGCGGGTCGGCATCGCGGCAGGCCGACTCGCCTGCTTCCGCATCGAGTTCCGTGCTCGCAGCCTCGGACCCGGCCAGCGCGCCGCTGGTGCCCGGCTGGCCGCAGGGCGACGCCTTGCGGGTGGCCTTGAAGCCCGATCCGGGCGCGCTGTCGCTGAGCAAGGCGCTGTACCGCAACGGCGATGCGGTGCTGGAGCAGCGCTGGCCCGACGGCAGCACCGAGCGCTGGTGGTATCCGCCGTCCGCACCATCGCGCTACATCGGCCGCGACGGTCGCGAAACGGTAGCGGGCAGCGGAGCGGCGCCGTGAGCGCGGGGCCGGTCATCGCGCGCAGGCTGCTGCCGGCGATACTGGCGCTGGCCTGCGTGCCCGCTTACGCGCAGGTGCAATGTCCGTCGCCGCGCGCGGCCGGCGACCCGCTGCGCAAGATCAACGAAGGCTTTGCCCGCAACGTCACCGAGCCGCTGATCCGCAACAATGTCGGGGGCCTGGGGCCGGTGCTGTGGACCTATATCGCCGGCCAGGCGCGCGCCGAAAGCCTCGGGGGCAAGGTCGATCCGGCCGGCAATCACACGGTCAAGTCCGGCAACAATCTTTGGAACGTGCAGCAAGACCCGAAGCCGGGCTGCGCGCAGACCACCATCGTCAACTGCAAGGTGAGCAATCAGGCCAAGCCCTTGGCCGCATCCAAGGCCGAGGCATTGAAGTCGCCGATAGCCACGCCGTGCTGGATCGAGAACGGTCAGTCCATGCAGGCGGTGACGGTGTGCTTCCCCTCCTATCCGACCCTGAAGGACGCCGCCGACGGGTATCTGGCGTTCCGGCCGTCCTACACCGGCCAGCTCAAGGCCATGGCCCAGGCCGGCGCGCCGGGCATCGACGAATTCCTGCAGCACCTGGGCGCGACCGGCTGGTCGTCGCGGATGCGCGCCGATCCGGACAAGTACAAGCAGGAAACCCGCGACAACATCGACGAGGCCTTGCGCGGCATCGCCGAACGTCGCGACAGCGCCGAGAGCGAACTGGCGCAGACGCAGCAGGCGATCGCGGCCTGGTGCGGGGAGCAGGGCGGCGCCGACGATCCGGCCCGGCGCGCAGCGCTGCGACAGCAGCAGGACGCGCTTTTGGAACGGCTGGCGCTATACGACCAGGTCTGCCTGCGGCCCTCGTCCAACGGCAGTCCGACGCCCACGCCCCGCCGCAACGATGCGATCGACACTTGCCGCAAGCCGGATGCCGCGAAGCCGCCCGCGCCGTCCGGCGTGGCGCCGACCGGACCGACGCCGGCGGGTGGCGGCGCCGACGCCCATGGCACCCAGCACGGCGGCGGCGTGGTCGGCGAGCCGCACTACATCGCGCCCAGCGGCGCGGTCTTCAGCACCCAGCGCGCCGGCGAGTTCTGGCTGTTGCGCAGCGCGCGCGACGCCCAGATCCAGGTGCGCCAGGAACCCTGGCACGGCAGCGCCTCGGTGGCGGCGGTCACCGCGGTGGCGGTGCGGGCCGGCGCGCGCCGTATCGGCGTCTATGCCGACGGCGTGCGCGTGGACGGGCAACCCTTGCGGTGGCAGGGCGGTTTCGTCCAGCACGATCTCAGCGGGGGCCACGCGCTGGGCGTGTGGGGCGCGCAGGCGCGGCCGGACGTGGTCGCGGTGATGTGGGCCGACGGCAGCACGCTGCGCGTGATTCCTCACGGCAGTTGGATGGATGTCGACTACCGGGTGATGCGCGGCATCGACACGGCCGCGGACGCGGGATTGATCGGGCGCGCCGACGACGATCCGCGCCACGATTTCGTGCCGCGCTCCGGGGTTCCCCTGGTCCAGCCCGACGCGATCGGGATCGACGGTTTCGTGCAGAGCTGGCGCATCGCCGCGCAGGAATCGCTGTTCGACTACGCGCCCGGCCGCGACGCGGCCAGCTACGACCTGCGCGACTTCCCGCGGGCGCCCGCGGCACCGTCGCCCGCGGCCCTCGCGCAGGCGCGCGAGGCCTGCATCGGCGCGGGCGTCGCCGCGTTCCTGCTCGATGCCTGCGCCTTCGACCTGGCGGTCACCGGCGAGCGCGGCTTCCTGCGCTCGCATCAATTGGGTTCGCAGGCGCTGGGCCGGATCGGCGCGCCGGCCGAGACGGCGGCGCGCAGGACCGGCCCGGCCGAGTTCTTCCAGGCGCGTTGGACGCCCGATATGGATCGGGCCGTCGCCTTGGCGAACGGCCATACGCGCACGGTGGCGGTCGAGGCCGGGCAACGTACGACCTACCTGATCGACATCGCCAAGCCGGACGTCGGCGACCTGTTCGTGCTATCGCACCAGATGAGCTGCATAGGCGACCCGTACGACGGCAAGTCGCCGGGCTATCAATTGTTCGATGCGAGCGGCCGCGCCTTGTCCAAGGCCCTGGCGATCTGCTCGGACCTGTACTCGGGGCCGATCCGGCCCGGCAAGTACTATCTGGTCATGGTCGGCGCCGGTTCGGGCGAGGCCGTTACGGTGAAGTTCGAAGCCTTCCACAATTAGAGTGCGCGGTCATCAGCGCCGCGTTTGCCCCGAGGCGCAGCGTGCGCAGACCTGCGCCGGCGCGCCATGACGCAGCGCGATCGGCAAGGCCTCGCGGGCCTGCGCGAAGTCGCCCAGATGGATGCGATACAGGGGCAGGCGCGGGCAGCCCAGCGCATGCACTTCGTATACGCCGTTGGGCTGCGGCGTCCGGTTGAGGTAGTAGCTGGGCATGTCGCGCTCCGGCGATCTCGACCGCGCACTGTGTATGGCCTGCGTCTCGCCGATTGAGACGCCGGGGCGCAGGAATCGGATATCGCGCCCTGCCTGCAGGGATCAGTGCCCCATCGCCGCACGAGCGGCCCTTCCCGGGTAGCCCCACATGCACGCAAGATTGCAAGACAAGATCGCCATCGTCACCGGTGCCAGTTCCGGCATCGGCCGCGCCACCGCGCTGTGCTTCGCCCGCGAGGGCGCCAGGCTGGTGCTGGCCGCGCGTCGCGGCGATCTGCTCGAGGCCCTGGCCGCCGAGATCGCGGCGGCCGGCGGCGTGGCCACGGCGCTGGCCGGCGACGTGCGCGACGAGGCGTATGCGCAGGCCCTGGTGCGCTGCGCGGAACAGCGCTACGGCGGTCTGGATATCGCCTTCAACAACGCCGGCGTGCTCGGCGCGCAGGCGCCGACGCTGGAGCTGTCGCGCCAGCAGTGGCAGGACGTGCTCGACACCAACCTCACCGGCGCGTTCCTGGGCGCCAAGCATCAGCTGCCGGCCTTGCTGGCGCGCGGCGGCGGGTCGCTGATCTTCACCTCGTCCTTCGTCGGCGATACCGCGGCATTCCCGGGTGTGGCCGGCTACGCGGCGAGCAAGGCCGGGCTGCTGGGCTTGAGCCGCTCGATCGCGGTGGAGTTCGGCGCGCGCGGCGTGCGCAGCAATGCGCTGCTGCCCGGAGCGACCGACACGCCGGCCTATCGCGAGTTCGGCAACAGCGAGGAGGCGCGCCGCTACATCGCCGGGCTGTACGCGCTCAAGCGCGTGGCCGGGCCTGAAGAGATCGCGCAGGCCGCGCTGTTCCTGGCCTCGGACGCGTCTTCGTTCGTCACCGGCAGCGCGCTGGCGGTCGAGGGCGGGGTGTCGGTCAATCGCACCTAGCGCAAGCCCGCGATCGCGCCGGCGTCGCCTTCAGTCCATGCCCGGGCCTGCTTGGCCGCCCCAATCGCCCGGGTCCACGTCCGCGATCGACTCCGAGAAGATCCAGCGGTGCCCGCCCGGGTCGAGCGCGCTGTACTGGCGCTCGCCATAGGGATAGTCGACCGGCGGCCCGCCGGTGCGGGCACCGGAGGCCTCGACCCGGCGGTAGTGCGCGTCGACGTCGGCCACCCGCACCATCACCGCGTGCCGCGACTGCGGCGGTTGCTCATCGCAGGCCTGCGGCAGGCCGACCACGATCACCGCGCCGTCGCCCAGCACCAACTGGGCGCGGTGCTCGCCTATGCGCAGGCGCTCCTGGAATCCGAACCAGCGGCATAGCCACTGCGCCGCGGCGCGCACGTCGGGATAGGCCAGCTCCGGGATCACGCCCGCCGCCGGCATGGAGCGGTTGCCGGGCAGGGCGGTGGGGCGTTCGCGTCGTGACATCGATACGGGCTCCTGATCGATCGCAGGGGCGGGCTCAGTCGCCACCGCCGTCGCCACCGCCGCAATCGCCGCCACCGTCGTTGTCGCCGGCGCTGCAATCGCGATGGCCGTCGTTGCCGTTGCCGGACGAGTTCCAGTCGCTGCCGGAACCGCTCCAACTGCTGCCGCTGTCGTAGCCCGGGCCGGAACCGCTGTCGCTGGTCAAGGTCGCGTTGCGGCGCGCGCTGGTGGCGAGCAGCACCCCGACGATCAGCACCGCCAGGCCGATCAGCCAATGACTGGCCAGCGCCAGTACCGCGCCTGCGACGATCGCTGCGAATCCCATGAGCCTTTGCAGCATCGGTGCATCCCCTCCGATCCGGCGCGGTCCGCGGTCGGGCCGCAATTGCGCGCATTGTCCACGGTTTTGCGGTCGCCGGCGGTGCCGGCCGGCGGGAGGTCGGGGCCAGGCGGTGGGGCCGGCGGAGCGGTCGCCGGAAGCCTCGGTGCGCCGCCCGGATCGCGGGATTCCGCTCCGGTATCCGCATCGGCCCGGCCGGTTTCGAAGCCGGTCCGGACCCGGCTGCCGATCGGCGCCGAAACGACTCGGCGCAAGCTCGTTGGCGGGGATAGGCAGGATCGCGTGCGGGTTCTATGCTGCTCGTGCGGACGCAGCCGGTTGTTGCGACGGCGCCCGCAAATCCCCCCACTCCTTCCACTGTCGCGCGCTGCTGCCGCTGCGCGCCGCAACGCTATACGAGTCTGCGCATGAGTCGCCTTCCCGGTCTGGATCTGCTGCGCGCCATCGCCATCGTCTGGGTGATGCTGTTCCACTCCTATCTGGTCGGCGGCGTGGGCGAGTTCTGGGGCGAGGTGGTCACGTACGGCTGGATGGGCGTGGACCTGTTCTTCGTGCTCAGCGGTTATCTGATCGGCGGCCAGCTGCTCAAGCCGCTGAGCCAGGGGCAACCCTTCCGGCCCGGCGACTTCTACCTGCGCCGCGCGTTCCGCGTGCTGCCGGCGTTCCTGGCGGTGCTGGCGCTGTACCTGGCTTGGCCCGGTTTCCGCGAAGCCGAAGGCATGCAACCGGTCTGGCAGTTCCTCACCTTCACCCTGAATCTGCTGATCGATTATCAGCACAACAAGGCCTTCTCGCATGCCTGGTCGCTGTGCGTGGAAGAACACTTCTACCTGGTATTCCCCTGGCTGGCCTGGTGGATGACGCGACGTCCCTCGGCGGCCAGGTTCCTGAGCGTGTGCGCCGCGGTCCTGATCGCCGGCCTGGCCCTGCGCGGCTACGTCTGGCTCTACGAAATGGCGCCGGTGCGCGGTCTGGAACATGTCGAACGCAGTTTCGGCCAGCGCTTCGTCGAGGACATCTACTACCCGACCTGGATGCGCCTGGACGGCCTGCTCTGCGGCGTGGTGCTGGCGACCGTCCAGGTCTACCGGCCGCAGCTGTGGGCCGGACTGCAGCGCCGCGCGAACGCGTTGCTGATCGCGGGCCTGGCGATCGTCGCGGTCGCCATCGCGCTGTTCGACGAGCGCACGGCCCTGCTGCCCACGGTGATCGGCTACCCGCTGCTGTCCGTCGGCCTGGCCCTGCTGGTCGCCGCCGGCGCCAGCAGCGCGGGCTGGCTGGGCCGCTGGCGCGTACCCGGCGCCGGTTGGATCGCGCTGGCCTCCTACAGCCTGTACCTGATCCACAAGCCGGTGTTCCGCCTGGTGGAAACCCATCTGGGCGCGCAGTTGGAGGGTAGGGGCTGGCTCGCCTTCGCGGTGTACGCGATGGCGACGCTGGCGGCGGGGGCGCTGCTGCACTACGCGGTCGAGCGGCCGTTCCTGCGCTTGCGCGAGCGTTGGTCGCGGTTGCGGGCGCGCGCCGGCGCAGCGCTGCCGGCCGCCGGCTGATGGGCGGGTTACTGGTCTATGCTTCGGGCGCGGGTCCGAAGCCGATCCGATGCACACAGGGGGGCGCCCGGCAGGGCGTGTAGCGCGATGCGGACATCGATGAGCCGCCGCCATTGCGGCCTGCGGGAATCCTTGGTTGGCCGGTGGCGGAACCCGGCCATGCTGCTGGCGACGGCGCTGCTGCTGGCGTCGGTTGCGCTGGACGCTGGCGCGATGCGCAAGATCGACCCGGGCGAAACGCCGAAGCTCGCCTCCGACGAAGGCTTGCTGGCGCTGGCGGTCGACACGAATGCCTTCATCAGCAGCGTGCACGTGCGCAAAGCCGGGCGTGGGCCGATCGAGGGCGTGCTCAACGGCATGGGCGGCGGGCGCAATCTGCAGCTGTACGCTCTGAAGGCGGGCGAGTACGAATGGGCAGAGCTCAACATGTACCGCGGCGACTACCGCTACCGCTACACGATCAAGGATGCCGAGTATCGCTTCCGGGTCGAGCCCGGCAAGCTCAACTACGCCGGCGATCTGGTGCTGCGCAGCGCTGGCGTGTCGCGCACCTACATGCATGTTTCGAACCGATCGCTGCCGGTGATCGATTGGCTGGAAGACCAGTACCCGGCGATCTACGCCGAGTACGGCCTGTCCTATGTCGGCTTTTACCCGGACCCGTTCCCTGCCTTGTACCGCCGTGCGCGCGCCGGCAACGCCGAGCCGCCCGCCAAACTCAACGCCGGCCGCGAACCGCCCAAACCCGGAACCTTGCCGATCCCGGCCGAGCAGATGTGGCGGCCCAACCGGGTGGTCGACGTCGCGCTCAATCCCGCCGGGACCCTGCTGGCTGAAGTGGTGCGCGAAAGCGAGAACCGTTATGGCCTGGAACTGATCGATCTGGTGGCCGGCAGCGCCCAGCGCTTGACGACGCGCAGGGACGCCATCGATTCGCTGCTGTGGGAAAGCGACGGCATCCTGATGGCCGGCGACGGCGCCGGCCACTATTCGGTGATCCGGGTAGGACAGGCGCAAGGCGGAAAGCGCGTCGCGCAGGTGTTGTCGATGGACGGCAAGGGCGAGATCGTCAACCTGCTGCCCAAGGAACCCGGCGTGATCCTGTTCGAAGGCTACGACAGCCGCGGCACCCTGGTCGTGCATCGCGTCGATCTGACCGTCGGCGATCGCGACGTGCGCGGCTTCGTGACGGCGCC
Source organism: Lysobacter sp. CCNWLW3 (assembly GCF_036697405.1). Classification (NCBI taxonomy): domain Bacteria; kingdom Pseudomonadati; phylum Pseudomonadota; class Gammaproteobacteria; order Lysobacterales; family Lysobacteraceae; genus Lysobacter; species Lysobacter sp. CCNWLW3. The sequence continues at coordinate 55,543 of NZ_JBAHWA010000014.1, forward strand.
CACGCGCGATCGCCTCAACAAGGGCGTGAGCAACGATCTGGGCTGGTATGCCGACGGCGAGGGTCGCCTGCGCGCGGCGATCGTCAAGCGCGAGGATCGAATAGTCCTGCTGCACGGCAATGTCGGCCAGTACCAGGAGGTGCTGGAACTGGACAAGGAGGACGGCTTCCAGCCCTTGGCGCTGTCCTTCGACGGCGACCTGATCTACGGCCTCAGCGACGAAGGGCGCGATCAGCGCGATCTGGTGGTGTTCGATCCGGCGAGCAAGAAGATCGCGCGCACGCTGTTCAGCAAGCCGGGCGTGGACGTGGTGTCGCCGGTCCTGGACCATCGCCGCGAACCGGTGGCGGTGCGCTATTACCAGTCGGGCCGCCTGGTTACCGAGTACTTCGACGAGAAGGACCGCACGCTGGGCGCGACCCTGCAGGCGGCCTATCCCGGCCGCACCGTCGCGGTGATCGACCGTAGCCTCGATGGCAAACAGCTGATCCTGTGGGTCGATGGCAGCGACCGTCCGCCGCAGATCTATCACATGGATATCGTGGCCAAGCGCGCTTCGCTGATCGACGAGGTGGCGCCATGGCTGGCCGAGAAGCGCTATGCGCCGGCCAAGGTGCTGTCGGTAAAGGGCAGCGACGGCCTGGCGATCGAAGCCTTCCTGACCCTGCCGGAAGCGGCGGGCAAGCGACCGCTGGTGGTGCTGCCGCATGGCGGACCGATCGGGGTGGGCGATCGGCTGCACTTCAATCATGAAGTGCAGTATCTGGCTTCGCTGGGCTATGCCGTGCTGCAGGTGAACTTTCGCGGTTCCGACGGCTACGGCAAGGCCTTCCGCGAAGCGGGCCATCGCAACTACGGCAAATTGATCGAGGACGATATCGATGCGGCGGTGCGCAGCGCGATCGCGTCCTATCCGATCGACGGGGAGCGTCTGTGCGCGGTCGGCACCAGCTACGGCGGCTACTCCAGCCTGGTCTCGGCCATGCGTTGGCAGGAGCGGTTCCGCTGCGTGGTATCGATCTCGGGCGTCAGCGACCGCGCCTTGTTCTTTACCGCCAGCGACAGCGCACGCTCGGCCCAGACCCGCGCGCTGATGGAGCGCATCATCGGCGACCCGCGCAAGGATCTGGCCGAGATGGAGGCCACGTCGCCCCTGTACAATCTCGACAAGCTCAAGCTGCCGATCATGCTGGTCCACGGCCGCGAGGATCTGCGCGTCGACTTCGAACACACCCGTCGCCTGGTACGCATGCTCAATCTGGCCGGGCGGCCGCCGGTGGTGCTCGCGTTCCCGGGCGAAGGCCACAGCTTTGCCCAGCCGCTGGCCTTGGAAATGACCTGGTCGGGCATCGCGGGGTTCCTGCGCGAACATCTCGATCGCCCCCAGGCCGGAGCGACGACGGCTGCCGGGGGCGGCGCCACGACGCCTTGAGGACGCCAAGCCGCGTCCATGTGCAAATCCTTGACGAGGCCCGCGAGCCGGTCTTCGCCTTGACCTGCCAGGCGTTGCGAGCAGCCGCCAGTCCGCTTTGCCGGCCTTCTGTTTCCGTCGTGCGGCGATCGAAACTTGCTGGTTCGCGGTTAGAGTTCGATATCGCCGATTCCTCAGGAACTTCTGCATGCGTGTGCTGTTCGTTGCGACTGTCTGGCTCCTGATGCACGGCCTTCATGCGCCCGCGTGGGCCGCGGAGCCCGCGGCCGCCGTCGAAGCGGTGCCGGCGCACCGCAGCTTCACGATGGAAGCCTCCGCAACGAAGGAAACGCGGCACATCAACGTCTATACCCCGCCGGGCTACGACGCGGCCAAGGGCACGCGCTACCCGGTGCTGTACATGCCCGACGGCGGCTTGCAGGAGGATTTCCCGCACGTGGCCAGCGATGTCGACGCGGCGATCCGGGCCGGGGAGATGCGGCCGGTGCTGGTGGTCGGCATCGAGAACACGCAGCGCCGGCGCGATATGACCGGGCCGACCGAGTTCGCCGAGGATCGCAAGATCGCACCGGTGGTGGGCGGGTCGGCGCAATTCCGCGCTTTCATCGCCGACGAGCTGATGCCCGCGATCGGCAAGCGTTATCGGGCCGGCGACGAAACCGCGATCATCGGCGAGTCCCTGGCCGGGCTGTTCGTGGTCGAGACCTTCTTCGAGCAGCCCGGGCTGTTCGATGTCTACATCGCGATGAGTCCCAGCCTGTGGTGGAACCAGGACGCGCTGGTGCGCGGCGCCGAGACGCGTTTGAAGGCGGGCGGCTTCGGGCCGCGGAGCCTGTTCCTGTCCTCGGCCGACGAGGACAACATCGCGCCGCAGACGGCGCGGCTGGCCGATGCGCTGCGCGCGGCGGCGCCGGCCGGGCTGAGCTGGCGTTACGATCCGCGACCGGACCTGTCGCACGGCACCATCTATCGGGCGCTGTCGCCGCGGTTGCTGCGCGATGCGTTTCCGCCGCAGACCGCCGCGGGTTCGCGGCAGGCCAAGTGAGATTGGAATGAGATATCCGCGCGTACCGATCGGTTTGGGCCTGGCGGGCTTGCTCTGTGCCGCAGCGAATGCGGGCGCGCCCGCGAAACCCGCGGCCTCGGCGACGGTGCTGCCCTTGAGCGCGAAGGTCGAGGGCCTGGGCTACGCCGAACTCAGCGCGCGCTGGTGGCGCTGGACCGACCGGTTTCCGGGCGGGATGGAGCCTTATCGCGATCCCGACGGGCGCTGGTGCGCACTCGCCCAGTCCGGGCCGGTGTGGTTCCTGGCCGGGACCGACGGCAGCGCGAACCTCAAGCGGCGTTGCTCGGTGCCGATCGGCAAGCACGTGTTCCTGCCCATCATCAATCTGTACCAGCGCACCCGCTATCGGATTCCGGCCGCGCGGCGCGCCGCGGAATGCCGGTCCCTGCTGGACGGGCTGGCCTCGAGCAACGACGCGCTGCGCAGTGCGGTGGTGCTGATCGACGGGGTAAGGGTGGCCGATCCCAAGCGCTATCGGGTGCGCACCGAGCGTTGTTTCGATGCGTTCGGCGACGAGGACGGCGACGCCGCGGTGATCGCGGCCAGCGACGGTTACTGGTTGCTGTTGCCGCCGCTGAAGCCGGGCCGGCACAGCCTGGTGGTGGGCGCGAACTACGGGCGCGGCGCCGCGGACGACGACGGCTACGGCAACATGGTGCAGAACTTCGAGTACGTGCTGGACGTCGGCGGCCCGACCTACTGAGGCCCGCCGTCGCGCCGGCGTTGCCCGGCGCCGCCTGGACTATTCGCGCTTCTGCGCCGCGATGCTGCGTGCGCAGGCCGCCGCCCGGTCCGTCAACAACTCGCGTTCGCGCGCGTTGCGGGTAAGCGAGGCTGCGCGCTTGAACTCGACGTGGGCCTCGCCGTAGCGGCCGAGCTTGGCCAGGAAGTCGCCGCGCACGCTGGGCAGCAGGTGGTAGTTCTTCATCGACGGTTCGTCGACCAGGGTATCGGCCAGTTCCAGGCCGGCGGCCGGGCCGAAGGCCATGGCCAGGGCGACCGCGCGGTTGAGTTCGACCACGGGCGAGGGCGCCAGCTGGGCCAGGGCGTCGTAGAGCGCGGCGATACGCGCCCAGTCGGTTTCGTCGGCGCTGCGCGCACGCGCGTGGCAGGCGGCGATCGCGGCCTGCAGCGCGTAGGGCCCGCGCGCGCCGCCGAGTTTTTCGGCGCGCTCCAGCGCGGTCAGGCCGCGGCGGATCAGGACCTGGTCCCAGCGCGCGCGGTCCTGGTCCAGCAGCAGCACCGGTACGCCGTCTGGGTCGACGCGGGCGCGCGAGCGCGAGGCCTGGATTTCCATCAGTGCGGCCAGGCCGTGCACCTCGGGTTCGCGCGGCACCAGTTCGGCGACAATGCGGCCCAGGCGCAGGGCTTCGTCGCACAGCGCCGGGCGCATCCAGTCGTCGCCGGCGGTGGCCGAATAGCCTTCGTTGAAGATCAGGTAGATCACCGCCAGCACCGAGGCCAGGCGTTCGGCCAGTTCGTCGCCGCGCGGCACTTCGAAGGGCACGCGGGCTTCGGCCAGGGTGCGCTTGGCGCGCACGATGCGCTGGGCCACGGTCGGTTCGGGGACCAGGTAGGCGCGCGCGATCTCGTCGGTGGTCAGGCCGCCGAGCAGGCGCAGGGTCAGGGCGACCCGCGCTTCGGTCGACAGCACCGGGTGGCAGGCGGTGAACACCAGTCGCAGCAGGTCGTCGCCGATGTCGTCGTCGATGGCCGCCTCGAACGCGGCCTCGGCGTCGTCCTGCCAATCCTCCAGTTCGTAGCCCAGTTCCTCGTACTTGCGCTGCTGCAGCTTGCTGCGGCGCAGGCGGTCGATGGCGCGGTGCTTGGCGGTGGCCATCAGCCAGGCGCCCGGGTTGTCGGGCACGCCGGTCTCGGGCCAGCGCTCCAATGCCGCGACCAGGGCGTCCTGGGCCAGTTCCTCGGCCAGGCCGACATCGCGCACCATGCGCGCCAGGCCGGCGATCAGGCGCGGCGATTCGATCCGCCAGACGGCGTCGATGGCACGGTGGGCGTCTTGGGTCATCGGATGCGGCCGTCGGTTCTTGGGGCTATTTTTCGGACAGGGTCTTGAGCGCGGCCAGGCCGGTCTCGAAGTCGCGTCCGATCATACGGTCCATGTCGACGAAAACGCCCATGAGTTTGGTCATGTAGGCGGCCGGGCCCTGCATCGACCAGGTCACCCGGGTGCCGTCGGCCTGCGCGACGGCAGTGAACTCGGCGAGATTGCGGCTGACGAAGGGCTTGCTGAAATCGAGCTCGATGGTGGTGCGGTCCGGGCGGGCATCGGTGATCCGCATGCGTCCGGTGCCGGCCTTGCCTTCGGCTTCCCAGGCATAGGTCGCGCCGAGGCCGCTGGGGGCGCCGCCGATGTCGCGCCGCATCGCCGGATCGAGCTTTTCGTAAGGCGACCAGTCGCGCCAGCGATGGAAGTCGTTGACGTGGGCGAGGATCTTCTCGGCCGGGGCCTGGATCAGCAGGCTGCGTTCGATCCGCAGAGTGTCGGGGCGCGTCGCGGCGTAGATCAGCACGGCGACGACGAGCAGGCCGAGCAGGGACAGGATGATGGCGAGCATGTGGGCGGGTTCCGATTAATTGCGCTGGCCGATGTCGTTCTGCAGGTCGCGCAAACCGCTCGCGGCTTGCTGGACATCGGCGGGGAAGTCGTCGAATTCCTGGACCTGGCGGATCTCGATGACCTCGTTCTCCGCGGCCGGGCAACGCGAGGCCCAGGCGATCGCTTCGTCCCTGGAGGCGACCTCGATCATCCAGTAGCCGCCCAGCACTTCCTTGGCTTCGCTGAAAGGACCGTCGGTGACCTTGGGCTTGCCGCCGGGGAAGGACACGCGCGCGCCCATCGAGGGCGGGTGCAGGCCGTCCAGCGAGATCAGCACGCCGGCCTGCTGCAGGTCTTCGTTGTACTTCATCATCGCCGCGACGCGGTCGGCGGGCGGCATCGTGCCGGGCTCGGCCTGTTCGTAGCCGTGGGGAATCATCAGCATCATGAAGCGCATGGTGCGTCTCCTGTGGTGGCGCAAAGATTTGGGGCGGCGGCGGGCGCGGCGAGGCTCGCCGCGGGTGGCTTGGCAGGGAGGGGCGCTGCGTCGCGCCGACTACGATCGCCGCGGCCGGGTGCCCGCGGCGTGAGCGCGGGAGCGCGGCTCCCGCGCGGCTACGCAACTCGCGCTCAGGCGCTCTTTTCGAAGTTGATCATCCACGCAACGCCGTAAGCGTCGGTCACGCAGCCGAAGCGCTCGGCCCAGAAGGTCTGCGCCAGCGGCATGGTGACTTTGCCGCCTTCGGCCAGGCCCTGGAAGATGCGTTCGGCATCGGCGGCGGAGTCGACGTTGAGCGAAATCGATATGCCCTGGACGCCTTGGTAGGGGTAGTGGGCGCCGGCGTCGGAGGCCATCAGCACCCAGTCCTTGGCGGCCAGGCGCACGTGCATGACCCGGTTCTTGGCTTCGGCCGACAAATCGTCGCAGCTGCCGTCGGGGGCTTCGCCGTAACGCAGCAGCAGTTCGATCTTGCCGCCGAGCAGTTCGGCGTAGCGCAGGAACGCGGCTTCGGCGTTGCCGTCGTAGGTGAGGTAAGGGGCGAGGTACATGGGGAAACTCCTGTGCTAGGGAGAGGGCGCGCAGTTGGCGTCGCTTTCGATGATGCGGTGCAGCTCGCTCACGCCGTCGCCGGCGATCTCGAGGAAGCGCTTGGAATACTCGATCGCGGCTTCGTAGGATTCGACCTCGATCAGGGCGTAGCCGGCGATCACTTCCTTGGCCTCGGCGTAGGGGCCGTCGGTCACGGTGATCTTGCCGCCGCTCAGCCCGATGCGCGCGCTGCCTTGCGGGAGCAGGCCGCCGGTGTGCAGCAGGCTGCCATCGCTCAGGCCCTGCTGGATCAGGGCGCCCATGCGCTGCTGCTTGTCGGGGCCGAAGTCGGCGGGCTTGCCGGGGTCGGGCGTGTAGATGGACAAAAACTTCATCGGTGACTCCGTGGAATTGGCGGACTGTACGAAGACGACGAACGACGGCTCGTGGAATCGACAGCGCGGGCGAAACGGATACGCGCGGCGTTCAGTGACTGGCGGCCTGGGCGCGCAGGCGCTGTTCCTGCTCGCGCAGTTCCGGGGTGAGCTCGGCGCCGAAGTCCTCGGCTTCGAACACCTGGCGGATCTCGATTTGCGATTCGGCGCCGGTCGGATTGGGGCAACGCTTGACCCACTCGATCGCTTCTTCCTTGGACTTGACCTGGATCAGCCAGAAGCCGCCGATCAGTTCCTTGGTTTCCGGGAACGGCCCGTCGACGACGGTGCGCTGGGCGCCGTTGAAGCGCACGCGCGCGCCTCGCGAGGAGGGATGCAGGCCCTCGCCAGCCAGCAGCACGCCGGCCTTGACCAGGTCCTCGTTGTATTTGCCCATCGCGGTCAGCAGCTCTCGGCTGGGCATTTCGCCGGCTTCGCTGGCGGCGTTGGATTTGACTATCACCATGAATCGCATCGTCCTGTCTCCTGCTCGGGTGGAGAGCGCCGGCCGGCTGCCGGCTGCGGCGGGGCCGGTCTCCCGGCGCTCTTACCCAGGGCGACGAACGCAGAGGCGCGGAATCGACACGGTGTGGAAAAAATGTTCGCGGCGGTTGCGGTTGCCCCTGTACGGCGCCCGGTGCTAGCGTTCCGGCTCCCGCCCTGAACCCAGGTCAGCCCCGATGAAGTCGCTCAAGTATTTGATCCCGCTTGCTTTTCTGGTCAGCTCCGCAGCCGTGGCCGCGCCCGAAACCTACGAGATCGATCCCTCGCACACCTATCCCAGCTTCGAGGCCTCGCACATGGGCGTGTCGCTGTGGCGCGGCAAGTTCAACTCCTCCAGCGGCCAGGTGGTGCTGGACAAGGCCAAGGCCAAGGGCGCGGGCACGGTCGAGGTGACGGTCGACGTCGACAGCATCGATTTCGGCCACGACAAGATGAACGAGCATGCGCGCGGCGCCGATCTGTTCGACGTGGCCAAGTACCCGACCGCGACCTACAAGGGCAAGCTCGAAGGCTTCGTCGACGGCGCGCCGACCAAGGTCGTCGGCGAGCTCACCCTGCACGGCGTGACCAAGCCGCTGGAGCTGAAGATCAATTCCTTCAAGTGCATCCCGCATCCGATGCTCAAGCGCGAGCTGTGCGGCGCCGATGCGCTGGCCACGTTCCAGCGCGACGCGTTCGGCATCTCCGCCGGCAAGGACTGGGGTTTCAGCATGGACGTGACCCTGCGTATCCAGGTCGAAGCGGTGGCCAAGGCCAAGTAAGGCCGTCATCGCCGGCTTCGACACCTATCGTTCGAGGAGCGACAGCATGAACAACGAACCGCAAGCCGAGCATCGCTGGCTGCATCAGTTGGTCGGCGAATGGGAGGGCGAGGGCGAGGCCTACGGCGCACCCGGCGAAGCGCCCTTCGCCTGGAAAACGATCCAGAGCGTGCGCAAGATCGGCGAGCTGTGGATCCAGTGCGAGGCGCGCAACGAAACGCCAAAGGGTGCGCCGGACATCATGCAGATCACCCTGGGCTACGACCCGGCCCAGGGGCGCTACGTGGGCGTGTTCGCCGGCAGCATGATGTCCAAGCTGTGGATCTACGAGGGCCAGGTCGAGGACGATGGACGCACGCTCACCCTCGACACCGAGGGCCCGGACTTCACCAGCGGGCAGACCCGCAAGTTCCAGGACATCGTCGAGCTGATCGGCGACGACCGCCACGAGCTGCGTTCGCGCAAGCTCGGAGACGACGGCCAGTGGCAGCCGGTGATGCGGGTGCGCTACCGGCGCATCCGCTGAGCGGCCCGCGCGGTCGCGACTGCGGTCGCGGTCGCGGCACTTGCGACAGCCGCGCGCGGGCGGCAGTGTCGGGGCTTTCCACTGGAGAGCCCGGCATGTCGCGTGCGCTATCGGCCTTGAGCCTCGTTGCGGCGATCGCCGCGTCCCTGTGGTCCGGCGCGAGCCCGGCGGCGCCGACGGCCGACGAAACCGCGTTCCGCGCGCTGTACCGCGAACTGGTCGAGATCAACACCACTCGTTCGGTCGGCAGTTGCACGCGCGCGGCGCAGGCCATGCAGGCGCGCCTGCTCGCGGCGGGCCTGCCGGCGGAAGACGCGCGCATCCTCGCGCCCGCCGACCGCCCGCAGGACGGCGCCCTGATCGCGGTGCTGCGCGGCCGCGAGCGCGCGCTCAAGCCGCTGCTGTTGCTGGCGCACATCGACGTGGTCGAGGCCCGGCGCGAGGACTGGCAGCGCGATCCCTTCACCCTGGTCGAAGAGGACGGCTGGTTCTACGCGCGCGGCGCCAGCGACGACAAGGCCATGGCCGCGATCTTCACCGACAGCCTGGTGCGCTATCGCCAGGCCGGCTACGTGCCGCGCCGCGACATCAAGCTGGCCCTGACCTGCGGCGAAGAAACCCCGGACGTGTTCAACAGCGTCAAGTGGCTGATGGAAACCCAGCCGGACGCGCTGGCCGCCGGCTTCGCGCTCAACGAAGGCGCGGGCGGCGAATTGCGCGACGGCAAGCCGCTGGCGCTGCAGATCCAGGCCGGCGAGAAGGTCTACCAGGACTTCGAGCTCAGCGCGAGCGATGTCGGCGGGCACAGCTCGCGACCGACCCGCGCCAACCCGATCACCCATTTGGCCGGCGGCCTGGAGCGCCTGGGCGCGTACCGCTTCCCGATCGCGCTGAATCCGGCCACGCGCGGCTATTTCGAGGCCCAGGCCAAGCTGTCGGCGCCGGCGATCGCGGCCGACATGCGCGCGGTGCTGGCGAATCCCGCGGACGAGGCGGCGGCGGAGCGGCTGTGGACGATCAATCCGGGCTGGAACAGCTCCCTGCGCACCACCTGCGTGGTCACCCAGATCGAGGGCGGCCATGCGCCCAATGCGCTGCCGCAGCAGGCCCGCGCCAACGTCAATTGCCGGATCCTGCCGGGCGTGCCAGTCGAGGAGGTGCGCCAGAGCATCGTGCGCGTGCTCGCCGACGACAGCATCAAGGTGAGCGCGCGCGGCGAACCCGGCATGGCGACCTCGGTGCCGCCGTTGTCGCCGAAGATCCTGGGCCCGGTGCGCGAGGTCGCCGACACGATCTGGCCCGGCGTCGCGATCGTGCCGACCATGTCCACCGGCGCCACCGACGGCCGCTTCCTCAATGCCGCCGGCATCCCCACCTACGGCCTGTCCGGCCTGTTCCACGACGCCGAGGGCAGCCGCGCGCACGGCCTCAACGAACGCATCCGGGTGCGCTCGCTGCTGGACGGGCGGCGTTTCCTGCACGAGATCGTGCGCCGTTACGCCGACGCCGCCGATTGAGCGGCGTACCGGCATGCGACGCCGCGCCGGGGCGCATGCCCCGGCCGCACACACCACAAGGGAAGACGCATGGACATCCTGCTGCACACGGACGAACTCGGCGACGGCGTGACCGTCGCCAACGCCAGCGCCGACGACCTGGCCGACACCATCGCCCAGACCTCGCACCTGGGGCCGGTGCGTTACATCGTCTACGACGCCCGCGGCTTCCGCCTGGTCACGGGCGGCGATCCGGGGGCGATGGCCAAGATCGCGCAGTCGGACGTGCCGGATACCCTGCTGTCGCTGCTGAGCGCCTTGCGCGCGGCCGGCGCGTAGGCGCGCGCCGCCGTCGCGCGACGGCGTGGGCGGGCAATAATGGCCGCCTCCCCAGCGAACGAGGTGCAGCATGATCCAGCGCTTTGAAGTCGGTCCGCGCATGTCGGAAATGGCGGTGCACAACGGCACGGTGTATCTGGCCGGCCAGATCGCCGACGACGAACACGCCGATATCGGCGGGCAGACCCGCCAGGTGCTGGCAGCGATCGACGCCCTGCTGGCCCAGGCGGGCAGCGACAAGTCGCGAATCCTGCGCGCGCAGATCTACCTGGCCGACATCGCCGATTTCGCCGGCATGAACGCGGTGTGGGACCAGTGGGTGGTGGCCGGCCGCACCCCGCCGCGCGCGACCGTGCAGGCGGCGCTGGCCAACCCGAACTGGAAGATCGAGATCGTGGTGACCGCCGCGGTCTGAGCGCGGCCTCGCGGCGCGACGGTGCGTTCAAGCCCCGTCGCGGCGCCCGGCCTCGGCCGCGGTCAGGAATGCATCCAGCAGCGGGCGCCCGGGCATCAGGTCGGGAAAGCGCGCGTCGTGGAATTCCGGGTGCCATTGCACGCCGACCACGAAGGCGGCTTCGCGTGCGCGCACGCATTCGGGGATGCCGTCCTCGGACCAGGCCTCGACCTCCAGGCCTTCGCCGAGCCGGCGGATGCCCTGGTGGTGGATGGAATTCACCCGCGTGCCTTCCTGCGGCGGGTACAGCCCGGCCAGCCAGCCGCCGGCCTGCAGGTGCAGGGGATGGGCGTGTTCGTCGTAGCGATCGGGCAGATAGTGCACGCTGCGGGTGGCGCCGCCGGCGACCAGGTCCTGGTACAGGCTGCCGCCATAGGCCACGTTGATCAGCTGCATGCCGCGGCACACGCCCAGCACGGGCTTGCCGGCGGCGACGAAGGCGCGCAGCAGCGACAGTTCGAAGCGGTCGCGGTCCGGATCGGTGCTCTGCAGCATCTCGCTGGGCTGCTCGCCGTAGGCGATCGGGTCGATATCGGCGCCGCCCTGCAGGATCAGGCCGTCGAAGGAGTGCGCGTACTCGCGCACCGACAGGTCGCTGCGCTGGACGTCGCCGTGCGGATCGACGGTGGGGATCATCGCCACCAGCGCGCCGGCCGACATCACCCAGTGCGCCATCGACTGCTCCAGGTACTGCAGGGTCTTGTTGCGGAAGCCGTACTGCGCGGGCAGGTTGCGCATCAGGCGCGGCGACAGGCCGATCATCAGTTTGCGCGGTGGGCTGGACATGCGGGCCTCGTGGGTTGGGCGTTCAATCGAAGTCGACCGTGGCCGCGCGCAGCCAGTCGACCACCGCGTCCAGCGAGCTCACCCGGCTCAGGCCGAGCTCGCGCTGTTCGCGGTACAGCGCCAGCTGCCGGTGCGCGCTGCTGCCGTCGGCGACGATCGCGTCCAGCGGCGCCAGCGCCTCGGCGCTGTCCAGGGCGCGGATGTCGTCGGCGCATAGCGCGCGCAGGCGCGCCAGGGCCTGCGGCAGCGGTTCGGGCTCGGCGCCGCTCTCGTCGAAGAACTTGGCCTCGGTGCCGAAGCGCTTGGCGCGCCAGCGGTTCTCGTCGATCACGCGCCGGGTCAGGGCGCTGCGCGGCGGCTCGTCCTGCGGGTTGCGGACCAGGTAGCGCAGCAGGCAGCGGTACAGCGCGGCGATCGCCAGCGCATCGCGCACGCGCGTGCAGCAGTCGGCGATGCGCAGCTCCAGGGTCGGGTAGCGCGGCGAGGGGCGGATGCCCCACCACAGCGAGCGCGCGTCGTTGATCGCCTTGACCCGGGTGAGCAGGGCGGCGAGGGCGTCGTACTCGGCCTCGTCGGCGAAGAAGTCGGGGATGCCGGTGCGCGGCCATTCGTCGTACACGGCCTGGCGGTAGCTGAGCAGGCCGGTGCGCGAGCGGTTCCAGAACGGCGAGGAGGTCGACAGGGCCAGGAACAACGGCAGCCACGGCATCGCACGGTTCATCACCCGCACCCGGTCCACGCCCGGCGGCAGCTGCACGTGCACGTGCAGGCCGCAGACCAGGCTGCGGCGGGCGACGATCTGGAAGTCCTCCATCATCCGCCGGTAGCGCGAGCGCGGGCTGCGCTCCTGTTCGCGCCACACGCCCAGCGGGTGGGTGCCGGCGGCGACCAGGCCCAGGTCGAAGCGCGCGGCCACCTGCGACAGGGCGTCGCGCAATTCGATCATGCTGCGCTGCGCCTGCGCGGCGTCGCGGAAGATGGGGCTGGAAATCTCGATCTGCGATTGCAGCATCTCGTTGGCGACCGAGTCGCCGAGCTCGCGCCGCGCCTGCTTGAGCAGTTCGGCCGGCACGCGCGTGGCCAGGCCGTGCGCGCCCGGCCGCACCAGGAAGTATTCCTCTTCGATGCCGTAGGTGTAGTCGTGATCCCCGCTCACGCACGAGCATCCCGGCGTCGGGGCAGGGAAACGGTTCGGAATCGGCGCATGTGGAGCTCCTGCGATCGCGGAAGCGCTCAAGGTAGCGCGGCCGATGTAAGCGGCAGTTGAAGGCGACGCGGTATCATCGCGGCATGTCGAAGCTGCTATTGAACCTGCGCCAGGTGCCCGAGGACGAGGCCGCCGACGTGCGCGCGATGCTGGACGCGCACCGCATCGAGTTCTACGAGACCCGGCCCAGCCGCTGGGGCATCTCCTATGGCGGGATATGGATCGCCTACGACCGCGACGAGGCCGCCGCGCGTGCCCTGATGGCCGAGTATCAGGCGCAGCGGCAGGCGCGTGCGCGCGCCGAGCACGCGGCAGCGCAGCGCGAGGGCCGCGCCGAGACGTTCGCCGATATCCTGCGCCGCGAGCCGATGCGGGTGCTCGCCATCGTGGCCGCGATCGCGGCGCTGCTGGCGGTGCTGGCGCTGCCGGCGTGGCTGCTGCGCCCCTGAGCGCGGGCTCCGGCCTGGTGCCGCCGCCGGGGCGCCGCGTGAGCTGAGCCAAGCGGCGCGGCCTCAGGCCTGCGATGCCGACGCCGCGCCTTCCAGGTCCAGCGCGGTGAGATACAGGCGCAGGTCGAACTCGAGCTGGTGGTAGTCCGGCGCCATGTGCGTGCACAGCTGGTAGAAGGCGCGGTTGTGCTCGCGTTCCTTCAAGTGCGCCAGTTCGTGCACCACGATCATCTTGAGGAAGTCCGCCGGCGCCTCGCGGAACACGCTGGCGATGCGGATCTCGCGGCTGGCCTTGAGGCGGCCGCCCTGCACGCGCGAGATCGCGGTGTGGGTGCCCAGGGCCTGGCCGATCACCTGCAGGCGACTGTCGTAGAGCACCTTGTTCAAGGGCTCGGCCTTGCGCAGGTAGCGGCCCTTGAGCTCGCTCGCGTATTCGTACAGCGCGCGGTCGCTGCGCACCTCGTGCGCCTGCGCGTAGCGCTCGCGCAGTACCGCGCCCAGACGCCCCTGCGCGATCAGCTCGCGCACGCGCGCCAGCACGGCGTCGGGATAGCCCTTGAGGTAGGTCAGTTCCTGCATCGCATAACGATACGGCAGCGGCGCCGCGCTGCGGTCAGGCGCGCGTGCCGTGGCGGCTCCATGGCGACGGGCGTTACGCATCCCATCAAGCAATGAAATGCCCACTGGCGCAGAAATCGCTTGGTTTTTGATCACAATTGAAAATTGGGCTTGATTGTCACTTTAGGATTGTGTTTTATCTTCCGGCAACTCGAAGTGGCGCATTTCTCCAATGCGGACTCGCGAGCGGATGCCGGCCGCAGGCCGGAGACGAGCAGGGCGTCGAAGGAGCGAAGGAATGCAATCCGGTCAGCGTGGATCCCGTATCGCAGTCGTGGCGATGCTGTTGCTGGCGGTGGGGCTGGGGGCTTGGTGGTGGAGCCGGCGGGGACAGGATGCTGTGCCCGCCGCGCAATCGGCCGTTTTTGCCCCCTTGCCGATCGCCAGTGCCGACGCGCCAGCCGATGTCGGCGGTGGCGATCCTGCCGCCGACATCGTGCGCGCACGTCCGCCAGGCGCGGCACGGCGGGACCTGAGCACCGAGCGCAGCTACGACCTGCCGCGTGGACGCGCGCTGGACGTGATCGCGGCCCTGCAGCCGCGCGCCGAGGCCGGCGACAACGACGCCGCGTTCTACTTGTTCCTCAAGATCGAGGGCTGCCGCTACCAGCTCTATCACGGCGGCGGTAACGGCCGTGCGGCGCCGACCAGCGGCGATAGCGTCGAATCGCAACTGATCGCGCGCACACCCCCGGACTGCCACGGCCTCACCCCTGAGCACTACCGCAACAACCTGCGTTGGCTGGAACAGGCCGCCGACAGCGGCTTGATCATGGCGCAGCTCAGCTACGCCGGAAATGCCGAGGCGGTGGTGGGGAATTCCTCGCAGATGCTGGCCAATCCCGAAAAGGTCATCGCCTACCGGCGCAAGGCCATGGGCTACCTGCATCGGGCGGCCGCGAACGGCAGCGTAGGCGCCCTGCACAGTCTCGGCGACGCCTACCACTACGGCGTACTCGCTCCGCGCGATCCGGTCCGCGCCTATGCCTACGCCTACGCGGAAAGCCTGGCCCTGCCGCAGTACGGGCAGTTCCGCCTGGGCAACTACGCGAAACAACTCGATCCCTCACAACTGGCTGCGGCCACTCAACAAGGAAGGAGGATTTACGATGCGTGCTGCAAGTAAACACAGGGCGTGGCTGGCGGTCGCGTTGGCGATACCGCTGCTGATCGCCGGCGCCTGGCTGGTGGCGGCCGAGCGCGGGCCTTACGAATGCGACAACGGTTGCGGGATCGATTACCCCAAGCCCGACCCCGCCACATTGGATTACATCGAGCGGATGAAGCCATTGTTCAACCAATGGTTCGGCGACATGTTCTGGAACAAGGGCGACATCTACATCATCTGCAACGCCAACTACTGCGCCAAGTACTACATCACCGACGATTTCGGTCTGTTCGGCACCAGCGACGGACGCATGGAGCGCGAAAGCGGCGACGGCAGCGGTACCAGCAGCGGCGGCGGCGAAACCGGCGAGAGCGGCGGCTACAGCCCGGGTTGGGACGGCGGCGGTGGCGGCGGCAGCACGGGTGGCAGCACGGGCACGGTACGTGTGGGTGATCCGCAGACGGTGCAGGATTGATCGCCCTGTCTTGTCCGGGCGGGGCGATGTTCGGCCGCCGCCTCGGCGATGGCCCGTGAAGCATGCAGTACGTCTGCCCGAAAAGCAGGGGCATTAGCCTGCTCTGACAGTCATCGCGGTCATCGACGGCATCGATGACCGCGATGCGCTGGATGCGATGAGAGGCCAGCGCCACCGATCCACAAGCCCTCCCGCGCGACTGCTGGTTCCACCGATACCGCGTCGCTGCGCAGGTCTCCCGTGCGCGGATCTTGCGTGAGCCACTATCGGTGGGTTGTTTATGCCTTCCCGAGAGCGGTAAGCCAGGGCGATGCGCAGTCGCCGTCAATGCGATACGTATCGTATCGGAGCAGAGCTTACCCACTATATAAGCCAACGAAGTGCCGATTGGTGCGTAAATCGTGTGGGCACGGCATTGCGAACTCTAGTCGGTCTTGATTTTCATTTCCGGTGTATGTCTTGTTCGTGGTGGGCGGAGTCGGAGTCGACACCCGCGGGAGGTTCAGGTGAGCGGGATGGACAGCGAGAGCAAGGGAATGCGGACAGGCAAGAGACGGCGTTGGATAGGGAGCGTGGTCGCGGCTTTGACGCTGTCGGCGCTAGCGGCGATGGCGCTGTGGATGAGCCAGCGCGAGGCGGAGGCGACGCGCATCGAGCGGGTTGATCCCTCCGTTATCGCGCGCGCGCCGGGATCCTCATTGCTCGCGAACGATGCCGAGCCGGGCGATCCGGCGGCCGAGCTATTGCGTGCGCGTCGTCCGGGCACGATACCTCGCGTGTCTACGTTCACGCGAAGCTATGACCCGCCGCCAGGACGCGCGGTGGATGTGATCGCGGCGCTGCGGCCGCGCGCCGAAGCAGGCGACGCCGATGCCGCCTTCTACATTTTCGTCAAGGTCGAAGGCTGCCGATATCAGCTCTATCACGGACGAGGCAACGAAAGCCAGCCGCCGCTCGGTGCGGACGACAGCTTGGAAGCGCAGTTGATCGCACGCACGCCGCCGGAATGCCGTGGCCTGACTTTGGAGCAATACCAGGGCAACGTGCGTTGGCTGGAACAGGCGGCCGACAGCGGGCTGGTCATGGCCCAGCTCAGCTATGCCAGCAACGCCGAGGCGGTGGTCGGCAATTCTTCTCAGATGCTGTCCGATCCGGAAAGGGTCATCGCTTACCGGCGCAAGGCGATGGGCTACGTGCGCCAAGCTGCCGCAGGTGGAAGCCTGGAAGCCTTGCACAAGCTCAGCGATGCCTATCATTACGGAGTGCTGGTGCGGCGCGATGCCCTGCGCGCGTACGCCTACGCCTACGCCGAGGATTTGGCCGCGCCGAGCCGATATGGCAAGCGTCGCCTCGATGCGTATGCGGCTCAGCTAGATCCTGCACAGCTGGCTGCGGCCACTCAACAAGGAAGGAGGACTTATGACGCCTGCTGCAGGCAATAGAAAAGGATGGCCTTGGGACTGGCGGATCCGTTCCTGATCGCGGGGGCTGCTGGTTGCAGGCGACAGCCGGCATGACGGCTTTCGATGATCGTCAAGCGTCGTGCGCAGGGTGGCGGCGGGACGGCAGTCCCGCCGCGCTCGCTCCCGACGGCCTCCCTCAGGGCATCACATACTCCACCCGCAGCTTCGCGCTGGCGCCACGGTCGATCCACAGGTAGTTCGTGGCCGTCTGCGGGTTGGCGAAGCGCAGGCGCAGCTGGGTGCGGCCGGCGCGATTGATCGCAGCCAGGCCGGCAGCGTCGAAGGCGGTGCTGGTCTGGCTGCCGCCGGTGAAGGGCAGCAGTTGGGCGACCGCGCCGGCACTCGCGGCGGCGGCATAGTCGGCGGCCTCGATGGTGCAGGCGCCGTAGCAGCCGGTGCGCAGGTCGATCAGCAGGCTGTTGCCGGCCGGGTTGCTCCAAGGATCGCCGTAAGCGCTGCGATAGCTCACGCTGAGCGTGGCCGACACCACGGTGGCGCCGTCGGGTATCGCGGCGGTATCGAAGGAGAGCAGGCTGCGGTTGTGCTTGCCGTCGGCGCCGCGGCCCGAGGCCAGGCCGTAGCTGGCTTCCAGGCTGCCGACCGCGGGCGCGCCGCCGTTGGCATCGGCTTTGACGTAGCCGTCGTTAGCGTCTTCGTTGTCGAAGCTCAGCACGCCGCCGCTGCCGCCGCCCGTGCCGCCGCTGACGGTCACGCCGACCGCGGCCGAGCTGCCGACGTTGCCGGCCAGGTCGTAGGCGCGCGCCTGCAGGCTGTGCGCGCCGTTGCTGCTGCTGGCGCTGTTCCACAGGTAGGCATACGGCGCGCCGGCGTCGCTGCCGATCAGGTTGCCGTCGAGCAGGAACTCGACCCGGTCCACGCCGACATCGTCGCTGGCGTCGGCGCTGACGCTGACGTTGCCGCTGACCTGGGCGCCGTCGGCGGGCGCGGTCAGCGCGACCTGCGGCGCGACTCCGTCCAGGTCGTCCAGGCCCCAGAAACGCGCGATGTAATAGCTGGAGCAGATATTGACGTCGAGGATATAGGCGCCGGCCGTGCCGCATTGGCTTTCGCCGCTGCCGGGATCGACCGGCGTGCCATGGCCCATGCCGGTGAGGGTGTAGGTCTCGACCAGGGCGCGTCCGGCGGCGTCCTTGTAGACCTTGTGCGGATAGCCGGCGACGCTGTCCTGCAGGTCCGGGGTCTGGTCGATGCCGTGGACGTCGGTCCATTGCTGCAGGCTCTCGTTCTGGTTGAGCGGGCGCACGGTGTAGTCGGCGTCGCCGTGCCAGATCGAGACGATGGGCCAGGGGCCGGTGTGGCTGCTGGCGGCGCGCACCTTGTCGCCCCATTGCGCGGGCGTGAGGTCGCTGCCGGGGTTCATGCAGCTGAAGGCGGCGCTCTGGCTGGTGGCGCAGCGGTGCGGCAGGCCGGCGAGGATCGCGCCGCCGGCGAACACGTCCGGATAGGTCGCCAGCATGGTCGAGGCCATCGCGCCGCCGGCGGAGAGGCCGGTGACGTAGACGCGGTCGGCGGCGCTGGCATGGTCGCCGCGCATGCGATCGACCATCTGCTTGATCGACAGCGCCTCGCCCTGGCCGCGCGCGGTGTCGCCGCTTTCGAACCAGTTGAAGCAACTGCTGGAGTTGTTGGCGCTTTGCTGCTGCGGCAAAAGCAGCGCGAACTGCCAGCGCTGGGCCAGCAGCTCCCAGCCGGTCTCGGCGTCGTAGCTGGCCGCGCTCTGGGCGCAGCCGTGCAGGGCCACCACCAGCGGCGCGTTCGCGGGCAAGCCCGGCGGCACGTACTTGAACATGCGCAGGTTGCCGGGATTGCTGCCGAAGCCGGTGACCTCGGTCAGGGCCAGCGCCGGCGTGCTGATCGCAAGCGCGAACAGGCCGGCTAACAGGAGCGGAAGGTTGCGGCGGCGCGCGCGCGCTGCGGCGGCGGCGAGGGCTGGGACGGTCATGCGGTCGACTCCTTCGGACAAGGGCGGACTCACGAGCAGGACGGCAACGAACGCGGGCCGCGACGAACTCGGGCTCCAATCCGCACAGGCCCTGGCAATGGCGCGGAACGGGCGGCGACGTGTTTCCCCGGATGCGCCCGATGCCCGCGGAGTAGGCCATGCCGGACGCCGGCCCACCATCGTCCGATGGGGCAAGCTGCGCTGCAGCATGGGCGGCGGAACGCGCGCCGGAGACGCCCCGCGACGGCGGTTCAGGCCGCCGCCATAAATCCGTCATCACGCCGCCATAGTCTGGAGGCCATGAACATCCTGATGCTGTCCGACGTGTATTTCCCGCGGGTCAACGGCGTCTCGACGTCGATCCGCACTTTCGCCCAGTCGCTGGCGCGCATGGGGCACGCGGTGACTCTGGTGGCGCCGGACTACGGCCCCGCCAGCGGCCAGGAGCAGCACGACGGCCACGGCGAGTTCGAGATCCTGCGGCTGCCGTCGCGGGTGATCTTCTTCGATCCCGAGGACCGTCTGATCCGCGCCTCGGCGCTGCGCGAAGTGGAGGCGCGGCTGGCCGCGCGCGACTGGGACGTGATCCACATCCACACCCCGTTCCGCGCCCACAGCCTGGGCGTGCGGCTGGCGCGGCGGATCGGCCGGCCGACGGTGGAGACCTATCACACCTATTTCGAGGAGTACGTCGGCCACTACCTGCCGTGGCTGCCGGCGCCGCTGCTGCGCGCGTTCGCGCGCCGCGCCTCGCGCTCGCTGTGCCACGGCGTCGATCACCTGATCGTGCCGACCGCGCAGATGGTGGAGGTGCTGGACCGCTACGGCATCACCACGCCGTCGACGGTGCTGCCGACCGGCATCGACCTGAGCGAGTTCGCGCGCGGCGATGGCGCGCGCTTCCGCGCCGATCACGGGATCGCGCCGCAGCGGCCGACCCTGGTGACGGTCAGCCGGCTCGCGGTCGAGAAGAACATCGCCTTCCTGCTGCGGGTGGCGCGGCGCCTGGTCGAGGAATTTCCGCAACTGCTGTTCCTGATCGCCGGCGAGGGCCCGGATGCCGAACGCCTCAAGCGCCTGACCGCGGAACTGAAGCTGCACGACCACGTGCGCTTCTTCGGCAACCTGGATCGCCGCACCACCTTGCTCGACGCCTACCGCGCGGGCGACGTATTCGTGTTCGCCTCGCCGACCGAGACCCAGGGCCTGGTCCTGATCGAGGCCATGGCCCTGGGCGTACCGATCGTATCCACCGCGGTGATGGGCACGGCCACGGTCCTGCGCGACGTGCGCAGCGCGGTGATCAGCGCCGAGGACGAGGCCGCGTTCGCAGAGCATGTCGCCAGCGTGCTGCGCTCGCCCCAGACGCGCGCGGCCTTGTCGGCGGCGGGGCCGCTGGATGCGCGCGCCTGGAGCACCGACGGCCTGATGGAACAGGTGGTCGCCTTGTACGAGCGCCTCGCGCGCAGCCGCGCCGTCGCGATGGCGTTGGCGGCGGAGGCGAGTCCGTAGGATGCGATAAGCAGGCGCGCCGCATCGTGGCGGCGCGAGCGGCTGGGGCCACGTTGATACGGTTACCACCGCATCCCCCGGCCGCGATCGCAGGATGCGGCAAGCCATAGGCGCACCGCATCGTCGCCACCGAGGGATTGGAGCCGGGTCGACGCGGTTATCGCCGCAGCCTAGGGCTGCACCCGGCGTGCGAGGAGGGCGCCGAGCACCGCCAGCATCAGCGAGAGCGCGAAACCGGCCAGATAGGCGCCGGCGTGACCGTGCGGCAGCAGCGCGGCGAACAGCGAGCCGCCGATGGCGAGCACGCTGGCGGTGAACAAGGCGTCGCCCAGTTGCAGCGCGGAGGTGTTGAGGCCCTGCTGCGAAGGCGGCGACAGTTCCAGGGTCAGCACCGACAGGCTGGGGAAGATCACGCCCATGCCCAGGCCCGCCAGCACCCATCCCAGCACGCCCACCACGGTGGGGACCGCCGGCGCCAGGATCGCGACGATGGCGGCGATGCCGATCGCGATCAGGCTCATGCCGGCCTGCAGCAGGCGCGCCGGTGCGTAGCGCTGCAGCGGGCGGCCGCGATACCACGAGCCGGTCGACCAGCCGATCGCGCCGACCGTGAGCGCCAGTCCCGCCGCGGTCGGCGACCAGCCGCGTTCGTGCGAAAGCAGCAGCGGCAGGAACACCTCGGTGCCGAAGAACGCGGCCGAGGCGATGCCGCGCAAGGCGATCACCGTCGGCAGGCCGCGCGCCGCGCGCAGGGTGCCGGCCGGCAACAGGCGCAGCGCGCACACCACCAGGCCGATCGCGGCCAGCGCCAGCAGAGCGAACGCCGGCGCGCCGCGCTGCTGGCCGGCGAGATGCAGCAGCAGAGCGCTGCCGGCGGCGCCGATCGCCCAGGGCATGCGCGCGGGCGCGGCGCCGTCGCTGCGATCGGCGTGAGCGGGCGCGCCCAGATCGCGCACGGCCGGCAGCACCAGGGCCGCGGCCGCGAATGCGATCAGCGGCACCGACAGGAACACCCAGCGCCAGCCCAGATGTTCGACGATGGCGCCGCTGACCGCCGGGCCGATCACCGCCGGCACCACCCAGGCCGCGGCGAACGCGGCGAAGATGCGCGGGCGCAGGGCCTGCGGATACTTGCGGCCGACCACGACGTACAGCGCGACCGACATCAGGCCGCCGCCGAAGCCTTGCACCACGCGGCCCAACAGCAGCCAGGCCATCGACGGCGCGAGCCCGGCCAGCAACAGACCGACCGCGAACCAGACGATGCCCTGGCGCAGCGGCGCCGCCGGGCCGCGGGTGTCGGCCCAGCGTCCGGCCGCGACCATGCCGACCACGCTGGCGGCCATGGCGCCGCCGAACGCGAGCGCGTACAGCGGCAGGCCGTTCAGGGCCTGGGCCACGGTCGGCATCGCGGTGGCGACGGCCAGTGCTTCGAAGGCCGCCAGCGCGACCAGGGCGACGGTGCCGATGGTGAGGGCGCGGTAGCGGCGATCGAACAGACCGGCCGCGGTCGGCGCGCGCTCGTGCGCGCCCGCGACCAAAGGCGCGATCGTGTCGGCCGCCGCGCCGGCGTCGTAGCCGCTGTCGCGCGCGTCGGTCACGGCCCGAATCCGCTGTCGCCGGTCTGATAGACCATCAGCACCACCTTGCCGCGGCCGTGACCGGTCTCGACGTCGCGGTGCGCGACCGCCGCGTGCGCGAGCGGGTAGATCTCGCGCACGTGCACGTGCAGGCGGCCGTGCTCGTACAGCTCGACCAGCTGGCGCAGGCGGTCGCGGTCGCATTCGCCGCGCAGGCGCAGCACGCCGTGTTCGCGCGCACCCTCGATGTCGACCAGACTGCCGATGCGCTCAGGGCGGGCGCCCAGCGCCAGCGAGGCGGCGATGGCGCCGCGTCCGGCCGCATCCAGGGCCACGTTCACGCCCTGCGGCGCGAGTTCGCGCACGCGCGCGACCAGGCCTTCGCCGTACAGCACCGGCTCGACGCCGAGCGCGCGCAGATAAGCATGGTTCTCGCGGCTGGCGCTGCCGATCACGCGCGCGCCGGCCAGGCGCGCGAGCTGGACCGCGATCGAGCCGACGCCGCCGGCCGCGCCATGCACCAGCAGGGTGTCGCCGCGGCCGACGTTCAAGGCGCGCAGGGCGACCTGCGCGGTCTGTCCCGAGGCGGAGAAGGCGCCGGCCACCGCCCAGGACATCATCGCCGGCTTGGCCACGACCTGGGCGGCGGGCACGGCGACGGCTTCGGCGTAGGCACCGCCGTCGCACCAGCCCAGCACTTCCTGGCCGTGGTAGTAACCGCGCACGTCGTCGCCGATCTGGTCGACGATGCCGGCGAATTCGTAGCCCAGACGTTGCGGGAAGGCGGCGTCGGCGTCGATGCCGCGGCGCGCGAACTCGCCGTTGCGGCGCGCGATATCGGCCGGCTGCACGCCGGCGGCGCGCAGGCGCACGCGCAGTTCGCCCGGTGCGGCCTCGGGCACCGGCAGCACGGTCGGGTAGAGCACGTCGGGGCTGCCGTAACGATCGAAATGCACCGCCTGCATCAGGCCTTCGTCGCCGTCGTCCAGTGCGAGATCGGCATCGCGATCGAGGCGGTCGCTGGAACGTTCGAGGTCGTCTTCGCGCGCGTGGCGGTTGTCCATGGCTTGACCGGAAAGAGTGGGGACGCGCAGGATAGGACCTAAACTTAACTTGAGGTCAAGCGCGTGCGCGCGACTACCGAACTGAGCGTGGGGCAAATGGCGCAGCGTAGCGGGGTGGCGGTGTCGACGCTGCATTTCTACGAAGCCAAGGGCCTGATCCACAGCCAGCGCACGGCCGGCAACCAGCGCCGCTACGGGCGCGACATGCTGCGCCGGATCGCGATCATCCGCGTCGCCCAGCGTGTGGGCATGCCGCTGGCGACGATCCTGGAGGCGTTCTCGACCCTGCCCGACGGGCGCACGCCCACGCGCAAGGACTGGGAGCGGCTGTCGGCGACCTGGCGCCAGGAGCTGGACGAGCGCATCCAGAAGCTGAGCCAGATGCGCGACACCCTGGACGATTGCATCGGCTGCGGCTGCCTGTCGATCGATCGCTGCCGCCTGGCCAACCCGGGCGACGTGCTGGCCGAGGACGGGCAGGGCGCGCAGCGTTGGGAACATGGCGCGGAGTAGGGCGCGCTCGCCTTCCCCCTTTGAAAAAGGAGGATTGAGGGGGATTTGCTTTTCGCACCGCCGCGCAAGCGATCCGCTCGCGGTTCGACCGGCTCACCACGAACCGACCCAGGCCGACGCGCAATAGCCCGGGCAGGCAGACCGACAAGAGCCGGGCCGGCAAGCCGACAGGCACGCGGCTCGGCGGACATCCGCCGAAGACCTGGTCAACCCATACGCCGCCGCCCGCAGGACGCATCGATCCATCGATGCGCGCGTGGCCGGCGGGCCGCGGCGTCGTACCATGCCCGCTTCACCCCACGAGCCCCGCCATGACCGTTTCCATGCACGCCGCGTCCGTTCCCGTATTCAAGCAGTTCCTCGGCAGCCTCAGCGCGCTGCTGGACAAGGCCCAGGCCTACGCGGCCGAGAAGAAGGTCGATCCCGAGGTGCTGTTGCAGTCGCGCCTGTATCCGGACATGTTTCCGCTGCTGCGCCAGGTGCAGATCGCCTGCGACTTCGCCAAGGGCGTGAGCGCGCGCCTGGCCGATGCGGAAGTGCCGGTGTACGACGACTCCGAGCGCACGTTCGAACAGCTGCAGGCGCTGGTCGCCAAGACCACGGCCTTCATCGACAGCCTGGAGCCGGTGCTGTTCGAGGGCGCCCACGAGCGCGAGGTGGTGCTGCGCCCGGGCACGCCCAAGGAGCGCCGGTTCATCGGCCACGATTACCTGTTGCATTACGGCCTGCCGCAGTTCCAGTTCCACGTCGTGACCGCCTACGCGATCCTGCGCCACAACGGCGTCGAGGTCGGTAAGCGCGACTACATGGGCCAGTACTGAGCCGCGCGCGCCGCGCGCTTGCATCGCGCGCGCGGCGCGGCGACCATGGTTCCCAGGTTTTCGGGGAACCCGCATGGAACTGTTGACGCTGGATCATTTCGCCCGCCACGTGAACGAGACGTTCTCGGCGGCCTTGAACGACGGCGAAGTGCCGTTCGTCCTGGTCGAGGCGCGGGCGCTGGAGAGCCACCAGGTCATGCCGGGGGCGGCACGCGCGCCGTTCTCGCTGCTGTTCCGCAATACCTCCTCGTTTCTGTTTCCGCAGCAGACCTATCTGATGCGCCACGACAGCGTGGGCGAAATCGGGATCCTGCTGGTGCCGGTCGCGCGCGAGCGCGAGGGCTTCTTGTACCAGGCCATTTTCAACTGAGTTCCGGCTTCCTGTGGGAGCGGCGTAAGCCGCGATAGCGCCGCCGCACACCCTGGCGCCACCGACCACCGGTTCGACGAATCGCGGCTTACGCCGCTCCCACGGAACGCCGGGCTGGCGCGGGCGGTGCGGGGGCGATGTCGCGGTCGCGGCTTACGCCGCTCCTACGCCAAGCCGAAGCGGGTCGCGTTATGCGGCCGTCCAGCGCATGCGTTGATGGGCGCCGTTGGCGTCGACCAGGGCGAAACCCAGGCGCTGATACAGGCGCTGGGCGGCGAGGTTGTCGGACGCCACATGCAGTTGCAGGCCGCGACCGAGCGCGGCGGCGTCGCGTTGGCTGTGTTCGATCAGGGCGCTGGCCACGCCCTGGCCGCGCGCGGCGGGCAGCAGGCTGATGTCGACGATCAGGTGGTCGGGCGCGCGCCGTTGCAGGTAATAGCGGCCCATCGGCGCGCCGTCGCGTTCGATGGCGAGGAAGTCGGCGTCGGCGTAATGCAGCAGATAGTGCTGGTGCTGAAGCGCGAACTGGCTGTCGAGGAAGGCGCGCTTGGCCTCGTCGGGCCAGGGAACGGGGGCGAGCTCTTCGGCGCGGGTGCTGGCGTAGAGCGTGCGCAGCCAGGGCAGGTCGTCGTCGCGCGCGGGCCGCAGTGCGAACCCGCGCTCGCTCAGGAGCGCGGGTATCGCCAGGCGGCCGTCGCGGCCCTGCGGATCGTCGCTGCATGGAAACGGCAGCGGTTGCGACGGCGCCTGCATGGCCTCAGGGGAAGCTGGGGAAGATGCCTTGCAGCGCGATGCAGAAGTTCGACGCCAGATAGGGCTGGCGGTTCTCGTGCGGCTGGCCGCCGCCGGTCGGGCCGCACATGTTGGGCGCGAACTGAGCGTTGGCGGTGGGGTTGGCGACGAAGGGGTTGCTGGCGGTCGGCACGCCCAGATAGTTGCCGGCGGCGGGCGTGTTGGTGCGCTTGCTGGCGTCCGACTGGTTGTACAGGGTCAGGCTGTGGCTGTGCGTGGGCATGGTGGACTGGGTCAGGGTCACGGAGTTGGAGCCGAATACCTCGCCCATGTCGCGCGGGGTGAGGCCCGGCCCCGGGCCCTGGCTGCAGCCGGCGCGGTTGGCGAAGTTGGGCAGCTGGAACGTGGTCTGGCCGTTGCCGCCGTATTGGGTGCCCAGCAGCGAGAACAGCGCGGTGTTTTGCTGGATGGCCAAGGTGGCGCCGTTGCAGGAGGCCCAGCCGCGCGGGGCGAAGTTGAATCCGAACAGCTGGATCTCGCCGATGAAAGGTTCGGTCATGATGATGTCCTCGATTCTGTGGCCGCGGCTCAGCTCTGCGACGGGAAGATGCCCGCCCAGGCGATGCAGTACTGCACCGCGAGGGTCGGCATCAGGTTGTCGTGCGGCTGGTTGCCGCCGATCGCCGTGGTCGCGAGGGGAGACATGACGGCCGCGACCGCATCGGTGATGTTGGTGACGTACATGGTGTCGCCGGCGACCGTGGCGGGCACCACGGCATTGCCGACGGTGCCGGTGGTGGACGCGGCGGTGGTCGCCATCAACGGGTGGTTGTGCTGCGGCAGCTGGCCCTGGGTCAGGGTGACGCTCTCGGTACCGCTCATCTGGCCGATGACGTAGTTGCTCAGGCCGAGGCCGGTGCCTTGGTGCACCGGCACGCGGCCGCGCAGGTCGGGCACGGCGAAGGTGCTCTGGCCGTCGCCGCCGTAGATGGTGCCGATCAGGGTGTACAGCACTTCGTACTCGGATATGGGTTGCAGCGAACCGTCGCAGAGGAACCAACCGTTCGGTGCGCGCCCGAAGCCGAACATGCGGATTTCTCCGACGTAAGGGGTGCTCATAGGAAACTCCTGTAAAGGTTGGCCGGAGGCTCAGTTGCGCGAGGGGTAGATGCCGACCAGCGCGATCACGAAATTGATCACGGTGTACGGCTGTATGTTCGCGTGGGGCTGAGTGCCGCCCGCCATCCCCATGCCTTGCAGCGGCACCAGGGCGCCGTTGGAGGGGCCGAAGATCGAGGCGCTGTTGGTGCCGTACAGGCCATTGGTCGGGTTACGGATAGCGCCGGTGGCGCTGGTGCCATTGACCAGATGATTGTGGCCGGGCATCTGCGTCTGCAGCAGGGTCACGTTCTCGACGCCGCCGGTCTCGCCCAACTGATAGGCGGTGGGGTTCCAGCCGCCGTCGACCGAGTTGCCGAAGCCGACCGGCGTGCGCGATTGCATATTGGGCAGCTGGAAGGTGGTGGTGCCATTTCCGCCGTAGGTCGTGCCGAGCAAGGAAAACAGCGCTTGGTTCTGGGCGATCGGCAGCAGCTGCCCGTTGCACAGGGCAAAGCCCTTGGGCGCGAACTGGAACCCCGTGAGCATGATCTGCCCGAGGAATACTTCGGTCATACCTTTCCCCCCAAAGGATGGTGGCACGGGACGTCATGTCCGGTGCGCTGGCTACTCTCGCTCACAGTCCGTACGCCGTACAAGCTAATTTTTTGTGGCAGTGCAGCAAAAAATATGTGAACTGGATGGCACTTTATTTGCGGATGAATTCCTGCTTGAATGGTGGCGAGCAGTTCGCAAGGGGTGCGGCTCGGGCGTGAGCCCGATGTCCGCGGACAGGGATTCGAGTCTCGCCGGACGGTTCGACAGCCAGCGGCCGATCGAGCTCGTGCGGCGCCAACAGGGGCAGAACATGCATCAGTTTTCAGCGCATAGCGTGGAGACGCCGCGTGCGCATTCGCACGCCTTCTTTTCCTGGTTCTCGTGGCTCGCGACAGCGCTGCTGTGTCTAGCCAGCCTGTGGCCGCAGATGGCGACGGCCGCACCGTCCACGTTCTGCCCGACCTTGAGCATGTCGGTCGCCCATAGCGGCTCGCAGACCATCAATATCAATCACTGCCACGGCGGCTTCGGCATCACCGCCGGCACGGCGGCCACGCCGCACGGCACCCGCACGGTCGGCGTGCAGAGCGGCAGCAACCTGCCGCTGACCTACGCCCACAACGGCGACAGCGCCACCACCGACACCTTCGTGATCCAGGACGATCTGGGCGGCGACATCACCGTCACCGTCGCGATCGGCCCGGCCTCGACCATCGTGATCGGCCCGGCCACCATCAGCCTGACCGCCGGCGTCCCCTTCAGCGCAACCCTGACCGCCACCGGCGGTACGGCGCCCTACACCTACACGCTCGACAGCGGCACGCTGCCGGTCGGTCTCAGCCTGACCGGCGCCGGCGTGCTCAGCGGCACGCCGACCCAGCGCGGCGCGACCGCCTTCTCGATCCGCGCCACCGATTCCGGCAGCGTCAGCGGCGTAAAGACCTACACGCCGAACGTCGCCAACCCGAGCCTGCAGATCGCGCCGACCACGCCGCCGAACGCGGCCCAGGGCTTGCCGTATTCGGTGACCTTCAGCACCACCGGCGGCGTCGCCCCGCATAGTTATTCGCACGAAGTGGTATCCGGCCCGCTGCCGCCCGGCCTGAGCCTGAGCGGCGCGACCCTCAGCGGTACGCCGACCACCCTGGGCACCTTCACCTTCGGCATCCGCGTCACCGATGCCAGCACCGGCCCGGGCACCTATTTCGAAGTCGAGACGGTCACCCTGACGGTGGTCGTGCCGCCGACCATCGTGGTCAACCCGGCCACCATCCCGGGCGCGACCGTCGGCGCCGCCTACAGCCAGACCTTCACCGGCAGCGGCGGCACCGCGCCGTACACCTTCGCGATCAGCGCCGGCGCCTTGCCGGCCGGCCTCAGTCTCAACACCACCAGCGGCGCCTTGACCGGCACGCCGACCGCGGCGGGCACCTTCAACTTCACGGTGCGCGCGACCGACGCCGACAGCTTCTCCGGCACGCGCGCCTACTCGCTGATCGTGGCGCCTCCGACCATCGCCATCGCGCCGACCACCTTGAGCAACGGCACGGTCGCGGCGGCCTACAGCCAGGCGATCACCGCCAGTGGCGGCATCGCGCCGTACAGCTATGCGATCACCGCTGGCGCGTTGCCTGCGGGCCTGAGCCTGAGCTCCACGGGCAGCCTGAGCGGTACGCCGACCGCGGGCGGCACTTTCAACTTCACCGTCACCGCCACCGGCAGCAGCACCGGCACCGGCGCGCCGCACACCGGTTCGCGCGCCTACAGTCTGGTGATCGCTCCGGCGACCGTCACCCTGCCGCCGACCACGCTGGCCAACGGCACCCAGGGCCTGGCCTACAGCGCCACGCTCAACCCGGCCAGCGGCGGCACTTCGCCGTACACCTATGCGGTCACCGCCGGCGCCTTGCCCGCGGGCCTGAGCCTGAGCAGCGCCGGCGCGCTGTCGGGCACGCCCACCGCATCGGGCAGCTTCAACTTCACCGTCACCGCGACCGACTCCAGCACCGGCAACGGCCCGTACACGGGCTCGAACGCCTACACGCTGCAGATCATCAACATTCCGCCGGTGGCCAATGCGGTGTCGGCGACGGTCGCCTACAACAGCGGCGCCAATCCGATCACGCTGAACATCACCGGCGGGGTTCCGACCTCGGTCGCGATCGGCACGGCGCCCAGCAACGGCACCGCGATCGCCAGCGGCACGTCGATCACCTACCAGCCAACCGCCGGTTACGCCGGTCCGGACAGCTTCACCTACACCGCGAGCAACGGCGCCGGCACGTCGGCGCCGGCCACGGTGACGATCACGGTCTCCAATCCGACCATCACCGTGACCGCGGGCGGTCCGCTGACCGCGCAGGTCGGCGTCGCCTATACCCAGACCTTCAGCTGGAACGGCGGCACCCAGCCGTTCGCCGGTTACAGCGTCACCGGCATGCCGCCGGGCCTGCTCATTACCGGCACCACCGCCAACAGCGTGACCGTCTCCGGCACGCCGACCGCGGCGGGCTCGTTCTCGCTCAACGCCAGCGCGACCGACTCCAGCACCGGCAACGGTCCGTTCACCATCGGCCAGGCCTTCACCCTGACGGTGAGCGCGCCGACGCTGAGCATGACGCCGGCGGCCGGCACCCTGAGCGCGACCTACGGCACGGCCTATAGCCAGACCTTCGTCGCCAGCGGCGGCACGCCGGCCTACACCTATGCGGTGTCGGCGGGCGCCTTGCCGGCCGGACTGAGCCTGGACGCCAATACCGGCGTGTTGTCGGGCACGCCGACGGTCACCGGTCTGTTCACTTTCTCGGTGCGCGCGACCGACAGCTCCACCGGCGCGGGCGCACCGTTCGCGCGTACCCAGAACTACGTGCTGCAGGTGGCCGCGCCGACCATCGTCGTCGCGCCGGCCACCGTGTCCGGCGCGCAGGTCGCGACGGCCTACAGCGAGGCGCTGAGCGCCAGCGGCGGCATCGCGCCGTACAGCTACGCGGTGACCGCCGGCGCCTTGCCGGCCGGTATCGCGCTGAGCTCCACCGGCAGCCTCAGCGGCACGCCGACCGCGGGCGGCACCTTCAACTTCACCGTCACCGCCACCGACAACCACGGGCAGACCGGTTCGCGCGCCTACAGCCTGAGCGTGAGCGCGGCGACCGTCAGCGTGGCACCGGCGACCTTGCCCAACGGCGGCGTCGCCCAGGCCTACAGCCAGACCCTGACCGCATCGGGCGGCACCGCGGGCTACAGCTTCGCGGTCACCGCCGGCGCCTTGCCGGCCGGGCTGAGCCTGGCCAGCAACGGCAGCCTCAGCGGCACGCCGACGGCGGGCGGTACTTTCAACTTCACCGTCACCGCGACCGACAGCAGCACCGGCAGCGGTCCGTACACCGGTTCGAACTCGTACACGGTGTTGGTCACGGCCGCGACCGTGACCCTGCCGCCGACCACGCTGGCCGACGCGACCCGCACCGTCGCCTACAGCGCCACCCTCAACGGCGCCAGCGGCGGCACCTCGCCGTACACCTACGCGCTCAGCGGCGGCGCGCTGCCTCCGGGCATCGCGCTCAGCAGCGCCGGCGTCGTCAGCGGCACGCCGACCGCGCCGGGCAGCTTCAGCTTCTCCGTCACCGCGACCGACAGCAGCACCGGCAGCGGCCCGTACACGTCCGCGCCGCAGAGCTACAGCCTGCAGGTCGACGACATCGTGCCGGTGGCCAATGCGGTCTCGGCCACGGTCGCCTACGGCAGCAGCGCCAATCCGATCACGCTGAACGTCACCGGCGGCATTCCGTCCTCGGTGGCGGTCGTCGGCGCGCCCACGCACGGCACCGCGACGGCCAGCGGCACCACGATCAGCTACACCCCCACCGCCGGCTACGCCGGTCCGGACAGCTTCACCTACACCGCGAGCAACGGTGCCGGTACTTCGGCGCCAGCCACGGTGACGATCGCGGTCTCCAATCCGATCATCGCCGTGACCGCGAGCGGTCCGCTGACCGCGCAGGTCGGCGCCGCCTACAGCCAGACCTTCACCTGGAGCGGCGGCACCGCGCCCTACAGCGGCTTCGGCGTCGCCGGCTTGCCGGCGGGCCTGAGCGTGACCGGCACCACCGCCAACAGCGTCACCGTCTCCGGCACGCCGACCGCGGCGGGCTCGTTCTCGCTCAACGCCAGCGCGACCGACTCCAGCACCGGCAACGGTCCGTTCACCACCGGTCAGATCTTCACCCTCACGGTTGGTGCGCCGACCCTGAGCATGACCCCGGCCGCCGGCAATCTGCCGATGAACTACGGCGTCGCCACCACCATCAACTTCGCCGCCAGCGGCGGCACCGGTCCGTACAGCTTCTCGCTGGCCGCCGGCAGCCTGCCGGTCGGCGTGAGCTTCAGTTCGGCCGGCGTGCTCAGCGGTACCCCGACCGTGCCGGGCAACTACAACATGACCGTTCGTGTCACCGATGCCAGCACCGGTGCCGGCGCGCCGTTCTCGCTGCAGCAGAACTACACCATCGTGGTCGCCACCCCGGCCATCACGATCGATCCGCCCAGCCTGCCCAACGGCACCGCGGCGGTCGCCTACAGCGCCCAGCTCAGCTCCACCGGCGGCGTCGCGCCGTACAGCTACTCGCTGCTCAGCGGCGCATTGCCGATCGGCATGAGCTTCAGCTCGGCCGGTCTGTTGTCCGGCATCCCGCGTTCGGACGGCAACTTCAGCCTGACCGTGCGCTCGACCGACAACAACGGCCAGAACGCCAGCCGCGTGTACACCTTCACCATCGCCCCGGCGACGGTGGTGATCGCCCCGGCGAGCCTGCCCGGCGGCACGGTCGGCGTGGCCTACTCGCAGAGCCTGAGCAGCAGCGGCGGCATCGCGCCGTACAGCTACTCCATCGCCTCGGGCAACCTGCCGATCGGGCTGTCCTTCAGCTCGGCCGGCGTGTTCAGCGGCACCCCGACCACCGCCGGCAGCTACACCGCGGCGATCCGCTCCACCGACGACGCCGGCTACAACACCACGGTGAACTACACCATCGTGATCGCCGACGCCGTGCCGGTGGCGAACAACGACACCGCCAGCACCCTGGCGCAGCAGCCGGTCACCATCAACGTCACCGGCAACGACACCGGCGTGATCACCTCCATCGCGATCGCCACGCCGCCCGCGCACGGCACCGCGACAGTCAGCGGCCTCAACGTCGTCTACACCCCGGCCACCGCGTACTTCGGTCCGGATACGCTGACCTACACCGCGATCGGCCCGGGCGGCACTTCGGCTCCGGCCACGGTGGCGATCACGGTGACGCCGTTGCCGGTGCCGGTGGGCCAGGCGCAGACCGCCACCACCTTGGCCGGCCAGCCGGTCACCATCGACACCACAGTCGGCGCCAGCGGCAGTCCCTACACCGGCGTGACCATCCTCACCGCCCCCAGCGTGGGCACGGCGGTGGTCGCCGGCACCAACATCGTCTACACGCCGCCGGCCAGCGCGTCGGGCACGGTCACCATCGGCTACACGCTCAACAACGCCTTCGGTCCGTCGGCGCCGTTGACGGCGACCATCACCGTCAATCCGGTGCCGGTCGCGGTGTCGCGCCGAGTCAGCGCCATCGCCGGCACGCCGGTCGTGGTCGACCTGACCGCAGGCGCCACCGGTGGTCCGTTCACCGCCGCCACCCTGGTCTCGCTGTCGCCGGCATCCTCCGGCACCGCGAGCATCGCCCAGGTCGGCAGCGGCGCCAGCGCGAGCTACCGCCTGACCTACACACCGAACGCCGCGTTCTCGGGCACGGCCACGGTCACCTTCACCCTGGCTAACGCGTTCGCGACCTCGGCCCCGGCGACCATCGACATCGACGTCGCGGCACGCCCGGATCCGACCCAGGACGCGGAAGTCATGGGCCTGCTCGGCGCCCAGACCTCGGCCGCGCGCCGCTTCGCCAACTCGCAGATCGGCAACTTCCAGCAGCGCATGGAAGGCATGCACGGCGGCGATGGCGACGGCGCCCGCTTCAAGAACGGGATCAGCTTCGGCGTGGACCGCCGTTGCAGCGACGACGTGCGCCGCACGCCGGGCAGCGACTGCCGTCAGGTCGCGACCCGCGACGAGGCGGCTCCGGTCGAAGCCGCGGCCGCGGCGCCGGGCGGCGGCGACGCCGGTTCGTTCACGATCTGGACCGGTGGCGCGCTCAACAGCGGCGACCGCGACAGCCGCTCGGGCAGCGCCGGTTTCGACTTCGAAACCACCGGCATCAGCGCCGGCGTCGACACCCGCGTCAGCGACGCCTTCGCGATCGGCGGCGGTATCGGCTACGGCCGCGACAACACCGATGTCGGCCGCAACGGCACCCGCAGCGACGCCAAGAGCTACACCCTCGCGCTGTACGGCAGCTACCACCCGGGCGAGACCTTCTTCCTCGACGGTCTGCTCGGCTACCAGTGGCTGTCGTTCGATTCGCGCCGCTACGTGACCGCCAACGGCGGCCGCGTGCGCGGCGAGCGCGACGGCAAGCAGTGGTTCGCCTCGTTCTCGGCCGGCGGCGACTATCAGCGCGACCGCCTGCACATCTCGCCCTACGCCCGCGTCGATATCGCGCGCGCGCGTCTGGACGGGTATACCGAGCAGGGCGACGCGGTGTATGCGCTGCGTTACCAGGATCAGGACGTCGACACGACCACGGCCAGCCTCGGCCTGCGGCTCGACTACCGCATCCCGGTCAGCTTCGGCACCTTCTCGCCGCAGCTGCGCTTCGAGTACCAGCACGACTTCCAGGACGACAGTGCGGTCACCATGAACTACGCCGACCTGCTGTCCGGCCCGTTCTACCGGGCCGAGATCGAAGGGCTGGAGCGCAACCGGTTCGTGTTCGGCCTGGGGGCGATCCTGCACACCGAGCGCGACTTCACCCTGCGCTTCGAGTACCGCGGTCTGTTCGGCAGCGACGACGATACCGATCATGGCGTCCTGCTGAATCTGGAGAAGAAGTACTGATCGAGCCGGCGGGTGCGGCGACACCGCATCCGCCTGTTCTCAGGAACGCCGGCGCGGCGTCACCGTGAACGCCGCGCCGGCACTTTTAATCCGGCGCCTCCGACCCGAACGGGCAAGGGGCGCGGCAAGGGAGGAGCGCATGCGCTGGCGCTGGGCCTGCTACGCGATGATGCTGACGGCGCTGCAAGCGCCGCCGGCATCCGCGCACGGCGGCGGCCTGGACCGCCACGGCTGCCACCACGACCGCCGCAACGGCGGCTATCACTGCCACGGCGGGGCGCCCGCGACCGGCGCGGCTGCCGCACCGCGCAGGAGTTCGGCCCGGACGCCTTACGCGAATCCGTACGTACCTGCGCCCGAGCGCAAGAGCGCGCCGATCCGCGATTACCTGACGCCGCGCAAGCAGCGACGCGCACCCATGGCGGGTGGCTATGCACCCGCGATGTCGGCGTTCGGCGCCTACCGCAACTGCAGCGAGGCCCGCGCCGCCGGTGCCGCGCCGGTGCGCCGCGGCGATCCCGGATACGGCCCGCACCTGGACCGCGACAACGACGGCATCGGCTGCGAGCCGTATCGCGGGCGTTGAGCCTGGCGCAGCGAGGGATGCAGTTTGCAGCGATGCAGTTTGCGCAGCGGGGCGCAAGGCGCATTCGCGCGCCGCCGACGCGTTCGGTGCCAAGATGCGCGTACGCCGCTCAACCCCCACGCGCCAATGCCGCCCGAACTGCCCGTCGACCTGCCGATCTCGCTGCCGCCCGAACAATGGGCCGCGCTGGAAACCGCCTACGCCACGCCGACGCGGGCGTACCATAACTTCGATCACGTGCGCGAAGTGCTGCGCCATTACGGCGAAGTCGAGGCCGGGCCGGGCTGGAAACAGCCGGCCGAGGTGGCGCTGGCGGTGCTGTATCACGACGCGATCTACCAGGCCGGACGCCGCGACAACGAGGCGCGCTCGGCCGAACTCGCGGCCGCGCACATCGCGCGCTACCTGCCCGCGGCCGGCCTCGACGTGCGCCGGGTGGTCGAGCTGATCGACCTCACCGCGCGCCATGGCCAGATCGCGGCGGGCGAGGTCGACGAGGAGGCGGCGCTGTTCCTGGACGGCGACATGGCCATCCTCGCCGCCGCGCCGGAGGCCTTCGACGCCTACGACCGCGGCATCGCCTCCGAGTACCGCGGGCATGTGCCGGGGCCTTTGTTCCGGCTCAATCGGCGCCGTTTCCTCAAGGGGCTGCTCAAACGCGAGCGCATCTATCTGAGCGACTACTACCACCAGCGCTACGACGCGGCGGCGCGCAACAATCTGCGGCGGGCGATCACGACCAAACGCTGAGGGTGGTGCTTGGTGCCAGGCCCCACTCGCGTCCGGGCTTTGGGTAGGAGCGGCGCGAGCCGCGACCGCGAATTCCGGCCACGTCGCTGGTTCCGAATGGGCTGGTTTCCTGTGGGAGCGGCGTCCCACGGGGATTTCCTTCGGTCATAAGCCGCGATCGCGAGCTCCGGCTATTGCGCGGACAGGGCGGTTGGGGGATCTGCTGTTGCCCTTGCTCTGCATGGTTGGCACGAAGGTCAACGGCTTCCGCCCGCTGCGCGTGCGGGCTACGTTCTCTCGCCAAGCTCCCTGTAGGAGCGGCGCAAGCCGCGACCGCGAATTCCGGCCACGTCGCAGGTTCCGAACGGGCTGGCTTTCTGTGGGAGCGGCGTAAGCCGCGATCGCGAACTCCGGCTACTGCGCTAGCTAGGCGGTTGGGATGGATTTGCTGTTGCTCTTGCTCTGCATGG
>NZ_JBAHWA010000015.1:0-85274 GCF_036697405.1 Lysobacter sp. CCNWLW3
CCGCGCGCGTTGAACTCCACCTTGCTCCAGCGGCCGGACGCGTCCTGCGACAACCAGGGCCGGCCAAGTTCGTCGTACTCGGTTTGCGCGACGTAGGTGGCACCGTCGATCACGGTCTCCACCCGCTTGACGCGCCCCATGACGTCGTACTGATAGCTGCGACTGAAGTTCAGCTGCGGCCCGCCTCCGACCCCGCCCGCCCACTGCGCGTAGGCGCCGGTGACGGTCTCGCTGGCCAGTTTGCCGGCGCCGTTGGCGGCGGTGTCGTAGTGGTAGGTGGACTGCGACTCGATGCTGCCGTCGGCCAGGCGCACGGTCTTGCGCCAGACCCGGCCGCGGGCGTCGTAAAGGTTTTCGGTGCGATTGCCCGCGGCGTCCTGCTCGACGACCACCTCGCCGGCGGCGTTGTACTGATAAGTGGTTTCGCCCGCATCGGGATCGGTCTGCCGCACCTTGCGGCCGAGTACGTCGTACTGGAAGTAGTTGACCACGGCGCCGCGCCCGGCATCGCGATTGACGTTGCTGACCGTGCCATCCGCATTGTAGTAATTGCTCAGGCCGTGGTAGTTCGGGTCGGTGACCGTGGTCACCTCGCCCAGACCGTTGCGCGTGGTGGTTATCTGATTGCCGCGCGGATCGATCGCGACCGTCCAAGGGCCGGAGTAGTAGTTCTGCGCGGTCGCTCCGTCGGGCGCTGTCACAAAGCGCGGGCGGCCGATCAGGTCGTAGGTAGTGGTCGTCCAGTCGCGTCCGGCCGTACACGTGTCCGCGGACACCGTGGGACCGGCGCTGCCGACCGTTCCCGACAGGAAGAACGGGTTGGAGGTACGCAGGGGCTTGCCCGCCGCCTCGTATTCGGTGCAGACCGCCGAGATGTCCTTGCCGGATACGCCGACGTTGAAGGTTTCGCTGGCCTTCATCAGCGGGCGGCCGAGCATGTCGAAGTAGGTCCACGACGCCGGCGCTGCGGTCGCGGTGGTCTCCTGGCGGAAACGCGCGCCGGCCGGGCAACTCACCGCTCCCGCGCCGGTCCCGCACCAGCGGTAGCGCGTATAGCCATAGGCTCCGCCGCTGCCCGGCGCGGAGGTGGGCGAGGTCTGGTTCCAGGTCGCGTAGTCCCGGCCCAGGGCACCGCTTTCGGCCACCACGCGCACCCCGTTGCCGTCGATCGCCTCGGTCACGGCGCCGTAGCGGTTGCGCCCGAACACCGTCAGCGTGTCGCGCTCCACTTGCGTGGAGCCGTTGTAGAACGGCTCGGAAGTCTTGATCGGGAAGCGGCCGCGGCTGTCGTAGGTGACCTTGCTGTAACGCACGACCTCATTGGGATCGGTCGAGCGGAAGTTCGGCGAGGTATTGCAGATGGCCGAGGACACCCCCGCACAGGTCAGACTGTAGGTCTTGTTGCCATAATCGTCGTAGAAATACAGTTTGCGCAGGTCCTGGTCGGCAGTACCCGTGACCTGAGTGCGCTCCTCGGTCAACAGACCGGTGGCGGCGCCGCCCATCGCATAACCGAATGTGGTCACGCGCGCGACGTTAGGCTTACCCGCTCGACGATGCTCGACCCAACTCGTATTGAGGCGTCCGAGGCGCCAACGCGCAGGATCGTCGGAGTAGCTGTTGTTGGTGATGACCGTCGAGGTCGGCGCCGACT
The DNA here is from genome assembly GCF_036697405.1 of Lysobacter sp. CCNWLW3. Lineage (NCBI taxonomy): Bacteria > Pseudomonadati > Pseudomonadota > Gammaproteobacteria > Lysobacterales > Lysobacteraceae > Lysobacter > Lysobacter sp. CCNWLW3. The sequence continues at coordinate 1,655 of NZ_JBAHWA010000015.1, forward strand.
CGCTCTGGGTATAGGTATTCACCTCAGACCAGTTCACGTTGCCATGGCCGGTGTAATAGAACGCCGAAGTGGTGCGGCTGGTCACCATCGCGGTGAACGGGTCGCGTAGCTTTTCCTCGGTGCTTCCCGTAGCGACATGGAGGGGCGCCTGCACACCGGCCTGGAAACCCAAACCGGTGGCCCACCACACCTGGACCTTGTCCGAGAACCAGCTACCGCCCAAGGGCGGCAACGCCTGTCCGCGCGGCGCGAAACAGGCGTCGTTGACCGGCCCGGTCAAACATGCCGGCAAGGCATAGGCCTCATCGGCCACCACGGATTTCACGGTCCGCTGCGGCAAGCCGATGTAGGGATAGTTCTGCTGATAGGTACTGCCGGTGACGACGTAACCGCTGCTGTGGTTGACGTCGATGGTTTCGATGCTGCCGAAGCCAAGGTAGCCGCGACCGCCAGCCTGCATCAGGGCATTGGCGTAGCGGTAGTACAAGGTGGCCTTGGCTTCGGGCGCTCCGGACTTCGGTGCGCTGCTGGCCGCGCGCCAGACCACATAGGCCGGGCCCAGCACGTCGCGCACCGGAGAGCCGCGCCCCCAGACTGCGGCATTGCGCGTACTGGATACAGCGGGACGATAGAGATCCTTGTTGATCAACGGCGCATAACCGATGTCGGTTTCCGCGCCCAGACCGTTGGTGAAACGAGTGATCACGTCGCGCGGGATGAAGCGATTGCTGGGCCCCGGTCGCGAGAAATAAATCGGCGACGTCGAATCGTCCCAGCGCACGCGCATGTAGTCGACGTTGCCGTCGCCGTCGTAGTCGCCGAACAAGTAGCTGTGGCGCGGCAGGCACATGGTGTCGCCGCAACCGGTCAGCACGTTGGGCAGCGCGATGGGCGAGGAGAAGGTACCTGCGGGATCGCCGTAGCGCACCACGAAACGCTGATAGTCGGTGCCGGGGTACAGCACGTCCGCGCGGCCGTCGCCGTTCACATCGGCGACCTGGACCTGTGCGGTGACGATGCCCAGGCCCAGATTGCCCCCAGGACCGAAGCCGACGCCGGTATTGATCGCGTAGGTGGGCACGCCGGTGGTCGTGCCGTGATAGATGTAATCGGTCAGGCCGTCGCCGTTGATGTCTGCGAAGCTCATCACATCCGTGCCGCCGGAGAAGCGGCCTGTGCCATAGGCCCTGGCGGTGACCCCGGTAGCGGTGATCTGTTCGACGGTGAACGGCATTACCGGAACGCACGCGACGGTCGTGCTGGGCGTCGCCTCGCTGTACGCGACCGCCTCGCTCTTGGGTTGCTGGGGCGGATCTCCCGGTCCTGGCCCCGGCCCGATCGGCCCGGGGCCGCCGCCGCTCGAACATGCTATTCCGACCTCGAGCAGCAGATCCGAGCGCGCATCGGCGTTGAAATCGTTGAGCTGCTGGTAGTTGTTCTTGCGGTACAGGCCGTACACCGTCTGGGGATTGCCCTGCGCATCCACCACCGCGAGCAGGCGCTCGTTGCCCCAGCGATAGCCATAGCTGCCGCCGCGCTCCATCACCCGCACGTACATGCTGCCCGAACGCGGATAGACCAAGTCGATCAAGCCGTCGCCGTTGACGTCGGCGTGCTGGGGCTCGGCCTTCTTCACCGAACCGGCACCCGGGATCGGCTGGGCCAGCTCGGCCAACAGATTCACGCTGGTCTGAAACGGCTGGTTATAGTCGCCGTTGGAGCGATAGCCGACCCAGTTGGGCGTGCCGCTGAGGAACAGGTCGTCGCGCCCATCGTCGTCGTAGTCGAGCAGGAACCAGCTCGCGTCGCCCTCGTATTCCTCCCAGCTCAGCTCGTACGGACTGCACAGGACCGGATTGCCGACGGTGAAATAGGGCTTGCCGCTTGGATCCTGACGACTGAAAGCCACATAGATGCTTTCGGTTCCGCAGGCTTCGCCGGTCTGGCCGTCCTTGATCCAAACCAGGTCCTGGCGGCCGTCGCCATCGATGTCGCCGAATTTCAGGCCTTCGAACTTGATCAGGCTGCCGTTGGGAATCGAACCGGAAGACTCCTGGGTTTCGAAGAAGCCGCGGCTGTCGGTGTAGCTTTGGCTCCAGTTGAAGCTGGTCGGCGCCGCACAGATCTGCTGGGCGCTGTCGTTGCACTCGCGCAGTTGCGTCAGGGTTTGGGCGGAGCTGCCATAGGCATAGGTCAGCGCGTAATGACGCACCGTGGCGTAGCTGCCGTCGTAGTCGTCGTCCACCGTCGAGGTGATGCTGTCCAGACGGTGCGCCAGCTGGGTAAAGCCGCCGGCGATGTACGCCCGGTAGGCGGGTGCCGCGCTGTAGTTGAAGACGATCTCGGCGTAGGGCGTGGAGGCCGGCGCGGACTGGCCGGCCAACACGGTCTTGCCGGTGTAGCGCACCTTGTGGATCAGGTGTTCGCCGGCCACGCCGTCCAGGCCTTCGTGGTAGACGTAGTCGATGTAATTGCCGGTGGAGTCCTGGAAACGCGTTTGCGCCCAGGTCAGTGCCATCCCTTCCTTGCCGGGCGCGTTGCTGTTGACGTAGCCGTCCGCGCGATTGGCGCTGGCGCTGTTGTCGCGATCGCCGTACCAGGAGGTCGAGCCGTCCTTGCGTTCGACGGTGAAGAAGGACGGGCCATTGGCGCCGCCGTCGGCGTAGGCGCACACGCGCTGGAAGGACTCCAGCTCGGTGCGGTAGCCCGACGTGGTGAAGCCGGCGACGCTGGGGCAAGCGTCCGTGGTACCGGCATACGCGATCAGGCGCTGCCCATCGAGGCAGTACTTATCGGTGGCGGAAAAATTCACCGGCGGCGGGCTGCCGTCGATGGGCTGGCCGTTCTCGATGAAATCGCCCGCCTCGCGCGTGGCGCGGCAGCGCGAAATGGAGGACAGCCCGCCGATCGACCAGCCTTTGCCCAGGGCGCCGTTACCGGCCTGGCTGGAGTAATTGAGGCTCATTTTAGGAGCGACGCCGGCCGTGCCCGCGACGGAATACAAGGGCACGCTATAGGTGGCCGCGCCGCTTTCGTCGACCCGGAACTCCGCGCCGATCGCCGATACCCGATCCGACTCCGGATCGCTTGCGAACAAGGCAGTGGGCGGCAAACTGCCTCCGGTGCCGGGTTCGGCGAAACTGCCCGAGATCAGGACCCCGGCTTGCAGCAGCAGCAAGCCGGCGACGGCGGACAACAGCAGGATCGGCCCCAACGGAGCGCGGGCAGCAGGTTCGTTCGACATGGAAAGCGGTCCCCTCACCGCAATACCGCCGGCCACTCGCGCGTAGCGCGACCCCTATGGACGACGTAAGTTGTTGATTATTTTGATAGCGGTCACAATCCGGCGCAAGACGGATCGAATGCGCCGAATTTGCTCATTCCGACCGGCGCCACGGCCCCACCCCACCGCGGAACGCCAGCAGGTAGACCGCCACCGCCCAGGCCGTGGCCACCGACCAGCCGGCCAGGATGTCGGAGGGGTAATGCACGCCCAGGTAGACCCGCGACAGGCCGACCACGAGCACGAAGGCGGCCATGACCGCCGCCACCGGCCAGCGCCAGCGCGTGCGCCAGGCCAGCAGGGTCAGCACGCAGGCCAAGGTCGCCGAGCCCATGGCGTGGCCGCTGGGGAAGCTGTAGTTGTGCTCGGGCGCGATCGATTCCCACAGCGAGGGCCGGTCGCGCGCGAAGGCCTGCTTGGCGGCGATGTTGAGCAGGGCCGAACCGCCCAGCGCGATCGCGGCGAAGGTGGCTTCGCGGAAGCGCCGCAGCAAGCTCAGCCCCAGCACCAGGACGATATCGAAGGGGACCACGCCGTAGAGGTAGCCGATCTTGCTGATCGCGACGAAGAAGCGATCGAAGCCTTCGCCCGCCAGCGAGTGCGCGAACCGCAGGATCGGCTCGTCGAAGGGGATCGTTTCCTGCTCGTGGATCTCGTCGGCCAATTCGGCGAAGGCCCACAGCGGCAGCAGCAGGCCGGCGAACACCAGCAGCAGGCGCAGGCCGTGCCGGCGCAGGAAGGCGGCGCCGAAGCGCGCCTCCTGCTTCAGCGCCGCGCCGTCGGCCAAGGGCTCAGGCGCCCGCTGCGCGAACGCCATAGTTGCGTTCGACGTAACGGTCGATGAGGTCGACGAATTCGTCGGCGATGCGTTCGCCGCGCAGGGTCACGGTCTTCTCGCCGTCCTCGAACACCGGCGCCGACGGCGCTTCGCCCGTGCCCGGCAGCGAGATGCCGATATTGGCGTGACGCGATTCGCCGGGGCCGTTGACCACGCAGCCCATCACCGCCAGGGTGAGGTTCTCGGCGCCGGGATGGCTGATCTTCCACTCCGGCATTTTCGCCCGCACGTGCTCCTGCACCTTCTGCGCCAGTTCCTGGAAGAAGGTGCTGGTGGTGCGGCCGCACCCCGGGCAGGCGGTGACCATCGGGGTGAACGCGCGCAGGCCCATGGTCTGCAGCAGTTCCTGCGCGACCACGACTTCGTTGCTGCGCGCCTGGCCCGGTTCGGGCGTGAGCGAAATGCGGATGGTGTCGCCGATGCCTTCCTGCAGCAGCACGCCGAGCGCGGCGCTGGAGGCGACGATGCCCTTGCTGCCGATACCGGCTTCGGTCAGGCCCAGGTGCAGGGCGTAGTCGCCGCGGTTGGCGAGCTCGCGGTAGACCGCGATCAGTTCCTGCACGCCGCTGACCTTGGCGCTGAGCACGATGCGGTCGGCCGGCAGGCCGATCTCGACCGCGCGCTGGGCCGAGTCCAGGGCCGAGCGGATCAGGGCCTCGCGCAGCACCCGGCCGGCGTCCCAGGGTTCGGCGCGGGCGTGGTTCTCGTCCATCAGGGTCGCGGCCAGGGCCTGGTCCAGCGAGCCCCAGTTGGCGCCGATCCGGACCGGCTTGCCGTACTTGATCGCGAACTCGATCAGGGTCGCGAACTGGCTGTCCTTCTTCTTGCCGAAGCCGACGTTGCCGGGATTGATGCGGTACTTGCCCAGCGCTTGCGCGCAGGCCGGCTCGGCGGTGAGCAGCTGATGGCCGTTGTAGTGGAAGTCGCCGATGATGGGCACCTCGATGCCCATCATCGCCAGCTTGTCGACGATGCGCGGCACCGCCGCGGCGGCCTCGACGGTGTTGACCGTGACCCGGACCAGCTCCGAACCCGCGCGCCACAGCTCGGCGACCTGCTTGGTGGTGGAGGCGACGTCGGCGGTGTCGGTGTTGGTCATCGACTGCACCACCACCGGCGCGCCGCCGCCGACCTCGACCGCGCCGATGCGCACGCTGCGGGTCAGGCGCCGCGGCAAGGGGCCGAAACCGGTATGGGCGCAGGGCAAGGGAGCGTCGGAATTCATGGCGCCATTGTAAGGCCGGGCGGGCGGATTCGCCCGTGCGACGCGAATCCCGGCTTTAACGAATCCCGAATCCCGAATCCCCAATCCCGGCCCTAAAAGCAGTACGGTATCCGGCCGTAATCCCCGCCCGAACATGAACGCCGTCGCGCCCGATCACGTCCTCTCGCCCAGCCAGCTCAACACCCTGGCGCGCAATCTGCTGGAAGACAGCTTCCCGCTGGTCTGGGTCGAGGGCGAGCTGGGCAACCTGTCGCGGCCATCCTCCGGGCACCTGTACCTGACCCTCAAGGACGCGCGCGCGCAGGTGCGCTGCGCGATGTTCAAGCCCAAGAGCAGCTGGCTGAAGTTCGTCCCGCGCGAGGGCCTGCGCGTGCTCGCGCGCGGCCGCCTGACCCTGTACGAGGCGCGCGGCGACTACCAGCTGGTGCTGGACCACATGGAAGAGGCCGGCGAAGGCGCGCTGCGGCGCGCCTTCGAGGAACTCAAGGCGCGGCTGCAGGCCGAGGGCCTGTTCGACGCCGAGCGCAAACGTCCGCTGCCGCGCTTCCCGGCGCGCGTGGGCGTGATCACCTCGCCCAGCGGCGCGGCGGTGCGCGACGTGCTCAGCGTGCTGGCGCGGCGGTTTCCGCTGCTGGAGGCCGAGGTGCTGCCGGTGCCGGTGCAGGGAGAAGGCGCCGCCGCCCAGATCACCGCCATGCTCCAGCGCGCCGCCGCTTCGGGGCGCTACGACGTGCTGGTGCTGGCGCGCGGCGGCGGCTCGCTGGAAGACCTGTGGGCCTTCAACGACGAACGCCTGGCGCGCGCGATCGCCGCCTGCGAAGTGCCGGTGGTGTCGGCGATCGGCCACGAGACCGACTTCAGCCTGTCCGATTTCGCCGCCGATCTGCGCGCGCCGACGCCCTCGGTGGCGGCCGAACTGATCGCGCCGGACCGCGACGAGCTGCAGCGCCGCCTGCGCCAGCTCGACGCGCGCCTGCGCAATCTGCAACTGCAGCGGCTGCGCCAGGCCATGCAACGCGCCGACCGCGCCGCATTGCGGCTCAACGCGCTGCGACCGCAGGCGCGCCTGCAGGCCCTGCGCCTGCGCCAAACCGAGGCCCTGCGCCGCCTGCACGCGGCCTGGCAGCGCCGGCTCGAACGCGAACGCGCGCGCCTGCGCCACGCCGACGCGGTGCTGCGCGCGACCCATCCGCAACGCCGGATCGCGGCCCTGCGCGAACGCCTGGGCGCGCTCGCCCAGCGCCCGCGCGCCGCGGTGCTGCGCCGCCTCGCCCACCAGGCGGTGCACCTGCGCGGGCTGGCGCGTTCGCTGGAGGCGGTCAGCCCGCTGGCCACGGTCGCGCGCGGCTACGCGATCCTGCAGCGCGAAGACGGCCAGGTGGTGCGCAGCGTGCTGGATGCCGCGCCCGGCGACCGCCTGAGCGCGCGCGTCCAGGACGGACGGCTGCGGGTAAAGGTCGAGAGCGGGGACGACGACGCGGCCGCCTGAGACGCTGCTCGATACGAGTTGCGCCGCAAGCGGGATTCATCGCGGCTCACGCCGCTCCCACAGCGGCGGCACCGGGAACCCGGGGCCTGCGCAGGCCCCGCCGCAGCGCCGCCGCTGCGCCTGTGGGAGCGGCGTAAGCCGCGATAACGCCACCTCGCACTCGACGATGGCGTCAACGGCCGGCGCCCCCGCCCATGCGACGCACCGTTCCGCTCAAGGCGCCTCGCCATCGCCCACCGCTAACACGATCTGGGCGAGGATCGCAGGACTCGGGCGCAGCCCAACACGGAGTCCCGCATGACCAAGGCGTCCGATCTGTTCGTCGCCGCGCTCGAAGCCGAAGGCGTGGAGTACGTGTTCGGCATTCCGGGCGAGGAGAACCTGGACCTGCTGGAGTCGCTGCGCACCTCCACGATCAAGCTGGTCCTGACCCGCCACGAACAGGCCGCCGGGTTCATGGCCGCCACCTACGGCCGCCTCACCGGCAAGGCCGGCGTCTGCCTGTCGACCCTGGGCCCGGGCGCGACCAACCTGGTCACCGCCGCGGCCTACGCCCAGCTAGGGGCGATGCCGATGCTGATGATCACCGGCCAGAAGCCGATCAAGACCAGCAAGCAGGGCCACTTCCAGATCGTCGACGTGGTCGACACCCTGCGCCCGCTGACCAAGTACACCCGCCAGATCGTGTCCGCCGACGCGATCCCGGCGCGCGTGCGCGAGGCCTTCCGCCGCGCCGAGGAGGAGCGCCCCGGCGCGACCCACCTGGAGCTGCCGCAGGACATCGCCGCCGACCCGACCGAGGCCCGCCTGATCCCGGCCTCGTACTCGCGCCGCCCGCTGGCCGAGGACAAGGCCATCGCCCACGCCGCAGCCGCGATCATGCGCGCGCGCCATCCGCTGCTGATGATCGGCGCCGGCGCCAACCGCAAAGCCACCGCGCGCCAGCTGCGCGCCCTGATCGCCAAGCTGGGCATCCCCTTCTTCACCACCCAGATGGGCAAGGGCGTGGTCGACGAGACCGACCCGCTGTGGCTGGGCAACGCCGCCCTGTCCGACCACGATTTCGTGCATCGCGCCATCGACGCCGCCGACTGCATCGTCAACATCGGCCACGACGTAATCGAGAAGCCGCCGTTCTTCATGCGCGAGGGCCGGCGCACCGTGATCCACGTCAACTACGCCGGCGCCGAGGTCGATGCGGTGTACTTCCCGCAGATCGAAGTGATCGGCGACATCGCCAACGCGGTCTGGCAGCTGTCCGAGGCGATCGAGCCGCAGCCGCACTGGGACTTCGCCTTCTTCGACCGCGTGCGCAGCGCCCTGGATGCGCAGATCGACGAGCGCAACGCCGACCCCCGCTATCCGCTGGTGCCGCAGCGCCTGGTCGCCGACGTGCGCACGGCGATGGGCGAGCGCGACATCGTGTGCCTGGACAACGGCCTGTACAAACTGTGGTTCGCGCGCGGCTACCGCTGCCGCCGGCCCAACACCCTGCTGCTGGACAACGCGCTGGCGACCATGGGCGCGGGCCTGCCTTCGGCGATGGCCGCGCGCATCGTGCATCCGGACCGGCGCGTGCTCGCGGTCTGCGGCGACGGCGGCTTCATGATGAACTCGCAGGAGATCGAGACCTCGGTGCGCCTGGGCCTGGACCTGACCGTGCTGGTGCTGCGCGACGATGCCTACGGCATGATCAAGTGGAAGCAGGCGCACGAACGCTATCCCAGCTTCGGCATGGACCTGGGCAACCCGGACTTCGTCAAATACGCCGAAAGCTACGGCGCGCGCGGCCATCGTCCGGGCACGACGGACGAGTTCCTGCCGTTGCTGCGGCACGCGCTGGACACGCCCGGCGTCGACCTGATCGAAGTGCCGATCGACTACGCCGACGACGACCGTATCCTCAACGAAGACATCCCGCGCCTGAGCGCGGCGGTGCGCTGAGCGCCGCGTTCGCCGCCACGCCCCTCTTTCGCTCGCAATCGGAATCCGCCATGGCCAAGTCCTCCTCCAAGTCCAAGCCCGCTTCCGGACTCAAGAGCAGCTATCCCTACTACCTCGCCAATCGCCCGGTCGCGGCCAACACCGACCTGGAGGTGCTGGACAAGTACAGCGGCAAGGTCGCCACCCGCGTCGCCTTCGCTGACGCCTCGGTGGTGCGCAAGGCCATCGTCGCCGCGCACAAGGCGCGCGAGGCCATGGCCGCGTTCCCGCCCGATGCGCGCCGCGACGTGCTCGAACATTGCGTGCGCCGCTTCAGCGAGCGCCACGAGGAACTCTCGCTGGCCCTGTGCATCGAGGCCGGCAAACCGATCAAGGACGCACGCGGCGAAGTCACCCGCCTGATCGACACCTTCCGCATCGCCGCCGGCGAAGCCACCCGCCTGGACGGCGAGATCATCGAACTGCAGATCTCCCAGCGCACGCGCGGCTACCGCGGCATGGTCAAGCGCGTGCCGGTGGGCCCGTGCAGCTTCATCACTCCGTTCAATTTCCCGCTCAACCTGGTCGCGCACAAGGTCGCCCCCGCGATCGCCGCCGGCTGCCCCTTCGTGCTCAAGCCCGCGGTCAAGACGCCGGTGGGCGCGCTGATCATCGGCGAAGTCCTGGCCGAAACCGACCTGCCCAAGGGCGCGTTCTCGGTGATCTGCTGCTCCAACGAGGACGCCGGCGCGCTGACCGAGGACGAACGCATCGCCCTGCTCAGCTTCACCGGCGGCCTGATCGGCTGGGAACTCAAGGCGCGCGCGGGCCGCAAGAAGGTGACCCTGGAACTGGGCGGCAACGCCGCCTGCATCATCGACGAAGACCCGGGCGTGCCGCTGGATCACGTGGTCGAGCGGTTGGTGTTCGGCGCCTACTACCAAAGCGGCCAGAGCTGCATCAGCGTGCAGCGCATCTACGCCCACGCGGCGATCTACGACCGGCTGCGCAAGAAGCTCAAGGCGGCGGTGTCGCAATTGCGCATGGGCGATCCGCGCGACGAGCGCACCTTCATCGGCCCGGTGATCGACGAGGCCGCGGCCAAGCGCATCGAGTCCTGGGTGGCGGCCGCGCGCAAGGGCGGCGCCAAGCTCATCGCCGGCGGCGAACGCCGCGGCAACATGCTGCCGGCGACGCTGCTGGAGCAGGTGCCGCGCGACAGCGACCTGTTCCGCCAGGAAGTGTTCGGCCCGGTCGCATTCATGGCCCCGTTCGAGGATTTCGACCAGGCCCTGGCCCAGGTCAACGACAGCGACTTCGGCCTGCAGGCCGGCGTGTTCACCGGCCGCCTCGACCACGCCATGCGCGCCTGGGACCGGCTGGAGGTCGGCGGCGTGATCGTCGGCGACGTGCCCAGCTTCCGCGTCGACAACATGCCCTACGGCGGCGTGAAGCATTCCGGCCTGGGCCGCGAGGGCGTGCGCTATGCGATCGAGGACATGACCGAGCAGCGCTTGCTGGTGATTCGCGATCCGGTAGCGTGACGCTGCTTTAGCTCCTCTCCCGCTGGCGGCGCCCGACGGGTGTGCAAGGCTGAGAGGGGTTGGGGTGAGGGCCGGCGCAAGCGCATCGCTCCAACCTCGCACGACGCCCTCATCCGCCCTGCGGGCACCTTCTCCGGCAGGCGGGAGAAGGGAATCGGGCGACGTAGGGTGCGGTGATAACCGCACCGTCGCGATGGTGCGGTTCGCTGCGCTCACCACACCCTACCTATTGCCCCTCTCCCGCTCGCGGCGCCCGAAGGGTGTGCAAGGGCGAGAGAGGTTGGGGTGAGGCCGCACACGATTGAGAAAACCTTTAACCCCGCTTCCCCACACCATGCGTTTCGACCCAGGACCTCCCTGGGAACCGCCCGCATGAACGTCAAGCCGCCGCCGTATCCGAGCTCCCTCCTGTTCGCCGCCGTGCTCAGCGCGCTCGCGCTCAGCGCCTGCCACACCAGCACCCGCGACGAGGCGCCCGCCGCCGGCGAAACCGGGGCGCGCAGCGAACGCCACGCCGCCCAGAGCACGCCTTCCGCCGCCGAGGTGACGGCGATACGCGAAGCGACCGCCGCTGCCGTCGCCGCCGCGGACGCCGCGGACGCCGCCGCAACCGCCGCCGACAAAGCCGCCAGCGAGCATGTCGAACTGTCGCTGGTGGCGCCCCCGCCTGCGCCGCCCGCGCCGCCGTCCGAGCATCGACGCGCTGCTTATGCGCCCAACCAGCTCGCTCCGCCGCCGCAACTCCAGCGCGTCGACGTCAGCGGCAGCCGCATGAAGCGGGTGCAGATGGAAGCGCCGACGCCCGTGATGTCGGCGCCGGCCGCGATCGGCCTGATCGGCAACGTGTCGCCGCAACCGGCCAACACCGAGAAATACGCCGCGCGCGAGGACAACCCGGTGCGCCGCACCGCGGACGAGCCCTTGTCCACCTTCTCGATCGACGTCGACACCGGCAGCTACGCCAACGTGCGGCGCATGCTCAACCAGGGCCTGCGTCCGCCGGCCGACGCGGTGCGCGCCGAGGAGTTCATCAACTACTTCGACTACGGCCACCCCGCCCCGAGTTCGCGCGAGACGCCGTTCCGGGTCACCACCGAACTGGCGCCGGCGCCGTGGAACGCGCAACGCCAGCTACTGATGATCGGCATCAAGGGCTATGACGTGCCCAAGGCGACCCTGCCGCCGGCCAACCTGGTGTTCCTGATCGACACCTCCGGCTCGATGGACCAGCCCGACAAGCTGCCCCTGCTCAAGAGCGCCTTCAGCCTGCTGACCAAACAGCTGCGCCCGCAGGACCGCATCTCCATCGTGGTCTACGCCGGTTCCGCAGGCCTGGTCCTGCCGCCCACGCCGGGCGACCGCCAGGGCGAGATCCTGCAGGCGCTGGACCGCCTGCAGGCCGGCGGCAGCACCAACGGCGGCGACGGCATCCGCCTGGCCTATGCCATGGCCAAGCAGGCCTACGTCAAGGACGGCGTGAACCGGGTGATCCTGGCCACCGACGGCGACTTCAACGTCGGCACGGTCAGCCAGAACGCCCTGGAAACCCTGGTCGCCGACCAGCGCAAGAGCGGCATCGCCCTGACCACGCTGGGCTTCGGCCAGGGCAACTACAACGACGCGCTGTCGGAAAAACTCGCTGACGTCGGCGACGGCAACCACGCCTATATCGACACCCTGCAGGAGGCGCGCAAGGTGCTGGTCGAGGAAATGGGCTCGACCATGTTGACCATCGCCCGCGACGTCAAGATCCAGGTCGAGTTCAACCCGGCCCTGGTCTCCGAGTACCGCCTGATCGGCTACGAGAACCGCGTGCTCAAGCACGAGGACTTCGACAACGACAAGGTCGACGCCGGCGACATCGGCGCCGGCCACGAGGTCACCGCGCTGTACGAACTCACCCCGGTCGGCTCGACCGCCGCGCGCCTGCCGGCGCTGCGCTACCGCGAAGCGCCCGTGGCGCAGGCCGGCAAGCGCGGCGAGATCGCCAACCTCAAGCTGCGCTACAAGCGCCCCGGACAGGACGCCAGCCGCCTGATCGAAGCCCCGATCCTGAGCAGCCAGCTGCGCGTCCAGCCCGGCGAGTCGATGCGCTTCGCCGCCGCGGTGGCCGCCTTCGCCGACGCCTTGCGCGGCGGCAGCCGCTCCGACGGCTGGGGCTGGGACAGGATCGAGGCGACCGCGCGCGCGAGCAAGCTCGACGACCGCTGGGGCCAGCGCCGCGAACTGGTGCAGTTGATCGAACGCGCGCGCCGCCAGATCGCCGGCGACACGCCGTCCACCGCGGTCAGTGTCAGCGAGTGAGCGCCTGCCGCAGGGGCGCCTGCGCGCGCTCGGCCGGGTGCCCGAACAGATAGCCCTGGCCGTAAGCGCAGCCCAGTTCGCGCAAGGCCGCGAGCTGGGCATCGTTCTCCACGCCCTCGCCGATGGTGTGGATGCCCAGGGTGCCGGCCAGGGCCTGGATCGCGCGCACCACGGCGACGCTCTCCGGGCGGGTCTCGCCGACCAGGCCGGCGACGAAGCTCTGGTCGATCTTCAGGCACTCGATCGGGAACCGGTGCAAATACGACAGCGCCGAGAAGCCGGTGCCGAAATCGTCCAGCTGGGCGAGCACGCCGTGGCCGCGCAGCGTGCGCAGCATGCGCAACGCGCGCGGCACGTCGTCCAGCAGCGCGCCCTCGGTGATCTCGATGCGCAAGCGGTGCGGATCGGCGCCGGCCTCGTCGATCATGCGCAGCAAGCGGTCGGCGAAATCCGCGGCGCGGAAATGCCTGGGCGAGACGTTGACCGAGACATAGCCCTCGCCGCCCTCGGCCAGCTGCTTCATGACCTGCGCGTACAGCAGCCAGTCGACTTCCTCGATCAGGCCGCTGTCCTCGCCCAGGCCGATGAAATCGTTGGGCAGCAGCAGGCCGCGGCGTTCGTGGCGCCAGCGCAGCAGGGCCTCGTGGCCGATGATGCTGCGATCGCTCAGGCGCACGATCGGTTGGTAGTAGGCGATGAAACCGTCGCCGTTGATGGCGCGGCGCAGGTCGGCCTCGAGATCGAGGATGCGTACCGCGTGTTCGCGCATGGCCTCGTCGAACACCGCGCAGCGGTCGCGGCCGGCCGATTTGGCGCGGTACATGGCCGCGTCGGCGTCGCGCAGCAGTTCGGCGCCCGTACGGTAGCGCGGGTGCCACATGGCGATGCCCAGGCTGGCCGAGGGGAACACCTCGCGCCCCGCCACCCAGCACGGTTCGCCCAGCGCGCGCAGGATGCGGTGCGAGAGCTCCTCGGCCACGCGCAGGCCGTCGATGTTGTCGACCAGGATCGCGAACTCGTCGCCGCCCAGGCGCGCCACGGTATCGTCGGCGCGCACCGCCGCGACGATGCGGCGCCCGGCCTCGATCAGCAATTCGTCGCCGGCCGAGTGGCCGACGCTGTCGTTGACCAGCTTGAAGCGGTCCAGGTCCAGGAACAGCACCGCGAACTGGCGGCGCGGATCGTGCTGGGCGCGCGCGATCGCGGTCTCCAGGCGTTCCAGCAGCTGGCCGCGGTTGGGCAGCCCGGTCAGGGCGTCGTGCAGGGCCTGGTGGGTGAGTTGCTGTTCGGCGCGCAGGCGCTCGCCGATCTGCGACAGCAGTTCGGTGTTGGCCTGGGCCAGCTCGCGCGTGCGCGAGGCCACGCGCTGTTCGAGTTCGGAATGCGCGGCGACCAGGCGGTCCTGGGTCTGCTTGCGCGCCAGGCCGTTGCTGATGTGGTGGGCGACGAAGGTCAGCAGCTCCTGATCGCGCACGGTGAACGCGATCGCCGGCGAATAACTCTGCACCGCGATCACGCCGACCACGTGGTCGCTGCGGAACAGCGGCACGCCCAGCCAGCAATGCGCCTGCGAACCCAGGCTGCGCACCAGCCCGGCCGCCTCCAGACTGGCGATGCGGTTGCGGTCGGCCAGCAGGGCCTGGCCTCGCTTGATCACGTACTCGGTCAGGCCGGCGGCCAGGCGCCGGCTTTCGCGGGTCGAGTCGCGCTCGTCGATCGAATACGGGAACTCCAGATGGTCGCCGTCGTCGGTGATCAGGGCGATGTAGAAGTTGCGCGCGTACAGCAGTTCGCTGACCACGTCGTGGACCTGGGCGTAGAAGCGCTCCAGGGTTTCGGAGGTGATCGACAGTTCGGCGATCCGGAACAGCGCGCGCTGCAGGCGCTCGGCGCGCTGGCGCTCGATGATCTCGGCCTGCAGATCGCGGTTGCTCAGCTGCAGGGCCTGGGTGCGTTCGGCGACCCGGCGCTCGAGTTCCTCGCGGGCGCGGAAGCGGTCCAGCGCGGTCAGGATGTGCTGGGCCACGAAGGCCAGCAGCGCGCGCTCCTCGTCGCCGTACAGGCCGGGGCGGTCGTAGCTCTGGACCACGATCGCGCCGCAGACGCGGTCGTCGCGGCGCATCGGCACGCCCAGCCAGTCCTCGCTGTCGGGGCCGTGGGTCAGGTCCTGGGTGACGTTGAGCTGCTCGCGGATCGAGGCCGAGGAGCCCTGCAACGGTTCGCCGTGGCGCAGCAGCGCCAGGGTCAGGCTGTTGGGCATCTCGGCGGCGCGGATCTCGCGCTCGGGTTCGGCGATGTAGGTGTCGATGCGGTCGGCGAAGTACAGAAAGCGCAGACTGTCGCGGACGTCGTCGTACAGCACGATGTAGAAGTTCTCGGCGTACATCAGGCCGCCGACCACGCCGTGGATGCGGCGCAGCATCTCGATCATGTCCAGATCGGAGCCGGCCAGGTCGGCGATCTCGTACAGCGCCTGCTGCAGGCGCTCGGATTTCTCCAGCGATTCGGCCCGCGCCTGCGCGCGCGACGCCGCCAGTTGCGCCGCGACCAGGCGCTGCGCCAGCGCCAGCCAGGGCGCGCGCGCGCTGTCGGCCAGCGGCGCGCCCAGCTGCGCGCACAGCGCCAGGCGGGTGCCGTCGTCCAGGGTCCAGGCCGCCTGCAGGCGGTCGCGGCGTTCGGGCTCCGCGCCGTGGCCGTCGAGCATGCGCTCGGCGGCCGCGGCCGATTCCGGCGCGGCGCCCGCGGCCGAGCCGCCGGCCGCGCCACGCGGGTCCAGCCAGCGCACCACCACCTGCGAGCCCGGGGGCAGCCCGTCGCGCAGCGCGCCCGCGAGTTCGTCCCCGGTCCCGGGCACCCCGGCGTCGACGCCTGCTACTGGCCTTCCGGTTGTCTGCACCGCTACAGGCCTCTGGATCGTTCATGTTTCTACAACGCAGGACGCAGGATAGCCTGACCGGCCGGCCATGAACCGCCAACCCCGTCGCGGGCCTTGGGCCGTTCGTCTGGACATGCACCTGGCGATCTCCCCCGAACCGCGGGCCGTCCGGATGGAAAGCCATGGCTTCCCGTCGGCGGCGCCAACCCGTACCCTGCCGCGGATGAATTCGGCTGCGGACGCGAGCGACGACGTATTGATGCTGGCCTGGACGGGCGGCGATACAGCGGCGTTCGAGACCCTGTACGCCCGCCACCGCGGCCCGCTGTACCGCTTCCTGCTGCGCCAGCTGCGCGATTCGGCGCTGGCCGACGAGTTCTTCCAGGACGTCTGGCAGCGCGTGATCGCCGCGCGCCACGGCTGGAAGCCCGACGCCGCATTCAGCACCTGGCTGTTCCGGATCGCCCACAATCGGCTCAACGATTACTGGCGCGGTCTCAAGCACCGCCCCGCCGCCCCCGAGGACGGCGACGAGCGCGCCGCGCGCGTGCCCGATCCGACCACGCCCGAGCGCGAACTGTCCGAATTCGAACAGCGCCGCCGCTTGCAGCGCGCGATCGAGGAATTGCCCGAAGAGCAGCGCGAGGTGGTGCTGCTGAGGCTGGAGCAGGAGCTGAGCCTCGAAGAGATCGGCGACATCACCGGCGCCGGACGCGAAACGGTTAAATCCAGGCTGCGCTATGCGATGGACAAGCTGCGGCTGAGGCTGAACGAATGAAGCGCCACACCCCCGATCCGTTGTCGCCCGAAGAACGCGCCCTGGCCGACCGCCTGGCGCGCCTGGGGCCGCACGACGGCCCCTCGCCCGCGCTGGACGCGAAGATCCTGGCCGCGGCGCACGCCGCCGCGGCGAGTTCGCGCCCGCCGCAGCGCGCGCGGCGGCGCTGGGCACTGAGCGCGATCCCGGGCGGGCTGATCACCGGGGTCGGCGTGGCCGCGACCATGGCCCTGGCGGTGGGTGTGGTCTGGCAACTGCGCCCGATCAGCCCCTCGGTGCAGGCGCCGATCGAAGAACCCGCCGACGGCGCCTACACCAGCGCCGAGATGATCGCGCGCCCGCGCCAGACCATCGCCCCGCCGCCTCCGCCGCCGGAGCCGGTCGCGCTGCCGCAGGCCAACATGCGCCGGCACGCGACGGCGCCGGCCGCCGATGCCGCGGCCGCGGCCTCCGTCGCGGCTCCGCCGTTGGCGTCGGCCGCGAAACCCGCGGCCGAAGCGCCCGCGCCGGTCGATGCTTTTTACGAAAGCGACGCGCCCTCGCCGGCCGCGCCGGGCGCACGCCGCCAGCGCAGCGACAAGGGCGTGGCGGCCAACGCCGCCGCCGACAGCATGGCCGGCTTCGCCGACGGCGCGCGCGCGGCGCCGGCCTATGCGCCGCCGACGCCGGCCGCCGCGCCGGCGCCGGCCGCCGCGGATGCCGGCACCGCCACCCGCGAATTCAGCCGGGCCACCTCCCAGGCCCGGCGCGCCGCCGAGGCCGCCGAGCGGCGCCGCGAAGCCGAGGCCAAGGAGGCGGCGACCTTGGACCGGATCGAAGTCACCGGTTCGCGCATCAAGCGCGCGGACATCGAATCGGCGCAGCCGGTGACCAGCATGCAGGGCAACCTGATCGTGCTGCCGCCGGTGGCCGAGGACCCGCGCCTGGACCGCGCCGACTGGCTGGAACGCATCCGCGCCCGCCGCGACGCCGGCCGCGTAGAGGATGCCCGCGCCAGCCTGGCCCTGTTCCGCAAGGCGCACCCGCGCGTGCGCATCCCCGACGACCTGCGCCCGTTGCTACAGCGATGAGGCCGGCGCCTTGAGCGCGGCCACCCTGGCGGCCGAGGTCTCGTACGAGATCGAGGTCAAGCACAGCCGCTTCCTGGCCCTGGCCGCGCCGGTGGACACGCCGGAGGCCGCGCTGGCCTTCGTCGCGCGCGTCGCCGACCCGGCCGCGACCCACAACTGCTGGGCGTACCGGATCGGCGCCCAGTACCGCTTCAACGACGACGGCGAACCGGCCGGCACCGCCGGCCGGCCGATCCTGGCCGCGATCGAAGGCCAGGGCTACGACCGCGTGGCGGCCGTGGTCACGCGCTGGTACGGCGGCATCAAGCTCGGCGCCGGCGGCCTGGTGCGCGCCTACGGCGGCTGCGCGGCCGAATGCCTGCGCCGCGCCGAACGCCGCGAACTGATCGTGCTGCGCACGGTGGCGCTGGCCTACGCCTTCGAGGATACCGGCGCGGTGCACGTGGCCCTGGCCGCCCACGGCGCCGAGAAACTGGACGAGGATTTCGGCGCCGACGGCGCCCGAATGCGTGTCCGCCTGCCCGAAAACCGCCTCGACGCCTTGAAAGCGCAGTTGCGCGACGCCACTCGTGATCGGGTACGCCTGCGCGCCGAAGACGCCGACTCCCCATGACCGACACCGCCGACACCCCGCCGGCTCCGACCGCTGCCGCCAAGGCGCCCATCGGCAGCCTGCGTACCCTGTGGCCGTTCGTGCGCAAGCACCTGGGGTTGTTCATCGCCTGGCTGATCGCCCTGGCCGCGTCCAGCACCGCCACCTTGAGCCTGCCGCCGGCGTTCAAGACCATGATCGACCAGGCCTTCAGCCAGGGCGGCGGCGCGATCGACCAGGCCTTCGTCCTGCTGTTCGGCGTCGCCGTGGCGCTGGCGCTGGCGACCGCGGCGCGCTTCTTCTTCGTCTCGCTGCTGGGCGAGCGCGTGGTCGCCGACCTGCGCCAGCAGCTGTACACCCACCTGATCGGCCTGGACGCCGGCTTCCACGACCGCAGCCGCAGCGGCGAACTGGTCTCGCGCCTGACCGCCGACGCCGAGCTGCTGCGCAGCGTGGTCGGCTCCAGCATGTCGGTCGCGCTGCGCAGCTCGATCACCGTGATCGGCAGCATCACCATGCTGTTCGTCACCGAGCCGCGCCTGGCCGCATACGCGGTGCTCGGCATTCCGCTGGCGGTGCTGCCCATCGTGGTCGGCAGCCGCCGCCTGCAGAAGATCTCGCGCGCCAGCCAGGACCGCGTCGCCGACGCCAACACCCTGGCCAGCGAAACCCTGGGTGCGGTGCGCACCGTGCAGGCGCATGCGCGCGAGCCCTACGAGCGCGGCCGCTTCGACGCCGCGCTCAAGGTCGCGGTGGCGACCGCGCGCAAGCGCATCGGCATCCAGTCGCTGGTCACCGCGGTCGCGATCACCCTGATCTTCGGCGCGATCACCCTGGTGCTGTGGTCGGGCGCGCACGAAGTCGCGCGCGGCAACATGACCGCCGGCACCCTGGGCCAGTTCATCCTCTACGCCCTGATCGCCGGCGGCTCGGTAGGCGCCCTGGCCGAGGTCTGGAACGACCTGCAGCGCGCGGCCGGCGGCATGGGCCGGATCAGCGAGCTGCTCAACGAGGACAGCGCGATCGAGGCGCCCGCGCATCCGGACGCGCTGCCGCAGCCGGTGCGCGGCGAGATCGCCTTCGACGACGTCACCTTCCATTACCCGATGCGCCCGGACCTGCCGGCGCTGGACGATTTCAACCTGCGCGTGCGGCCGGGCGAAACCGTGGCCCTGGTCGGGCCTTCGGGCGCCGGCAAGAGCACGGTGTTCTCGCTGCTGCTGCGCTTCCACGATCCGCAGTCCGGCGCGGTCCGCGTAGACGGCATCGATGCGCGCCGGCTCGATCCCTCGGCGCTGCGCGAAACCATCGCCCTGGTGCCGCAGCAGCCGACCATCTTCGCCGCCAGCGCGCGCGACAACATCCGCTACGGCCGCCTGGAGGCCGACGACGCCGCGGTCGAGGCCGCGGTGCGCGCCGCCCATGCCGCCGACTTCATCGAGGCCCTGCCCGAGCGCCTGGACACCGAGCTGGGCGAACGCGGCGCGCGCTTGTCCGGCGGCCAGCAGCAGCGCATCGCGATCGCGCGCGCCCTGCTCAAGGACGCGCCGATCCTGCTGCTGGACGAGGCCACCAGCGCGCTCGATGCGCAGAGCGAACGCGCGGTGCAGCAGGCCCTGGAGACCCTGATGGAAGGCCGCACCACCCTGGTGATCGCGCATCGCCTGGCGACCGTGCTCAAGGCCGACCGCATCGTGGTCATGGACCGCGGCCGCATCGTCGCCGAAGGCAGCCACGAACAGTTGCTGGCCCAGGACGGCCTGTACGCGGAACTGGCCAAACTGCAGTTCCTGGACTGAGCGCGGCCGCCGGCCCGGCCGCGCGCCCGGCGCGCGGGCCCGGTTCTAGTTCACCGTGCAGGTAAAGCTCAGCGTAGTGCTCTGCCCCGCGCCCAAGGTGCCCAGGGCGATGCCCGCCGCACCGGTCAGATGGCCGATATTGAAGCTGCCGGCGGGCACGCCATCGCCGGCGATGGTCACCGCATTGCCGACCGGGCAAGTGATGCCCGCGCCCGACGCGTCCCGCACCACCGCGCCGGTGACCGGCATCAGCCCGTGGTTGGTCACCACCAAGGTGTAGGTGGTGTTGGCGCCCCCCGTCACGGTGTCGCCCGGCAGGTCGCTGGGTTGGGCCGCGGTGTAGGTATTGCTCTTGGTGATCGACAGGTCCGCGTTCAAGGTATTGCTCAGGACGCAGGTGATTTCGGTGTCGTTGACGTTGGCCGCCGTCGCCGGCGTGTTGCTGACCGCGGCATTGGTGGAGGCGCTGCTCATCGTCGTGTAGCTGTGGCTGGTGCCCGCCGTGGGCCCGTACACCGTGCCCGAGGCGCGGTTGGTGCAGGTCATGTTGCCGGTGTAGGCGGCCAGGTTGGTATTCGTGCCGGCGGTTTCGCTCAGGGTCACCGCGCTGCCCAGCGGAATGCTCTGGAAGCCGGTGGTGCCGCCATGGCCCTGATCGTTGGCGGTGAACGCCGCCGTCGGCGCGGGATTGACGGTCAGGTTGAACAACCCGCCGTCGGTGGTCGGCACCGTCGCCTTGTTGAGCCGCAGGCGCGGCCGAAGCACGATGGGGTAATCCTCGACCTCGCCGATATTCGCCAGGCCGCTGGGGACGCCGGCGGACGCCGCATCGCGTGCGATGCGCAGGCGCGCGTAGCTGTTGCCGGCCACGTAGGCGTTGCCGGCCGGAAGGGTCCAGTTGAGGACGGCGCTGGCGGCGCCCGCGACGAACGTCGCGCAGGCCTCCTCGGCGGTGTCGTTGCCGAAGCTGCCGCCGCGGTCGAAATCGACCCAGCCGCAGACCTGCCCGCCCAGCGCGGCCGTCGCCGCCAGCGGCACGGTCAGCGAATAGCTCGTTGCGGTCCCTTCGATCGCGGGCAGCGTGGCGAAGGCGGCCTCGTCGTCCGGGGTGGCGCCGCTCGCATCGTCCACGCTTGCTGCCACGTTGCCGGCCTGGGTGACCACGGTGATCGAATTGACGACCGTCGCGTTGCTGTCCACCGTCGTTCCCAGCATCTGCGGGTCAGCGTTGGTCGGTGCGCTCAGGGTGAAGCCGGCGCCGAACACATCGACGGCTGTGCTGGGAGCCGCCAGCGAATCCGCGCTGTAAGCCGGGTTGATCAGATGCGCAGCGGTGCCGTAGATCGCCGGCGCATCGCCGCCATCGACTGGAATGACCAGGCCGATTGCGGCTGCGGTGGCGCCGCCGCCATTCATGCGAAAGCTGATCACAACTTGGCGGTTGGCGCCGCCGTAGGCGGTGGGGTTGAAGCGCAGGAAACCCGTGGCCATCGGTCCCGCCCTGCCAGCGGCGGCACAATTGGCGTTGGCCGGGCCCGCCAGGGTCAAGGTCTGGCCGTTGGCGCTGAGCGATGCCCGATAAGGTTCGGC
This sequence comes from Lysobacter sp. CCNWLW3, assembly GCF_036697405.1. Classification (NCBI taxonomy): domain Bacteria; kingdom Pseudomonadati; phylum Pseudomonadota; class Gammaproteobacteria; order Lysobacterales; family Lysobacteraceae; genus Lysobacter; species Lysobacter sp. CCNWLW3. The sequence continues at coordinate 22,965 of NZ_JBAHWA010000015.1, forward strand.
GCAATTCACGCGCGACCGCTCGACGACGTTCCAGGCGCCATCGGCTGTGCTTTGTATGTATTCGAAGCCGGCCTCATAGGGCGAATTACCGGATTGCTCAGCATCGGCCATGACCATGCCTGGAATATCGTAGGGCTGGCCATTGAGGGTCGCAAAGCAGGTGACGGTGAAGGTCATGACGCCGCCGGCGACATTGATGCCGTTGACCAGTTGATTCGCAGCGCCGACACCGCCGACGTTGTAGAGCTCGTCCAGCAAATCGCCCTGCCAGAAGCCTGGACGCCAGGAGAATGAACCCGGCGGAGGCGTGCCCGCCAAGGTGACGTAGTTGCCGAGAGTGCAAGTGACGACCAGCGGAACACCATTGACCGTCACGCTGGCAATCGACCGATGACCATTGGCCAGGCGGGTAAGCTGCGTGCCATTACCCGTTGTGGTGCCGCTGGGGTCGCCCCAGGTCAGCCACAGGATCTGGCTGCGATAAGGGCTGCTGCCACCTGTGGCCCAGGCCCCCGCGCGGGCCGGGCCGGGCAGCCCGGCCATGAGCAAGACCGCGCACGCCAGCCCCAGCGCACGCAACAGCGCTACCAGCGGCCAGCGCACGCGGGCAGACGATGAAAACGTGGAGTTAGGCATTGTTCCCCCTGGTACAACACGACGCTGCGAAGCGCTATCGCCTACATGGCCGCGAACGGCACGTCCCATCCCCTAGGCTGCCGCGCCGGCCCGGCACGCCGACGGTGTCAGCAGGCTGCGACTCAACGGGCGAACTCGGATCGCAGGCGCGGCGTCAACGCCGATCTAACCCTGGGGCGCCTGCTCCTTAGGTTTAATCTCCATGCACATCAAAACCCGGACACGCCACGCGCTGTTGCACATGCTGTGAGCGCTCCGGGCATACATTGAGCATGCGAATGACACACCTATTGCGCCTAATGGAGGTAAGCGGGGCGATAGGCGCACCGGCGCAGGCAACCAATGCGCGGCAGCGCGAATGCGACGGTGCTCAGGCTGATCGCATCGTGGTCATGGAGCATGTCGATACCGGCCCGAAACGGCAGTACGCGGGAATGCCCTAGCCGCACTTTTCCTGGACGGAGCCGCGGCCATGCACGCGGCTCCGTCACTTCGCCGCACCATCGGCGCAGCGCCTAATTCACCGTGCAGGAAAAACTCAACGTCGTGCTCTGCCCCACGTTCAAAGTACCCAAAGCGATGCCCGCCGCACTGGTCAGCTGGCCGATGTTGAAGCTGCCCGCAGGCACGCCGTCGCCCGTGATGGTCACCGCATTGCCCGCCGGGCAGGTGATGCCCGCGCCCGGCGCGTCCCGCACCACCGCGCCGGTAACCGTGCCCGGCCCGGCATTGGTCACCACCAGGGTGTAGGTGGTGTTGGCGCCCGCCGCCACGGTGTCGCCCGGCAGGTCGCTGGGCTGCGCCGCTGTGTAGGTATTGCTCTTGGTGATCGTGAGATTGCTGCTCAGGGTATTGGTGATGGTGCAGGCCACGTCGCGGCCGCCGCTCACGATCGAAAGGCCGGCGAACGGAATCGTCACGCCGTTGCCCGCGAACGTCGCGGCCTGCCCCGTCGCCAGCCCGGTGCAGGCGACGGCGGTGATGGCCCAGCCCGGCGGCGGCGCTTCGGTGACGGTGGTATTGGCGGTGGTGCTGGCCACGGTCAGCGTCTGTTGCGGCCCCGCCGTGCCGGGCAGACCCGGCGCGGTGGTGACGATCGTATGGTCGGCGATCCCGTTGTTGCCGCTGAACGCGAAGCTGCCGGTGTTGCCCGTGGACACCTTGGTCAGGGTCAGGCGGTTGACCACCCATTCCATGGGCACGGTCTGCACGGCCAGGTTGAGGCCGGTCGAGCTGGTGATGTTGTCCACCGCGGCATCGCCGTTGTTGACCACATTGTTGTAAACGCCGGCTGTGGTGCTGACCACATCGACCGCGATCGTACAAGAAGTGGCGGTTCCGCCGGCGACGCCGCCAGGCAGGTTGCCATTGGTGACAGTGAGCGTGCCGCCAGCGGCGATTGCGCTGGTGGTGGCTGAGCAACCCGCCGTGCCGCCCACCGCGATGTTCGGCGTTGCGGCGATCGTCACCCCGGCCGGCAGGGTCTCGGTGAAGGCCCAGCCGGTCTTGGCCTGGTTGTCCTGCGGAGTATTGGTGACGGTGAAGGTCAGGCGCTTGGTCTGGCCGATGTAATCGATCCCGTCCACCGCCTTGGTCAGGGCGGGGCTGACATCGACGAAGGTGAAATTGTCGAAGGTGAAGTCGTTGCCGGTTCCGCTGCCCTGGAAATCGCGGACCCGCAAGGTGATCGGACTGGTATAGAGCGCATTGGCGCCGGCGCCGGAAGGAAACAAAGTGGCCGCCCGAATCGGGAATGCTCCGGAGAGGTTGGTTCTTTGCTGGACGGTGATGGTCTGCGGGTTCAGTCCGGCGGTGCACGGGTTGATGTTGACGCCTGCGGTGCCCAATTGGGTTTCCGTCGCACCGTTCACGGTGTAGAAGCGCAGCAGGGGCGGGACGGGCTGCCCCGCCTGCCCCGTGCAGTTGTTGCTGGAAACGCCGACCAGCAGGCTCAAGGTCACGAAGCGGCCGGTACCGCCCGGCGGAATGCCGGTCAACGCGATCGGTGTCGTGTTCTGAATGACGATAGCGCCGACGACGGCCGCCCCGGAGGTAGTCGCGGTGATGGCGAGATTGTTGCGCGCCGTAGTCGATATCGCCTGCCCCTGATAGACGCCCAGTGCCTGTGGATAGGACTGGGCATAGTTCCAAGGCGATTGGCCGCCGCAGGAAGCGATCGCCGCCGCGGCGTTGGGCGTGCCCGTGGCCGTGGCCGGCGAGTTCCAAGACGCCACCCAGCCATCGCACAGGGTCAGAAAGCTGGGGTCGGCGGTATAGGTGATGCTGTTCGGCGCCGGGCCGGTGTAGTTGGTGATCAGGATCGGCGTGCCCGTTGGCGTGGCGTTGCCGTTGTCGAAGGTTTCCTGGTAGAGGATCGTTTGCGCTCGCGTCGGCGCGATCATGCCCAGCATCACCAGACCAGCACACAGCAACGGCAGCACTCGCAGGCCGCGGATACGGCCTGGCCGTGGATGGAAGAAAATGGATCCGCGCATGACGCCCCCTATGGGTCAAGTGCTGTGCCAAGGCAACAGGGAAGGAATTCTCCTGTCGCTAGCCATTCCTGCGAACACGGGAATGACGGCATATGTTCAGCGTAGTCCTAAGTCACAGCTTGGGTGAACGGTATTGCCGCGTCGTTCGGCGCGGTCTACAGCGACAAGACAATGCAGATAGCGGTCAGAGCGGCTACGGTAAAGAAGCCGCCGCGCCCAGCGGCTGGCCCCGCAGCCCTATGAGGTAGGCCGCTCACGCCAGCCCCAGCGCGCACGGCAACGGTTCTAGCGGTCCGCGCAAACGCACACCGCTGGCGTCCGCCGCGCGGGCGGACGACAAAAACGCGGATCTAGGCATTGTTCCCCCCGGTACAACGCGGTATTGCCGGGCGCCGTCGCCTGCGTGGCCGCGAACGGCCACGCCCCATTCCTCGCCTGCCGCGTCGGCCGGAATGCTGGCGGCGCCAGCAGTCGCGACTCGGCAGGGCCTATTCGGAACGCAGGTGCGGCGTCAACGCCAAGTGCCCCCTGGAGCGCCTGCTCTAGGCTTAAGTCTCCGTGCACATCAAAAACCGGACACGCCGCACGCTATTGGGCATGCCGTGAATGCACGTGGCACGTATTGAGCATGCGAATGTCACGTCGCGTGCGCGCCGGTGCAAATCAATCGATCGGCGTAAATGCAACCGCGCGCACGCCGATCGCAGCGTGGTCATGGCCTGGCTCCGTCCACGTGCCCGCGCGCGGGCCCGGTTCTAGTTCACCGTGCAGGTAAAGCTCAACATCGTGCTCTGCCCCACGCCCAGGGTGCCCAGGGCGATACCCGCCGCACCGGTCAGCTGGCCGATGTTGAAGCTGCCGGCGGGTACGCCATCGCCGGTGATGGTCACCGCATTGCCGACTGGGCAGGTAATGCCCGCGCCCGGCGCATCGCGCACCACCGCGCCGGTGACCGGCATCTGCCCGTGGTTGGTCACCACCAAGGTGTAGGTGGTGTTGGCGCCGCCGGTCACGGTGTCGCCCGGCAGGTCGCTGGGCTGGGCCGCGGTGTAGGTATTGCTCTTGGTGATCGACAGGTCCGCGTTCAAGGTATTGCTCAGCACGCAGGTGATTTCGGTGTCGTTGACGTTGGCCGCCGTCGCCGGCGTGTTGCTGACCGCGGCGTTGGTGGAGGCGCTGCTCATCGTCGTGTAGCTGTGGGTGGTGCCCGCCGTGGGCCCGTACACCGTGCCAGAGGCGCGGTTGGTGCAGGTCATGTTGCCGGTGTAGGCGGCCAGGTTGGTATTCGTGCCGGCGGTTTCGCTGAGGGTCACCGCGCTACCCAGCGGAATGCTCTGGAAGCCGGTGGTGCCGCCATGGCCCTGATCGTTGGCGGTGAACGCCGCCGTCGGCGCGGGGTTGACGGTCAGGTTGAACAGCCCGCCATCGGTGGTCGGCACGGTCGCCTTGTTGAGGCGCAGGCGCGGCCTGAGCACGATGGGGTAATCCTCGACCTCGCCGATATTCGCCAGGCCGCTGGGGACGCCGGCGGACGCCGCGTCGCGGCCCACGCGCAGGCGCGCGTAGCTGTTGCCGGCCACGTAGGCGTTGCCGGCCGGAAGGGTCCAGTTGAGGACGGCGCTGGCGGCGCCCGCGGCGAACGTCGCGCAGGCCTCCTCGGCGGTGTCGTTGCCGAAGCTGCCGCCGCGATCGAAATCGATCCAGCCGCAGACCTGACCGCCCAGCGCGGCCGTCGCCGCCAGCGGCACGGTCAACGAATAGGCCGTTGCGGTCCCTTCGATCGCGGGCAGCGTGGCGAAGGCGGCCTCGTCATCCGGGGTGACGCCGCCCGCATCGTCCACGCTTGCTGCCACGTTGCCGGCCGGAGTGGTCACCGCGGTCGCCGTGCCGGTCGCGTCGTTGTCCACCGTCGCACCTAGCATCAGCGGGTCAGAGTTGGCAGACGTGCTGAGATTGAAGCCGGCGCCGAACACGTTGGCAGCGCCACCGGGAACCAGCGAATCAGCGCTGTAGGCGGGGTTGATCAGATGCGCAGCGGTGCCGTAGATCGCCGGCGCATCGCCGCCATCGACGGGAACGACCAGGCCGATCGCGATCGCACTGGCGCCCCAGCCATTGACGCGCCAGTTCATGGTGACCTGGCGGTTGGCGCCCGTATACGCGCTGGGGTTGAAGCGAAGAACGCCGGTGGCCATCGGTCCCGCACGGCCTGCGCCTACGCAATTGGCGTTGTTCGGGCCAGCCAGCCTCAAGGTCTGGCTGTTGGCGCTGAGCGTTGCCGTCAAAGGCTCGGCACAGTTCGTGCGCATGCGCTCGACTACATTCCAGACGCCATCGGCCGTACCTTGCACGTACTCGGAGCCGTTGGCGAGTTCCCGATCCGAAAAACCCGACTGCTCGGCATCGGCGAATATCACGCCGGGGAGATCATAGGGCGCGCCATTCAGGGTGGCAGAGCAAGTGAGGGTGAAGGTCTTGACCCCGTTGGTGACCTGGATGGCGTTGACCAGCTGATTCGCCCCACCGGTGCCGCCGATATTGTATAGCTCGTCCAACTGATCGCCCTGCCAGGCGCCGGCGGCGTAGGAAGCGAAGGATGGAGTGGCCACCACATTGGCGATGTTGCTGAGGGTGCAAGTGACGACCAGCGGAACACCATTGACAGTGAAATTGGCGACCGAGCTGTTGCCGTTGACCAGCGCCGTACCGGCGGTGCCATTACCGGTGGTTGTGCCCCCCGCCTGGCCCCAGGTCAACCATACGATCTGGCTGCGATAGGGGCTGCTGCCGCCGGTGGCAATGGCGGCGGCCCGGACCTGCGTCGACAGACCGGCAAAGCTCAGCGCCACCGCGAATGCAGCCCCGCACAACAACTGCCGACGTGGCTGCGGGGCTATCGTAAAAGTCAGACGGCCGATGTGGACCTGCCAGCAGGGACGCCATCGCCGGTGATGACTGCGATAAGGGCCGCTGCCATTCGCCCAAGCCGCGGCGTGGGATGAGCTCCCCGGCAACCCGGCCATGAACAAGACCGCCCACGCCAGCCCCAAGGCGCGCAGCAGCGCTCCTGGCAGCCCGCGCAAACGCGCGCCGCTGGTGTCTGCCGCTCGGGCGGTCGACGACAATATAGGCATTGCCCCTCGGATAAAGCACGGCACTGTCACACCCATTCCTTGGCCTCCGCGCCAACCCGGAATGCTGACGGCGCCAGCAGCCGCGACTCGGCAGGCAAATTCGGATCGCAGGTGCGGCGTCAACGCCAAGTGACCCTGGAGCGCCTGCTCTAGGTTTAAGTCTCCATGTCTACCAAAAACCGGACACGCCGCCCGCCATTGCGGATGCCATGGGCATTGAACGCACATATAAAGCATTCAAACGACATTCCAAATGCGTCTGAGATGTGAGCGAAGCGAATCGGCGCGCCGACGCTGACCGCCGATGCAGATAGATCCAGCAGCGAGGATGCGACCATGCCCAAGCCGACCGCATCGAGGTCATGGACCGTGTCGACACCGGTCCGGAACGGCAGTACGCGGGAATGGCCTAGCTGATATTTTCCCGGACGGAGGCCGCAGCCATGTCGCGGTCTCCGTCACTTCGTCGCACCATCGGCGCGCGACTAGTTCACCGTGCAGGAAAAACTCAACGTCGTGCTCTGCCCCGCGTTCAAAGCGCCCAGGGTGATGCCCGCCGCGCTGGTCAGGTGGCCGATGTTGAAACTGCCGGCGGGGACGCCATCGCCGGTGATGGTTACCGGGTTGCCCACCGGGCAGGTGATCCCAGCGCCTGGCGCGTCCCGTACCACCGCGCCGGTGACCACGCCCGGCCCGGCATTGGTCACCACCAGGGTGTAGGTGGTGTTGGCGCCTCCCGCCAGGGTATCGCCCGGCAGATCGCTGGGCTGCGCCGCGGTGTAGGTATTGCTCTTGGTGATCGTGAGGTTCGACACCGTGTTGTTGGTGAACGTGCACGCGATGTTGGCCGTCGCGGTCATTGCGGCCGCCGGCAGGACCACGTTGCCGCCGTTGACGCCGTTGACGGTGTAGGTGGGCGTCCCCGAGGGCAAACCGGTGCAGCTGATCGACGCCAACGCGAAGCCCGTCGGCGGCGCCTCGGTAATGGTGGTCGCCGTATTGTTCGCCGCCAACACCTGGGTGGCGCCGGCGACGCCGATGCCGGGCGTAACCGTGGCGATGCTTTGCGCGGCGAAACCGTTGCTGCCGGTGAAGTTGAAAGTACCCGTGCCTGCGTTGGAAACCTTGGTTACCGTGACCGTGGGTCGTGGACAGATCGCGGTGCCGAACTGAAAATCGTCAGCCGTGATGGTATTGGCCGGAGCGCCTGTTCCGGTGGCGGTTCGGTTGTACACATATGCGCGCAGGTAATAGGTCGTGTTCGGCCTCAGCAGCGGAAAACGGGTCGTGTTCGCCGCGTTGTAGCTGTAGCCGCTGGCACTGGTGACGGCCACGTTCTGAACGATCGTCCAGTAGGTGGCGAACGTCGGGTCGGTGGAGACGCGCACCGCATATTGGTAGGCCTCGGGGCTATAGGCGCCGAAACCGGTGCGCTTGAAGAACAGGCGCGGATCCGAATTCGCCGGAGTCGTGAATTGGTATTGCAGGTAGTCATTGCCGGTGACCGCCTGGGCAAAGGTGGAGCCCGTGCCATTGACCCCGCTGTAGTCGTATCTGGAAGGAATATTGGGCGTGGGGATCAAGCCGCTTCCCACCACTTCGTCGACCGCGTAGTTGGCGACCACGCTGGTGTCGGCGCCTATAGGGCTGGCGTCCCGCGGGTTGTCCCAGTAGACGATGGGGCCACCCGGCGGGTTCGCCCAGAATCCGTCCTGCCTGCGCGTGGGAGCGACCGAGGCCGTTGCCGGCGGTTCGTTGTGGAACCAGCCGGCATCGAAATTGGGCGTAGCGACGCCAGCTCCGCCCGCGCATTCGCCTCCGGTGATTTCCTGGGCCAAGACGTCCGACGGCGTCGAAAGCAACGCCACGCTCGCCAGCAGCATCGGTGCTACGGCACCACGCCAGCGCGCCGCGATCCGGGCCGCTTTCGCCATGAGCGGCGATGCCGCAGGAGTGCGGATACCGGGGATTGCCTTATGTGGATACATGACCACTTTCCTTCGTGAATCGATACCGATGCTTTGACCGGGGCAACCATTCCACTGCAGCCACGTCGATCTCTCCCAATTCAGACCGCTTCAATCGGCCCCGCCCTAATTCACCGTGCAGGTAAAACTCAACGTCGTGCTCTGCCCCGCGTTCAAAGTACCCAAAGCGATGCCCGCCGCACTGGTCAGCTGGCCGATGTTGAAGCTGCCGGCGGGCACGCCGTCGCCGGTGATGGTCACCGCATTGCCCGCCGGGCAGGTGATGCCCGCGCCCGGCGCGTCCCGCACCACCGCGCCGGTAACCGTGCCCGGCCCGGCATTGGTCACCACCAGGGTGTAGGTGGTGTTGGCGCCCGCCGCCACGGTATCGCCCGGTAAGTCGCTGGGCTGCGCCGCTGTGTAGGTATTGCTCTTGGTGATCGTGAGATTGCTGCTCAGGGTATTGGTGATGGTGCAGGCCACGTCGCGGCCGCCGCTCACGATCGAAAGGCCGGCGAACGGAATCGTTACGCCGTTGCCCGCGAACGTAGCGGTTTGCCCCGCCGCCAGCCCGGTGCAGGCGACGGCGGTGATGGCCCAGCCCGGCGGCGGCGCTTCGGTGACGGTGGTATTGGCGGTGGTGCTGGCCACGGTCAGCGTCTGTTGCGGCCCCGCCGTGCCGGGCAGATCCGGCGCGGTGGTGACGATCGTATGGTCGGCGATGCCGTTGTTGCCGCTGAACGCGAAGCTGCCGATGTTGCCCGTGGACACCTTGGTCAGGGTCAGGCGGTTGACCACCCATTCCATGCTAATGGGAGTGACCGGCAGGTTTAGCCCAACCGAAGTGGTGAAGTTCGCTGCGCCGTTGTTGTAGATCCCTGCGACGTTGCTGACCACGTTGACACTGACGGTACAGGTCGTCGCTACGCCGCCCGCAGTGCCGCCAGGAAGATTGCCGGCGGAAACGGTGAAAGTTCCTGCGCCAGCCACCGCGGTCATGGCCGTGCCGGCACCGCAGGTGGTCGTCGCATTGGGTATGGGTGCGATCACCACATTGGCGGGTAGCGTGTCGGTGAAGCCCCAACCGACCTTGGGCAGATTATCGCCATTGGTATTGGTGATGGTGAAGGTCAAACGTTTGACCTGGCCGACATAGCTGATCGGCGTATCCACGGCCTTGGTGACGCTTGGCGTAACGTCGGCGGCGGCGAAATTGTCCAAGGCCCAGTCATTGCCGCCGCCGGATGCATTCTGGTTCACCATCGAGACGGTCAGCCCGCCGCCCATTACCAGCGAAGCGCCCGCGCCGGTCGGGAAATAGTCGCCGACGCGAACCACCGCCGTGGCGCCGGCGATGGCCGAGTCGGGACGCGCCGCCACCGTGTAGCTGCGTACGTTGGGCGATGGGCTAGAGCACAGATTGATCGTGCCCCCGATCTGGGTACCGTTGAGATTGGCGGTGATAAGAGGTGCGGAAGCAACCGGCGGACAATTGACCGCGGCGGCCGTCACGCGAAAGGTGACGAAGCGACCGGTTCCGCCTACGGGACTGGCCGGCAATGGGATCGGCGAAACGTTACGCAATATCAGATTGGGCGCGCCGGGGTTGCCGTTCGTATACGCCGTCAGCCCGATGTTCTGCTTTTCGGCATTAGTCGCAGTCGCATTGTTGAGCGTAGCGCCGGTTGGCCGATTGGCGTTGAAACCGCCAAGAGCGAGCAGGTTGATCTGGGCGAAGTTCCATATCGCCTGGGGGGACGGGGGATTTGCGCCGCCAACGCAACTCGCAACGGCATTGGCGTCGGTCGCGGACGATGCCCAGGCACCGACGATGCCGTTGCAACCCGTGCTGCCATTCCATGCCGGGTCGGCCGTATAGGTCATATTGAGCGGACCGGGGCCGACATAGGCAGGAATATCGCGGGTGGCGAAGGCCGGACCCGTCACATTGCCGCCGTCGAACGTCTCTTGATAAATAACGGTCTGCGCCTGCGCGGGCGCCGCGGCGAGAAAGCAGAAAACAGGAAGCGGCCAGAGGCGCGCATAGCGCTTGCGCTTGTAGCCCTTCGCCGACGAGTCAAGTTTGGATGCCATTCCTAACGCCCCCACTACATGTAAACGTGAATGTTGCGCTCTGACTTTCCCGCGAAAGTCTGGGAGCGCTATCGACTGGCGTAGGCCGTACCGGCATGGCGTCATCGGTGGTGCGATACGTGACACCCTCAGAATGCCGATCGCTCGCGCCGCAGTGCAAGGTCGCAACCGTTCTAAACCTCATGGGGCTATTTGATCCGCCCCGTCCCGGTCGTACGTGCAGACAAAGCTCAATGCCACGCCCTGCCCCCTGCTTACAGAGCACAGGCGAGGCGACTGCATCGCCGACGACGCAGGCGATTCCGGCGCCCGGGCCGTCCCGACAGGAACCGGCGCCGCGGGCCGCACGGATCGGGCCGGGCAATCGGGTCTCGGCCACGGACGCCGGCGCCGCCGCACGCGGCGGCGACCCGTCCGTCCAGCCGAAACGCACGAGATCGCTACAAGCCCCTGCCGCAGGGGCAGACGGACAAAACGCGACTGCTGGCATGGTCCCCCCGCCACAACGCGACACTGCCAAGCGCGATCGCCTTCGCGGCCGCGAACGGCCGCGTCCCATCCTTGGCCACCGCGCCGCGCCGGAAACCGGACGACGCCAGCAGGCCACCCTCTCGGCGGGCCACTGGACCACAGCCACGGCGATGACACTCACCGGCCGCTATGGCGCCCACTCTGTAGGGATAAGTCTCCATACGCGCCGAAATCCGGACATGCCCGGCCGCGCCCATGTCCTGGGCGAGCCTGGCCAGTTCAGCATGCGCCTGCCAGGTCGCATCGCCCGGGTGCGGCCCAGACGGAGCAGCCGGCGCTACGCCGCCGGCGGCCGAGCCCAGGTAAGCTGGCCGGCATGGACACGGCCCAGCTGAAAAAATTCTGCGCAACATTCCCTGGCGCCGTCCAAACCCTGCATGGCCACCCGTCCAACATCCTGACCTACGCGGTCGGCGGCAAGACCTACGCCTACTTCAAGACCAGCGAACCCGAACGCTGGCGCTTCAGCATCAAGGTCACGCCGGAGCGTTTCCTGGAACTGACCGGCGTGCCCGGGATCAAGCCGGCGCGCTGGATGGGCCGTTTCCGCTGGGTCACCATCGTCGACGTGCGCGGCGTGCCGGCCGACTACCTGCGCGAACTGGTCGAATGGTCGTATCGGGAAGCCTTGGGCAAACTCAGCCGCAAGCGCCGCGCCGAAATATCCGGCGGTTGAGCCGCCCCGGCGCACGAACGCCCCGCGGTTGCGGGGCGTTCGCGTGGGGCGCCGGCCGCCGTTACTGACGCAGCAAGCTCAGGCCGTACTGGCTCAGGATCGGGTTCAGGCGTTCGAACCAGGTCACCCGCTGCGACTGCGCGACGCTGCAGTTGTTGTTGCTGCCGACGGGGATCTGGCCGCCCGAGCTCACGCCCTGGGCCTGTCCGGCCGCGGTGATCCAGGAGCCGCCCGAGTCGCCGCCGCCGATGCAGGCGTTGGACTGGGTCAGCCCGCGCACCGTGCCTTCCTGATAGTTCACGGTCACGTTCTTGGCGGTGATGGTGCCGCAGCGGTAGCCGGTGGTGCGGCCCGAACGGCACACCGAGGCGCCGATCGCCGCTTCGGTGCTGCCGCGCACGGTCACGTTGCCGCCGCTGTAGTCGCTGACCAGCGGCTGCAGGGTGTGCGTGCTGCCGACCTGCACCCAGGCGCGGTCGGTGCCCGGGAAGTTGGACTGCGCGAACGAGCCCACGCTGACCCCGCCCACACGCACCACGTCGCCGGGCGAGCCGCAGTGGCCAGCGGTGACGAAGCCCTTGGTGGTGCCGCGCATCACCGAGAAGCCGACCGAGCACAGGTACATGTTGTTGATGGTGTACTCGATGCCGCCGCGGATGGTCGCGGTCAGGCGCGGCTGGCCTTCGGAGGTTTCCAGGCGCACGGTGCCGGCATCGGCGCCGCTGGCGGCGACGAAGTCGATCGCGGCGTCGGCCGCGCCGGGCGCGACGCTGAGCACCACCGCGTTGGTCTGCGGATCCACGCGCCAGGAATGGATGCCGTCGATCGGCTTGCTGATGCCGAGCACGCGCGCGCCAGCGCCGCCGTCGAGCTGGGCCATCGCCGACTGCAGCTGGCGCAGGCTGTAACGCACATGGCGCAACTCGACGCCGGGGATGGCCAGAGACTTGCGCGCGCCCGCGGTCGCGGCGACGTAGGCGAAGGAACCGTCGGCCTTGCGCTCGATCCAGCTGCCGGCGAAGCCGGCGCCGAGTTCGCGCTCGACCGCGGCGGCCTGGTGCTGGGCCAGGCGTTCGGCCCTGAGGTACTGCGGCACGCGCTCGGCGGCGATGCCCAGGTCGCGCTGCATGGCGAACTTCAACTCGGGACTGATCTGATCGGCGGCCATGGCGCTGCCGGAAAACGCGGCCAGCGCGACGGCCAGCGACAGCAGCGAACGACGTACGGTGGATCCCTGCATGGTGAATACTCCTTTGGAGAGCGGTTGCTCGGACATGGACGACCCGTGTGGGTCGCGGCGGCCGCACGCGGCGCTGTGCCTCGCTACGGCATCCCGGTCCAGTGCACGCCTCGCATCGCACTGCAGTCCGGGTTACTTGCAAGAGAGCAGAGCCTGGCCGCGCGAAACAAGGCGCATGCGCAGACCCGGATCACACGCGATCCTTGAAGCGAGTCACAGGAACGCAGTCGCGTTGGACGCGAGCGCGAGGAGCGCATGCGCGATCGCGCGCGTGACGATGCGCTGCACGAAGATGAACGTCGCGCGCACGCAAACGATTCGCGCCGCACCGCATCGCCGCGGCAACGCCAACCATCGTGTGCAGTACCTGCGAGCGAGCGTGCGTGACGGCACGCTCGAGTACGTATGAGGCGTCAGGGATCTATGCGAATCGGCACATCGCGCGGCACGCGGCGCCAGATCTCCTCGATCTCGGCGTCGCTGACCGCGATGCAGCCGTCGGTCCAATCCTCGCGCCACCAGCGCGAGCTGCCGCCGTGGATCATGATGTCGCCGCCGGGATCCAGGCCCGACGCGCGCGCCCGGCGGCGATCGTCCGGGCCCGGATACGAGACCCGCAACGACAGATGGAAGGCGCTGTTCGGATTGCGCTGGCTGATGCGGTACTCGCCCTCGGGCGTGCGTTCGTCGCCACGGCGCCGCTTGTGGCCCTGCGGCGCATCGCCCAGGGCGATGCGATAGCTGGCGATCACCCGGCCCTCGCGCAGCAAGCGCATGCGGCGCTCGGACTTGTCGACCACGATGCGATCGGCGCGCTGTGCCGGCGGCAACAGCGCCGGCGCGTGCGCTCCCGTGCGCGGCACCGGTGGTGCGCCTTCGTCGCGCGCGCAGGCGCCGGTGGCGAGCAGCGCGGCGAGCAGCGCGGCCCGCGACAGCGCCGGCGGCGGCAGCTTCACTCCGGCAGCGCCCGCTGCAGAATGGCTTCGAAACCAAGATCGCCCGGCAAGGTGCCGAAGGCGAGCCCGTGCGCGCCGTCCAGGCGGCTGCGGCAGAAGGCCTCGGCGCAGGGGCTGCGCGCATCCAGCAGAACGCCGGCCTGCAGGGCCAGCGCCAGGCGTTCGACCCAGTGCCGGGCCTGGCCTTCTTCGATGCGCAGGCCGCCGTCCAGCGCCGGCGCGAGTTCGGCGATGCGCGCGTCCAGCGCGGCGTGCGCGCCGCGATGACGATGCAATTGCGTCAGCACCGCGCGCCCAGCCTCGGGCTCGCGCGCCAGCGCGCGCAGCACGTCCAGGCATTGGATGTTGCCGCTGCCTTCCCAGATCGAGTTCAACGGCGCCTGCCGGTACAGCCGCGGCAACATCGATTCCTCGACGTAGCCGGCGCCGCCCAGGCATTCCTGGGCCTCGTTGACGAAGGCCGGCGCGCGCTTGCAGATCCAATACTTGCCCACCGCGGTGGCGATGCGCGCGTAGGCGGCCTCGCCGGCATCGTGCGGCGCGCGATCGACCGCGCGCGCGACCCGCAGGGAGAACTGCAGGGCGGCCTCGGCCTCGATCGCCAGGTCGGCCAGCACGTTGCGCATCAGGGCGTGCCCGACCAGGGCCTTGCCGAAGGCCTGGCGGTGGCGGGCATGGTGCAGCGCCTGCGCCAGGGCCATGCGCATCTCCGCCGCCGATCCCAGCATGCAGTCCAGGCGGGTCAGCATCACCATTTCGATGATGGTCGCCACGCCGCGGCCCTCGTCGCCGATGCGCCGCGCCCAGGCGTTTTCGAACTCCACCTCGGACGAGGCGTTGGACCAGTCGCCGAGTTTGTCCTTGAGCCGCATCAGGCGCAGCGCGTTGCGGCTGCCGTCGTCGCGCCAGCGCGGCAACAGGAAGCAGCTCAGGCCGCCGGGCGCCTGCGCCAAAACCAGGAAGGCGTCCGACATCGGCGCCGAGAAGAACCATTTGTGCCCGACCAGGCGGTACTCGTCGCCGGACAGCGGCGTGGCCACGGTCTGGTTGGCGCGCACGTCCGAACCGCCCTGCTTCTCGGTCATGCCCATGCCCAGGGTCACGCCGGCCTTGTCGCGCATCGGCAGGTCGCGGCCGTCGTAATGCGGCGCGGCGGCCTTGGCCGCCCACTCCGCCAGCGCCGGCGCATGCCGCAGCACCGGCATCGCGGCGTGGGTCATGGTCAGCGGGCAACTGCTGCCGGGTTCGACCTGATGGTGCAGGTAGCTGAGCGCGGCGCGCGCGACGTGCGCGCCGGGGCCGCCGTGGCGCCAGGAATAGCCGGCCACGCCATGCTCGATCGCGGCCTGCATCAGGGCGTGGTAGTTGGGATGGAACTCGACCAGATCGATGCGCTGGCCGTAGCGATCGTGGCTACGCAGGCGCGGCCGATCGCGGTGGGCGTCGAAACTGAGCGCGTACAGCGCATCGCCGGCCAGGGCCGCATAGCGCGCCAAGTGCGCGCCGTGCTCGCCGCCGCCTTCGCGTGCGACCGCTTCGCGCAAGGCCTCGTCGTCGCGCCACAGATCGCGCGGCGCGAACGGCGGCGGTTGATTCTCGACCCGATGGGTCGCGAACGGCGGCAGCTCGGACATCGTCGACTCCCTGCGAACGGTGCGATGTCCCCGATTCTAATGGCTCCCGGCGCGTAGGGCCGTTATGTGGCGGATCGCGCTCGCGGCGCTCAGGCCTCCCCGTCCATGCGCTGCTCCAGCGCCCGCAGGAACGCCGGCGCCAGCGCCAGCGCGCCGAACCAGCCGCTGCGCAGGCCGGTCAGCACGCGCAGCATCTGGCCGCGCCCGCCGGGCACGCGCGACATCGGATGGAAGACGCGATCGCGCAGCGCCGCGATGCGGTCGTGCTCGGACTGGAACAGCGGCGTCAGCCAGCGGCTCCAGAAATGGTAGACGCCCACGTGCCTGCGCCGCTGGTCTTGATAGTGGGCCAGCGCCTGCGGAATATCGGGCCGCGCGCGCAAGGCGTCGCGCAGCGCCAGCGCGTCCAGCAGCGCCATGTTCACGCCCTGCCCCAATTGCGGACTCATGGCGTGCGCGGCGTCGCCCAGCAGCACCGCGCGATCGCGATGCCAGCGTCGCGCGACCGCGTCGCGGTAGCGCGCCTGCGCCAAGCCCTGCGGTACCGCGGTGTCGCGCAGGCGTTCGGCCGCTTCCGGCCATACCGCCGCGACCGCCGCGCGCCAGGCGCCCTCGTCGTGGTTCGCCGCGCTGTCCAGCGCCGCCACCGGCAGGCTCCAGAAGAAGCTCAATCGCTGGCTGGCGTCGCCGGGACGGCTGCCGACCGGCAGCATGCCGACCATGCGCCGCGCGCCGACGTAACGCTGGCGCAGTTCGTCCTGCCAGGCCCAGTCGCCGCGTTCGACCAGGCACCATTGCGCGCCCCAGGGATAGGGCCGATCCAGCGCCGGCGGCGCCACGCCCGCGCGCAGCAGCGAGGCCGCGCCGTTGGCGACGATCACCAGATCGTAAGGGCCGTGCTCGTCGCCGCCGGCGTCGCGCAGCAGACCGCGCTGGTGATCGACGGCGACGATGTCGCGGCCGCAGTGCACGCGCCGGCCTTCGTTCCAGGCCTGATCCAGCAGCGCGAACAACGCGCCACGCTGCAGGCCCAGGCCAAAGTAGCGCCAGTGCAATTCGCGATAGCGCATGTCCATGACCGCGCGCCCGCTCGCCGTCTCGCCGTACAGCCGTCGCACGCGCGCGCCATAGCCAAGCGCGGCATCGAGCAGGCCCAGTTCCCACAGCACGCCCAGTCCGGTGGGCTGGAGCAGGAAGCCGGCGCCGACCGGCCCGAGCACCGGCGCGCGCTCGAACGCTTCGACCGTATGGCCGTCGCGACTGAGCAGCAAGGCCGCCGCCTGGCCGCCGCTGCCGTAGCCGACGATGCCGATGCGCAAGGCGGCGCTCATGCGCTATGCCAAGAAAAAGGCCCCGCCGTAGCGGGGCCTGGAAACCAGTCCGGGCCGGATCGCGTCTGCGAGCAGCGCACTCGCGAGCAGCGCACCCGCGAACATCGGCCTAGCCAATCGATCACGCCGCTGGCGTCACTTCGGACGCCTGTGCGCCCTTCGGTCCTTGGGTCAGTTGGTAGCTGACGCGCTGGCCTTCCTGCAAGCTGCGAAATCCCTTCGCAACGATGGCGGAGAAGTGGACGAATACATCGGCGCTGCCGTCTTCGGGCGAGATGAAGCCGAAGCCCTTGGCGTCGTTGAACCATTTCACGGTGCCGTACTGCATATCCTTATTGACCTCATGCTGGATGCGTTTGTCGTGCGCCATCGCGTCGGGGCGACCGAGACGCCTCGCGAGTATATGCAAACTGAACAGGATGATGACAAGCGTCTGAGCGAGGATTGCGGGCATTGCGGCGGAGCAAACTCCGACGCAAGGTCCGACTGACGCTGAGCGTCAGAAAATTTGCGATGCCGATCACTTTGCCAACAGCGTCGCCAGCAATTTCGGCAGTTCCGCGGTCGCCGCGGCGACGTGGTCGAGCACGTCCTGCAGGGTGATCACTTCGTCCGGATCCGGGCCGGCGCCGGCGGCCCAGTTGGCGACGATCGCCAGGCAGGCGTAATCCAGGCCCAGTTCGCGCGCGAGCCCGGCCTCGGGCATGCCGGTCATGCCGACCAGGTCGCAGCCGTCGCGGCGCATGCGCAGGATTTCGGCGCGCGTTTCCAGGCGCGGCCCTTGGGTGGCGCCGTAGCAGCCCTCGCCGACCATCGCCACGCCGGCCTCGCGCGCGGCCGCGATCACCGCCTGGCGCAGGCTGCGCGTGTAGGGTTCGCCGAAATCGACGTGCAGCACGTCGCCGCCGCCGCGGCCTTCGGCGTCGACTTCGCACAGGGTCGACACGCGGCCCCAGGTGTAGTCGATCAACTGGTCCGGACAGGCGAGCACGCGCGGGCCGAAACGTTCGGTGATGCCGCCGACGGTGTTGAGCGCCAGCACGCGCTGCGCGCCCAGCGCCTGCAGCGCGGCGAGATTGGCGCGGTAGTTGATCAGGTGCGGCGCCAGCGAATGGCCTTCGCCGTGGCGCGCCAGGAACGCGACCCGGCGACCGCCCAGGGTGCCGATCCGGATCGGGCCGGACGGCGCACCGTAGCGCGTGAGCGGCTGATGGGTTTCCACGTCGGCCAATTCGGCCAGTTTGTACAGGCCGGTGCCGCCGATGACCGCCAGTTCGATGCGAGCCTCGCCCATCTCAGTCCTTCAATGCGTAGATCGCGGGCAGGTTGCGGCCCTGCTCGTGGTAGTCCATGCCGTAGCCGAACACGTAACGGTCCGGCACTTCCACGCCGACGTAATCGGCGCAGATGCCGGGCACGCAGCGGTCGTGGGCCTTGACCGCGAGCGCGGCGATGCGCACCTCGCTGGCGCCCTGCTCGCGGCACCATTCGCGGATCGCGTGCAGGGTGTGGCCCTCGTCGAGGATGTCGTCGGCCAGCAGCACGCGGCGGCCGCCGAGCGGGGTCGCCGGGCGATGCTTCCAGACCAGCTCGCCGCCCGAGGTCTCGCCGCGGTAACGGGTCGCATGCAGATAGTCGAACTCCAGGTCCAGGCCGCGCTCGCCCAGTTCCATCGCCAGCTGCGCGGCGAACGGCAGGCCGCCGTGCATCACGGTCAGGTAGACCGGACGCTCGCCGTCGTAGTCCTTGCGGATCGCGTCGGCCATACGCGCGATCGCCTGCTCCAGCGTCTTGCGGTCCAGCAGCAGATCGGCGTTGCGCAGCGCCGCAGCCAGGTCGGCGCCGTTGCCGGTGGCGGCGCTCATCAAGCCAGTCCCTCGACGCGGCCGCGGCTTTCGCCGTAGCGCCGGTCGGCGATCAGGCCGTCCCAGCCCATCGCGCCGCGACCGATCAGGCCGGTCAGGGCCATGGTGTTGAGCTTGCGGCCGGCGACCGCGGCCAGCGATTCCTCGACCAGGTTCGGATGGCAGACCAGGACCACGTCGCAACCCGCGTCCAGATGCGCGTCGATGCGCGCCTTGACGCCGCCGGCCGAGAACGCCGCGGCCATGCCGATATCGTCGCTGAAGACCACGCCGCGGAAGCCCATTTCCTTGCGCAGGATCTCCTCGATCCAGCGCTGCGAGTAACCGGCCGGCTCCGGCGCGACCTGCGGATAGACCACGTGCGCCATCATCACCGCGTCGGCCTTGGCCTCGATGCCGGCGACGAACGGAATCAGATCGGTCGCGCGCATCTCGTCCAGGCTGCGGCGATCGACGGCGTTGTCGAAATGGGTGTCCTCCAGCACCGAGCCGTGGCCCGGGAAATGCTTGAGCGTGGCCGCCATGCCGGCCGCGTGCATGCCGCGCACGTAGGCGCGGGTGAATTCGGCGACCACCTGCGGATCGGCGTCGAAGGCGCGGTCGCCGATGGCGAGATTGCCGCGGCCCAGGTCGACCACCGGCGCGAAGCTGAGGTCGACGCCGCTGGCCTGCACCTCCTGCGCCATCAGCCAGGCGTGCTCCTCGGCCAGCTTGAGCGCCGCGGCGCGGTCGTTCGCGTAGCGGCGGCCGAACCCTTCCAGCGCCGGCAGCGCGCTGTAGCCCTCGCGGAAACGCTGCACGCGCCCGCCTTCCTGGTCCACGCAGATCAGCTGCGGACGCGGCGCGGCGGCGCGGATCGCGGCCGACAGGTCGGCGACCTGCGCCTTGGAAGCGAAATTGCGGGTGAACAGGATCACGCCGGCGCAGGCATCGTGCTGCAACCAGTCGCGCTCTTGCGCGGTGAGTTCGGTACCGGCGACGCCGATCACGAGCATGCGGGGACTCCTAGCGGGTATGGCTGCGCTGACTGCGCGGGGGCCATTGTCTCGCAGAAGCCGCTACAGGCGTAGTCCGGGCCTGGCGGCGGGCCGTGGCTTGGGGTTTCGGGGCCGTTTCACGAAATGGCAACGATCGGCGGCCGCCGTTGCGCATCCTCGGTAGGAGGCACAGCGACCCGGACTCAGGGCGCCAGGCCCGCGCGCTCCTCGGCGCTCCAGTCCGCGTAGGGCCGCGTGGCCAGGGCCAGGTTGTAGTAACGCGCGGCATCGGTGACCTCGCGGCCCAGCCAGTCCGGACGTGCGTAGGCCTCGTCGGCGTGCTCGAGTTCCAACTCGGCCACCACCAGCCCGGCGTTGTCGCCCAGGAACTCGTCGACCTCCCACAGGTGGCCCTGGTGCTCGACGTAATGACGGCGCTTGTCGATGGCGCCGCCGGTGCACAGCGCCATCAGCGCGCGCGCGTCGGCGACCGGAATCGGATAGTCGAACTCCTGGCGGGTATGGCCGAGCTCGCGCGACTTGAGATTGAGGTAGGCCGCATCGCCGGCGATGCGCACGCGCACCGAGGCCTTCATCGCGCCGCTGTCGAGCAGGGCCAGGTCGTTGAGATAGCCCTGCGCCATCGCCACCGTTTCGCGCGCGGCATCGCGCCAGCCGTCGCCCGTCACCAGAAACTTGCGCTCGATCTCGATACCCATCGTCCACCTGTGCGATATGTCGGATCCACAAGGCGAAAATCCGAGGCCGCGATTCTATCCGTTGCGCGGGCGTTCGGGCGCGCACGCGCCGCGCGAAGCCCAGGGCTTGTCCTCGCCCTGCGGCCAGGAACGCAACGCAATCGCGAATCGACCGAGCGCGTTGCGCGGGGCTCCGCCGCGTCCATACGAAGTACCGTTTCGTAGGCCGCTGGCGCCCCGGCCGGAAGCGACCGGGCTGCGCAGTCCGGCGGCGAACCGCGCATCGCGCCGCTCGAGCGAGCCACGCCCGCATGAGGGATTTCCCCTAGAACTCGGCAGGATTTTGCTGAACAGCGGAACCTAACTGGGGGTTTGGCGCAGCTTATGTGCCTTTGGCGTGCCAACCGCATTCACAATCCGCATCGGTTGCCGCAACGCAGCAAACACCCGGCTTTTTTCCCGCTACATTCGGCCGCAGCCGTCCTCTGCCTGGGCGGCCTCAACGGGGTCCATAGCCTTATGAATAATCGTATCCGCGTCGGTTTGATCGCAGGCGCTGTAGCCATGGCACTGGGAACGTCGTTCGCCGCGCAAGCCGGCGGTCGGCCGGATCTGGCGCTGAAAGCTTTGAAAGAAGGCCGCGCCCATGCGAGCGGCGAATTGCTGGTGAAGTACCGCGACGGCGCCGGCGTCGGCGCGAGCGACGCGGTGCAGCGCGGCCTCGGCGCGCACAAGCTGCAGGTGGTGCGCCGCGGCGACCGCGGTAACGGCGAACTAGCCCTGCTCAAGCTGCCGGCCAACGTCGATCTCGCCGCCGCCGTCAGCGCGCTCAGCAACGACCCGGACGTCGAATACGCCGAACCCAACTGGACCCTGCACCACGACGCGTTCTCGAACGACACCTATTACACCAACGGCACGCTGTGGGGCATGTACGGCGATGTCGGCAGCCCCAACAATCAATACGGCTCGCAGGCCTCGGAGGCCTGGAATACCGGTTCGACCTCGTGCGGCAACGTGATCGTGGGCGTGATCGACGAAGGCATCTACTGGCAACACGAGGATCTGGCCGCCAACATCTGGACCAATCCCTACGATGCCGCCGACGGCGTCGACAACGACGGCAACGGCTATGTCGACGACGTGCGCGGCTGGGATTTCAACGGCAACACCAACAACATCAACTCCGGCGGCGCCAGCGACGACCACGGCACCCACGTGTCCGGCACCATCGCCGGCGTCGGCGGCAACGGCAAGGGCGTGGCCGGCGTGTGCTGGAGCGGCGTCAAGCTGATCAGCGCCAAGTTCCTCGGCCGCCGCGGCGGCAGCACCGCCGATGCCGTGCGCGCGATCGACTACTTCAACGATCTCAAGACCCGGCACGGCCTGAACATCGTCGCCACCAACAATTCCTGGGGCGGCGGCGCGTACTCGCAAGCGCTCAGCGACGCGATCGACCGCGCCGGCCAGGCCGACATCCTGTTCGTGGTCGCCGCCGGCAACGACAGCGTGAACTGCGAGGGCAACACCAGCGGCGCCTGCTACCCGGCCGCGTACCCGAACAGCAACATCCTGTCGGTGGCGGCGCTGCGCAGCACCGGCGCCCTGGTCTACAACTACGGCGTCACCACGGTCGACATCGGCGCGCCGGGCTACAGCATCGCCTCGACGGTGCCGACCAGTTCCAAGGGCAACATCGTGTCGGGCTATGCCAGCTACAGCGGCACCTCGATGGCGACCCCGCACGTCACCGGCGCGGCCGCCCTGTACGCTTCGCGCCACCCAGGCTCCAGCGCGCAGCAGATCAAGGCGGCGATCATGAACGCCGCCGTGCCCACGCCCTCGCTGAGCGGCAAGACGGTGACGGGCGGACGCCTGGACGTCAGCGGGTTCTGAATCCGCGCCGTCGCAACGAAAGAACCCGGCCATGGCCGGGTTCTTTTTTGGGCGATACGACGGGCTCGGATCAGGGCTCGAACAGGGCGATCGATTCCACGTGCGCGGTGTGCGGGAACATGTCCATCACCCCGGCGGCGCGCAGCTTCCATCCCTTCTCGCGCACCAGATAGCCGGCATCGCGCGCCAGCGAAGCCGGATGGCAGCTGACGTAGACGATGCGCTTGAACTGCTTCAGCGGCAGCTGGGTGAGCACGAAATCGGCGCCCGAACGCGGCGGATCCAGCAGCAGGCGATCGAAACCCTCGCGCATCCAGGCTTCGTCGCTGAGGTCCTTGCCCAGATCGGCGGCGTAGAACTGGGCGTTGCCCAGGCCGTTGCGCTCGGCGTTCTCTCGCGCGCGCTTGACCAGCCCGGCTTCGCCTTCCACGCCCACCACTTCGCGCACCGTGCGTGCGAGCGGCAGGGTGAAGTTGCCCAGGCCCGCGAACAGGTCGAGCACGCGGTCTTCGGGCTGCGGCGCCAGCAGGTCCAGCGCGTGCTGGATCATGCGGCCGTTGAGGCCGGCGTTGACCTGGATGAAGTCGAGCGGGCGGAACGCCAGCTCCAGGTTCCATTGCGGCAGAGTGAACGCCAGGCGCGGCTCGGCCGGCCACAGCGGATGCACGCTGTCGACGCCGCCGGGCTGCAGGAACACCGCGAAGCGATGTTCGCGCGCGAACGCGACGATGGCCTCGCGGTCGGATTCCGACAGCGGCGAGAGGTGGCGAAAGGTCAGCGCCACGCCGCTGTGGGCGTTGTCGCCGTCGTCGGGCATGGCGTCGCCGGCGATGAACTCGACCTGCGGAATCTCGCGCCGCGCCTGCAAGCCGTCGACCAGCGCGGCGAGCGCGGCGATCTTGTCGCCGACCGCCGGGATCACGGTCTCGCAACGCGCGATGTCGGCGACGAAGCGCGGATCGGTTTCGCGGAAACCGACCAGGGTCTTGTCTTTCTTCTCGACCCGGCGCACCGAGAAGCGGCCCTTGCGGCGATAGCCCCAGGCCGAGTCGGTCAGCGCCGGCAGCACGCGCTCGGGCGTGACATGGCCGATGCGCTCCAGGTTTTCCAGCAGCACGTTCTGCTTGGCCAGGATTTGCTGGTCCTCGGCCATGTGCTGCAGGGCGCAGCCGCCGCAGGTGCCGAAATGCAGGCAGCGCGGCGCGACGCGGTCCGCCGAGGCCTCCAGCACCTCCAGCGTCACCGCTTCGTCGTAGCTGCGCGAGCGCGCGGTCTGCTTGGCCATCACGCGCTCGCCGGGCAAGGCGCCGGCGATGAAGACCGCTTTGCCGTCCGGGCGCCGGGCGACGCCGCGGCCATCATGGGTGAGGCCGCCGATGGCGGCCTCGAAGGGGGTTTGATCGATGCGGGCCACAGCTGCTGGCAGGAATCAGAGGCCGCGCATTGTCGCAGAAAGGCCGGGATTGGGGATTCGAGATTCGGGATTCGGTTCAGGCGGCCAGGCCGCGGCCGGCGATGGCCGGCGAATCCCGCAACCCCGATCCCGAATCCCGTGCTCGCCTACTTCTGCTTCCAGCCGCCGCCGGCGTCCTGGTACCACCAGCCGGCGCGCGCGCTGTCGGTCCACTGGCGCGCGAACACCTTGCGGATCTGCGGCTCCCACTCCGGATGGCCGTTGGCGACGGCGACCTCGCGGTAGACCGCGGCCGAATCGCGGTTCTGGTCGGCGACGGCCTGGTTCACGCCGACCCGCTCGGCCAGCGGAATCTTGGCCGCGTCGCGCACGTCGATGCTGCCGTCGTTGCCGAAACCGAGCGCGCCGGAATCGAAGTGCGCGCGCAACTGGCCGTCGAAGCGGCCCTTCATGCGCGCCTGGATGGCCTGGATCGCCGGCGTCTTGATGGTGATGTCCGGCGACGACTGCGCGTAGGCGCTGCCGATGCCCACCAGCGACAGCCAATCGATGCGCGGCCCCAGCGAGGCGCTCTGCCCGCCCGGCTTGGGCGTCGGCGCGGGCGCCGGCGTGGCCGGTTGGGCATCGTCGCCGATGACCTTTTCGACGAACTCCTTGGCCGCTTCCTTGGCCTCGGCGGCCGGGAAGTACACGTTGATCGTGACGCAGGCCGTGAGCATCACGGCGGCGACCGGCAAACCCATCCAACGGCGCATGTTCGTTTCCTTCTGAAGAATGTTCTACGACGGGTTTATTGGACCACGGGTTTGACGTCGCCCTTGCCGACGGCTTCGAGCCGTTCCAGCAAGGTCGGCCAGTCGACCCGGCGGTTGATGCCGACCACGTCCAGGCGCGGCAGTCCCGCGCCCTGGACGATAATAAAGGCCTGGCCGCCTGAATCCTTACTGGCCGGGCCCAATCCGTCCATGTGGCAGACCTCGTCGGCGAGCCGGCAGGAGATGCCCAGGCGGGCGTAGCCGAAGTCGTCGAAGAAGCCGATCAGCATGCCCTGCAGGCTGCCGACGAAGGAGGCGTCGCCGACGCTGGACAGGTCCTGGACGGCGCGCTGGCTGATGCGCTGGCGCACGCCCGGCTTGCGTTCGGTGCGCAGCTCGGCGTCGAACGCGACCGGCTGCCAGTCGACCAGGCGCAGGGCGTCGATGCGGCCGTCGAGCTTGCCGGTGATGCTGCCGAAACCGAGCACGCCGGTCAGCGATTCCAGGTCCAGGTCGTCCAGCGCGATATCCGCCGACAGCGTGGGCGCGACCCCGAACGGCCGCTCCATCGCCAGCGCGGACACGCTGACGCTGCCGCCGAACAGCTGCATGGTCAGGCCGCCGTCGAAGTCGAGGCGGTCGTCGGCGTAGTGCGCCTGCGGGATGCGCCCGCTGAGCTCGCCGCTGAAGGCCGGGCCGTCCACGGCCTTGGCGATGCGGCCGATATCGAGCCGGTCCAGGCCCAGGCCGAAGCGGATATCGAGGCCGCGTCCGGCCGCCGGCGGACGCAGGCGCAGGCCGTCGAAACTCACCTGCCCGCCCAGCATGGGAAAGCTCACCGCGCGCTGCAGGCGCAGCTCGCCCGCGCCGCTGGTGAACGGCAGCTCCACCGCGCCGAAGTCCAGGCCGTACAGGGCGCCGCCGCGCCAGGCCAGCGCGCTGGCCACCGGCGCGTCGGCCGAATAGCGCAGGTTGCCGGCCAGGCCGTCGAAGCGGAACCGGCCCTGCGGATCGTCGATCGCGACCTCCTGCAGGCTGGCGTCGGCCGCATGCAGTTCGCCGCCGGCCATGCGCACCCGCGCCTGCATGGCGCCGCGCAGTTGCAGCTGCCCCAGGCCGGCCAGGCCCAGGAAACCGGTGAGGTAGCTGTCGCGCAGGGGCGCCAGGTCGGCGCTGCGCAGGTCCAGCTCGAGGGCGTCCAGGCCGGCATCGGGCGTGAGCGCCGCGCGGCCTTCGGCGCTGAGCACGCCCTCATCGCGCCACAGCAGGCGCGGCAACTGCCAACCCTGCGCGCCCTGGCGCCGCGCGCTCAGCTCCAGCGCCACGTCGCGCTGCTGCAGCGAGAGATAGGCGTTGCCGAACAGCAGCTCGCCGCCGCGCAGGCGGCCGTCGAGGTCGATGCCGGTGACTTCGCCGAAGCGCGCGTCCAGATCCAGTTCGGCGCCCAGGTGCTCGGCCGCGACGGTGCCGTCGGGGGTGTCGAAGGCGCCGCCGCGCAGGCGGATCGGCCCGGCCACGCGCAGCGGCTGGCGTTCGGCGGCGGTCACGGTCAGCCGGGCGTCGAGTTCGCCGCCCTTGAAGCGCGCCTCCGGCCAGGCCTGGGCGGCCAGGGCTTGGGTCCAGGCCAGCGGCACCCGGGTCAGGTCGATCCGGGTCGCGTCGGGCGCGGCCGCGTTGCGGTGCAGCGCGACCACCGCCGCGCCGCGCGACAGCCGCGCATCGGTGACCGCCACGCCCAGATCCAGCGCCAACCGCAGCGGCGCCGCGCGCCCGGAACGCAGTTCGCCCTCGCAGCGCCAGCCGCCGCGGCCGTCGCGCCGCAGGGGGCAGCGCCAGCTCACGTCGGCGTAGCGATAGCCCAGCTCCGGCGCGACCACGCTGGCCGCGCGCAGGCGCAATTCGCCCTGCTCGGCCTGGGCCGGCCAGTCCAGCGACACCTGCACCTGGCGCAAACTTGCGACCGCGGTCTCGATCCGCCCGATCCTGGCGTTCAGGCTGCGCGCGCCGGCGTCGCCGGCCAGGCAAAAACCCGGCAGCGACATCCACAGCAGCAGGCGTACTATCGGAGACGACATAGCCGGCAGCATAACCAGCGGAGCCCCCGACCCGATGGAACCGACGATGAATTCGCCGTTGTTACCGCGTTTGCTGTTGGTCGAAGACGACCCCACCAGCCGCGCCTTCCTCACCGCCGCCGCGCAGGCCCTGCCCGCCGACATCGACGGCGCCGACAGCGTCGCCGCCGCGGTCGCGCTAGGCAACGCGCAGGACTACGACCTGTGGCTGTTCGACGCCAACCTGCCCGACGGCAGCGGCGTCGAACTGCTGGCGCGATTGCGCGCGCGCCATCCACGCACGCCCGCGCTGGCCCACACCGCCGCCGCGGACGCGTCGGTGCTGGAAGACCTGATCGCGGTCGGCTTCAGCGAGGTGCTGGTCAAACCGCTGCCCGCGGCGGCAGTGCGCGCGGCGATCGCGCGCGCCCTGGGCCTGGATGCGCACGATCAACGCGCGGTCGCCAGCGTCGCCGTGGGCGCCAAACGCCCGGTATGGGACGACGAGGCCGCCGCCAGCGCCCTTAACGGCAACACCGCGCACGTGGAAACCCTGCGCAGCCTGTTCGTACAGGAACTGCCGACCACCCACGAAGCGATCCTCGCCGCCGCCCATCGCGAGGACCTGGACACGGTGCGCACCGAATTGCACAAGCTGCGCGCGAGCTGCGGCTTCGTCGGCGCGGCGCGCCTGAGCGACGCGGTGCAGGCGCTGCAAAGCGAACCGGATTCGCGCGAGCGCCTGGCGCGTTTCGACGATGCGGTGCAGGACACGCTGGCTACGGTGCAGATGGAGAGTTAGGTCGCTTGGACTGGGGAGGGTTTGCCTAGCTCGTCATCCCCGCGAAGGCAGGGATCGTAGGATGTGGTGAGCCGCAGGCGAACCGCATCGTCGCCATGTTCGGCGCTCGCGCACCTTCTCCGCTCCTAGCGCCCGCCTCTGCTTTCGATTCCCAGCTTTTTGAAGGTGAGTTGGGGAGAATTCGCTTTTGCTCGTCATCCCCGCGAAGGCGGGGATCCAGTGCCTTTAGCGCGTCAACTAGCGTCGGAGCGAATGGCATGCAGGGTCGTAGGATGCGGTTCGCGTTTGGCTAATCGCTTCCTGCGCAGGCGATGGGTGCTGGGCATTAGTCGGGTTCGCGTTCGGGCTTCGCGCGCGGCGCGACCCGGGCCAGCTCGCTGAGCAGTTCCCAGGATTTCAGGCCGCGCGGGCCGAGGTGGTGCGCAAGCACGCCGCGCATCGCCCGGCGCAGGCCGGCCAGGTCCTCGGCGCCGGGCAGGCGGTCGGCGGCCAGGGCCAGCAGGGCCTGGCCGGTGGCCGCGCCGCTGCGGTCGGCATGGCCGCGGTCGCTGAGCAGGCGGCGCGGGCCGTGCTCGGGATCGAGCCGATAGCGCGCGGCCGGGTCGATGGCCGCGCCATCGCCGTCGTGGCGCCAGTCGAAACCGAAACCCAGCGCGTCCAGCAGATCGCGCTCGAAACGCCGCAGGCTCCAGCCCGGCGACTCGCCCGCGCCCAGGCGCTCGCGCGCGCGCGCGTAGGCCTCGTAGAGATCCGGCAGGGGATCGTTGCGCGGCGCCAGGCGCAGCGCGAGCTCGTTGAGATAGAAGCCGGCCAGCATGGCGTCGCCGCTCAGGCGCGGCGCCGCGTCCAGGGCCTCGGCCGTGGTCAGGCGCGCCAGCTCGCCGGTCTGGACGCCGTCGAAGCGGATCCACTGCAAGGGCTGCAACGCCGCGCGCAGGACCTGCCGCTTCGGCCCCTGCACGCCGCGCGCGACCAGGCCCATGCGCCCGTGGCGTTCGCTCAGCACCTCCACCAGCAGGCTGGTCTCGCGCCAGGGCCGGGTGTGCAGGACGAAGGCGGGTTCGGCTAGGTAACGCATGCGGCTACGCTAACGCAGACGGTGCAGGCACGGCACCGCAGGCCGACAGATTCGCAACGGCGCGCGGATCGAGCGGCATTCATGCCCCGACCGTACCGCTACCGGCCTGCCGCAGTCGCCGGCGCGCGATCGCGGCGACCGCGATGAAGCCGATCAGACTGAGCAACGCGGCCAGCATCACCACCGCTATCGCCGCCAACGGCCGACCGTAGCCGTAACTGTAGCCCTGCCCGTCCGGCAGCAAGTGCTCGGGCGCATAGAGCGCCGCCAGGCCTGCGCACGCCACCGCCGATCCCCAGGCCAGGCCGGCCGCGAGCGCATACGGCCAGACGCGGCGCTTTCGCCCCGCGCCCGTGGCGCCGTCGCGCCCGGCCCGGCGCGCGACGGCGGCGGCGATCGGCCGGCAGGCCAGGCCACCGCCGAACACCGCCAGGCCCAGCCACAGCTGCGTTGCCAGGCTCAGCGCGCTATAGCCGATGCCCGGCGCGGCCTGGGTGGTGATCGCGACGGCGTCGCCGGGCAATCCGGGGTAACGGCCGCGGTATACGTCGCGATGGGGGTCGTTGTCCTGCCGATCCATCCGCAGCGCCGGCGCGGCCGCGAATCGCCAACCCTCGGGCACGCTGACCCGCACATCCAGTCCGCCGAAACCGGCCCAACTGCGCGCCGGAGCCAGCACGTAGGCGAATTGGTACAGCAGGGTCGGGCCCTCGCGCTTGCTCTGCATCGCTTCGGCGCGATAGCTCACGCTGAAGTCGTGTCGGCCGGGCGGCAGCACGAAATCCAAGGCCAGGCTCGAAGCTTCGCCGACCTCGTAGAACACGGGCCGCTCGCCGGACAGGGCCGGCGTCGTTGCGGGCGGTTGCCAGGTTTCGGGCAATGCGGCCGGCTTCAGCGGTCGCGCCGCGACCTTTCGGCCGTCCAGCCGCGCCTCGAATCGTTCGGCGCCGCTGGCGCCGGTCGCGAACACCGGCCGCAGACGCACGGCCTTACCGCCGTTGTCGAGCCGGTAGGCGACCCGCACCGTCGCCAAACTCGACTCGCCGGACAAGTCGCTCAGATCGATGCGCAGGTCTTCGTGCACGATGCGCACCGCTTCGAAGCCCTGGGGCTCGGCCACCAACGGCCCCTCGCGCCACGGCTTGCCCATGTTGGCCCAGGCCGGCGCGGCGCATTGCAGCGCGATCAGCAGCAGCGCGGCGCGCATACGACCGCCGGCCGCGATCACGGCGCGCTCAGTCGTGATAACCAAGCGACCGCAGGGCGGCCTCGTCGTCCGACCAGCCTTCGCGCACGCGCACCCAGGTCTCCAGGAACACCTTGGCGCCGAACAAGCGTTCCATCTGGATCCGCGACTTGGAGCCGATCTCGCGCAGGCGCTCGCCGCCCTTGCCGATCACGATCGCCTTCTGGCCGTCGCGCTCGACCCAGATCACCGCGCCGATGCGCAGCATCCTGCCGTCGACCTCGAATTTCTCGATCTCGACCGTGGTCGCGTACGGCAGCTCTTCGCCGAGCTGACGCATCAACTGCTCGCGCACCATCTCGCCAGCGAGGAAGCGCTGGCTCTTGTCGGTGATCTCGTCCTCGCCGTACAGCGCTTCCTGCTCGGGCAGGTAGCCCAGCACGGTCTTGACCAGCCCTTCCAGGCCGTTGCGCTTGAGCGCGGAGATCGGATGCACGCCGGCGAACTCGCGGCCGTCGCTGATCTTGGCCAGATAGGGCAGCAGCGCGGTCTTGTCCTTGAGGCGGTCGATCTGGTTGACCACCAGCACCACCGGCATGCCGGCCTTGCGCAGCGCATCGAAGGCCAGCGCGTCCTCGTCGTCCCATTGGCCGGCGCGCACCACCAGCAGGGCCACGTCGACGCCCTCGATGGCGCCGCGCGCGGCGCGGTTCATCATCCGGTTCATCGCGCGCTTCTGCTCGCGATGGATGCCGGGGGTGTCGACCAGCAGCAGCTGGCCTTCCGGGAAGGTGGCGATGCCGAGCAACTGGTGGCGGGTGGTCTGCGGGCGCGGCGAGACGATGCTGACCTTGGCGCCGACCAGGGCGTTGACCAGGGTGGATTTGCCCACGTTGGGGCGGCCGATCACGGCTACGTGACCGGCGCGATAGGGGGATGCGTTCATGCGGGGATTGTCCGCGTGTGCGGGCCCGAGGGCAAACGCGGATGCTGGCCCGGCTTGCTAACGGCCCGGCTTCTTAACTGGGATCCAACTGACGCAGCGCCGCCTCGGCGGCCAGCTGCTCGGCGGCGCGGCGCGAGCCGGCCTCGCCCTCGGTCACGATCGGCGGCTGGGCGATGCTGCAGCTGACCCGGAAGCTCTTGGCGTGGTCCTCGCCGGATTCCGACAGCAGGGTGTACAGCGGCAGCGGCTTCTGCCGGCCCTGCAACCATTCCTGCAGGCGGGTCTTGGCGTCCTTGCCGACCTTGTGCGGCGGCGGCAACGCGGCCATCGCGGCCTCGAACCAGGGCAGCACCCGGGCCCGGCAGGCCTCGAAGCCGGCGTCGAGGTAGATCGCGGCGACCACCGCTTCCAGGGCGTCGGCGAGGATGGAATCGCGGCGGTGGCCGCCGGATTTCATCTCGCCGGGGCCCAAGGTCAGGCGCGCGCCCAGTTCCAGGGTGCGCGCGATCGGCGCCAGCGCGGACTCGCGCACCAGCTCGGCGCGCGCGCGCGTGAGCGCGCCTTCGTCGGCTTGCGGCCAGCGCGCGTACAAGGCTTCGGCCACCATCAGGTTGACCAGGGAGTCGCCCAGGAACTCCAGCCGCTCGTTATGCGGCGCACCGGCGCTGCGATGGGTCAGGGCCTGCTCGAGCAGGCCCGGATTCGCGAACCGGTGTTCGATGCGATCAGTCGGCACCACCGCTACCACGGCGGAGAACTTCCTGAGCTTCGAAATGGCCGACCACGTCGAGGTTGGCGATCAGCGGACGGCGCACTTCGTAATTCACCATGATTTCGTAGCCGGAGTCCTTGCGCTGGATCTTCACGTGCTCGTCCTTGACGTTGTCCGCGTAGCTCACGTACAGGCGACGGAAGAACAGCTTCTTGATCTTGACCGGATCCTGGTCGGCGATGCCGGGCTCGGCCGCCAGGCCGGTCAAGGCGCGCTTCACGCCGTAATACTCGGTGTACATCGGGATCAGCTTCATGCCCATGTAGACGAATACACCGACCACCGCCAGCACGATGATGAACCCGATCAGGGTCATGCCGCTCTGATTACGCTTCATCCGATCATCCCCCCGTCGTTAGACGCGATTTGTTGAGTGTCACCGTGCCGCGACGGCGGACGCCGTCACGGAATACTGTTGCCGATACGCGAGAAATCCACGCCCCCATCGACGTTCATCCAGATCAGGAACGCCTTGCCCCTCAGGTTCTGCTCCGGAAGGAAGCCCCAGTATCGGCTGTCCTCGCTATTATCGCGATTGTCGCCCATCACAAAATAGTGACCGGCCGGAACCACCCAATCGCCCTCTCCTTGATCGAGCAACGGCAAATTGGTCCGCTCCAGGACGCGATGCTCGCGCCCGAGCAGATTCTCCGCAAGTTCCTGCGAACCTGTCATTTCGGTGCCATTGCCGTGACCTTCGTAGGTACCGACCGGCGTGTACTTCAGGACCTCGCCGTTCACCGTCACCTGGTTGTCGTGGTAGCTGACGCGATCGCCCGGCAGGCCGACCACGCGCTTGATCCAGTCCTGCTCGGGGTGGTGCGGCGGCTTGAACACGACCACGTCGCCGCGCTTGGGCTCGCCCAGGGCGAAGACCTTGCGGTTGCTGATCGGCAGGCGCAGGCCGTAGGTGAACTTGTTGACCAGGATGAAATCGCCGGTCAGCAGGGTCGGCATCATCGAGTTGGAGGGGATCCGGAACGGCTCTGCGATGAAGCTGCGCAGGACCAGGACCACCAGCAGCACCGGGAAGAAGGCCTTGGAATAATCGACCAGGGCCGGTTCCTTGCCGTCGTCGAGCAGGCCCTCGCGCGCGGCGCGGCGCTTGGCCAGGAACAGCTTGTCGAGCAGCCAGACGGCGCCCGAGAACAACGTCAGCGATACCAGTGCGATTTCAAACCAGCGCATGCAAGCTCCTTCGGAGCGGGGATTCGGGATTAGGGATTGGAGATCGGGCCAGCCAGGAAACGTGCACTTGGCCGTATCCCGAATCCCGAATCTCGAATCCCGGCTTCATTTGTTGTCCACCTGCAACACCGCCAGGAACGCTTCCTGCGGAATCTCCACGCGACCGACCTGCTTCATCCGCTTCTTGCCCTCTTTCTGCTTCTCGAGGAGCTTCTTCTTGCGGCTGATGTCGCCGCCGTAGCACTTGGCCAGCACGTTCTTGCGCATCGCTTTGACCGTGCTGCGGGCGATGATCTGCGAGCCGACCGCGGCCTGGATGGCGACGTCGAACATCTGGCGCGGGATCAGCTCGCGCATCTTCTCGGAGATCTCGCGGCCGCGGCGATCGGCGTGGGCGCGATGGGTGATGATGCTGAGCGCATCGACCTTGTCGCCGTTGATCAGCGTGTCCACGCGCACGAACGGGCCGGCCTGGAAACGCAGGAACTGGTAATCCAGCGAGGCGTAGCCGCGCGAGACCGACTTGAGGCGGTCGAAGAAGTCCAGCACCACCTCGGCCATCGGCAGCTCGTAGCTGATCTGGACCTGGTTGCCCATGTAGGTGATGCCGATCTGGCTGCCGCGCTTTTCCTCGCACAAGGTGATCACGTTGCCGACGTAGTCCGGCGGCGTGAGGATGTTGGCGCGGATGATCGGCTCGCGGATCTCCTCGATCATGTTGACCT
Source organism: Lysobacter sp. CCNWLW3 (assembly GCF_036697405.1). Taxonomy (NCBI): domain Bacteria; kingdom Pseudomonadati; phylum Pseudomonadota; class Gammaproteobacteria; order Lysobacterales; family Lysobacteraceae; genus Lysobacter; species Lysobacter sp. CCNWLW3. The sequence goes on from NZ_JBAHWA010000015.1 coordinate 56,015, forward strand.
GAGGCAGCTTGGCCGGGTTGTCCAGCGGCATGGTGGTGCCGTCGGTCTTGAGCACTTCGTAGATCACCGTCGGCGCGGTGCTGATCAGGTTGAGGTCGTACTCGCGCTCCAGGCGCTCCTGCACGATCTCCATGTGCAGCATGCCCAGGAAGCCGCAGCGGAAACCGAAGCCCATGGCCTCGGAGCTTTCCGGTTCGAAGCGCAGCGCGGCGTCGTTGAGGCGCAGCTTTTCCAGCGCCTCGCGCAGGTCGGGATAGTCCTCGGCGTCGACCGGGAACAGGCCGGCGAACACGCGCGGCTGCATTTCCTGGAAGCCCGGCAACGGCTTGGCCGCCGGGTCCGAGGCCAGGGTCAGGGTATCGCCGACCGGGGCGCCGTGGACGTCCTTGATGCTGGCGTTGATCCAGCCCACTTCGCCGGCGCCCAGCTTGGGCAGGTCCTTGCGCTTGGGGGTGAACACGCCGACCTTGTCGACCAGGTGGGTGCGGCCGGTCGACATCACCAGGATCTTGCTGCCGGGCACGATCTCGCCCTGCATGACCCGCACCAGCGAGACCACGCCCAGGTAGTTGTCGAACCAGGAGTCGATGATCAACGCCTGCAGCTTGTCGGTGTCGCGCGGCTTCGGCGGCGGGATGCGATGCACGATCGCCTCCAGCACGTCGACCACGTTGAGGCCGGTCTTGGCGCTGATCGCGACCGCGTCCTCGGCGTCGATGCCGATCACGGCCTCGATCTCGGCCTTGGCGCGCGCGATATCGGCCGTGGGCAGGTCGATCTTGTTGAGCACCGGCACCACTTCCAGGCCCTGCTCGACCGCGGTGTAGCAGTTGGCGACCGACTGCGCCTCCACGCCCTGGGCGGCGTCCACCACCAGCAGCGCGCCCTCGCAGGCGGCCAGCGAGCGGCTGACTTCGTAGCTGAAGTCGACGTGGCCGGGGGTGTCGATGAAGTTGAGCTGGTAGACCTGACCGTCCTTCGCCTTGTAGGGCAAGGACACGGACTGCGCCTTGATGGTGATGCCGCGCTCGCGCTCGATCGGGTTGGAATCGAGCACCTGCGCTTCCATCTCGCGCGCTTCCAGGCCTCCGCAGAGCTGGATGATGCGGTCGGCCAGGGTCGATTTGCCGTGGTCGACGTGAGCGATGATGGAGAAGTTTCTGATCTGCTGCATGCGGGACGGCGCGAAGCTCACCGGTTCCAGAGAGTTAACGGGAGATTATCGCATACCGCGCCGTACCCACGCCCACGCGCCCGCCCCAGGGCGGGCGCGTGCCCCGCCTCAGCCGGCCTTGGCCTCGGCGGTGACGGCGATGAACTGGGTGGCCGCGCCGCGCCGCACCAGCAGCATCACGGTGTCGCCCGGCCGGACCCCGGCCAGTTCGCGGTTCAACGCCGAGACGCTGCCGACCGCGGTGCGGCCGACCGAGAGCACCACGTCGCCCGGACGCAGCCCGGCCTCGCCTGCGACCTCGCCCGGCGACTGCACCAGCACGCCCTCGCCCGCCTTCAGGCCCAGGCGCTGGCGCGCGTTCGCGGCTAGGTCCTGGCCGACCAGGCCCAGCGCGTTGCCGTCGCTGCGGCCCGGGGCGGCGTCGCCGTCGTCGTTGGCGGCCGGGCCCGGTTCGCCGGCGACCTCGGCGCCCAGCGCACCCAGCACCACCTGCTCGGTCAGGATCTTGCCGCCGCGGTTGATCTGCAGCTTGACCCGGGCCCCCGGCGCCAGCGCGCCGATCAGCGGCGGCAGGTCGCTGGAGGTGTTCACCGGGCGGTCGTTGACCGCCAGGATCACGTCGCCGAGCTGGATGCCGGCCTTCTCCGCCGCGCCGCCGGCCTGGACGCTGTTGACCAGGGCGCCGCGCGATTCGCTCAGGCCCAGGCCCTTGGCGCTTTCGGAGGTGATCGCCTGCACGCCCACGCCGAGCAGGCCGCGCTGGACCTTGCCGGTCGCGCGCAGCTGTTCGGCCGAGTTCATCGCCACGTCGATCGGGATCGCGAAACTCACGCCCATGTAGCCGCCGGAGTTGGAGAAGATCTGCGAGTTGATGCCGACCACCTCGCCGCTGGTGTTGAGCAGCGGACCGCCGGAATTGCCCTGGTTGATGGCGACGTCGGTCTGGATGAAGGGCACGTACTGCTGGTCGGCGTAGGGATTCATACGACCGACCGCGCTGACGATGCCGGCGGTGACCGAGTGATCCAGGCCGAACGGCGAACCGATCGCGATCACCCACTGACCCGGCTTGGTCAGGCTGGCGTTGGCCAGGCGCAGGAAAGGCAGGCTCTTGGCGTCGATCTTGAGCAGGGCCACGTCGGACTGCTCGTCGCTGCCGACCACCTTGGCGGTGAACTCGCGGCGGTCGGACAAGGTGACCTTGACCGTGTCGGCGCCGTCGACCACGTGGTGGTTGGTCAGCAGGTAGCCGTCCTGCGAAATCAGGAAGCCGGTGCCCAGCGAATTGCCGCCGCCGCGCGGCGCGCGCGGACCCCGCGGGCCGCCGGGCATGTCGGGACCGAAGAAGCGGCGGAAGATTTCCGGAATCTCGTCCTCGTTCGGCATCTGCCCGCGGCTGGCGCGGCGCGGCGCGATCTCGGCGCGCACGTTGACCACGGCCGGGCCGACCCGCTGCACCAGGGCGGTGAAATCGGGCAGGCCGCTGACCAGCGGCGCGGCCGGCGTCGCCGCCGGCGGCGGCGCGATCGGGGTGCTGGGGGTCTGCGCGGTGCAGGCGACCGGCAGCAGGGCGACCAGGGCGCTGGCCAGGGCGATGGAGCGAAGCGGACGAGTCATGGAATCGGCCTCGAAGGTTGCGGAGGTTTGGCCGCGCGGCCGTCGGGCCGCGCGTGATCGGGGAACGGGATGGGGGAACGCTGGACGGAAGCGGTCAGACCGGAACGCAGTGCGGCGGCGTCACGCACACGGGTCCTGCGGCGCGCCGCCGATGCCGCTTAAGGCTGCGGCATCCGGCTTTCGGGCTCGGGCGCCGGCGGCGGCTGCACGGGCGCCGCGTCGGTCGCGCTGGGCTCGAAGGGATAGAACGAGCGCGCGCTGGCGCTGCTGCTGCCGTAGCTGGCGGTGAAGCCGCCGGTGGCCGGGTAGTTGGGCAGCGCCGCGCGCGGCCACGGCCGCGACGGCGCGTCGCTGTGCTGCGGCCGGAACGGATTGGCGGTGGCACCGGCGGCGCTCGCGGCCGCGACTTCGACCGCGGGCTGGGCGGCGACGGCCTGGGTCTGGGCCTGGCGGCGCAGGGCGGCGCGCTGGCTCTGCCCGCGCGAGCTGCGGCGCTCGGCGATGCGGCGCGGTACTTCGGCCACCGCGACCGCGGCGGCGCCCAGACCGGCGGCCTGCTGCTCGGGGCTCTGCGGCTGCGGCGCGAGCGGCGCGGCGCCGGCGCTGTCGGCGCTGGCGACCTGGCTCTGGGGGGCGCCGGCATCGGGGGCGCCGTCGCTGGAGAACGGGCGCGCCACGAACAGGGCCGCCACGGCCACCGAGGCGGCCAGGGCGCCGCCGATCCAGCCGCGGCGGCTGGCGGGCGCGGTCGCCGGTGCGGCGGCCTTGGCGGTCGCGGCCTCGGCGGCGAGCGCCGCGGCGACGCGGTCGGCGAAATCCGGCGCGGCGATGCCGGCGGCCTGGCCGCGCAGGGCGTCGCCGCACAACTGCCAGCTGCCGCAGGCACGGCGCCACTGGGCGTCGTGGCTCAGGCGCTTGAGGGCGAAGCGGGCGGCATCGCCGTCGAGCTCGCCGTCGAACAGCGCGCTCAGGGCTTCGCGGTCGTTGGGGCCGTACTCGTCAATAGCGGGAATCGACGTCATATCAGTGGGCGCGCTCGCGGGTGTCTTGGTTATCCAGCAGGGGCCGCAGCTCGATGTCGATCGCCTCGCGGGCGCGGAAGATCCGCGAACGCACGGTGCCGATCGGGCAGCCCATCTTCTGCGCGATTTCCTCGTAGCTCAGGCCGTCCACCTCGCGCAGGGTGATCGCGGCCCGCAGTTCCTCCGGTAGGGATTCGACCGCGCGCATCACCGTGCGTTCGATCTCCTGGCGCAGCAACTCGTGTTCCGGGGTGTCGCTGTCGCGCAGCCGGATGCCGGTCTCGAACTGTTCGGCGTCGCCGGCGTCGATGTCGTCGGTCGGCGGCCTGCGGTTCTGCGCGACGAGGTAATTCTTGGCGGTGTTCACGGCGATCCGGTGCAACCACGTATAGAACTGCGCATCGCCCCGGAAGTTCGGCAGCGCGCGGTAGGCGCGCAGGAAGGTTTCCTGGGCAACGTCCTGGCATTCGCTCCAGTCGGGAATGTAGCGCCCGATCAACGCGGTGATCCGATGCTGGTACTTGCGCACCAGGGCATCGAAGGCCGTGCTATCGCCACGCTGGACACGCCTGACCAGCTCTTGGTCCAACTCATTCTCGGCCATGCCGCGCCGGCACTCCTGTCAGCTCGGCCGTGGCCGAACAATGGGACAACCCTGTCGGGAGAAAGTTCAATCACGATCATAAATGGGGCCGGGGCCGCGCCGGCGCAACCGCCAAGGGTCACGGCGCGGCGCGCGCCGGGACCGTCGGGAAACGAGACCTGGGACGTGCCGATTTGACGGCGACGAAACATCCTCGGGATGATAGCGGGATATCCATACCTGAACGGATGGTGCAGTCATGATGGCTGGCCTCGACGGACTTCGCTTCCAACATTGGCAGACCCAGCTGCGCGAGGACGGCATCCTGTTGCTGTCGTTCGATCGCGCCGGCTCCTCGGTCAATACCTTCGGACAGGACGTCCTGATCGAGCTGGACGCATTGCTGGAGCGGCTGGCGCTGGACCCGCCCAAGGGCGTGGTGCTGCGCTCGGCCAAGGCCTCGGGCTTCATCGCCGGCGCCGACATCAAGGAATTCCAGACCTTCGACGAGAAAGGCACGGTCGGCGACGCGATCCGGCGCGGCCAGCAGGTGTTCCAGCGCCTGGCCGAACTGCCCTGCCCCACGGTCGCCGCGATCCACGGCTTCTGCATGGGCGGCGGCACCGAGATCTCGCTGGCCTGCCGCTACCGCGTCGCCAGCTCCGACCCCTCGACCCGGATCGGCCTGCCGGAAGTGAAGCTGGGCATCTACCCGGGCTGGGGCGGCAGCGTGCGCCTGCCGCCGCTGGTCGGCGCGCCGGCCGCGTTCGACATGATGCTGACCGGCCGCGCGCTGTCGGCGTCGAACGCGCGCGCGATCGGCCTGGTCGACAAGGTGGTCGAAGCGCCGCTGCTGGTCGACGCCGCGGTCGCGCTGGCACTCAAGGGCGCCCAGCGCCCGTTCAAGCAGCGCTTCATGGGCTGGGCGACGAATAGCTGGCTGGCGCGCAAGATCCTGCCCGGCATGCTGACCAAGCAGGTCGCGCGCAAGGCGCGCAAGGAGCACTACCCGGCCCCCTACGCGCTGATCAACACCTGGGCGCGCAGCAGCGGCGGCGTGCAGGCGCGGCTGGCGGCCGAGCGCAAGTCGGTGGTCAAGCTGGCCTCGACCCCGACCGCGCGCAACCTGATCCGGGTGTTCTTCCTGCAGGAGCGGCTCAAGGGCCAGGGCGGCAAGGATCACGGTATCCAACGCGTGCACGTGGTCGGCGCCGGCGTGATGGGCGGCGACATCGCGGCCTGGTCGGCCTACAAGGGTTTCGAGGTCACCTTGTCCGATCGCGAGCAGCGTTTCATCGACGGCGCGCTTACGCGCGCCAACGAGTTGTTCACCAAGCGCGTGAAGGACGAGAGCAAGCGCCCGGCGGTGGCCGCGCGCCTGAAGGGCGACCTGGCCGGCGACGGCGCCGCCCAGGCCGATCTGGTGATCGAAGCGATCATCGAAAAGCCAGAGGCCAAGCGCGAGCTCTACGACCAGGTCGAGCCGAAGATGAAGCCCGACGCGCTGCTGACCACCAACACCTCGTCGATTCCGCTGGTCGAACTGCGCGACCACATCCGCCGTCCGGCCCAGTTCGGCGGCCTGCACTATTTCAATCCGGTCGCGCTGATGCCGCTGGTGGAGATCATCCGCCACGACGCCATGGCGCCGGAAACCGAGCAGCGCCTGGCCGCGTTCTGCAAGGCCATCGACAAGCTGCCGGTGCCGGTCGCGGGCACGCCGGGCTTCCTGGTCAACCGGGTGCTGTTCCCGTACATGCTGGAAGCGGCGACCGCGTTCGCCGAAGGCATCCCGGGCCCGGCGATCGACAAGGTCGCGGTGAAGTTCGGCATGCCGATGGGGCCGATCGAGCTGATCGACACCGTCGGCCTGGACGTGGCCGCGGGCGTGGGCGCGGAACTGGCGCCGTTCCTGGGCCTGAGCGTGCCGGCGGCGCTGAGCGGCGTGGAGCCGAACAAGCGCGGCAAGAAGGACGGCCAGGGCCTGTACAAGTGGGAAAACGGCCGCGCCCAGAAGCCGGAACTGCCCAAGGACTACCAGACGCCTTCGGACCTGGAGGATCGCCTGATCCTGCCGCTGGTCAACGAAGCGGTGGCCTGCCTGCACGACGGCGTGGTCAGCGACGCCGACCTGCTCGACGCCGGCGTGATCTTCGGCACCGGCTTCGCGCCGTTCCGCGGCGGCCCGATCCAGTACGTGCGCGAAACCGGCGCCGATGCGCTGCTGGAACGCCTGAAGACCCTGCACGCGCGCTACGGCGATCGTTTCGCGCCGCGCCCGGGTTGGGATTCGCCGGCGTTGCGTCCCTAAGGCCTCGCAGGCCGCCGCGATAACCGCACCGTCGCGAGGGTTGGATGTCGCGCGATGGTGCGGTTCGCCTTCGGCTCACCACACCCTACGTTCGATGGGCGGGTGCTTCCCCGCTCAAAAAACTTCGCGGCTCACGCCGCTCCCACAGACAGCGGCGACGCCGTAGGGTGCCGGTGATAACCGCACCGTCGCGAAGGTTGGATGCCACGCGATGGTGCGGTTCGCCTTCGGCTCACCGCACCCTACGTTCGATGGGCGGGTGCTTCCCCGCTCAAAAAACTTCGCGGCTCACGCCGCTCCTACAGAAGGCCGCGGCGCCGTAGGTGCGGCGATCACCGCCACTTCGCGGATTCGGGCCGGACTTGGGCGCAGCACCGAAAGCCGGTCGCGATGCGGCACCTCACATCGTATGCGTGGCGCGATCCGCGGTCAGCGAGCCGGCCAGCAGGGCTTCGATCTTGCCCTTCACCGCGTCGCCTTCGGCGGTTTCGGCGAACTGCACGCCGATGCCGGCCGGGCGATTGCCCTGGGCGCCGGTGGGCGTGACCCAGACCACCTTGCCGGCGACCGGCAGGCGTTCGGTGGATTCGGGCAGGGTCAACAGCAGGAACACTTCGTCGCCGAGGAAATACCGCTTGGGCGTGGCGACGAAGATGCCGCCGTACTTCAGGAACGGCATGTAGGCGCCGTACAGCGCCGCCTTGTCCTTGATCGCCAACGACAGAATGCCCTGCCTGGCTGCGCCCGCGCCTGCCGCTCCGCTCATCCCCGATGCCCTCCAGCGGCCCGCGCGCCATCCCCGGCGCGCCAAGCCATCAACAATTCGACTACCGCCAGGTCCGCGCGCACCGTCGTCCGCAACAGATCGCGGGTGCGATTGGCGCGATCGAACCAGGCCGCCAGACTGCGCGTTCGCACCGGGTCGGTCAAGCCGGAGGCTTCGGCCAGGGCGAGATCGGCGGCATGGCGCAGACGCAGCGCGGCGTGTTCGTCGCCGACCCAGCGCTGGGCGATTTCCGACGGCGACGCATCGCCGCGCGCGAGCTTGTTCAGATCGGCGGCGACGTCGCGGCGCAGCTTCAGGCCGTCGCCCTGCAGCCACTCGTGGGCCAGGCCCGGATGGCCGCGCGCGGCCTCCAGCGCCTCGCGCGCGGCGGTCTCGGCGTGGCCGTTGGCCTTGAGCCAGGCCAGGGCCTCGTCCTGCGGCGGCAGGCGGAATTCCAGGCGCTGGCAACGGCTGCGGATGGTCGCGCTCAGGCGCAAGGGATGCGCACTGATCAGCCACAGATAGCGTCCGGGCACCGGCTCTTCCAGCGTCTTCAGCAGCGCGTTGCCGGCGGCGTGGTTGATCGCGTCGGCGGGGTCCAGGATCGCGATCTGGGCGCCGCCGTACTGCGGCGTCAGCGCCAGGCGTTCGGACACGTTGCGGATCTGTTCGATCACGATCTCGGTGCGCAGCCGGGTGCCTTCCTTGTTCGGAATGAAGGACACGGTCTGGAAATCCGGGTGCGTGCCGGCCGCGTACAGCAGACAGCCGCGGCATTGCCCGCAGGGCTCGCCGTCGGCGCCGCGGTCGCGGCACAGCAGACGCTGCACCAGGCGCTCGGCGACCGCGCGCTTGCCCAGCTGCGGCGGGCCGCAGAACAGCAGGCCATGGCCGAGCCGGCCGGCGTCGAGCGCGGCGGTGGCCTGCTCGTAAACGCGGCGCTGCCAGGGCGCGAACGCGGGCGCGCTCACGACTGCGCCTCGATCAGTCGCTTCAGTCGCGCCACCGCCTGCGCCGCGACCGCGTCGGCGGGCTGGCTGGCGTCGATCACATGGAAGCGCTGCGGCTGCGACTGCGCGCGCGCGCGGTAGCCGGCGCGCACGCGCTCGAAGAAGTCCTCGCGCTCGGCCTCGATGCGGTCGGCGGCGCCGCGCCCGCGCACGCGTTGCAGGCCGATCGCGACGGGCACGTCCAGCAACAGGGTCAACGCGGGTTCGATCCCGACCACGCGGCGTTCGAGTTCGGCGATGAACTGCGGATCCAGACCGCGGCCCTCGCCCTGGTAGGCGTAACTGGCGTCGGTGAAACGGTCGCTGATCACCCAGGCGCCGCGGCGCAGCGCCGGCAGCAGGGTCTCGCTGACGTGCTGGGCGCGGCCGGCGAACACCAGCAGCAGCTCGGCCTCGGGCGTCGCCGGTTCGTGGTGGGTGTCCAGCAGCAGGCCGCGGATCTGCTCGGCCAGCGGGGTGCCGCCGGGCTCGCGCGTGCACACCACCTCCACGCCGGTCGCCTCCAGCGCTGCGCGCAGGGCCGCCAGCACGGTGGACTTGCCGGCGCCCTCGCCGCCCTCCAGGGTGATCAGGCGCGGCTGGACCTGCAGGCTCATCGGTGCGCGCTCTGTGCCGGCGCCTGCGGGGTCGCGGCCTGCGGCGTTTCCTCCGCCTCCTCCAGCACCGCCTTGCCCTCCTCGGGCTGGCCGTCGCGCCGCTGCGCGCGGTAGCGCTGCAGGTACAGGCGCACGTTGGCCTGGTGCTGGGCGTAGGTGGCCGCGAACAGGCTGCTGCCGCTGCCGTCGCCGGACGCGACGAAGAACAGCGCGTCGCCCGGGGCCGGATTGGCGACCGCCTTGAGCGCGCCCACGCCGGGCATCGCGATCGGCGTCGGCGGCAGGCCGGTGCGGGTGTAGGTGTTGTAGGGCGTGTCGGTCTGCAGGTCGCGCTTGCGGATGTTGCCGTCGTAGCCCGCGCCCAAACCGTAGATCACGGTCGGGTCGGTTTCCAGCTTCATGCCCAACTTGAGCCGGCGTTCGAACAGGCCGGCGATCTGCGGACGCTCGGAGGCGATGCCGGTTTCCTTCTCGACGATCGAGGCCAGGATCAGCATTTCCTCGCGGCTCTTGAGCACGCTGTTCCTGTCGCGGCCTTCCCAGGCGGCGTTGAGCGCCTTGTCCATGGCGTCGCTGGCGCGCTTGAGCACGTCCAGGTCGCTGTCGCCGCCGGTGTAGAGATAGGTTTCGGGCAAAAAGCGCCCTTCCGGGTGCTGGCCCGGGCGTCCCAGCGCTTTCATCAGCGCCGCGTCGTCGAGCTTGGCCGCTTCCTGTTTCAAGTCCTGCTTGCGCGCCAGCGCCGCGCGCAGGTCGCGCAGGTTCCAGCCTTCGATCAGGGTGAAGCGATGGCTGAGCACGCGGCCGTCGCGCATCGCGATCAGCAGCTCGCGCGGCGAGGTGCCGGGCTCGAGCGCGTATTCGCCGACCTGCAGGCGGCCGGCGGCGCCGAGTTGCTTGGCCAGCGCGCGCCATTCCAGCGCGTCGCCGCCGCTCACGCCCGCCTCGCGCAGCTTGCGCAGCACCACCGGCAGCGAGTCGCCGCTTTCCACGATCAGGCTCTGCCCGGCTTGCAGGCCGGACAGCGGGGCGTCGGCGAAGCGCGTGTAGCGCTGGTACAGCCAGCCGCCCGCGATCGCGGCGGCCAGCACCAGCAGCAGGAAGAAACCGCCGACACGGCGCTTGGTTTTACGACTCACGACACCTCCGAGCCCGGCGGGGCTGCAGATTCGAATGCGGGATGCGATTGGGCCAGGCGACGCTGCAGGCCGGCCACCGCGGAATGCGAGGGCCAGACGCGCTCGCCCAGCCGGGCGACCGGCAGGATACCGCGCACGGCATTGCACAGGAAAACCGCGTCCGCGCTTTCCAACGCGTCTTGCGACAGGGTCGCGGTTTCGGCGGCCCGATCGCCCAGGATCGCCAGCAGCCGCTCGCGGCAGACCCCGGCGACACCGCAGCGTTCCACGCTCGGCGTCCACCAAAGCCCCTCGCGCAGCACGAACAGGTTGGCCGCGGTCGCGCACACCACCGCGCCGTCGCCGTCGCGCATCAGGCCCTCGTCGATCCCCGGGTCGGTCCATTCGGCGCGCGCCAGCACCTGCTCCAGGCGGTTGCAGTGTTTGAGCCCGGCCAGCGCCGAGGGCGTCGCCAAACGGGTTTCGCACCAGCGCAGGCGCAGGCCCGCGGCCGGGGCCGGCGGCGGCAGCTCATGGCGGGACAGCAGCCAGGTCGGCACCGGCTCGGCCGGCGGCGCATAGCCGCGCCCGCCCGCGCCCCGGCTGACGATCAGTTTCAGCACCGCGTCGGCGCCGTCGAGCAGGCGCTCGGCCTCGGCGCGCACGAACTCGGGGGGCGGCAGCGGCAGGCGCAGGCGCGCCGCGCCGCGGCTCAGGCGCCGCCAGTGCGCGTCCCACCACGGCAACGTGCCGCGGTGCGCGCGCAGGGTTTCGAACAGGCCGTCGCCGTAGGCATAGCCGCGGTCCAGCAAGGGCAACGCCTGCGCGGCATGCTCGCCGGCGTAGACGCGCGCGCTCATCCGGCCACGCCCAGCGCGCGCAGCATGCCGCGCGCCTTGGCGCGGGTCTCGTCGAGTTCGCGCTGCGGATCGGAGTCGGCGACGATGCCGGCGCCGGTGCGGAAGCGCAGTTCGCCGCCTTCGAGTTCGGCGCTGCGGATCAGGATGTTGAGGTCGAGATCGCCGTCGCGATTGAGCCAGCCCATCGCCCCGGTGTAGACGCCGCGGCCGCCGCCTTCGAGCTCGGCGATGATCTGCATGCAGCGCACCTTCGGGCAGCCGGTGATGGTGCCGCCCGGGAACACCGCGCGGATGGTTGCGCCCGGCGTCGCCTCCGCGCGCAGACGGCCGCGCACGTTGCTGACGATGTGATGCACGTGGGCGTAGCTCTCGACCGTCATCAGTTCGTCGACCTCGACGCTGCCCGGCGTGCAGACCCGGCCCAGGTCGTTGCGTTCCAGGTCGATCAGCATCACGTGTTCGGCGCGCTCCTTGGGATGCCCGACCAATTCGCGGATGCGCGCCAGATCGTCGTCGCCGGCCACGCGCGGACGGGTGCCGGCGATCGGCCGGGTCTCGACCACGTCGCCGCGCACCGACACCAGGCGCTCGGGCGAGGCGCTGACCACCGCCCAACCGGGGCCGGCGAACAGGCCCGCGAACGGCGCCGGATTGTGCTGGCGCAGGCGCTGGAACAAGGCCGCCGGCGCCAGCGGCGCATCGAAATGCGCGCGCCAGCCGCGCGAGAGATTGACCTGGAACACGTCGCCGGCGCGCAGGTAGTCGAGCACGCGCGCGACGCCGTCGGTGTAGCGCTGCGGCGCGTCCTCTTCGATCGCCTGCGGCGGGCTCCATTCCGGCAGGGGTGCCAGCGCGGCCGCGCGCTCGACGTCGGCGGCGATCGCATCGAGCATGTCCGCGTGATCGGTCTCTGCCAGCACGATGCAATCGCCGCTGGCGCGGTCGCGCAGCACCGCGGCCGGACAACGCAGGGCCAGCGCGACCGGCAGGCCGCCCGCCGCCGCCGGCAGGCGCAGCACCGGTTCGACCTGGGCGGCCAATTCGTAGCCGAACAACAGCGCCCAGCCGCCGCGGAACGGCCAGCGCGGCTCGTCGCGCGCGACCCGTTGGGCGCGCCAATCGGCGTCCAGCGCGGACAGGAAATCGCCCGCGCGCGCGCGGCCGTCCTGGTCGCGCACACCGCCGTCGGGGTCCAGTCGCAATGCCTCGCCGTTGCCGGCCAGCAGCAGGTCCCAGCGGCCCTGCGCGGTGCCGTCGGCGCTGGATTCCAGCAGCATGGGATAGCGCTGCGGCGCCAGGCGCTGCAGCGACAGCAGGTCGGTGGTGGCGGGCAGCGCGCGGGTCAGCAGCATGATGGTCGAACCTTATACCGGCGCGGTGCGGGCCGGCGAGCGCGCCGCGCGAGCGCGCTTGGGCGCCGCTGGGGCGCGATCGGCACCCGGCCGGGTGCCGGCGCGGCGCCCGCGAGGGCATACGGCGGGCGCCGCCGGACCGGCGCCGCAGCGGCCGATCCGGGCAGCGCCGCGGGCGCGCGGATCAGATCCGCTTGAACACCAGGGTGCCGTTGGTGCCGCCGAAGCCGAAGCCGTTGGAGACGGTGACGTCGACCTTCTTCTCGCGCGCCACGTTGGGCACGTAGTCCAGGTCGCAGCCTTCGCCCGGCTGCTCCAGGTTGATGGTCGGCGGGATGATGCCGTGGTGCAGGGCCAGCACCGAGTAGATCGCCTCGGCGCCGCCGGCCGCACCCAGCAGGTGGCCGGTCATCGACTTGGTCGAGCTGACCATGGTCTTGTAGGCGTGATCGCCCAGCGCGCGCTTGATCGCCAGGGTTTCGGCGACGTCGCCCAGCGGGGTCGAGGTGCCGTGGGCGTTGAGGTAGGCCACGTCCTCGGGGTTGATCTTGGCGTCCTTGAACGCCGCTGCCATGCAGCGCGCCGGGCCTTCGCCGTTCTCGCTGGGCGCGGTCATGTGGTAGGCGTCCGAGCTGGCGCCGAAGCCGGCGAGCTCGCAGTAGATGCGCGCGCCGCGCGCCTTGGCGCGTTCGTACTCCTCCAGCACCAGGATGCCGGCGCCGTCGCCGAGCACGAAGCCGTCGCGGTCCTTGTCCCAGGGCCGCGAGGCGCGGGTGGGATCGTCGTTGCGCGTGGACATCGCCTTCATCGAGCAGAAACCGCCGACCGAGGTCTGCGAGGCGCCGCGCTCGGCGCCGCCCGCGATCATCACGTCGGCATCGCCGTACTGGATCATGCGCATCGCCATGCCGATGGAATGGTTGGAGGTGGCGCAGGCCGAGACGGCGGAGAAATTGGGGCCCTTGATGCCGGTCAGCAGCGAGACCTGGCCGGGCAGCATGTTGATGATGGTGCTGGGCACGTAGAACGGCGAGATCTTGCGCGGGCCGCCCTCGTGGTACTTGATGGTCTGCTCTTCGATGCCCAGCAGGCCGCCGATGCCCGAGCCGATCAGCGCGCCGATGCGCTCGGCGTTGGACTCGTCGACCACCAGGCCCGCGTCTTCCATCGCCATCATCGAGGCGGCGACGCCGTAGTGGATGAACTCGTCCATCTTCTTGGCGTCTTTCGGGCCGACCCACTTGCCGATGTCGAAGTCGCGGACTTCGCCGGCGATGCGGGTGGTGAAGTTGGACGCGTCGAACCAGGTGATCGGACCGATGCCGGAGCGGCCGTTGACGATCCCGTCCCAGTTGCTGGCCAGGTCGTTGCCGAGCGGGGAAACGATGCCGAGGCCGGTAATCACTACGCGACGGTTGAACATGGAGCACTCCGTACTGTTGACACGGGATTCTGACGCTACGCCGGCGTATCCACCGGCACTAAAAACGCGGGGCCGCAATGCGGCCCCGGTATGGTTTTGCCGACGACGCCGGCGGTCCGCTCGCGCTGGCCGCCGCGTCGCCCGCGTCGATTACGACTTGACGTGCGCCTTGACGTAATCGATCGCCTGCTGCACCGAGGTGATCTTCTCGGCCTCTTCGTCCGGGATCTCGCACTCGAACTCTTCTTCGAGGGCCATCACCAGCTCGACGGTGTCGAGCGAATCCGCGCCGAGGTCGTCGACGAAGGAAGCGTTGTTGGTGACTTCTTCTTCCTTAACGCCAAGCTGTTCGACCACGATCTTCTTGACGCGTTCTTCGATGCTGCTCATGAGTTTGTGCTCCTCCCGTGAGGGGTTTTCGATGGAATAGTCTAATGGAATCGGAGGCGTTCGCGAGCATGCGCGAAACCCCTTTTGGTTCAATCGTTTACGCTTCGCAACGACGGCTCATGGCATGTACATGCCGCCGTTGACGTGCAGGGTCTCGCCGGTGATGTAGGCGGCGCTGGGGCCGGCCAGGAACGCCACCGCGCGGGCGATGTCGGCCGGTTCGCCGAAACGGCCCAGCGCGATCTGGCCGAGCATCGCGTTTTTCGCGTCCTCGGGCAGCGAACGGGTCATGTCGGTGTCGATGAAGCCGGGCGCGACCACGTTGACGGTAATGCCGCGGCTGCCGATCTCGCGCGCCATCGACTTGCTGAAGGCGATGATGCCGGCCTTGGCCGCGGCGTAGTTGGCCTGGCCGGCGTTGCCGGTCACGCCGATCACCGAGGCGATATTGACGATGCGGCCCTTGCGCGCCTTCATCATCGCGCGCATGACCGCCTTGCTGGTGCGGAACACGCTGGTCAGGTTGGTGTCGAGGATGGCCTGCCAGTCCTCGTCCTTCATCCGCATCAGCAGGTTGTCGCGGGTGATGCCGGCGTTGTTGACCAGGATCGAGATCGCGCCGATGTCCTTTGCGATCGCGTCGATCACCGCCTCGATCGAGGCCGGGTCGGCCACGTCCAGGGTGCGGCCGTGGCCGCCGTGCGCGGCCAGACGCTCGCCGATCGCGGCGGCGCCGGCGTCGCTGGTGGCGGTGCCGATCACGGTCGCGCCCTGCGCGGCCAGTTCGTCGGCGATCGCGGCGCCGATGCCGCGGCTGGCGCCGGTGACCAGGGCGATTTCGCCCGCGAGGGGTCCAGTGCTCATGTGTGCTCCGCTCTCAGTTCGGTACGACGTCGGTTCGGTTCGGTGCGGCGTCGGTTCGGCATCGCGGATCATCGCCCGAAACGGCGTATCGCGCAGCCAGCCTAGCCAGGATAAGGGTCAGGCCTGCGACCAGTCCGCCAATGCGGCCTGGAAATCGCCGACCGTGCCCAGCGGGCGCGCATCCAGCGATTTGTCGATGCGCTTGACCAGGCCGCTGAGGACCTTGCCGGGGCCGCATTCGGCCACGCGGGTCGCGCCGCGCGCGGCCAGGGCCTGCACGCAGCCGGTCCACTGCACCGGCAGATAGAGCTGGCGCACCAGCGCGTCGCGGATCGCGTCCAGGCCGGCATGCGCCTGGGCGTCGACGTTCTGCACCACCGGCAGCTTGGGCGGGTGCCAGCTCAGGCCGGCCATGGCCTCGCCGAGGCGATTGGCGGCGTCGCGCATCAGCGGGGTGTGCGAGGGCACGCTGACGGCGAGCTTGACCGCCTTGCGCACGCCGCGTTCGGCCAGCTGGACCAGGGCGGCATCGACCGCGGCGGCATGGCCGCCGATCACGATCTGGCCGGGCGAGTTGTAGTTCGCCGGCACCACCACCTCCTTGCCCGACACCGCCGCGCAGACTTCCTGCACCAGCGCGTCCTCGGCGCCGAGCACGGCGGCCATGGCGCCGGTGCCCGCAGGCGCGGCGTCCTGCATGAATTGTCCGCGCAGGCGCACCAGGTGCGCGGCGTCCTTCAGCGACAGCGCGCCGGCGGCGACCAGTGCGGTGTATTCGCCCAGGCTGTGGCCGGACAGCTGCGCCGGTTGCGCGCCGCCCTGGGCCTGCCACAGGCGCCATACCGCCACGCCCGCGGCCAGCAGCGCCGGCTGGGTGTACTCGGTGCGGTTGAGCATTTCTTCCGGGCCGCTCTGGCTCAGCGCCCACAGGTCGGTGGCGGCGCCGTCGCTGGCCTCGGCGAAGGTGTCGCGGATCAGCGGATGCAGCTCGGACAGCTCGGCGAGCATGCCCAGCGATTGCGAGCCCTGTCCGGGAAACACCAAGGCGAGAGAGTCGTGGCTCATCGAGTCGTGGCGCGAACGCCGGTCCAGTTCGTCAAGGACCGGCATGATACGAGGCAAACCGCGTCATCGTCTGTACTCGCGCGTATCGTGACGCGTTGCGACAGTTTTCCGAACACGCGAATTCGGGCGCGAAAACGCACGCGCCCGGCAAGCCGGGCGCGTAGGGCGACACAGGGAAAGGCGCGGGCGATCAGTAGCGCAGCAGCGCCGAACCCCAGGTGAAACCGCCGCCGAAGGCCTCCAGCAGCACCAGCTGGCCGCGCTGCACGCGACCGGAGCGCACCGCTTCGTCCAGCGCCAGCGGCACCGAGCCCGAGGAGGTGTTGCCGTGCTTGTCGACGGTGACCACCACGCGCTCCATCGGCATGTCCAGGCGCTTGGCCGTGGCCTCGATGATGCGCAGGTTGGCCTGGTGCGGAATCAGCCAGTCGATGTCGTGACGGTCCAGGCCGTTGGCTTCCAGGGTCTCTTCGACCACCGAGTCCAGCGCCTTGACCGCGTGCTTGAAGACCTCGTTGCCGGTCATCAGCACCTTGACGCCGGCATTGGGCTCGTCGAGCTTGAAACCGGCCGAAACGCCGACCGGGTTCCACAGCAGCTCCTTCTTGCCGCCGTCGGCGTGCAGATGGGTGCTGAGGATGCCGGTTTCGCTGTCGGCCTTGAGCACGACCGCGCCGGCGCCGTCGCCGAACAGCACGCAGGTGCCGCGGTCGCTCCAGTCGATCATGCGGGTCAGGGTTTCCGCGCCCACCACCAGCACGGTCTTGGCCGCGCCGGACTGGATGAACTTGTCGGCCACGGTCAGCGCGTAGACGAAGCCCGAACAGGCGGCGTTGACGTCGAACGCAGGGCAACCGTTGGCGCCCAGGCGGTGCTGCAGCAGGCAGGCGGTGGACGGGAAAATCAGGTCGGGCGTGGTCGTGCCGAGCACGATCAGGTCCAGTTCCTGCGGATCGACGCCGGCGGCTTCGAGCGCGCGCAGCGAGGCGTGGTAGGCCAGGTCGCAGGTGGTTTCGCCCTCGGCGACGACGTGACGCTCGCGGATGCCGGTGCGGGCCGCGATCCATTCGTCGCTGGTGTCGACCATCTTGGCGAGGTCGTCGTTGGTCAGGATCTTCTCCGGCAGGTAGCTGCCGGTGCCCGCGATACGCGAATAGACCCTGTCTTGCTTGCGCTGCTCAGTCATCACCACTCCGCTGCGGAACCGTAGTCAGGCCCGAATCGGGCCCATTCCGCCAGACGCGCTGGCGGCGGAACCCCGCCGTGGCGGCCGCAGGTCCCGCGTGCTCGACAAGCACGTGTTGGTTCCGCGCGCTGTACGACAGCGGCGGCCGGATCGGCGACGGCCCCGCGCGCCGCCAAAGCGTGCGCGCGGCGCGGCGGGCGATGCGAAGATTACTCTTCGTCGGCGACCTTGGACTGGGTGTTGATCACCTTCTTGCCGCGGTAGTAGCCGTCGGCGGTGACGTGGTGGCGGATGTGGGTCTCGCCGGTGGTCGGGTCGGTGGCCAGCTGCTTGCTGGTCAGCGCGTCGTGGGCGCGGCGCTGGCCGCGGCGGGACGGGGAAACGCGGGACTTCTGGACAGCCATGGTCTTGCTCCAAGAGAAACTGTGGAAACTGAAACTGTTAGGAACCGAAACTGATGGAAACTGCGGTTGGAAACTGGAGTTGCCGGTAGTGCCCTGACGCGTGTGCCGCAAGCGCGCCGCGGTGGATCAGTTCGATTTGTTCTTCAACGCCGACAACGCCGCGAACGGATTGGCGCGTTCCTGTTCGGCCTCGGGGGCCGGCCAGTCGCGCTCCATCGCTTCCGTGCCCGGGGCCATCGGCACCACCGGCACGGCGAGGATGAGTTCGTCCTCGACCAGTTCGATGGTCCGCAGCTGGCCGTCTTCCGGCATCAGCAGCGGTTCGTAACCCGGCGGCAGCCCGGCCTCGTCCGCTTCCTCGCGGATCAAGCCCAGGCGCTGCACGATCTGCACCGGCAGCAGGAACCGTTCCAGGCTGCGCTGGCACAGCAGCGGCAACGCCGTATCGACCTTCAACTCGACGTAGGGCACCTGCAGTTCGTCGCTGGCGAAATCCAGCGAGAACGTCACGTCACCCTCGGTATCGAGCAGACTGCCCTGCAGCCGCTTGAACGACGACAACGGCACGCGCCCCTCGACGCCGCGCCTTGCGGCCACCAGGCGCCAGGCATCGAGTACTTCGGGCACCCGCCCGGCTGGCACGTCCGCTGACATAAGCCGCGGAATGTTAGAGACCCAACCCCCTGATGTCAAACCGGAAACCCAGGCGGGGCGGGGATTTGCCGCCGGCCGGGCCCTCGGGTCAGACTCCGGCTTTCCCTGCGTTCAGCCGACTCCGCCGTGACCACCACCCTGATCCTGCTCCTGGCCGCGCTGGCGGCCGCCGTGGTCGTGTTCGGCCTCCGCCGCGGTTCCGGCCGCCATCAGCGCGCGGTGCGCGAGCTGCTGGACGCCGCCGACGCCCTGGAAGCCCGCCTGCGCACGGCCCGGGCCGAGATCGAGGCGGTCGCCGGCGACCAGAACCTGGACCCGGTCGGCGACGCCATGCGCGAAATGCTGCGCCAGCGCCTGTGGCTGCGCGACCACGGCAATTCGGCCAGCCCCGAGCAGTTGGCCGAGGTCCGGGCCTCGATCGACGCCGCGCGCGGCCGCATCGAGCAGCAGCTGTCGCAGATCGAACGCGCGCGTTCGATCCTGGAAGTGAGCCCGGAGGAATGAGAAGCCAGAAGTGAGTAAAAGCATAGACTTAGCTCGCCTCGATCCTGAATGTTCAATGCCCGCCCTTCGCTCATTCCTCACTCCTGCGCGCTCACTTCTCGCCCCATGCACCTGATCCTGGCGTCCACCTCCCGCTACCGGCGCGAGCTGCTGCAGCGCCTGCGCCTGCCCTTCGACTGCGCCCGCCCGCAGGTCGACGAGACCCCGCGGGCCGGCGAATCGCCGCTGGAACTGGCCCAGCGCCTGGCCCAGGCCAAGGCCGAGGAGGTCGCCGCGCGGATGCCCGGGGCCTGGGTGCTGGGTTCGGACCAGGTCGCCGAGTTCGACGGCCGCCCGATCGGCAAACCCGGCGACCGCGCCGGCGCGATCGCGCAGCTGGCCTCGATGTCGGGGCGCGAGGTGCGCTTCCTGACCGCCCTCTGCCTGGCCCGTAGCGGCCAGGCCCCGCAGCGCGCGCTGGACCTGACCGCGGTGCGCTTCCGCAACCTGAACCGGGGCGAGATCGAGCGCTACGTCGACGCCGAGCAGCCCTACGACTGCGCCGGCAGTTTCAAGTCCGAAGGCCTGGGCATCGCCCTGTTCGAGGCGGTCGACAGCCGCGACCCCAGCGCCCTGATCGGACTGCCGCTGATCGAGACCGCGCGCCTGCTGCGCGCGGCCGGCTACGCCCTGCCCTAGCGCGACACCGCTTCGGCGCGATCCATCGCCGCGACCTGACGGACCGACGGGCGCTTGGCTATGCTCTTCGCTCCATCAGGGGGAAAACCAGCATGAAGATTCGCACCGCAGCCGTCGCGGGAGTTCTGTTCGTCTCGGGTATCGCGGTCGGTTACGCCGCGCAGAAGACCACGGCGCCGGCCTACCGCGACAAGCCCAAGCAGGACGCCGCCATGGCCCTGCTGCAAACCGCCAAGACGCTGGCCGGCAAGGGCAGTTGGGAACGCATCGCGGTCGGCCGCGTCTACTACCTCGGCGGCCACAGGGCCGAGGGCCAGGCGATGTTCGACCAAGTGCTGGCGGGCAAGCCCGAGGACACCGACTTCTACCGCATCGCCCGCGTCTACCGCGAAGCCGGCGAATGGGACAAGGCCAAGGCCATGTTCGATCGCTTCCTCAGCGTGACCGACGACGACGAGACCAAGCTGGCCGAGATCGGCGCCTATTATCTGATGCAGGGCGATCGCGCCGCCGCCGAGCGCCTGTTCGACCGCTCGTTCAAGACCAAGCCCGATCTGTGGGCCGCGGTAGCCGCCGCCGGCGGCTACCTGGACGTCGCGCCGCAGGAGTAAGCCGGTTTGCGCCGGCGCGCAGTGCGCGCCGGCGCGTCAGGGCGCCGCGTCGACGACCTCGACCGGCTGCTCCGACCAAGTCTCCACGCTGCCGTCGCGGCCGCGCAGACGCAGCCCCAGCCAATGCCGTCCCGGCGCCACCTCCGCGCCCAGCGCCACCTGCGCGGTGAAACCGACCTTGGGCTGCAGCGGATCGCGCGATCGCGCCCAATACGCTTGCACGTCCAGGCGCTCCAGGCCGTAGCGCGCCTGCGCGACCGCGCGACCGTCCAGCGTGATCTCGACGCCGTCCAGCCCGACCCCGTCCTTGAACGCCCAACCGCGCAAGGCGAAGCGGCGCCCGACCCGCGCACGCGATTCGGGCGCGTCGATCCAGGCCATCGCCGGCGTCGCGCACGCGCCGCTGCGCGGAGCGTCCAGCGCGAACAACAGGAAGCGCTGACGGCCGTGATCGACGTTCAGCACCTCCGGCGCCGGCAGCGGCCCGACCATCGCGCACAGGGCGTGGTAGCGATCGAGCAGGTTCTTGTATTCGACCTCGCTGGCGCCGACCACCAGCAACACCGGCGCGTCGCCCCAGTCGGCGCGGCCGGCGCTGCTCAGGCCCCATAGCCGCAGCTGCGGCGCGCGGCCGTGCTTGTGGTTGAGCGGATGGTCGAGCACGGCGATGCGCGGATCACGCAAGGCGAAACCCAGTTCGGCGGCGACCTTGAAATTGTCGGCGACCAGACGCGTGCCGGCCGGCATGCGCGCACGCGCGGTCTGCACGCGCGCGGCCAGTTCGTCCCAACCGGCGAAGTTGCTGGGGTACCACTTCTCCGCCGCGCTGCGCGCGCGCAGCTGCGGCGCCGACACCGCGACGTAGTAGCCCAGCATCGACAGCAGGCCCAGCGCGGCGGCGATCCAGGTCAGGCGCCGCGCCCAACGCGGCCAGCCCGCAAGCAGCGCCGGCAGCAAGGGCAGCAGCGCGAAATAGCCCGGCAGCGGCCAGTGGAAACTCACCCGTTCGGTATCGGCGAAAAAGCCCAGGACGAAGAAGCCCAGCACCAACAGCCCGCCGAGCAGGGCGAAGTAGCGCGTCGCCTGCGCATGCGCGTGGCAACCGCGCCTGGCCGCCAAGATCAGCGCCAGGAACAAGGGCGGAGTGACCAGCAGGGCCTGGATCGCGACGAACCACAGCCCGTCGGCGTGGAAGGCCCAAGGATGGCGATCGACCAACTGGAAGCGCAGGCCGGCGTCGGCGTTGTCGATGTTCCAAAACAGCAGCGGCGTCCACGCCGAGGCGCCGATCGCGATCGCGGTGAGAGTGCGCACGTCGCGCAAGGCGCGGCGGCCATCGGCCAGGATCAGCAAAGCCAGGAAACCGACCCCGATCACGGCGATGAAACGGTAATGGCTGAGCGCGCCTATGCTCAGGCCCGCGGCCAGTTCCAGCGCGCTGGCGGCGTCGACACGACGCAGCAGGCGCGCACCCGCGTCCATGCACAGCAAGGTCGCCAGGGCCATCGCCGCATCCGGCAGGGCCAACAGGCCCAGCGTGCCGCCCAAGGGCAGCAGCAGGGCGAAGCAGGCCGCCTGCCAACCGGCGCGCGCGCCGTATTCGCGCGCGGCGATGCGCTGCACCAGCAGGGGCAGCGCTGCGGCGATCAACAGGAACGGCGCGCGCAGGGCCAAGGCGTGTTCGCCGCCGACGGCGGTGCCCAGGCGCGTGAGCCAGGCGGTCAGGCCTGGCAGATCGGAATACGCCGCGGCCGGATGCCGCCCCTCCCACCAATAGAAGGCCTCGTCGACGAACAAGGGCAGACGCGCGGCGACCAGCAGCTTGAGCGCCAGGACGATCGACCACAGCCCCCAGAAAACGCGACGCATCGCAACGTCCCGGTTTGCGTCGGCCCCGTTTGCATCCCGCATCGACTCGCGACCTCGCTACACTCTGATGAACTCGACGCGGGCGGACCCGGCGCAACGGCGCCGCGCCTGTCCCGCACCGGACCGCAGCCGACCGCAGGCGCTGCGCGCGCTCCGGAATTCGACGCGATCCTCAGGAGACCAGCACGATGGCGGCATCCCCCACGACGGCATCCATGCTAACCGATGGCCTGCGCAGCGCCCTGGATCGCGCGCAGGCGCAGGTCAACGGCCTGGTGCTGGGCAAGCCGCACGAAGTCCGGCTCGCCTTCGTGGCCTTGTTGTCGGACGGCCATCTGCTGATCGAGGACCTGCCCGGGCTGGGCAAGACCACGCTCGCGCACGCCCTGGCGGCCACGCTGGGTCTGGAATTCCAGCGCGTGCAGTTCACTTCCGACCTGTTGCCGGCCGACGTGGTCGGGGTGTCGGTGTTCGATCCGCAGGCGCGCAGTTTCCAGTTCCATCCCGGCCCGGTGTTCACCCAGGTGCTGCTGGCCGACGAGATCAACCGCGCGCCGCCGCGTACCCAGAGCGCGCTGCTCGAAGCCATGGCCGAGCACCAGGTCACCGTCGACGGCACCACCCATGCCCTGCCGGATCCGTTCTTCGTGATCGCGACCCAGAACCCGGTCGACCTGGCCGGCACCTATCCCCTGCCCGATTCGCAGCTCGATCGTTTTCTCCTGCGCCTGGCGCTGGGCTATCCGGGCGAAGCGGCCGAACGCGACCTGCTCGCCGGCGCCAATCGGCGCGACCTGATCGCCCAGACCCTGCCCATCCTCGGCAGCGAGGACGTGCTGGCCGCGCGCCGCGCGGTCAGCGCGGTGCATGCCAGCGACGCGCTGATCGGTTATGTGCAGGCGCTGCTCGCGCGCAGCCGCCGCCATCCGGGCGTGCGCGTGGGTCTGTCGCCGCGCGCCGGCCTGGCCCTGCTGCGCGCCGCGCGCGCCTACGCCCTGCTGCTGGGGCGCGCGCATGTGCTGCCCGAGGACGTGCAGGCGCTGTTCGCGCCGGTCGCCGCGCACCGCCTGGTCGCCGACGCCGATGCCGGACACGACGGCGCCTTGGCCAAGGCGATCCTGCACGCGGTGCCGGTGGACTGAGCGCGATGGCGGACAATCCGCGCCCCGGCCTGCGCGCGCGCCTGCGCAAGTTCGCGCGGCCGCGCGATCCGGAGACCTTGCCCGCGCTGTTCCATCGCGGCCGCGTGTACGTGCTGCCGACCGGCTTCGGCCTGTTCTTCGCCGTCGCCCTGATGTCGATGCTGTTGGGCGCGCTGAACTACAACAACAACCCCGCCCTGCTGCTCGCCCTGCTGCTGTCCGGCGCCGGCCTGGCCAGCCTGATCGCGGCGCAGATGCAGCTCACCGGCCTGAGCGTGGTCGCGATCGACGCCGAACCGGTCGCCGCCGGTCAGCCCTTGCGCGTGCGCGTGCACGCCAAAGCCCCGCCCGAGCGCGCGCGCCGCGGCTTGCGCGTCGACGACGACGGCGATTCCGACGCGCTCGCGCCGCTGGACCTGGACGCGGGCAGCGGCGAAGCCGAATTGAACTTCGCCACGCGTAGGCGCGGCTGGTTCGAACTGCCGCGCCTGCGCGTGTCGACCACGCGACCGCTCGGCCTGGCGCGCGCCTGGGCCTATGTCTGGCCGGACGCGCCCCTGCTGGTGTATCCGGCGCCGGAGCCGCACGGCCCGCCGCTGCCGGCCGGCAGCGGCGACCAGATCCAGACCCGCCTGCACCCCAGCGGCGACGACGTCCATCACCTGCGCGGTTATCGCGCCGGCGACGCCCGGCGCGCGATCGCCTGGAAGCCTTCGGCGCGACGCGACGCGTTGCTGGTGCGCGAGTTCGAGCAACCCCTGGGCGCGGACGTGGTGCTGGACTGGCGCAGCGTGCTCGCCCTGGGTTACGAAGCGCGGATCGCGCGCCTGGCGCGCTGGGTCGACGAGGCCGAACGCGACGGCCGCCGCTACCGCCTGATGCTGCCCGGCCAGCCCGAGCTGGGCCCCAGCAGCGGCAGCGCGCACCGTCACGCCTGCCTGCGCGCGCTGGCGCTGATGCCGCATGCCTAAGCCGACCTCGCCCTTGCTGGACTCGGGCAGCCGGGCCTGGACCCTGTCGACCGCGGCCGCCTGCATGTTGCCGCTGCTGCTGCAGCTCACACCGCTGCTGGGCCTGCTGATCGCCGCCTGCGGAATCGCGGTCGCGCTGCTGGCCTGGCGCCGCCCGCTCAACTTCGTGGTGCGCGCCCTGCTCGCGCTGGTGCTGATCGGCACGGTGATGATGCAGATGAACTTCGGCATCGGCCGCGACACCGGCTGCGCGCTGCTCGCGGCCATGCTCGCGATCAAACCGGCCGAGACCTCGACCCTGCGCGATGCGCGCAGCCTGATCGGCTTCGCCCTGTTCGCGCCGTTCGGCACCTTCCTGCTCGACCAGGGGCCCTTGTCGCTGATCCTGGGCCTGATCGCCGCGCTGCTGGCGCTGGCGACGCTGCAGCGCCTGGCCGAATTCGAATCCGGCGAACGCGTGCGCCGGCTCGGTCACTGGCAACGCCTGGCCGGCATCGCCCGCCTGGTCGCGATCGGCCTGCCGCTGGCGCTGGCGGCGTTCTGGCTGTTCCCGCGCCTGGGCACGCCGCTGTGGGGCGTGCCCGACCGCTCGCTGAGCCGGCCGGGCTTGTCCGGCAGCATGACGCCCGGCGGCTGGGCCGAGCTGATGAACGACGAAACACCGACCATGCGCGTGCGCTTCAACGGCGCGGTGCCCCGGCCCTCGCAGATGTACTGGCGCGGTCCGGTGCTGTGGGATTTCGACGGCCGCGAATGGACCCAGCCGCGCTGGTACCGCGGCCTGCCGCCGGCGCAGACCCAATCGGCCGAAGCGCGCTGGGACTACGAGATCGAGCTTGAGCCCACCGACGGCCGTCAGCTGGTGGCGCTGGATCTGCCGCTGGCGGCGCCGCCCGACACCCGTTTGTCGATCGATCACGGCCTGTTCACCGCCCGCCCGCTGACCGCGCTCAGCCGCTGGCGCCTGCGCTCGGCGCCGCCGCTGCGCTATCACCTGCAGTTGCAAAGCGTGTTGCGCGAAGCCGCGCTGCGCCTGCCCGAAGGCTATAACCCGCGCACCCGCGAACTCGCGCTGCGTTGGCGGCGCGAACTCGGCGGCAACGACGCGGCGCTGGTGCGGCGCGCGCTGGACTGGGTGAATCGCGAGTTCGCCTACACCCTGGACACGCCGCTGCCCGGACGCCACGCGGTCGACGAATTCCTGTTCGACTACAAGGCCGGCTACTGCGAGCACTTCAGCTCGGCCTTCGTGGTGCTGATGCGCAATGCCGGCATTCCGGCGCGCGTGGTCACCGGCTACGCCGGCGGCTATCGCAATCCGATCGGCGACTACTGGCTGGTGCGCCGCTCCGATGCCCACGCCTGGGCCGAGGTCTGGCTGCCGCAGCGCGGCTGGGTGCGGGTGGACCCGACCGCCGCGGTCGCCCCCGAGCGCGTCTACGACACCCTCGCCGACCGCGCCCCAGGCGCCAACCTGCTCGGCGGGCTGACCATGGCCACGCCGATCTTCAATCTCGGCGACTGGGCCCGGCGCGGCTGGAACGACTTCGTGCTCGGCTTCGACGCCAACCGCCAGCAGAGCCTGCTGCAGCCGCTGGGTGTCGACCGGCTCGACACGGGACGCCTGGTAGCCTTGTTCGGCATGGCCGCGGGCCTGACCCTGCTGTGGATGGTCTGGCTCAGCAGCCGCGGCCAACGCGAGCGCGATCCGGTCCTGCGCGCCTGGCATGCGCTCGGCCGCCGCTACCGGCGCCTGGATCTGGCGCGCGAACCGCACGAGCCGGCCCAGGACTGGTCCGACCGCGTCGCCCGCAGCCGGCCGGACCTGGCCCCGGCGCTGGCGGCGCTCAGCCAGCGTTTCGCCGATTGGCGGTACGCTGTAGCGGAACCCGGGCGGCGCGACGCCCGTGAAAAGCGCGATCTGATCAGGGCGCTGCGCGCGCACCGCCCGGGCCCCAATGGAGAAGGCCGATGAACGTTCGTCTCACCCCCCGCTTGGTCCTGCTGGCCGCGAGCATCGGCCTGCTGACCGCCTGCGCGACCCAGCCGCAACCGCTGCAGGGCGCGTTCAATCCGATCACCCCGGCCGATGCCGCCGCCAACGACAGCACCGGCGCGACCGTGCGCTGGGGCGGCCGCGTGGTCGAAGTCGAGCCGCAAGCCAATCGCACCTGCTTCGTGATGATCTCCACCCGTCTGGGCAGCAGCGGCCGCCCGTACTGGGCCAGCGACGACATCGGCGGCCGCTTCCTGGCCTGCCGCTCCGGCTTCTACGATCCGGCCCTGTTCGAGAAGAACCGCGAAGTGACCTTCACCGGTCGCATCAGCGGCTACGAGAACCGCCGCATCGGCCAGTACGACTACCGTTTCCCGCTGGTCGACGCCGAGGTGGTCTACCTGTGGCCGGTGCGCGAACAAGTCGACGTCATCACCCGCCCGGCGCCGTGGCCGTGGTGGGGCTGGTGGTAAGCCAGTCGCTGGCGGCGCATGACGAAACGCCCGGGATGTCCCGGGCGTTTTCGTTTGCGCCTTCGATCGATGTTTGCGGGCCAAGCCGCGGCCACGATGCTATGGCGCCCCCTGTGGGAGCGGCGTAAGCCGCGATCGCCGGGTCGCCCATCGTTCGCGCGTGGCTTGAGGTCGCGATCGCGGCTTACGCCGCTCCCACCTGCAGCCCGGGCCGCGTCAGCGCGGCGTGCCGAAACGACCGAGCTGGGCGCCGGCCAGCAGGTGCAGATGGATCTGAAACACGGTTTGGCCGCCGTCGCCGTTGCAGTTCATGACGATGCGGTAGCCGTCTTCGGCGAAGCCTTCGCGCTTGGCGTAAGCGGCCGCGGCGTGAGCCAGGCGGCCGACCACCTCGGCCTGCTCGGGCTGCAGGTCGTTGAGGGTCGGTACGTGGGTCTTGGGCACGAACAGCACGTGCACCGGCGCCTGCGGCGCGATGTCGCGGAACGCGATCAGGTGCTCGTCTTCGAAGACGATGTCGGCCGGGATTTCGCGGCGGATGATCTTGCCGAAGATGGTGGGGTCGGTCATCGGGAATCGGGAATCGGGAATCGGGAATCGGGAATCGTAAAGGTACAACGGCCGGGGTCTAAAGCTCTATCGATTCCCAATTCCCCATTCCCGATTCCCAGCCTCACTCCATCTCGCTGCGGCTGCCGAAGGCGTGCGACAGGGTGCCGCGATCGACGTATTCGAGTTCGCCGCCCAGCGGCACGCCGTGCGCGAGCCGGCTCGGGCACACGCCGTGCTGGCGCGCGAGCTGGGCCAGGTAATGCGCGGTGGCCTCGCCTTCGACGGTGGGATTGGTGGCGATGATCAGCTCCTGGATCTCGCCCTCGGCCAGGCGCGCGGCCAGGCCGTCCAGGCCGAGTTCGCGCGGGCCGATGCCGTCGAGCGGGCTGAGCCGGCCCTGCAGCACGAAGTACAGGCCGCGGTAGCCGGTGGCCTGCTCGATCGCCAGCCGGTCGGCCGGCGACTCCACCGCGCACAGCAGATGGGCGTCGCGCGCGGCGCTGGCGCAGGTCGCGCAGACCGGCGTCTCGCTGAAGTCGCGGCAGCGGCTGCAATGGCCGACCTTTTCGATCGCTTCGGCGAGCGCGTTGGACAAGCGCTGGCCGCCGGCGCGCTCGCGTTCGAGCACGTGGTAGGCCATGCGCTGGGCCGATTTCTGGCCCACGCCGGGCAGCACCCGGAAGGCTTCGATCAGTTGTTCCAGCAGCGCGCTGCTCATGCCGGCGAACTCACTCGGACGGGGTGAACGAACTGCTGCGCGGGATCGGCTCGCGATTCATCGCCCGCACCACGTTGAGGCAGACGATCGCGCCCAGCAGCGGCAGCAGCCAGACGAAGGCCGATTGCAGGCCCTTCTGGGCGCCGCTGAGGTCCGGCTCGCGCCAGATCGCCCAGGTCGCGTACAGGTCCAGGCCGAGCAGGCCCGACGCGATCAGGCCGGCGGCGAGGCCGAGTTGCAGATTCATGAGCACAGGTTCCCGCGGCTCAGAACGGCATCTTCATGCCCGGCGGCATCGGCATGCCGGCGGTGGCGGCGGACATCTTGGCCTGCGACTCGGCGTTGACCTTGTTGACCGCATCGTTGAACGCGGCCGCGACCAGGTCTTCGGCCATCTCCGGATCGCTCAGCACGCTGGGATCGATGCGCACCTTGCGGCACTCCATGCGGCCGGTGATGGTCACGCTGACCATGCCGCCGCCGGCGTTGCCGGTGACTTCGATCTTGGCCAGTTCTTCCTGGGCGCGCTGCACGTTTTCCTGCATCTTCTGCGCTTGTTGCATGAGTTGGGCGATGTTGCCGCGCATGGTGTCCTGCCTGTTTCCGGGGTGGTGGGGAAGGCGCCGCGCGGGTGGACGCGGCGCGCTGCGACGAGCAGCGATGCAACTGGAATGAGGACGGCGGCCGCCGTCCTCAAGCCTCGTCGAACGGACGAATCGAGTCCGGCACGACCCGCGCGCCGTGCTGCGAGATCAGGCGCTGCACGTCGGGATCGTTCATGAACGCGTCCTCGGCCGAGGCCTGGCGCTGGTCGCGCGCGCGCTCGTTGCGCTCGCGCAGCGATTCGCTGGACTGGGCGGACTCGAAACGGATCTGCGGGGCCGCGCCCAGGCGCGGCGCCAGCGCGTCGGCGACCATCTGGATCAGGGCCGGCGCGCGCAGGTGATCGTCCTCGGCCGGCAGGGACAGGCGCAGCGCGCCGTCGGCGTAGGCGATGAAACCGGCGTGCTCGGCCAGCAGCCGGGCCGGGCCGCGCAGCCCGCTGCCGGCGACCAGGTCGTGCCAGGCGTCGGCATCGGCGATGCCGGCGCCGCCGCTGCGCGGCGCGGACGACATCGCCGGCACGGCGGGCGCGGCCTCGCGCTGCTCGGCCCGAGCCGGTTCCGGCGGCGGCGCGGGCCGGCGCGGCGGCGCTTCGACCGCGGGCGGTTCCGCCCAGGGCACGTCGCTGCGCGCGGTTTGCGCGCTCGGCGCCGGCATGCGCGGCGCTTCGATTCGGGGGGCTTCGACTCGCGCCGGCTCGGCCGGCCGCGTCTCGAGCGGCGGCGGCGCGGCGCGCGTCTGCGGTGCGGGC